>WSXZ01000068.1 GCA_009773555.1 Methylocystaceae bacterium | reverse complement strand
TCGAGAACGAATTCCCGGCTGAGAGACGCCTCTCCGCCGTCGCGGAAGTCCTCGGCGGGGGTCGCCGTATCTTCATGATCGAGCGGCATAGGCGGTCCCGCGCTATATTATGGTCGCGCTCTTAACCCGGGGGCGCGAGAAATCAAACCGGCAACCGTCATGACAGCCATTTTTCTATTGCTGAAAAGATCTAAAGCGACAGTCGCCGCGCCCCTCCAGCGGTTCGCGCTCTTGCTGGGGGTTTTGTCCGCCGCCAGCGTTTCTAACGCCCCGCGCGACGCCGCCGCCGTGGAACGGACCTGCGGACCCGACGCGCTTGGCGTGTCGCGAATCATCGAAGTCGACCGCTCCAAGGGAACGGCGGTCGGCCTGCAAAGCTATCCGCGCACGCTCGATTTGCGCGACCATGAGGTGGTGCTGACGTTCGATGACGGACCGGCGTCTCCAACGCCGCAAGTGCTCGACGCGCTCGCCAAGGAATGCGCACGCGTGACCTTCTTTCTGATCGGCCGGAATGCGGAAGGCCTGCCTGCACTGGTGAAGCGCGCCGCCGCGGACGGCCATACCATCGCTCACCATTCCTACAGCCATCCGGACAAGACCCTGAGGCTGATGAGCGAGGACGCCGCCAAGGCCGACATCGACAAGGGGATCGCCGCCGTGAACAAGGCGCTCGGCGCGACGGCCGCGCCCTTCTTCCGCTTTCCCGGCTTCGCCGATACGCCCGCGCTCGTCGCCGACCTCACGGCGCGCGGCTACACGATCTTCGGCTCGGATTTGTGGGCCTCGGACTGGTCGCATATGACGCCCAAGGCCGAACTTGATCTCGTGCTGTCGCGGCTTGAAAAGAACCGCAAAGGCATCGTGCTCTTCCACGATTCGCAAGGGATCACCGCGCAGATGCTGCCGGAATTTCTGCGCGAACTGAAAAAGCGCGGCTATTCGCTCGTCCACATGGTTCCGGGCGACGCGCCGACCCCGATCGTCGCCGCCGGTTCGGATTGGACATCGACGACGGAGCCGATCATCGCCAAAACCCTTGGACCAAAGGCCAGGCAGGCGCCGCATGAGCATGAGCATGGCGCGCAAGAGCCGCCGAAATCCGGCGAGCCTTAGCGCAATGTGATCGGGAAGCGCGTTCTAAGGCTGCGCGAGGCGCCGCCTACCCGCGATCGCAGATATATGTGCTCTTTGACCCCCAGCAGGATCCGCTCTTGTAAACGTTTCCGAGAGTTTTGCCGCCGAGCGCCGCAGACCAGGCTTTTCCCCTGGCCGGAGAAAGCGTCAGCGTCTGACCGGAATATTGGAAGATCACCGCGCCGCCTTTTCGCGAGATCTGACAGACGCCGCTGTTGACCACGCGTCCCGAAATCCTGACGTAGCATTTGCCGGTTCGCGCTTCGGACGCGGGCGGCTCCTGTTCAGCCGCGACGTTCGCCGTCGCCGACGCGCTATCGTCCGCGCCGCGGCGCGCCGATCTGCGCTTTCCCGCGATGCCGTCGCTGAGAAATTCCGGCTCGAGGTCGAGGTTCGCGATGGATGCCGCGAGAGGGTTCGACGTTTGGGCGCCCGGCGCCGATTCCGCGCCGTCCTGCGCCGACGCGGCGCGTTCTGGCGTCGCTGTCGGCCCCACCGGTCCGGCGATGATCGAGAGCGGCTGTTCATGCGATCGCAAATTGGCGGCCGGCGCCCCAGGATGCGCTTGGCTCGGCGCCCCGCGCGGCGCGGGAGGCGCTATTTTTTGAGGCGCCATTGAATCTGCGGGATCGCCATTTTGCGGAAGTTCGCCCCAGAAGGCGGAGCCGACGACGATGGCGGTGCCGATGACGACTAGCGCGGCGGCGCCAATGTAGAAGAAGCGCTCGACCCTTTCGAAGTTGCGATCGGACGCCGTTGCGTAGGACTGGCGGCGCGAACCCGCCGGCCGCGGCGACGCCGCGCGCCAATCGCCTTCGATATCATGCCAGGCATAGCGGGCGCGCGTCTCGATAGTGTCGGCCTTTGGCGGCGGCCTGCGGTCTCTTAACGACACAGCCATGCTTCCCTCTCCGGGCGCCGTCGAACCAAAGAGCGGCGTCGAACGCCTCGCGTCTGCGCACAAGGCGCGCGGCGCGCTCATTTGCGAAGATCGAGCAGGCGGCTTGCACTGACCAAGCGCCAGCGCAACGATATTGCAATGGGGAATGTGGCTGATGTTTGCCCGCTGCGGCGCCGCAATCGGCCGCGCGGACTCGGGGCGCTTTTATGGCGCTAACCTTGGTGCGGCCGAGAGGACTCGAAAGCGCGTCTACCAATTCCGCCACGGCCGCAAGGACGCTCCGCTTAACGCGAAGCGCCGGCGCGCTGCGTCTAACAAATCGGCTCCCAGATGACAAGCGGCGAACGCCTAACCGCCCGCTCTTTGCTCGTAAGGACGCGCATTACATTGCGGCGCGCCGATCGCCTTGGCGGGACGAACTGCTCTTTTGTGACGTTCAGGCGTTCGCAAGCACTTCACGAATCGTATGCCCCACTTGATCCTTAATGACGCAGATGGTGGCCTTTTGATTGTCATAGAAGACATCGCGCATCATTGTTTGCCCATAGTCGTCCGCGAGCGCCGCCGTCTTTACACGACGTTTCGTCGCATTTAGAGAAAGGCGTTGGCCGGCGGCGTCGATTGCGAAAAACTCGAACAAGTAAACCATTGCGTTCTCCTGCTTTGCGCTAATCATTGCACGCAGTTGCGACCGGCGCGTGAATGAACAAGGGGATAGAATTGAAGCTGAGCCGCGACCAGACATCCAATTCAACGCGGTTGTTACGGTCGCTTTTCGAGAAATTCTTGCACTTATACAGAGGCTGCTCGCGAAACGCTCTAGGCGTGAAGCAATCGCCGAGATTCAGTTTCGCCGGAACGTGCGTCTCGCCGCGCTTGATGGGCTTCGTTCGGCCGAATGACTGAAACGCCTTGTCCGCCTTCTCACGGCTCCCTAGACGCCGTCATGCGTCTGCGCCCTGGCGCGCCGCCGGTCGAATGGCGCGTCAGCGACGATCTCGTCCCCTATGAGGAGGCGGTGGCTTTTATGGAGGCGCGCGCCGCGGCCATCGCCTCGGGCGAGGCGCGCGAATGCGTCTGGCTGCTGCAGCATCCGTCAATCTACACCGGCGGCTCCTCGGCGAAAGAGCAGGATCTGCTCGAGGCGCGCTTTCCCGTCTATCGCACCGGACGCGGCGGACAATTCACCTATCACGGGCCCAAGCAGCGCGTCGCTTACGTCATGCTCGATCTTTCGCGACGCCAACGCGACGTGCGCGCTTTCGTCTGCGCGCTTGAATCATGGATCATCGCGACGCTCGCCGATTTCGGCGTCACGAGCGAGCGGCGTGCCGGGCGCGTTGGCGTCTGGGTCGAGCGGCCGGAGAAGACCAAGGGACCGGGCGGCGAAATGGCGGAAGACAAGATCGCCGCCATCGGCGTGCGCCTGCGGCAATGGGTGAGCTTCCACGGGATCGCGCTCAATGTCGCGCCGGATCTGACGCATTTTTCCGGCATCGCGCCTTGCGGCGTGCGTGACGCCCACCTTGGCGTCACGAGCCTCGCGGACCTCGGCGTGGCGGCGGACATGTCTGCCGTCGACGCCGCGCTGCGCAGGAATTTCGAGGCGATTTTCGGCCCGGCCGAGGACTCTTAAGGCGCGGTGGGCGCCCGCCCCTCGCGCGCCGCAAGAGCGGCGAAGAGCGCATCGTCTTCATTGACGCCGGCGTTGCCCGTCGTCAGCAGCTTCTCGCCGTAGAAGATCGAATTGGCGCCAGCGACCAGGCAGAGAATTTGCGCTTCGCGCGACAGCGACGAGCGGCCGGCCGAGAGCCGCACCCGCGCCTTCGGCATGACGATGCGCGTCGTCGCGATCATGCGCACGAGATCGAGCGGGTCGATCTGCGCGCGCCCGGCGAGCGGCGTGCCTTCGACGGCGACCAGCGCGTTGATCGGCACGCTTTCCGGATGCGGATCGAAAGACGCCAGCGTCTGCAACATGCCGGCGCGATCTTTCACGCTTTCGCCCATGCCGATAATGCCGCCGCAGCACATCTCCAGCCCCGCGCCGCGCACGGCCTTGAGCGTGTCGAGACGGTCCTGATAGGTGCGGGTGGTGATGATCTCGTTGTAGAATTCCGGTCCGGTGTCGAGATTGTGATTGTAGGCGGTGAGTCCGGCGTCGACCAGGCGCTTCGCTTGCGACTCGTTGATCATGCCAAGCGTGACGCAGGCCTCCATGCCGAGCGCGCGCACGCCGCGCACCATGTCGAGCACGGCGTCGAAGCGCTTGCCCTCGGGCGCGGAGCGCCAGGCGGCGCCCATGCAGAAGCGATCGGCGCCGGCCTCTCGGGCGGTCTTTGCGGCGCCGAGGACCTCCGCCGTCTCCAAGAGATCGACGCGGTCGAGCTTCACTTCACGGTGATGCGCCGATTGCGGGCAATAGGAGCAGTCTTCCGGACAGCCGCCGGTCTTGATCGACAGCAGCGCCGCCTTCTGCACGTCATTGACGTCGTGAAAGCGGCGATGAACGGCGTTCGCCTGCGCGACGAGATCGAGCAGCGGCTGATCATGAATGGCGACGATCTCTTCGACGCCCCAGTCATAGCGTAAGGAGAAGTCCGTGGGAGCGTTCACGCCGGACCTCCGGCGTCGCGGCTTTGCGAACGATGCTGGGAACGCGCTGCGAGTCTGCGCTGCGGCGCCTCCTTCTCGGACGTGTCCTCGGCGCGCGTCACGCTCTTGCGCCCGCCGCGCAATGCGGCATAAGCGACGAAAAGCGCCATCGCGACGTCGAAGGCCGCATTGGCGACCACGAAGGGCGCGGGGGCGAATTGCGAGGCGGCGCCGATATAGTGAAAGTAAATCGCATAGAGCGGATGCAGCGCGAGGCCCGCGACGACCCACCAGGGCGAGCCGATGATCGACATGCCGGCGAGCGTGCCGAAGACGGCGACGCCGGTCATTTCAAAGCCGACCCAGGGGCCCGGCTCCTCAGCGCGGAAGGCGAAGCCGACGTATAGGAAGCACAGCGCGATCAGCGCATAGGCGGCGATCCGCTGGACGGCCGCGCCCGACCATTTGCAGAACGCGAGGAGGCCCACCGCAAAGACCAGGCCGACCCCGGCGAAGATAAGAATTTCGGTTGTATCGAGCATGGCTTTGACCATTAGCGCCGCAAATTGCGGAGATTAGGCGGATCGCATCGTCGCCGACGTCTATAAGCGGCAGAGCCGCCTCGAACAAGTGCCGCGGCCTCGGGCGCGACGGCAAGCGCATCCGCTCTTGTCAAACTGTCCCGCTTGACGCAGTTTTGGCGTTGGAAGTTGCGGTCACTGTTGGCGGCGAGGCTCCCGTGCAAAAAACCATATTAATTGCGCTGCTATGCGCGATGAGCGGCGCTACGCCTGCGCTCGCCGTGAACACCTGGGCAGGCAACACGGCCGACGATATGGCGGTCGAGCAGGACGCCTGCGCCTCCGACGCTTACCGCTTCTGCGGCGGCAACACCGTCTTCATTTTCGAGATGGAGAATTGCCTCAAGCGGTATATGCCGTATCTGTCCCGATCTTGCCGAAAGCAGCTAACTCCCACCGATTTTCGTAAGTATCACGGCGAAGAGCCGGATTTCTTCGGCTTTTAGAAGCCGGCGCGCGACGGTCGAAAAACGCGCCGAAGGCCAGACGCGTCGAAAAGGCGTGCGAAGCCTGCTATAGCTGCCCTGGACGCGCCCTGAGGCGCGGAAAGTTTCAAAGGTCGCGATAGTATGCAGCTTGAAGCGCAGGCGCAGGAAAAGCTCGTGACGACCGCTCCGGCGGCGGGCGCCGATCCCGAAGCCTTGAAGGGCGACGAATCCCTCATTGACGACATTCGCCTTCTCGGGCGCCTGCTCGGCGACGCCGTTCGCGAACATGAGGGCCCCACGGCCTTCGAGCGCATCGAGACGATCCGGCGGCTCTCGGTCGCCGCCAGCCGCAACGGGGACGCCGAAGCCGACAGGAATCTCGACGCGCTGCTGCGCGCGCTGACGGCGGAAGAGGCGCGCACCGTGATCCGCGCCTTCAGCTATTTCTCGCATCTTGCCAATATCGCCGAAGATTTGCATCCGCTGCAGCAGCGCGCCCGCGCCCAGGCGAGCGGCGCCTTCACCGGCGCGCCGAGCCTCGCCACGACCTTCGCGCGTCTGCGCAAGGCCGCCGTCGGCGCCGGCAAGATCGCCCAGGCGCTGGCGCGCGGCTGGATTTCGCCGGTGCTGACCGCGCATCCGACGGAAGTGCGCCGCAAAAGCCTGCTCGACGCCGAACACGCGATCTTCACGCTGCTCGCCGCGCGCGAACATATGCGCGGCAAGGCCGAGCGCGCGCAAAACGAGATGCAGCTTCGCGCCCGCGTCTCCCAGCTCTGGCAGACCGAGCTGTTGCGTCATTCGCGTTTGACCGTGCGCGACGAAATCGAGAATACGCTGAGCTATTATCGCAGCACCTTTTTGCGCGAGATCCCGCGCCTTTACGCCGACATCGAACAGCGTCTCGACGGACTGCGCGTGCCGCCGTTCCTGCGCATGGGCGCCTGGGTCGGCGGCGACCGCGACGGCAATCCGAACGTCATGGCGGAGTCGCTCTCGACCGCCATGCGCATGCAATGCGAAACGGCGCTGCGCTTCTATCTCGTCGAAGTGCATGAGCTTGGCGCCGAGCTTTCAATCTCGCGGCGGTACGCCGGCTGCACCAAGGCGCTGGAAGCCCTTGCGGCCCGCTCGGGCGACGACAATCCGCATCGTGACGACGAGCCCTATCGCCGCGCCCTCATCGGCGTCTATTCGCGCCTTGCCGGCACGCTGGAGAAGCTGACCGGCGGCCAGGCGGCGCGCCACGCCGTGGCGCCGGGCGAGCCCTACGCCAATTCATGGGCGCTGCTCGCCGATCTCGTCACCATCGATGAATCGCTTCGCGTGCATCACAGCGAGGTCATCGCCACGCAACGGCTCGAGCCGCTGATCCGCGCCGTCGAAGTCTTCGGCTTTCACCTTGCGACGCTCGATTTGCGGCAAAGCTCCGACCGGCACGAGGAGACCATCGCCGAGCTTCTCGGCGTCGCCCGCGTCGTCGACGATTACGCCGCGCTCCCGGAAGCCGAAAAGCAGCAGCTGCTGCTGAGGCTGCTCAACGATCCGCGGCCGGTGCGCCTGCCGGGCGCGACATACAGCGACCGCGCCACGAGCGAATTGACGATCATGGAGCGCGCGCGGGAGATGCGCCAGCTCTACGGCGACGAGGCGATCCGCCATTACATCATCAGCCACACCGAAACGGTGAGCGACCTCCTTGAAGTTCTGCTGCTGCAAAAAGAATGCGGCCTGATGCGGGGCACGCTCGATCCGCGCGACACACAGGCCGTCGTCGCCGATCTCATCATCGTGCCGCTCTTCGAAACCATTGAGGATCTGCGCAACGCCGCGCCGATCATGCAGGATTTTTACGCCCTGCCCGGCATCCTCAAGCTCGTCGTCAATTCCGGCGGGCAGCAGGACGTCATGCTCGGCTACTCCGACTCCAACAAGGACGGCGGCATCCTAACAAGCATCTGGGAGCTCTACCGCGCCTCGACCGCGCTTGCGGAATTTTTCGGCCCACTGCCGAACGTCGCCCTGCGGCTTTTCCACGGACGCGGCGGAACCGTCGGACGCGGCGGCGGGCCGAGCTACGACGCCATTCTGGCGCAGCCGCCTGGCACGGTGAATGGGCAGATCCGTCTGACCGAGCAGGGCGAAGTGATCGCGGCGAAATACGCCAATCCGCAGATCGGCCACGTCAACCTCGAACTGCTCGTCGCGGCGACGCTGGAGGCGACGCTGCTGTCCGCACATAAGACGCCGGCGCCGGAGTTCCTGGAAGCCGCCGAAAAATTGTCGGAGGCCGGCATGGCCGCCTATCGGGGCCTTGTCTACGGGACCGAAGGCTTCGTCGATTTCTTCTTTTCGTCGACGCCGATTTCGGAAATCGCCTCGCTGAACATCGGCTCGCGTCCGGCCTCGCGCAAACCGTCGCGCCGCATCGAGGATCTGCGCGCGATTCCGTGGAGCTTTTCCTGGGCGCAGGCGCGCGTCGCGCTGCCGGGCTGGTACGGCTTTGGTTCGGCGATCGCGCATTTCATCGAAGAGGACGAAAAAGCGCGGCTCGCGCTTCTGCGCCGGATGAGCGAAGAATGGCCGTTCTTTCGCGCGCTGCTCTCGAACATCGACATGATCCTCTCCAAGACCGACATGTCGATCGCGCATCATTACGCTGGACTTGTCGAGGACAAGGCGCTTGCCGCGCGCATTTTCGGCATGATCGAGGCCGAGCATGCGCGCGCGAATGACGCGCTCGAAAAACTTCTCGGCTCCAAGGAGCGACTCGCGGACAATCCGACGCTCGCACGCTCGCTGAGGCACCGCTTCCCTTACATCGCGCCGCTGAACTATCTGCAGGTCGAATTGATCCGCCGCCATCGCGCAGGCGAGCGCGGCGACGACATTCGCGAAGGGATATTGATGTCGATCAACGGCATTGCGGCGGGTTTGCGGAACACGGGATAGGCGACGCCTTGACCGCGAAGTCATCATGCGAAGGATCGATCGGAGGAATAAGCGTCATGAGCGCAGGCAATCAGTTCAATGACATCAGTCTGGAGGAGTTGAAGTCAGGACTCGCAACAGGGCGGGTCCTGCTTGTCGACGTGCGAGAGGCTGACGAATATGCGGCGGGCCACATCGCCGGCGCGCTGTTCAATCCGCTGTCGAAGTTCGATCCGAGCCAACTGCCGGTCGCCGGCGAGGGCCAGCAAGTGATCATCTATTGCCGCTCCGGCAAGCGTTCGGTGTCAGCGATGGAGCAAGCGCGGCTTTTGGGACGTCGTGACGCCAATACGCATTTTGGCGGCGGCATCCTCGCCTGGCTCAGCGCCGGCGAACCTGTCGTCCAGGGCATGTAAAAGGCGCGCCCAGACGGCGGCGCAGTCTCAACGCAGGCTCGCGAGAGAGCGCGACAGGGCAAGCAGTTCGCTTTCGCTGAAGATGTCAAAAGGCGATCTCATCTTGCTTTGCGCGCTGCTGCGCAGGCGGAAATTTCCGTCAACGCCATTCGTCATCTTCATGACGCGGCATCGCCGCGACGTTGAGCGTCATCAGCGCATGGCGCCGCCGCGACACGGCGTGGCCGAATGGAGACGGCGCGGGGTAACCAGCAACTGTGTATCGCCACGGAACCTGCATAGAAAAAAAATCCAGCCTTTGAGGCCACGCCGCTTTTCATCGAAGCCGCGGATCGCCACTTTTTGGGGCGGAGAGAATAGCTTCCGCCAGACTTAATATGTCATCGTAATTTTCGGAGCACGCTTATGCGGAACCAGTATCAAACAATCAGCCGGCAATATTCGGCGGCGCGGAAGGATGACCATACGAATTTCCTTGAAACGCCAACCGTCCAATCGGTTCTCGGCGATGTTTCAGGCGTGAACGCCATCGACTACGCATGCGGGACTGGCCATTATTCCCGGCTTCTCAAAAGACTTGGCGCCAAGAATGTGCTCGGCGTGGATCTGTCGCCCGCGATGATTGAAGCCGCGCGGCATGAAGAGGTCCAAAATCCACTTGGCGTCACCTACGAAGTCGGCGACGCCGCGACGATGGCCGTTTTTGGTTCATTCGACGTCGCGACCGCCGCCTTTCTGTTCAATTATGCCGAGGACGAGCAGACGCTTGCGCAAATGTTCAGGTCTGTAGCGGCGAATGTGATTCCCGACGGCAGATTGGTCGCCGTCGTGCCCAATCCGGACTTCGTCAACGGCCGCGAGGATACGCTTCCTTATGGGTTTTTTCTCGAGGAGATCGGTGAAGGTCCCATGCGCCTGCGCGTGCGGATGACGTTTGTCGGCGAGGAAAAATTTCGGATCGAATTCACCCAGTGGAGCCGTCGCGCTTACGAGGACGCGCTGGCGCAGGCGGGGTTTGCTGACGCCGAATGGACGCCCTTCGCCGTGTCTAAGGAAGGAATTGAGCGTTACGGACAAAACTTCTGGGACGCAATTCTCGCCAATCCGAAAAGCGTCGTGTTGAGCGCAAGGAAAAAGCCTGCGTGACCACGGCCTCGGCCAGAATAAAGTGAGACGCGATGCTGCTCGTCGATACGGCGGATCAAAACGCTATCCTGAACGCGCTGAAATTTCCGGGCGTGCAGGGGTTCACGACCAATCCGGCGCTGATGGCCCGGGCCGCCGGCGCGGAAGCTTTGTCGTTGGATGAATACGTCGCCGCCGCGCGCAAGCTCTGCAGAATGTCTGCTGAGATCGGCGCGATTCGGCAGCTGATGATCCAGTCGGTTGGAGGTCCGGACGAGACCCGGCGGCAAGCAATTCTCTATCTCGACGACCTGAAGACTGCGCGCGAAAAAAAGCTTTGGATCAAACTTGCGCCGACGGCGCCGAGCCTCGCGTGCTGCCAGGCGCTGAAAGACATAGGCTGCGCCTCTCTCGCGACGGCGGTGTTCACAGCGGCGCAAGCCTATGTCGCAATGGAAGCGGGCGCGGATGGCGTCGCGGTATATCTCGGCAGGCTCATGCGGCATGAAAGAGATTCAAGAGCGCCGAACGGACCTTACTGCTTGCAAGTTTCCCCGATCGACAAACTGTCGAAGTTGGACTTCGATATAGTCGCGACATCACGGCGCCGCCGTCCGTTCTCGACGACTTGCTGACGTCTTCACCATCGCAGAAAGCAATCAAGGCGTTTGACGAGAAGATCGCATCGGAGCGCTGAAGAGCGGGCCCGGCCGGAAACTTTTAGGAAGCAAGAATGCAAATGCGGGCAAAGGATCGTGACGTCTCGCGTCGGAAGCTTCTGATCGGCTGCGCGCTCGGCGCACTCACGCCCTGCATTACGAATCGGACCGGACTTGCGGAGACTTCCGATCTCGAAATCTTTCTACGCCTCAGCGCCGAGCTAACGGGACGCACGCGTCTGCCTGTCGATTCGGCTCGGATTTATCTGCAGAGTCTTGGACTCGATCGCGGCGCATTGAGCAGCATGGACCCTCTACAAGATAAAGGCTCGGACGGTCTTGCGCGAAGAATTGTGGCGGACTGGTATTCCGGTCAAACCGTCGTCTCTGAACGCATGATTTGCGTCGATTACACGGGCGCACTCATGTGGGATGCAATGGGCTTTTCCGGTCCAAGAGGCATTCCCCGGGATGATGGCGCCGGCTGGGCGCTCGCTCCAATCGGGAAGTGACGCCTCACATGGATCTTCATGCCGACGTATTGGTCATAGGCTCTGGCGTCGCCGGCGCCTTGATCGCCTCGCGCGTCGCGCGCAAAGGCGCGACAGTCATTATTATGGAGGCCGGCCCGCGCGTGGACCGCGCCGCCTCGGTGAGACGATTCCAGAGCGCTTCTGCAAAGACTCCCGAGTCGGCCTATGAGCAAGCCGCGTTCGCGCCGCATCCGGAGTCGGACAAGCCCTATGCGTTCTACGCGCAGAAAGGGCCTCGCCCGTTCAACTCGACCTATTTGCGCCAGGTGGGCGGCACGACGTGGCACTGGCTCGGAACCGCCATTCGACTGGTTCCCGACGATTTCGAGATGAAATCGCGCTTCGGCCTCGCCGTTGACTGGCCGATCTCATACGCCGATCTTGAGCCATGGTATTGCGAGGCGGAACAAGAGCTGGAAGTCGCCGGAGACAATGACGACGATCTTGGCTCGCCACGCTCCGCGCCCTACCCGTTTCCGCCGATCGCACAGAGCTTTCTCGATCGCGCATGGCGCAATGCGTTGCAGGAGGCCGACTATAAGGTCCGCCCGACGCCGCAGGCGCGCCTCTCGAAGGCGTCCGGCGATCGACCGGCCTGTCACGGCAGCGCCAGCTGCATTCCCATCTGTCCGATCCAAGCGAAATATGACGCGACCATTCACGTCGCGCGCGCGCGTCGAAGCGGTCAGGTTCATACGATCCGATGGCGCGACCGGACGCGTGTTCGCGCGCGCCGTCTGCGTCGCCGGCAACGGCGTCGAGACGCCGCGGCTTCTGCTGACCTCGGCCTCCGAGTCCTTTCCTGGCGGCGTCGCCAATCGCTCGGATCAGCTCGGCCGAAATCTGATGGACCATCCGATCCAGCTCAGCTGGGCGCTCGCACGCCAACCTGTCTGGCCTTATCGCGGACCTGGGGCGACGTCGGGGATCGAGAACTATCGAGATCTGAAGGACCGCGGCGCAAATTCGGCCTTGAGATTCGAATTTGGCAATGAAGGGTGGAATTGGCCGACGGGAGCGCCTGAATCGACCGCGCGCGAACTGGCGCTGAGCGGCCTGCGCGGAAAGGCGCTCGACACGGCGCTCAAGGAGCAGACATCGCGTCACATTCGCGTGGCCGCATTGACGGAGCAATTGCCCTTGGCCAGCAACAGGGTGACGTTGGATCGGGCGCAAATCGAAAAGACCGGTCTGCCGCGCCCAGCCATCTACTTTCAACTCGACCGCTACACCGAACGCGCGCTCGGCAACGCCAAACATCTGCATGAAGACATGTTTGCGAAGATCGGCGTGGAAGCCTTTTGGCACAAGGACGACGCGCAAGGCGCCGGCCATATCATGGGCACCGCGCGGATGGGCGCGGACCCGGGGACGTCGGTCGTCGACAAAAACCTGCGCGCCCACGCGCACCGAAATCTTTTTCTGATTGGCGCCGCCGTGTTCCCGACCGGCGGAACCGCCAACCCGACGCTCACCATCGCCGCGCTCGCCCTGCGCGCCGCCGACGCCGTTCTTTCATCCTTGAAGGAATAGTCGCGCGCTGGAGCTTGCCTGCTATGAAGCGCGCGCCTTGAAGGCGACGCCCATGGAGTCGGCGGCATAAATCGCGTCCATGAGAGACGCGGCGGTCACCTCGAAAGGTTCGTTATGCGCGCTCTCGCCGACGGCGACGGCGCGCTCGGCGATCGCCCGCGCCGTCTCGCGCGACAGATTTTCGAGCCCGAGTTCGGCAAGCGTCACAGGCAAGCCGACCGAGAGGCAAAATCCCATCGCTTCATCGACCGTCGAACACGTCCGTCCTTCCAGAACGAGCTGCACCAGCGTGCCGAAAGCGACCTTTTCGCCATGCAGCCGATCATGCGTTTCCGGCGCGGCCGTCAGCCCATTGTGGACCGAATGCGCCACCGCAAGGCCGCCCGACTCGAACCCGAGGCCGGAGAGCAGCGTGTTGGCTTCGATGATGCGTTCCAGCGCCGGCGTAACCGCCCCTGCCCGCGCCGCGGCGACGGCGGCTATTCCGTCGTTGAGGAGCGTTTTGTAGCAGAGTTCGGCGATCGCGGCCGCGGCGATCGTGCTCAGTCCGCCAGCGACGTTCTTGCGATGCGCGCGAATCGTGGCGTCCGCTTCGAAAAAAGTGGCGAGCGCATCGCCCATGCCCGAGATCAGCAGGCGTACCGGCGCGCGCGCGATGACCGTGCTGTCGACAAGCACAAGATCGGGGTTGCGCCGGTAAAAGAGGCATTTCTCGAATGCCCCGTCATCGGTGTAGACGACCGAAAGCGCGCTGCAGGGCGCGTCGCTCGACGCCGTCGTTGGACAGCAGGCGACGGGAAGCTCAAGTTCCGCGGCGACGGCGCGGGCGGCGTCCAATGTCTTGCCGCCGCCGGCGCCAACGATCGACGCGGCCGAGACCCGGCGCGCCTCTTCCTTGCCGCGGGAAATCTCCGCAAAGGAGCACTCCCCGCCGAAATCGAGAATCGCAAAGTCGAGTCCGGCGGCTGGGAACGTCTCGCGCCAAACCGGCTCCAACGCCTTGCGCGCGGTCGGACTCGCGATGATCAGCGCCTTTCCCGCAATGCCGAGCCGCGCCAGTTCGGAGGCGAGCGCCATCGTGGCGTCGCGACCCTGAACATATCTCGCGGGTGCGCAGAAAACCGTCAACATGCGGGCCATCCGTCGTCATGCGTGCAGGGCGGCGATTTGAGAGCAAATGACGTCGCAACGCAATGTATTGGCTTGAGCCCAGCCATCGTGTGATCCCGGTGATCGTCGTGCTTAGCGGGGCGCAGCAAAGTCCGATGGCAAGCGTCTGAAAGTTGCGCGCGTCCGCATAAGATTGGGGAGCCTACATGACGTGCAGCAGCTCCCGTCGGCTTCCCAATATCGTTTACTATGATAAACGGGTCGCGCGCGTGTCAGGGAGAAGATCGTGCCGGGAAAACGAATCGAATCGATTGATTTCTGGCGGGGCGCCGTGTTGGCGGCGATCTTCGTCAACCATATACCAGGCAATATTCTCGGCTATCTGACGCCCCGGAACTACGGATTTTCCGACGCGGCCGAGGCCTTCGTCTTCCTGTCCGGTCTGTCCGTGGCGCTCGCCTACAGTCGCCGCTTCAAGACAGCCCCGAAATGGACGGCCTCCGCGCCTTTGCTGTCGCGCACCGTGCGGCTTTACGCAACGCATATTGGCCTCACCGTCGTCGCGCTCGCGCTCTTTGGCGCCGCGACCCTTCTGACCGGTCAAGAACAATTCCTCGCCGAACACGGCCGCTCAGCGCCTTTCGTCGATCCGCTGCGGGGCTTGGTTGGCGTCGCGACGCTCGGGCATCAGATCGGCTATTTCAATATTCTCCCCCTCTATGTCGCGCTCTTGATCTTCGCGCCTTTGCTCTTCCTTGCGGGACTGCGTAATCGCTGGCGGATGCTGCTCGTGTCGGCCGGAATCTACGCGCTCGCGCGCTTTACCGGCGCGAACCTGCCCTCCTGGCCGGAGCCCGGCGTCTGGTTCTTCAATCCGATGACCTGGCAATTGATGTTTGCCTTAGGTATTTTCGCAGGTCTGGTCATACAGGACGGCAAGCTCCCGATTCACGCGGGAGCCTATCGCCTTGCCTTGACGTTTACTCTTGGCGCCGCGCTTATCTCTAGCAATTTCATCGGGTTAATTCCCGAGATCGCCGATGTCGCGTCGGCCCATCTGGATCGGGGCAAGACGGAGCTTGGCGTCATCAGAATTGTCGACTTTCTTGCCCTCGCCTATGTTCTCTATTGTTCGGGCCTCACAAGATGGCTTAAAACAACGCCCGTCTTCGCGGCCACATCGCTTCTGGGGAGACATAGCCTCGCCATATTCAGCGCCGGCAGTCTCCTGAGTGTGATCGGACAAATTCTGAACGCCACGGCGATCAGCTCTCCGTTTTTCGACGTCGTCTTCGTTCTCGCCGGACTCTGGACTCTCCACAAACTCGCGAGCTTCTTGGAATGCAGATATCGCACACCGCCTCTGGCGGCGACCGCTGCGCCAGCGGACTTCGTCCAGGCCGAAGAGCTTTCCTTCACGCGCTGACCGGCCTCGCTTGCATAGCGTCCTGGCCCGGCCTCGCGGTCGAACTGATTCCGCGCAGTCGCTGCGCGGCCACGCCAGTTCGTATGCCGGCGAGAGGCGCTGCTCTGAGACGCACAGCCGCACGTCTGCGGGCGAAAATGCCCGTCCATGTGCTCGCAATCGGCTCGTCATCGACGCAAGGCATCGGCGCTTCTTCGCCGGCGGCCGCCTATCCGGCTCGGCTCGAACTCGCGCTCGAGCAAAGATTTCCCGGAGCGAATGTTGAGGTCATCAACGCCGGGAAAGCCGGCGAAACGGCGGACCGCACGCTCCAGCGCCTGAATGTTGAACTCGACCGCATCAAGCCGGATCTCGTGCTCTGGCAGGTCGGGACCAATGACGCGCTGACCGCATCGGTCTCCGAGCCGAAGTTCGAAGCGGTGGTCGAACGCGGCATCCTGTCGATCGAGCGCCATAAGAGCGACGTGCTGCTCGTCGATCCGCAATTCATCAAAAAGGTCCAAGATCCAGCTCGTTACGAGCGTTTCGTCGAGACGTTAGAGCGCGTCGCGGAGAAGGAGCACATCTGCCTTTTTTCGCGCTACCATTTGATGAAGACGCTCGATGCGGCGCCGGGGGGCGGCGTCGAGCCTCTGCTCGCGCCTGACGGTCTCCATATGAACGACGCCGGCTATGCCTGCGTCGCCGAACGCCTCGCGGGCCAGATCCAGGACCTAGTGAGCCATCTCGATCCTTGACGCCGCGGTCGGCGAGCGGAGCGACGTTGGCGCAGCGCGGACGCTGGCGTGCGCGCAAAGTCAGATCTCGAGACCGGCGCCCGCGGGAAATAAGGGAGCGGCCAGCTCGACGTAAAGGCGTCGCCACGGCTGATCGTCGATGAGCCGCCAGCGATGTCCGGTTCCCGCCGTGTCGGACGCCAGCAGTATGTCGCCTGGGCGCAGCACAAACGTCTCGCCATCGCGCGTGGTGAACTCCAAAGTTCCGGAGAGCGTGACGACGAATTGCTCGCATGGCGCAGTGTGCCAGTCGCGCGAGGCGCCGGGCGCGGTCTCCTCGAAACGCGCCGATTTCGCTGGCGTTACGGCTCCCAACGGAAGCGCGATATGGTCGACGTGCGAACGGCCGTCGCTCCCCGTATACAGGTGAATGCAGCGGATTACGTCTGGAGCCATTTCTTCACCAACTGCGGGAGCGCGCCGCTTTTGTGCAATCGCGCTTGGGCGTCGTTTATCGCCGTGCGCAAGGCGTCGTCGCCGAGGCGAACTGCGACGCCGAGCCTCTCATCCGTGATCCCGTCCTGCACGATGCGCAATTGCGGACGATCCCTGATCATCCAGCGCATCACGGGAGCGAGCTTCATCACCGCGCCGATCTTTCCGGCCGACAGGTCATCCAACATCGCGCCGATGTCGTGATATGCATAGGTGCGCGCTTCGGCGATCCGACCTTCATCCTTGAGGCGATGCGCCACTGGCTCGGAGGTATTGCCCTGCTGCACGCCAAGGATCATGCCGCGCAAATCGTCGATCGACCTGACGCTCGGCGTCGCCTCGACATTGCAAACGAGACTCTGGCCAGATCGGATGTAAGGCGTGCAGAACGACGCCAGCCGTAGCCGGTCGGGCGTGATCGTCGCCCCGGACGCGACGCAATCCCACGTTCCGCGCGCGAGTCCCTCGAAGATGCCGTTGAAATCCGCGCCCGTATAAGGAGCGAGCCGCCAAGCGAGACCGAGCTCGGCGGCGACCGCCTGCATCAGCTCGATGTCGAAGCCGCGAGCTTCCCCGTCCTCCATGAATTCGAACGGCGGATCGGGCAATGCGGCGCCGACGCATAAGACGCCGGATGTGATGGTGCTGACGCTCATGGGACACGCTGCACAGAATCGAGAGGCACGGTCGGCTCCGCCTATCAAACCGGCTCTCACGGAGCAAGCAGCCAACCCACCACGATGCAAATATCTGACGGAAATATACGCGTTTACGTCCGCCAAGACCCTAGAAAAAAGCCCAGCAGGCGGCGCAAAAAAGGGCCGGCCCTACCGGCCGGCCCCGATCACTTCGAAAAGCTAAGCGTTCTTTGCAACATTCGGATCATTGCGCGTCTCGTTGAAACGCGCAGTGCGCCGGCGCACTTTGCATGCGGCGCGGCTCATGCCCGAAGCGCCTCCCAAGCCGGCGTCTATCCGCATCGACGATCTGTCTCAGTCAAAAGCCGCTGCAACGAACGTCGGCGGCAGATTGGGCAAATTTGCTGCTTGAAATCGGGCCGCACACGTTCCTCAATCACACGCGCTCAGATGAGCAAGAAGGGACATAAACGTGTGCAGCATTCCGGAAGATATTTTTACCGAACCTGAGTTCTCCCCCGATACGCTGGCGAATCTGGGTCCGCTACGCCGCTTGGCCGGCGTGTGGCAGTCCGATCAAGGCGTGGACGTCAATCCCAAGGCCGATGGGCCAGAAAGACGCGCGTATCGCGAGCATATAAGGATGGATCCGATCGACCCGCAAACGAACGGGCCGCAACTCCTCTATGGTTTGCGCTATCACATCCATATCAACACCGCGGAGGAGGCGATCACCTTCCACGACCAGGTCGGGTACTGGCTCTGGGAGCCGGCCACGGGCCTGATCATGCAGACCATAGCGATCCCGCGCGGACAAGTCGTGCTGGCGGGTGGAACGGCGAAACCCGATGATGCGCGCATTTCCGTCGAGGCGCGGCGCGGCGATACTCGCTTCGGCATTTGCTCGACGACCTTCCTGGAAGAGGCGTTTCGCACCGACTATTACCGAATCGACATCGCCTTCAACGATGATGGCAGCTGGACCTATGTGACGCGAACGGATCTCGCCCTGCGCGGCAAGACGCCAGCGTTCAACCACCACGACACAAATACACTGCGGCGGATCGCGCCCCCGGCGCCAAACCCGCTCGTCGGCCTGCTGAAGGACAGCAAGGTGAGTTAGCTCTACATTGAAACTGAACTGCAAGAACGAATGACTCATCCGCGCGCAGCTGTTCTGAATGAAAGGGGCAACTCAGTGAGAGGGTGCCCTTTTCAATTATCGTTGCTCGGACTTAAATAGGATGAATTCAGACAAACAAGTCGCGCGTCGCGCCTATAGCGCTTGTTCGCTTCGGCATTTCATCCCATGTTCTCCCGTCGAGGAGACGGCCCGTCTTTTTCTTATTCACGCCACCCCATTGTTTAAAATGGAAAGCGACGCCATTGCGATTGCATTGATCACGAATTGACCGCACCCAATCCGGATTCATACGACGCGCGCCGGGGCCACTTTCACCTGATATCTTTCATGATCTCATAACCTTTGAAATGCTTCGTCACGAAAATCAGACTGTGGGAGGTTCGCCTCCCCGAAGCATTTTTAAACTTGAATGGTAGAACGTATTTCCCACCCATCGCCTTGATAGCCTGCGCCAATTCCTCAAGGATCGCAATTTCTCTTTGATGGGGTGTCTTGCCGGGCAAGATCTCCCGCAACTTGTCAGCTCGCTCTTTCCCAAAAAGCGCGTCTATATGAACGTCGACAATCGGATTGCAAATACCAGCGTTGATTCGCTGGTAATTGAAGAAGAATACACAGTCACAGCCCCAGTCCTTGATCACACCATTCACGATTTGCAGCGAGAGGCCCTTGTACCCAAACGGATCAACGAATGTGAAGGAAGGGATTAGGCGGGTCGAGCTGAAGAACTTAGCTGCATCCTCTCCAATCTCGCCGCACATCACGGACGGCCTGTAAGTGAGTGTCTCAATTCCGGGCAGAGCATCGATCTCATTCTGAAGCGTGTTGGTGAGATCTTTATTGGCATCGTTGAAGAGCGCCACGAGCATTTTTGAAAGATCGGCGTCTTCAATCGCATTCTCAAGAACCAAAAGCGGCCTCGACGCCGACCCATCTTTGTACCGTCCAGGACCAGCATACAGATCGATGTAGGCAAGCTTTTTGCCATTCATCTTGACGGCCGAGCCGACCACCTTGGCCCAAGCATAAAAGTACTTCTGGACGATGCGCGCTTTGACTTCTGACTGATCCGTGCGCTCTTCAAAGAATCGTGCGGCCCCCGCAGAACCCTCTCATGATATTGAGAACATAAACAGAACGAGCGCGACTTACAATGCCACTACCAGACTAACGCGCGGCCAACGCTCAGCACATTGGCGAAACTGATGCGAGACTAGAAAGCAATCCCATTTGCACTCCGTATGGCGGAATCAAAATCCGCTGCCTTACCACTTGGCGACGCCCCAATGCGCAGGTGAGGCGATAGCGCGCCCCGCCGCGACAATCAACTGCCGCGCGGCGCGGCGAAGCCGCTCACACGCGTTCCAGTCGACCCGTTCGCTGGGCCCCTCATTCCCGGCCGGCCAAAGGCCTGACCGGGAATCCGGAGCCGATTCATGAGCGCTGGTTTTGCTCTAGATTCCCGATCGCGCTTCGCGCGTCGGGAATGACGGGCGTGGTTCCGACGAAAAATTCGCTCACACGACGATCGCGCCAGCGCTCGCCGCGGCGCGCCGCAGCGCCGCAATATTGTCGGCATAGCAGAGCTGCCCGCCCCGGAAAGCGGCAGAGCCGGCGACGAGAACATCCGCGCCGGATTCGACGATCTGCGGCGCCGTCAGCGGCGTCACGCCGCCGTCGACCTCGAGCCGGATCGCGCGCCGTCCGATCATCTCGCGGATGGCGCGGATTTTGGGATTGACGCTCATCACCAGGATGAGATCGATATCGTCCAGCACATATTGCAGCGCGCTCTCATGCGTCGCCGGATTGAGCGACACGCCCGCCTTCTTGCCGAGCGCGCGGATCGCCTGCAGCGAGCGGTGGAGATGCGGCCCGTTCTCGGCGTGGACGGTGATGACGTCGGCGCCACTTTCCGCGAAAGCGGCGATATAGGGGTCGACCGGCGAAATCATCAGATGCACGTCGAGCGTGAGGGTCGTCACCGGCCGCAGCGCCGCGACGACGCCAGGCCCGAAGGTGATGTTGGGCACGAAATGCCCGTCCATGACGTCGAGGTGGATCCAGTCGGCGCCGGCGTCGGCCATCGCGCGCGTCTCCTCTCCCAGCCGCGCGAAGTCGGCCGAGAGAATCGAGGGCGCGATGACGACGCCGGTCATGACGCTACTCGGCCGCCTTCTTGCCGGCGAACTGCGGATCGAGCGCGCCGCTGGCGTAGCGCTTGGCCATTTCGGAGAGCGGAATCGGCTTGATCTTCGAGGCCTGGCCGGCCGTGCCGAACTCCTCGTAGCGCTGCTTGCAGACGGCGCGCATCGCCTCCATCGCGGGCTTCAAATATTTGCGCGGATCGAACTCGCCCTTGTTCTTGCCGAGAACGTCGCGGATCGCCGCGGTCATGGCGATGCGGTTGTCGGTGTCGATGTTGATCTTGCGTACGCCATATTTGATGCCGCGCTGAATCTCGGCGACCGGCACGCCCCAGGTCTGCGGCATCTCGCCGCCGGCGGCGTTGAAGGCGTCCTGCAAGTCCTGCGGCACCGACGACGAGCCGTGCATCACGAGATGCGTGCTCGGCAGGCGGCGATGGATTTCCTCGACGACCTTCATCGCCAGGATGGCGCCGTCCGGCTTGCGCGAGAATTTGTAGGCGCCGTGCGACGTGCCCATGGCGATCGCCAGCGCGTCGACCTTGGTGCGGGCGACGAAATCCTCGGCCTGCGCCGGATCGGTCAGCAACTGGTCGTGCGAAAGCTTGCCCTCGGCGCCGTGGCCGTCTTCCTTCTCGCCCATGCCGCTCTCGAGCGAACCGAGCACGCCAAGCTCGCCTTCGACGGAGGCGCCGACCCAATGCGCCATGTCGACGACATTGCGCGTGACGCGGACATTGTAATCGTAATCGGCGGGAGTTTTGCCGTCGGCCTTCAGCGAACCGTCCATCATCACCGAGGTGAAGCCGAATCGGATGGCGGTGGCGCAGGTCGCTTCGGCGTTGCCGTGGTCGAGATGCATGACGAGCGGAATGTCCGGCCAGATCGCGGCGAGCGCCTCGATCATCTTGGCGAGCATGATGTCGTTGGCGTAGCTGCGCGCGCCGCGCGAGGCCTGGATGATGACCGGCGCGTCGACCGCCGCCGCCGCCTCCATGACGGCGAGGCCCTGCTCCATATTATTGATATTGAACGCCGGAACGCCGTAGTCGTGCTCGGCGGCGTGATCGAGCAGTTGCCGCAGGGTGATCAGAGCCATTGTCGCCTCCGCTATGTCTTACGCCTTAACTAGTGTGCGCGCCGCGTCAGCCACAGCCTCCGCCGTGACGCCGAAATGCTTGTACAGCTCGCCGGCGGGCCCGCTTGCGCCAAAGCCGCTCATGCCGATGAAGGCGCCGCGCTCGCCGATCCAGCGGTCCCAGCCGAGCCGAACCGCCGCCTCGACCGCAACGCGTGGCGCGCCGCCCAGCACTTCGGCGCGATAGGCCTCGGACTGAACCTCGAACAGCTCCCAGCAAGGCATGGAGACCACGGCGGCCTTCAGTCCTTGCGAGTCCAGAATGTCGGCGGCGGCGAGGGCGATTTCAACCTCGGATCCCGTGGCGAGCAGCGTCACGTCGCGCTTTCCGGCAGCTTCGCGCAGCACATAGGCGCCCTTGGCGGAAAGGTTTTCGCCAATCGGCCGCTCGAGCGTCGGCAGGTTTTGCCGCGACAGGCTCAAGACCGACGGCGTGTGGCGGCTGGCCAGCGCCAGCTCCCAGCATTCGGCGGTCTCGATCGCGTCGGCGGGGCGGAAGACGTGGAGGTTCGGCATGGCGCGCAACGCCGCCAGATGTTCGACCGGCTGATGCGTCGGCCCGTCCTCGCCAAGGCCGATCGAATCATGGGTGAGCACATAGATGACGCGCAGGCCCATGAGCGCCGAGAGGCGGATCGCGCCGCGGGCGTAATCGGAGAACACCAGAAAGGTGCCGCCATAGGGCGCGAAGCCGCCATGTAGCGCGATCCCATTCATCGCCGCCGCCATGCCGAATTCGCGCACGCCGTAGTGGATGTAGCGGCCGGAAAAATCGTCCGGCGCGACCTCGCCCATGCCCTTGGTGATGGTGAAGTTCGAATGCGTCAGGTCGGCCGAGCCGCCGATCGTCGCCTGCGTCGCGGCGTTGATGACGCCGAGCGCCATTTCCGAAGATTTGCGTGTGGCGATTTTCGGCTTTTCGGCGGCGAGCGTGGCGCGGAACTCGGCGAGCGGCTTGGCGATTTCCGCCGCGACGTCGGCTTTCATGAAGGCGTCGAAGGCGGCGCCTTTGGGCGACGCGGCGCATCGCGCCTCCCAGGCTTCGCGCGCCTTTGCGCCGCGCCGTCCCGCCGCGCGCCAGGCCTCCAGCACGTCGTCGGGCAATTCGAAGGGCGCATGCGGCCAGGAGAGCGCCTCTCGCGCCCCGTCGATCTCCGCCGCGCCGAGCGGCGATCCGTGGCAGCTTTCCTTGCCCTGCTTGGTCGGCGCGCCATAGCCGATCAGCGTGCGGCAGCCGATGAGCGAAGGCCGGGGATCGGCCTGCGCCGCGGCGACCGCCTGCGCAACCGCCTCGGGATCGTGGCCGTCGACATGGGCGACATGCCAGCCGGCGGCGGCGAAACGTGCGATCTGGTCCATCGAGGTCGCAAGGCTCGTCGGCCCGTCGATGGAGATCGAATTGTCGTCCCAGAAGAGGATGAGCTTCGAGAGCTTCAGATGCCCGGCGAGGTCGATCGCCTCATGGCTGACGCCTTCCATCAGGCAGCCGTCGCCCGCGATCACATAGGTGAAATGATCGACGAGATCGTCGCCGAAGCGCGCCGCCGAGAGGCGCTCGGCGATCGCCATGCCGACCGCGGTCGCGAGCCCCTGGCCGAGGGGACCGGTGGTCGTCTCGATGCCGGCGGCGTGACCATATTCGGGATGGCCCGCCGTCGGCGAACCGAGTTGGCGGAAATTTTCGAGCTCCTTGCGGCCCATGCCCGGATAGCCGAGCAGGTAGAGCAGCGCGTAAAGCAGCATCGACCCGTGGCCGGCCGACAGCACGAAACGGTCGCGGTCCGGCCAGTCCGGCCGAGCGGCGTCAAACTTCATGAAGCGCTGGAACAGCACGGTCGCGACGTCGGCCATGCCCATCGGCATGCCGGGATGGCCGGATTTCGCCTTTTCGACCGCGTCCATCGCCAAGGCGCGAATGGCGTTGGCGTAGCGCGTCGGATCGGATTTTGCGTCCGCCGTCGAAATTTCCTTGGCCGCCGTCAATATAGTGTCGTTCACGTCACGCCTTTCCTGCGTCTGACCAGTTCGAGGATCCTCGGAGTAAGGATCAGCTGCATCGCGAGATCAAGCTTATTGCCTGGAATGACGATGGAATTGGCGCGCGACATCCAGCTTCCCGCGATCATCGACACAAGATAGGGGAAGTCCACCCCTCGCGGATCGCGAAAGCGAATGACGACGATCGATTCGTCGGGCGTCGGAATCGACCGGGCCACGAAGGGATTGGAGGTGTCGACCGTCGGCGCGCGCTGAAAATTTATGTCGGTTTCCGAGAACTGGGGACAGATATAATGCACGTAGTCATGCATGCGGCGCAGAATCGTCTCGGTGACGGCCTCGGTCGTATAACCGCGCGAATGCCGATCGCGATGCAGCTTCTGCGTCCATTCGAGATTGATGACCGGCACGACGCCGATCTTGAGATCCGCGTAGCGCGCGACATTGACGTCGTCGGTGACGACCGCGCCGTGCAGCCCTTCATAGAACAGAACGTCGGTGTCGGCCGGCAGTTCTTCCCAATCGGTAAACGTTCCAGGCGGCACGCCGAGCCGCGCCGCCTCGTTTTCGTCATGGGCGTAATGGCGGTAGCGGCCGGAGCCCGTCTCGCCGTATTCGCGAAAGAGCGTCTCGAGTTCCGGCAGTAGATTGGCGTGAGGGCCGAAATGGCTGAAATTTTGGTTCCCCACCGCATGCGCCTCGGTGAGCTTCGCCTTCATCTCCCCGCGATCGTAGCGATGGAAGCTGTCGCCCTCGACATAGGCGACCTCGATGCGCTCGCGGCGGAAAATCTGCTCGAACGTCGCCTTGACCGAACTGGTGCCGGCGCCGGACGAGCCGGTGATGGAGATGATCGGATGTCTGACCGACATGGGCGCGCGACCCGGACCCTACGAGCAAGGCGAACTGGGCGGCCTGCGGCGGGCCGGCCGACCGCGGGGGCTCCGCCGGCTTGTCGCACGGCGCGCGGGCAAAGGAAAGGCTCCCGCTCCGTGACCTGCGCGGGGGAGGCCGCCGCTGCGGAGGCTCAACCGCGGCGACGCAGCCCCTGCCGCGCGGCGGATTCGCAGCCTTGACTTGCGCGGGGACGCCGACCTATATCCCAGACCGCTTAAGCGGCTCGGGGCGGAGTAGCTCAGTCGGCTAGAGCAGAGGAATCATAATCCTTGTGTCGGGGGTTCGAGTCCCTCCTCCGCTACCACCGATCCCCCCGACGCGGCGATCCGCATATTGGGGTAAACGTTCGGCGCATCCATAAGCAGAGCAAGGCGTCCCTGAAGCTGGATGGCAAAGCCGTCGCCTGAGGTTACGACGACTGCTTTCGCGACTAGTTCACGGATTTTCTCCGCCGCCTCCGCATTGTCGGGGGTAACCCCTCGGCCGAAAACATCGTTTAACTGTCCAATCAGCCTCTCGTAATGCCGAAGCGCGGCCGGGTGCAGGCCGACGATTTTTTCCGGTTCCGGTTGCGCTTCCATCTCCGCCAACAATTCCATTTTTTGCGCCTGAGCCTCCTTCATCCTGGGTCCCAGGACCTCGACCGGAACACGTTCCGCTTCATAGTCTGACCACATGGCGTCTCGACGGCTCGTTGCTCGGCGGCGTGGCGCCCGCGCCGAGCGTCGCCTATTGGCGGCCACAAAGCTCGCTCTTGGTGCTCTCTTGTGTGCGTCCTCGATGACGCCGGCGCATTCTCAAGCGCTCGGCATTCGCACGGCGGCGGTCACTTGATCGCCAGAGAACATCATCGCGAACGCTATTCAGGAGGCGTCTCGACGCTTCCATGTTCCAGTTTCCTGGTTGCGCGCCATCATGCGCGCTGAAAGCGGCGGCGACGCCAATTCCGTTTCGACAGAGGCGCGGCGGAGACGACGGACTACGTCGCAAGGATGGCGCCGGCACTCGACGCGGCCAGTGGTACGATCGCAGAAATGCATGTCTCGTTAAGCGCATTTTGCGCGCCGATTTTTGTTGCGGCGCCCGCGCTCAAAATGACAGCTGTGACGCGCCGAAACAGTCGGAAAGGATCCTAAAAGCGACTCCGAACGCGCTTTTTCCGGTGTCGCTAGACGACAAACGTTTCGCACTTGAAACGCATTCGGACGGCGCTCTCGGACGCTCGTCCGCCGTCGTTCCAACGCAACTTCGCGGCATCATCGTTGCGCGCGCCACGCCGGAGAATGCAAAATAACCTCTTTCGCATTATGTCGCGCGTTTGAGCACTTCTTTGCACCTTTGTGTGAAGAACGCGCTGAGGGAGCACAAGCGACCGAAGGAGGGCAAGATAAAAGCGACACCTGCGGCTTTCTCGGGCGGTCGTTTTGGTGTTGCTCGTCAACATGTTCGCACAGGCTGCGCATTCGAGGCGCAGCCTCTCGCTTTCGACAAACTGTTGTACAGGCTCATCAAATTTCACCTCGTCGGACTCCTGCCATGTCTCGTGACGACGAAATCAACATTCGTCCCGGCCGCATCCGATCGAAGACGCCGATCAAAGGGAAGAGCTTCGTTGCGCGCGTGCTTGCGGCGACGCAGAAGGCCGGCGGCTTGCATCGCTCGCGCGCACGCGGAAGCAGTCGCGGCGCCTTCGGGCGCGGTCGCGCCGCGAGCCTCGATGCGCTGCGCGGTCTGAGTTCAGGGTCTCGCGGCGTGGTGATCAAGGCGCGCGTCGTTCGGCTCAGCCAGAAATCGCGCCGCTTTCCACTCACCTGTCCTATCTTCGCCGCGACGGCGTCACGCGCGATGGCGCGCCGGGCAGAATGTTCGACGCTGCGGTCGACGAGGACGACGCGCGCGTTTTCGCCGAACGCTGCCACGGGCGACGCAGGCCGCGCGCTTGAGCGCCTCCGCTTGAGCGGCCCAAAAGGAATGCTCCCGCAAGCAACCCCAATCCCGCGAATAACGCTCCGCTGCGCAAGTGGAACGGGTCCACCGCGATCAGATCATTCTTAGCTTTCGCCGTGAAACGACCTCTCGCCCCATGGTCCTCGCTCGCCGGCGCAAACAGAACGTCGGGGTCCCCCGGCAGGACAGGATCGTCGGAAATCTGCTGGTCATACGAGTTGCGCGCGAGATATCGGTCGGCGAATCCCGGCGCGGCCATCGCTCCAGCAATCGCCTGCAGAGTCGGCCAGCCGAGCCAGAGCTCCCGCGGCGGATGGGTTGAGAGCGCAACCTCGACGACCGCCTGCGCCACCGCCTCCGGCTCGTAGCAGGCGCCGATCGGCTGGTGGCGATGAGCGAAATGCATACGCGACCAGTCGAACTGCGGCGTGTTGACGCCAGGCAGCTGAACCATTGTGAGTCGAATGGCGCTGCGATCGTGAATCAATTCGGTGCGCAGCGAGTCAGTAAATCCACGGATGGCGAATTTCGCCCCGCAATACGCCGACTGCAGCGGTATCGCGCGATAGGCGAGCGCGGACCCGATCTGAATGATGCGTCCCGCGCCGCGGGGCCGCATGTGGCGCAACGCCGCCAGCGTTCCGTACACATAACCGAGATAGGCGACTTCCGTCACCCGCTTGAATTCGTCTGCAGAAATGGCGTCGACGGGGCCTACCACGGTCGCCATCGCGGCGTTCACCCAAACGTCGATGCGGCCCCAGCGACCAACGACATGGCGAGCGGCGGCGTCGACCTGACAGGGGTTGGCGACGTCGGTCATTATCACGAACGGTTCGCCGCCAAGATGCTCGACGTCTTCTCTCGCGCCGTCGAGACCCGCCTGGCCGCGCGCAAGTAGAGCGACACGGAACCCGTGTTGCGCAAAGGCTGCGGCGATCGCGCGCCCAACGCCGGCAGATGCGCCGGTGACGATGACGACCGGAGCGTCGCTCTGCGAAGCACTTTGTTGGCTCGAATCTGTCGTGTTTTCCATTCGCAGGATTTCCTTGGTGTCGCGCTACGCGTGAGAAATTTCGTCCAGGCGCGGCCGTGAAGGCCGCCCAATAGCAGCGAGGCTCCGATCGATTTCCTCGCGCAAGACGCCGATCGACAGATCCGGTCGCGCTCGAGCAAAAGCGCCGAGCTCCGCGGAAGACGTCGCGCTGCGTTCGGCAGGCCACGAGCGCACGGGGAGCCTCATGATCGCGAGTCGTCTGCAAAGAGATGTGGCGGACGGCCTTCGATCCCCGGCCGGCAGCGAAAAATGCCGCCTGCATGTGGCTCGCGCTGCTTTGAAACGCCCTGCGCCGCGGATGTGACATAGAGCGAACGATAGTCCGCGTCGCCGAAAGCACACATGGTCGGCTGGCTCACGGGCAAACGGATTTCGCGCTCGATCTCGCCATTCGGCGCGATGCGCACGACGCGTCCGCCGCCATAGAGCGCGCACCAGTAAAACCCTTCCCTGTCGATCGCCGCTCCGTCGGGCTTTCCGTCCGATCCCTGGAACTGCGCAAAGACTCGCGGAGAGGAAAGGGCGCCGCTTTCGATGTCGAAGTCAAACGCCGTCACTCTTCGCGTCGGCGTGTCGGCGAAATACATCACGCGATTGTCCAGACTCCACGCCATGCCGTTGGCGATCACCGCGCTCGCGTGCGCCGGCCTCAGCGCCTCCCCGTAGTCAAGCACATGAATCGGCGCCGCGCCGGTCAAAGGACCGAGGGCGCTCGCGTGGCGTTCTGCCGTTGCGCTCGGCAGAGGATCAAATTTCGCGCCGACCCAAAACCGCCCGCGAGCGTCGCACTTGCCTTCATTGAACCTGTGCGTGAGCGGGTTGTAGGGAGGCGCGTCTAGCGCCGCGAACGCGCGGTTGAAAAGCGATATCCGTGCAAGTCCGAGTCGCAGGGCGGCGAGGATGTCGCCGCTTCGGCAAAGCGCGAAGGCGCCGATCTGGCAGGGCATGACCCAGCGCTGGTCACCCCCGGTGCTCGGATCGAATCTGTGCAAAGCGGGCTCTTCGATGTCGATCCAGTAGAGCTGTTGCTCGCGTTCGCACCATGTCGGACTTTCGCCGGTGATCGCGCGCGCGTCATGCACGAGCTCCACTTGTCCAAATCGTTCAAAGCGCGACGCCATCGCCAACTCAAGCAGGATGATCCTTGCAAGCCCAGTTAGGGCGCCGCCGGCGCCAGTCACCCCTTGAGGGCTCACCCAAATCGCCGCTCACTTTTTCAGTGTAAGCACAATCTGATCGCAGCCTTTGTCGTAACCGTTTCACTGGGAATCTATGTGGCGACTCAACCGGGCTTGTACAGCGAGTGCGTGGTCAAACTGTTCTCGCCTAAATCGCGACCACGCGCAGGAGAGACGATCGAGGCCATTGTCAACGCGCTTCGCTTCTGGCTCTTTGGGCAAATAATCCGCATGGCGATGATCGCTGTTCTTTGTGGCTTCGCCGTCTGGATGATCGAACTCCCGTCGCCCGTCGCGCTGGGGGTGATCGCAGGCGTCGTGGAATTCGTTCCCCATGTCGGTCCGAGTGTCGCCATAGATCAGCCCGGCTGTCTCCCCCTTGCTTGCTGCATGCCGTCGGCGAGCTTGCCGACTTCGGCGCGATCAAGTTCGGTCTTGCGGAGCTTCGGGCCGCGCCTGCGCTTGCTGCGTCATACCCCTGTCCGGTGTGTGTTGAAGACCGGGTTGAGGAGGTCGTGAATTGGCTGAGCTCGCGATATCGTCGCGCTTATCCGGGTATTCTGATGTCGCCGCTCGAGTCGAGAGGCCGGCTTGAGGCAGAGAAGGCCGCGCTCAGGCAGCAGCGGGTTGTGCTGCAACGGAACGGTGAAATGCGGAGGAGAGATTTTTAACGGCGAGTCGAGCCTTGAATGAAAAGCAGGGACGGCGCTCAAGAATCATGCGTGTTGACGCCGCCGGATAGCGACAGCGGCCCATTTGGGAAAAGAGACGCGTCGCTCCAAAGTTGGATCAACTCCTTATAAGCCTTACCGACGGGGCGACTTTTTCGGTCAAGATCGTAGAGGCCGAGCGGGTTGATGCGATCGTTCTTCTCGCGCAAGGCGACGTCCCAGTCGATCTGATCTGTCAGACTGTACCAGGTCATGCCGCATATGGGCACGCCGTCCCAACGCAATTGCTGGATGTTGGCCCAGGTCTTCCAAAGCCATTCTGCTGATCCAGGCTCGCTGAGATTTGTCTCGGTGTGCATGACGGGCATCTTGTAGCGCTCGTGATAGGCGCGCGCGATGACGTAATAACCGTAAACTTCGCCGCTTGCTTCTCTGACGTCATGATCGACGAGCAAGCGCTCGTTGGTCGCGTAATAATCATGGCCGACGACACAATGTTCGCGCAGATTATGGCGCAGGAAGGCGGCGTATTCCTCCTTCGTCATGCCGTTGTCGAGCAGATATTCGTACATGCCGGTGTTGATCCGGCGGCCGAAGGATAAGTCAAGAGTAAGGAAGCGCCTTTCGTTGAACATTTCGGCTTCCTCGGCGAATTTTGGATCGTTGGCGTGCGTGTGCTCGGAGGATTCGCACAGGATGAAGATCGCGTCCGGCCGAGCGTCGAGAATCGCCAGCATCGCTTTGAGATTGGCGCTCGCGACATGCTTGAGCGCGCCGACAAAGCCCTCATGACTCGCGAGCCGTTCGTTCCACCAGCCGAAATAGCCGCTGAACTCGGCGGTGATGTACATTTCATTGACCGGCGTATAGAACCGGACCCAGGGATAGCGCTCCGCAAAGGCTTTGGCGTATTCGGCAAAAAAGCGCGGAAAGTCAGGATTTTGAAAATTCTCCAGCCAGTCCGGCACACCGAAATGGCAAAGATCAACAATCGGGACGATCCCCATTTCCCGGATCACGGGCATGACCTCGTCCGCGAAGGACCAGTCGTAGCGGCCAGGGCCCTGGTGCATCAGATAATAAGGCGGTCCGTAGCGAAGGTAATGGCAGCCGATTTCGCGGACGAGATTAAGGTCCTCCCGCCAGCGGTCGTAATGGCCACATTCCAGCATCTGATCGCGCCGAATGCGTCCGTTCGAGGTTTCGATAGTTGGATAGCTGCACTCGATTCCGGTGGCGAAAAGAAATCGTTCCGACGTCGGGCTTGAGCTACGTCTAGGAGCATAGAATCTATGGTGCGCATCCTCATTCACCGGCGTCTCCTTTTAAGTCGCGGCTTCGAAGTTGTTAACTGCTGGAGTCGCGTCAAAGTTCGCCAGCGCCCTTGCGGAACGCCGCGGCGAGGAACGCAGGTGCGCATTGCGTTGGAGATATTCGGATAGTCCCCAGATGGTCGCCCCGACCGCTGCATATGTAGCGGCGGGGCGTTTTGCGTCTTCAGCTAGTGAGCAACGCTCGCCTCTCTGGAGGCGATATTCATCGCGCTCGCTGTCCCCTTCCGCTGTAACCAAAATAATGCCCGTCATCGGGTGCGAAGCGCTGCGGGTCGAACCCCAAGGCGCCGATGACGCGCCTGTTGAGCTGGCCCGTGACAGCCATTCCCTTGTCCTCCTGGAAATCCTTCAATGCCCGCCGCGTGTTCGGACCCCACTTGCCATCTACATCGCCGACGTCGTGTCCGGCGTTCTTAAGCGCGCGCTGAATCTTATGAATTTGATTCGAGCTGAGGTTCTCCGCTTGGATGCCCTGCCGCATCTGACCGGTCTGTTCTCCTCTCCAGCCCAAGTCCTGACGCGTCCGATCTTGCTGCTGGTTCTGATTTCTATACATTTGCCCTTCATTCCGCTGCTCGGCGAGGGCGGGAAGGGCGAGCGCGGCGGAAGCCAACATGACTATAGTAAAGCTTTTCATACTCTCTCTCCGAGCGTGAGTTCACCGATCCTCGCCACAACTGCGCAGAGAAGAAATTGTTTCACCCTTCTTGTGGGTTTGCGTTGTGAGGAGAGCACGCCAAGCTTTGTCGGCAAAGGGTATCGCCATGTGGATGGATTACGCGTGGGACAAGTACGCACGTGCATCGCCGCGGGGCTAACGGCGCCAAGCTACAAGACCCGGCCGCCGCGCAAAAGCGGGATCAAAACATTCGAGCCTATCTACGGGAGCGCCTCCGCCTATCCGGCTTAAGCGGCTGCCGGCCATCGCGAGAGATTTAGCGATCGCGGAGATACCGGCGTCAAGCGGACGTCTATTCGTTCTTAGTCCTGGGCCATTTCCGCTTCATCTGGGCGCGCTTCCGCTCTGCATCAGAATCTAAATGCGTCCTGCGCCGCCACATGGACGGGTCCCCACTGAATCCTAAAGAATTGATCGCAGCTTAAGCAAGAAACCAAGGAAGCACCAAAGCCACTGGCCTTGCCCCGGGCGTAAGCGCCGCTAGCTAGCCGACGGGGGCTTGCGGCCGGAGTATCCCACATGTCGATTACCCGAGACATCGCATCGCATGAAAATGCGGTCGCTTATGGCGGCCTTACCGACGCCATAGGGGGCGTCGTCACGATCGTACTTGTGATTTGCGGTTTGGTTGGAATTTCGCCTCCCATGATGGTCGCCATCGCGACGATCGTGTTTGGCGTGGCGCTTCTGATTCAGGGCGGCGCAATGCTATCCGAATATGCGCAGATCGTGTTCCCCGGCGGCGTTCGGAGCGCCATGCCGGAACAGATGGGCGGCAACAGCCTCGCGCTTATCTTCCTCGTCGGCGCAGGCGGCATCGTGCTTGGCATCCCCTCGCTCCTGGGAATCAACACCGCGCTCCTATCGCCGATCGCCATAATCGGATTTGGCACTGCTCTGCTACTGGGCAGCAACGCCGTGTGGCGCCTGTATGTGCTGCGGCGCAATTCCGCGCTGATGGATACATCGGTTGCACAGTCCCAACACGTCGGCGCGGAGATGCTCGCGAGCGAAATGGCGTCGGGTTCGGCTGGCATTCAGGCGCTCGCGGGATTGGCGGCGATCGTCCTCGGCATTCTGGCGCTGGCCGGGAGCCCCGCCGACCTGACGCTGAATCTGGTCGCGCTGCTGGCGCTCGGCGCCACGCTCGTGCTCACCGGCAGCACGCTCAGCGCTACGGTTCTGAGCTTCATGCGAACCTGACGAACGCCTCTGAAATACCCCCGGCCGCCCGCCTGGGGGGCTTGATTGACAGCAGGCGCTTTCAATCTTCAACGAGTCTGTCTTTCGCCTCACCTCGAAGCGGGCGGCTTTTTGGGCGACGGCCATGGCCGCCGCCGTCGACGCGCGTGTCGCACATATACAGACGTTGGAGGATGGATTGAGACAGAACCTTAGCTCCGCTCTGATCTGCGCGGCGCTGCTGATCGTCAGCACGGCCGGAACGGCGCTTGGCCGAGAAAACAATCAAGCCACTTTACGGCTGAAAGTGAGCCTCGGCGAACGCGCGCTGCGCGTGCATGGCGAGGGGGGCCGGGAAACTTACAAAGTCGCAATCGGCAAGCAGGACCATGCGACCCCCACCGGAAGCTGGCACATCGACCGCGTCGACATCAATCCCGATTGGACCCCGCCAGAGGGCGAATGGGCCCAAGGCAAGGAATACAAGCGGCCCGGCCACCCTGCGAACCCGATGGGACGCGCCCGGCTAGTGTTCCAGCCGCCCTATTCGATACATGGCACGGATGAGCTCGACTCGATCGGCAAGGCCGCGTCGCACGGCTCGATCCGCCTCGCGAACAAGGACGCTGTCGAACTCGCGCGCCGAGTGCTGCAGGCGGGCGACAGCTGGGAGAGCGAGAGCTGGTTCAAGAGGATGCTGGATAGTTCGAACGAGATGCGCCAGATCAAGCTGAAAAGGCCAGTTCCAATCGAGATCACCGAGTAAGGGTCCGTTCGAGCAGACAGACCTGTGACCTTCGTCGCGTAGCGGTATCCGGTTCGTCATTGCCGCGTCCGCCTCTGGAAACTGGCACAGGTTGCGCCACTTTGTCAGCTAACCTTATCCACTCGGCGACGTGCTCATCGTGCTCAAGCGCGGTCAATCCGCCCAGCCGCGGCCCGACCTTAAAGGAACTATTTTCAGAGATAAATTGTGGGAGGAGGAAATGCAGAGGCTTTTGTAGCCCAAAACGTTTTCCGCCGCCGAACTGGCCTGGATTAACGCCGCCCCGGTGGCAGGGATTCTCGCCGCCGTTGACACTGGCGCCTCTGCGCGCAGATTCTCCAGCGTGGCGACATGGCTTGCAAAATCATAAAGCCGAAGCCGACCACCGCTTTCGCGAGCGGATCCCTTTGGTCAGTGATCCTATAAGATCTCCTGGAGTATTTCCTCGACCGAGTGCGGCGAAATTCCAAGATCTTCAAATCCTGGCATCTCTGGCGACGACACGCTATCGACCTGCATCAGCTCTACTTGATTGCGCGTGACGGGCGGGCTCGGGAGCATTTCCGCGAACCAAGCCAGCGTTCGCCACGCGGCAAATGGGACCGGAACCAACATAGGCTTGAGGTTGGCTTCATGGCCGACGACTCTGAGCAATGCCTCGTAAGAGTAGACGCGAGGACCGCCAAACTCGAAAATGATCGCTTGCACGTCCTTCCGATCTACCGCCCGAGCGATTGCTTCCGCCACATCCTCCACATAGGCGGGCTGCAATCTCGTGAGACCGCGCCCGAACATCGGGTAGATTGGAAGTTGGCGGAGGAGTTTGAGGATGGCGGTGAGAAATGAATCGTCCGCGCCGAACATCACCGCCGGCCGAATAAGAATTGCATCTGCGAAGGCGGCGCGAACCGCCAGTTCGCCTTCGCCACGCTTGCGGATATAGAGTGACGACGAGCCGGCATCGGAGCCGATTCCTGAATCGTGCGCGAGCCGCTCCACTCCGGCTCGACGTGCTTGATCCGCCACTTCACAACGCCGTAAGCGTCAGCAACTACATTGGCGATTGACCGCTCATCGTGAATGTTGGCCTCGATCGAGCGAAGTTGCGGATCATCAAAACCAAACAACCTATGCCCCCGATCCGGATGCCTCGACGCAATCCTAACAAAAAACCCAGCCTTACGTAGACGCCAAACCACCCGGCGCCCGAGAAACCCGGTTCCGCCGAACACGACAATCGAGCGCTCGTGCATGGTCGCCATGGCTTAAACTCGTCTGCTGACGTCGGAGCAGCCCCGATCGGACAGATAACGTGGACGGATCGCGCGCCAACTGCGCGCGCCTTGTCTGGATCGGCGAAAGCAAGCCTGCACAATTCGCCTCTCAATGTCGCCTTGAAGGGGTAATTGACTTGCAACCGGACGATCGATCTCGCCGATCGTTGCCGCGGCGCTCTGCATCACGCCGCGTGAATTGCTGACCGCCAGTCAAGCTGCAAAAGTCGATACGATGAAAACGGACTGGCCAGAGTTCGGCACAATGCGTCGCCTCGCCATGCGATTTAGCGGCTTGCTCAAAGCAAGAATGTTAGCAAGCTCGGCGTCTGACTGAAAAACGCGCAGAAGTCGAGCCTCTACGCGATGCAACGTTTGCTCGAACGCCGCAGAGAGACATCGACGCGGTGAGAAATGCGATTACTGAGCCATGGAGCAACGGCCAGACGGAAGGGAAATCAATCGCCTGAAAGCGCTCAAACGAACGATGTATGGTCGAGCTGGGCTCTTCCATGCACGCCTGCTTCCTGCAGAGAGCACTGCAACAGCAAGTGAGGAAGAACCCATTTGCTGGCTTTTTTGGCGCGAAGTTTGATATTCTCAAGCCATGATGGCTCCTGACACAGGCGATTCCGCCTGAACACAGCGCGATCTAGAGAAGAGGGAGAGATATGGCGATCAGTCAGAAGATAGAGGCCCGAGCTCTTAGCGCCGACGAGCGCGAGCTGGTTATGAAATCGCACCATCCCGCCGTCCAGGAATTGCCTGATTCGGAACTTGCCGATCTCCTGAAGCTGATGCGCGACCGCCGCGATAAAGCGAAAACGCAGGCCAATCAGCGACGCCGTGAAATGCGCGGCAAATCCGGGCCGAAGGGGGTTGCGGCGTCCAAGTCCGACGAAGGGTCGCAACTGAAGGTAGCCATATTGGCTATGGCGACGCGACGCCTGAACGGCGAAGCCGAGCGCCGCCGGCGCATGGCGGCAAGGGTTTCCCTCGTGGAAACCGCGCGAAACGCTTTGGCGATGCGGCAAGCCCGCGAAGCGGATGATACAGCCGTCAACAGCCGGCGCGCGCATCACGGGATGCGCACGGCAGCTAATCCGCGCGCAGAGAATCTCGTGCGCCCGATGGAGAGGGGACGACAGCGCAAGGCGGCGAGCGTCGCTCAGGCGAAACGCGACGCGCGTTGAGGCACTGGCGTCGCTGATTTAGACGCCGTGCAGGCGAACGGTCATTGGAGCATGATGGCGATGACCGAAGCCCGGCAGTTGCCCTGACTGTGGCCAGCATTCACCCATCGGCATGGCTGGCATGAGCGTAAACTTCAAGACCTTCCGGCGCAAGGAGCGAGCGTGACGCTGAAGTTGCATATGCGGCGTTGGCGCTGTTGCAATAAGACGCGTGAGCGGCAGACGTTTGTCGAGCGGTTGCCTGAAATCGCTACCCCTTCGCGCGCCGGACGCGTCGCGCCGCCGAACTGCTTCCACTCTTCGGTCACAGCGTTGGATGTATTGCCGGATCGCTCCATGACCGGAATCCATATCCTGCAGAACCTACGCGATGTTATTCAGGCGCAACTCAGCCGCGCCACTGGATCATCTGCGCGTCCTTTGTTGCCTGGGCAGGTCAGCGACAACGAACGTGATGTGATGATTTCTCCCAGCCTGCGGGATAAGCATGGGGGCGCAGAGCATCGTGAGTTGACGGCCTTGATTGGAATTCGATTTCATTCGCGATCGTCGCACGCGACCGGCCATGGCGCTTTTCGCAAGCGGCGCTAAATGCGGCGGCCCGAGCAGGCCGCCGCACAACCGAAAATAATGCGCCTAGTGCGGAGCGCGTTCAAGTTCTTGCAGGGCGCGATAGACGATCGTTGTCGCGGCGCGACGTTTCTTCTTGCCGAATTTGATGCCTTCCTTTAGCCGAGAGATCGCTTTCTTCAAATGCGGATTGGGTTGTTCCCGCTGCGCGTCGGCGGCGTAATGAAGCGCCTCTGTGGCGTGCAAGACGAGCGCGCTTGGCTTGCCCTCGCGCCCTGCGGAAACGGCTTCGCGCGCATGAGAAATCGCCTGCGCGATGTGACTCTCCTGCGCGAGCGCGAAGTTCGGCGTAAAGAACCAAGCGAGCCCGAGGCTCAACAAGGCGATCATCAGTCTGCGACCCATAAGCTTCTCCTCTGTTCCCAAGTCATCACGACCCCTACTCGCCGGTTCGCCCGGATCGGCCGTCGCCACTCCCTCTATAGCAGTCGCCGACTCTCCTTCAACCCATCCGCTGTTCGCGCATGATCATGCTCAATGTCAGGAATGTCTGAGAATACCGAAACATTCTACCAGTCAGCGCATCCAAAGTGAGCTTCATGTGCTTGATCGGGGTGATAGAGCGAATACTCAGGAAACTGACTATGACGACTGTGATGCGAGTGATGCGGATTGAACCTCCCGGGGGCGCCCAATGGAACGAGCGCGCCGGGGGCAACACGCGCAGCGATCAATAAGGATCCGCTATTTGTATTGCTCGCGACCGTAACGTTGAGTTCGACGCTTCCGAAGACACCAATATCCGCGGGCACAAAAGCTTTCTCAATTTTTGCCTTAATCAAATCGCCTCTGTCGCGCCCCCGCCGTTGGACTCAATGGGCTCGGGCGCGCCCTTCACAAAAAAGATAAAACCATTGCCAAGATGGTCATGATGCAGCGTCGCCATGAAACGATGCTGCGACTCGAACGGGATCTCGTCGGTCCTCGGAAGTTCGCGCGACTGCTCCCGTAGGTCGATGGAGCCCTTGACGGCGGCGGTTAAGGCGCCTTCGGTCGGATCGCCGTCAATGCTCCATACGCCGTCTATTTGGCGCAGCGACGCGTCATTGCACAAGGCGATGGCGCGCGAGACTTCGACGAGATCCGGCGCGTCGTCGACTGGCGAGTCCTGTCCGTCCTTTGAGAAGGCGCCCTGCGGATCATAGCCGGAGCCGGAGGCTTCGTAGATCGAATCTGCGGTGACAATCGAACGAACGACGAGCTCGTTGCGAGTCAGCGTGCCTGCCTTGTCCGAACAGATTGTCGTCACCGCACCCAGCGTTTCGACCGCTGGCAGGCGGCGAATGATGGCCTTGCGACGCGCCATGCGTTCAACGCCGATCGCGAGCGCGCCCGTGATGACTGCCGGGCAACAAGGCCTCGGGCCGATGATGGCGGTCGGCCAGAGTAAAGCCAAGGTCTTCGCCGAAAAAGATATCAAGATCGGTTTTGCCGACGTTGCCGGCGTCGACGAGGCCAAGGAAGAATTACAAGAGATCGTTTCATTCTTAAAAGACCCGGCGACGCACGGTCGGCTTGGCGCACGCATTCCGAAAGGCATTCTCCTGGTCGGACCGCCCGGAACCGGAAAGACCCTTTTGGCGCGCGCCGTCGCGGGTGAGGCCGGCGTGCCGTTCTTTTCGATCACCGGCTCGGAATTCGTCGAAATGTTCGTCGGCGTGGGCGCCGCGCGCCTGCGCCTTGCATCATATTCATCGACGAGCTCGATGCGCTGGGGCGGGCCCGGAGCGTTTCGGGGTTAAGCGGGGGGCATGACGAAAAGGAGCAGACCCTCAACCAGCTTCTCAGCGAACTCGACGGTTTCGACCCCTCGATCGGCGTCGTGCTGCTCGCCGCGACCAATCGACCGGAGGTGCTCGATCCGGCGCTATTGCGCGCCGGTCGGTTCGATCGCCAAATTTCAGTCGATCGCCCCGTCAAGAACGGGCGCGTCGCCATTCTCAACGTGCATTTGAAGAAGATCAAGCTCGAGAAAGGCTTGGACCCAACCCAGATCGCCGCACTAACGCCCGGGTTCACAGGCGCTGATCTCGCAAATCTCGTCAATGAAGCGGCTGTGGTGGCGACGCGCCGTTATGCACAAGCCGTGTCGCTCGATGATTTTGTCGCCGCAGTCGAGCGCGTCATCGCCGGGCCGGAGAAGCGCAAGCGTCTGCTCAATCCGCGCGAACGCCGGATCGTCGCTCATCATGAAATGGGTCACGCCATTGTCGCCATCGCGTGGCCGGAAACCGACCCGATCAAGAAAGTGTCGATTATTCCAAGAGGGTTGGGGACGCTCGGCTATACGATGCAAATGCCGACCGAAGATCGTTATCTGATGACTCGCACGGAGCTCATGAACCGCATAACCGTGCTGCTCGGCGGACGTGCGGCCGAAATGGCGGCTTTTGGCGAAGCGACGACCGGCGCCGCCGACGATCTCCAGCGCGCGACCGAGATGGCGCGCGCCATGGTCGCGCGTTATGGCATGGAGCCGACGCTCGGGCAGGCCTCCTTCGCCGCCGAGCGTCCGCGCTATCTCGATTTGCCGGGGTTGAGCCCGATGCAATCCGAAGCCAGCGAAGAGACCAACGCGAAAATCGACGCCGCCATCCGTAAACTCGTCGATGAGGCTTTTGACCGCGCGACATCCCTATTGCAGGCCTGTGCCGCAGTTCATCGAGAGTCGGCGCAACGGCTGCTTGAGAAGGAAACCTTCAGCGAGGAGGAGCTTGCTCCGATTCGGGCCGCGGTATTAGACCGGGTCGGTAGGCCGCTCATGGCGACGGCCGGCCCCGCTCCGCGGATTGTTGCGGGCGCTCACCAACCGGACTCTTGAGATCAGGTGGCGATGGCCGACATTATCACTCTCACGATCAACCCTTCGATTGACGCATCGACTTCGGTTGATCGTGTCGCGCCTATTCACAAGCTCCGCTGCGCGGCCCCGCACCGCGATCCTGGCGGGGGCGGAATTAACGTCGCCCGAATCGTTATCCGATTTGGCGGCGACGTCAAAGCGCTCTGCACCGCCGGCGGCGCGACGGGCGCGCTGCTGCGCCAACTCATCGATCGCGAAGGCATCCCACGCCATGTCATCCCGGTGACCGAGGAAACTCGGGAAAGTTTCACCGTGTTCGAAGAAGCGAGCGGGCAGGAATACCGTTTCCTGCTTCCAGGCCCCCAACTGCGTGCAGAAGAATGGCGCCAATGCCTCAGTGCGCTTGCCGGTCTCGAAGACGATCCGCGCTTCGTTGTCGCCAGCGGCAGTCTGTCGCCCGGGACGCCCTCGGATTTTTACGCGCATGTTGCTCGCATCGCCAAGGAACGAGGCGCGAAGGCCGTGCTTGACACCTCGGGACCGTCGTTGGCGAGCGTTCTGGAAGAAGGCGTTTATCTCATTAAGCCGAATCTCCGCGAGTTGCGCGAACTCGTAGGTGCTTCGCTTGAGGATGAATGCGCATGGGTCGAGGCGTGTCGTCGCCTTACGGAGGCGGGATGCGCGGAGATTATTGCATTGACGCTCGGTGATCAGGGCGCGCTCTTGGTGACGAACGGCCAAGCCTGGCGCGCGGCCGCATTGCCGATCAGAGCGGCCAGCGCGGTCGGCGCAGGCGACAGTTTCCTGGGCGCCATGGTGTGGGCTCTCGCGATGGGGCGAAGCGTGGTGGATGCTTTTCGCTACGGGGTTGCGGCGGGGTCGGCGGCTTTGCTTTCGCCCGGGACTGGGCTTTGTCGTCGTGACGATGTTGAACGGCTCTATCCAGACGTCGCGCTTCGCGCACTTTGAGCGCGGTTCAGACATCGTCGATCCGCATTGTGCAAAGTTCATTCCAGAAAGTTCATGACGACCGATAGCGCATCAGAATCCAGCGCCGCGCAATTTTCGACGCTCCCATCCAGGAGAGTCAAATGCCGTGGTTCACTTTTGAAATCTTTCGGAAAGGCGAAGCGCCCGTCGGTCGCATCGTCGACCAGACCCTGGGCCCGCTTCTCGGACCGACCGGCAGCCAAATGGCCGAAAATAAAGCCGAAAACGTTTATCAGAAATCGATGAGCAGCCGATAGAAGTTCGGCGCAGAGATAACATCCTCATGGATATCGCATAGCTTGCCGTCGGCTCGCGCTTGCTTCGCCTCAGGATATCGGAAGGTGATCCGTTTTGGCGCTGGACCGCTCAGCTTGAGATCGATCGTGGCCTGAGACTGCGCGCGTCGTGCGCGAAGATTGGCGGTCCCGAAGGTGGTCGGCAGCTCATGCAGCGTAATCCCGTCGTCCTCCCACCAGCCGTCGGGAACCGCGCGGAACAATTCGAGGGTGTCGCCGTTCTCTCGTAGCAGCATCCGACGGATCGCTGTGGCGAATTCGGCTCCAATCCACGTATGGGGCATGTCGCCAATATATTCCGGCGACTGCGGCTCGCCCCAAACGACCTCGGCCCAAAACCGCCATCCGCTCGGTCGCCGACCAGCGAGCGCGGCGGAGAGCAGTCGGAAAGCGTCCTCGAAACGGCCCAAAGAAACGAAGGCATTGAGGTTGCGTATGCCATACGGGGTGTACACAAACTCTGGCTTCCCGAACAGCTCGATCTGGTGGGACACGATGTCAAATGTCGCGGATAGGAAATCTCTCGGAAGGACGTCTTCCACTTGGCAAGGCTCGAAGGCGATGGAGGTCGAACTCGGATCCAGATCTTCGCGATCCGCCGACCCATGTATGAATCTCGAGCCCAACCGGTCGGAGGTCATGCGAAGGGAGCGAGCAAGATTCGCCGCGAACTTCTTGCCCTTCGCCTTCGCATGCGCGGCAGCGTCCGTATCTCCGATCTCAATTGCAAGGTATTCACAGTTGCGCCATGCGCTCAAGGCAAAGAAGTTGTCCCAGTAGCTGTAGGAAGGTTTGCCGTAGCCCTCGTGACTTATGGATGGAGCCAAGAGGCCATGGAGGCAACTCTCCGGGCCGTGCAGCGCAAGCGTTCTTGCGCAAAGCTCCTCGATGAACCTGGTTGCCCGGACCACAGGTTCGAAAATGGCCCGCAGAAAGTCGCGATCTCGGGTAATGCGGTAAATATCTGCGGCGATGCCGACGAATTGGCCTTGTGCATCAAACTCAATGTCGCTTCCGTATCCTTGGTTGACGCTTCCGTCCAAATTGAGGATCGGCGGCACCATGCCGTTCTCATAGATGCGTTTTGAATACCAGAGGACATAGGCTTTCGCCTCGTCTACCAAACCCGCCCAGAGCAGCGCGAGCGCCTGCGACGAACCATCTCGAATCCATGTGCGATCGTAATTGCGGGGACCGGGCTTGAAGGCGTGTTGCGTAGCATTTACGAGAATAAGCGCGGTCTGCGCCTCAACGGTGTCGCTGACTTCTCGATCGCCCACTATGATTTTCCGTGACCCGATCTTCTTCCGCCAACCTCGCGCGACTTCTTCGTGAACGGCGCAAAAAGATATATCCGGGTGGGGTGTGACGCCGTCCCACATTGGCGACGAGAGGACGAAGGCGACGCTCCGACCGGGCTCCAAAGAGAAGCGGAACTCGCAGGCGGCGCTAAGCAGGCCGGAAACTGAACGAAGTCTGCGAACGGTTTGTCGCGGCTCGTTCTCGATCAGTCTTATCACGTCTCCATTGTCGAAGTCCGCAACGGAGATGAAATCAGGTTCGCGCGAAAAGGCCGCGAAGACGTGATCATTGACCGACACCTGCCGACCATCGACGGCGATGGCGTCGATGGCCGCGTGGCCGCCATGTTGCCAGTATGGATTGATTTGGACAGGCCGCACCGCGAGGACAAGCGCTCCATCCTGCCGCCGGCTGTCCTTGTTGGTGACGCGGTATTCTACCAGCGCTTCACCGGCGTGGGCGACGGCAGTCGCCCTGAGCTCAACTTTCAGCGTCGACCAAGTGACGCACGGAATGGGCAATGCGCCGTCGAGCAGCGATTGACTAACGGCTTCGCTTGCCGGCGCTCCGTGCAGAACTCCGCGCAACCTGAGGAGGGGGGTGATCTGGGCTCCCTCGGCTTGCGGCTCAAGATCGCCGTATTCGTCGAAGAGCGCTTCTTCCGGCCGCTGCCGCTCGCCCACCGCTGTCCAATAAACTTGACGACCCAGGAGAGACTGCGGGTAAAGGTCGCCGCGCCCTGCTCGAGCCGCACGCTCGTAGTGCCCGAACGGCATGCGATCCTTGTTCAAGAGGCGGACCTTGAGTTCGTTGACGACGGCGCCCTCTGGCGAACTCGCCGCATCGACCGTCAAGCGAAGAAAGCGGCTCGTGGTGGAGCGCCACCAGAAGCTGTCGCTGTCGCCATCGCCTGTGGCGATCCGGCCAACTTCGCGGAAGTTCGCGCCATCGTCGGAGAGGTGCACCGAAAAAACCGTTCCGTAGGTCTCTCCCCATTTGATGAAGGCTCCGAGGGGAAACCTGACATAGCCGAAATCAACCGTGATGGTCTCGCCAGGAGAAAGCTTGACTGGGGCATTGCCGAGCGCTGCAATGCGACCTCCCTCCACCACCGACGCAGCATCGGCCGGACCATATAAGTTGATCTCGATGATCTCGGGCGTTCGCGTCGGTTCCGGGTTGTCGCATTTCCAACGCACGAAGCGGGCCTCGATCGGCGGGAAAGCAAAAACTTCTTGTCCGCCTTCGCCATGCTGAGTGCGGCAAACCTGAGTCCAGGTCTCGCGGTCGAGCGAAGCTTCGAATCCATGTCTTATAGGCGTTTCCTTGCCCCAATAAACTTCGAGTCCGCCAAGCGTGGCAACCACCCCCAAGTCGATCTCTAGCCATGGCTCCGTCGATGGGTCGGATCGCCACATCGTTGCATAATGGTCGTCGATTGCGAGACCGGGATCGCCGCTGTCGGCTGTTATATTCCACCGGCCTTTATGCGGCACGTCCAAGAGCGCCCCCTAGCGGCTTCGACCGTCATGCAACTCTTATGGGAATACACGGGACGAATACATCGAAACCTGAATTCGCCGGGAAAGCAAACTTTTCGCAAAGGCCTCGGGGATCCAAGTCGGTCCATCGCGCCGCCGCTCATGTGGGTTGCTTTCGCGATTTTCATGGGCCGACGGCATTCATCTGCAGGCGCGTTTGGAGGACAATGCGCAATGCATCCTCGTTATCATCGGCGCCACGCCGGAGGGCAGGAAGGCGCTTGTCGGCTTCGCCGACGGCCCGTGCGAGAGCGCCCATGACTGGCGCGCGTTGCTGCTCGATCTGAAGCGGCGTGGCTTGTCTGTCGCGCCGGAACTCGCCGCCGCCGATGGCGGGCCATGATCGTCTTGCCGTCATCGATAGGAAAGCCCACAGCTCCCGCCGTCAAACTGTTCAAATCTTTCTCCAGCGCTATTTCGGACCGATGCGCAGCGCCAAATTCATCCGTGCCTTCAATCATAATCGTCCACCGCATTGCCGTCTCCTTCGAAGCCGGCGACTCTTCTCCTCAACGTACGTTAACGCTCCGTGGAGCCCCAGCTAATTTAACGGTCCCGTTTCAATTTACACTGCGTTCGAGGTCACAGTCTCAAATGAAACCGAAAAAAGGCGACAACTACCCCCTCAGTCTCACATTGGAACCGAAATCGACAGCAGACGACGACACAAAGCCGCGCGATCCTGTGACGATTCGTTACGTCTCGCAATTATTCGAAACGATGGCGACGGTCGCGTCGTCGGCGTTGACGTGCATAACATCGCCGCGTTCCAGGACGCGTTTGGTTGCAAGGCCGTTACCTCGGCGCGTAGGCGCTATTCGCGCCCCGCCTCATCGGCCAGATTGGCGATGCCCTGGTCGCAGTCGTCTCGACTGATCTCGGCGGCGAGAAGTGCGTGGAACTCTTTCGTCTGCGGCTGGAGCGCATGTTGGAACGGCCCGGCGCCAAGGCCTTCATAGACAAGATCGCAGCGACGTCCGCGTCGTCGGCGACATTTTCGCCGTGGACGTCAAGGATCGCATCGCGATCATCATTGACGATCTGATCGCCGGCGGCGGGGCTGTCGCGCGGACCGCGGATCAACGCGGTTCATGGCGAATTGAGGAGGACGCCCTCGTCGCCGCGAAGGCATAGGACCGTTCCGACGGCTTCACCGCGGCGGTCGCCATGGGTCGAGATCGTTATTGTGGCGCCTGCGGTCGTGGGAAGCGCGCAACTTCTGGGTTGACTACAGAAGTTGAGCGCCACGAATGCGCGTTCTTGGCCAGAAACACGCTGGTAGGCGAGAACGTCATCGCTAGATGTGAGCTTTCTATAGGTTGTCCATCGGGACGAGACCGACGAAAGTGGAGTTGCGAAGCGTGAGCCAGATCGCGTCGACGCCGAGCCAGACGAGATAGTCGAGCCGGCGCCGCACGCCCTCGAGATCGCCGACGCCGTCGCCGTCCGAGTCCTGAAAGGA
>WSXZ01000067.1 GCA_009773555.1 Methylocystaceae bacterium | reverse complement strand
CAGTCCGCCGAGGATTGCATGGCGAATCTGCGCGCGGCTGGCGTCGCTTTCGAACCCGCCGAAGCGCCTGCCGGCGCGCTTGACGGTTGCGCGATCGAAACGCCCGTGCGTCTCGCTTCGGTCACGGTCGGCATACGGCGCGTTGCGCTCAATGCAAAGCCGCTGCTGGGTTGCGCCTTCGCGCTGCAATTTTCCGATTACGTGAAAAATCTGCTGGCGCCGCTCGGCGCTGGGACGATGGGCGCGTCGCTCGTCGCGATTGACACAGGTCCAGGCTACGAATGCCGCGGCCGCAATCACGATAACGGGGCCAAGCTGAGCGCGCACGCCAAAGGGCTCGCTCTTGATGTCGGCGCATTTGTTTTCTCGGACGGTCGAAAGATCGCCGTCGACGCTCAGCCGGATGCTCAATCGACCGCTTACGTCAAGACGTTAAGAACGGCGGCTTGCGGCTGGTTCACCACGATCCTTGGCCCTGGATCAGATCCCTATCATGCAAGCCATCTGCATTTCGACATCGAGCGCCATGGATCGAATGGCAGCTACCGCATTTGTCAGTGACCGCGCGCTCCCGGCCTTCGCATGCTGTCAATTCGCCGATGCGAGTAGGCCGAGACGCGTCAGCTCATGCTCGCGAATGTTGCGGGTGATCGGATAGTAGCCGCCCTTTTTCGCTTGCGTCTGCCCCTCCTTGGACAGGACATATTTGACGAATTCGCCGCTGAGCGTGTCGATCGGCTTCTTGGGGTCCTTCAGAACATAAATATAGAGGCCTCGCGCGAGGGGATATTTCTTTGCATACGTGTTGTCGAATGTCGCTTCGTAACAGCTCTTGCCCGAAGACAGGGGCACGGCGCGAACCCCCGCCGCCTTGTAGCCAATGCCGGAATAGCCCATCGCATATTTGTCTTTCGCCACTTCGCTGACGACGACTTCCGAGCCGACCTGCATCTTTATGTTGTCTTTGAAGTCGCCGCCGCCCAAGGCGTGCTGCTTAAAATATTTATAGGTGCCCGACAGAACATTTCGGCTCTGCATCGTGATGGGCTTCGCCGCCCATTCGCCCGTGAGGCCTAGCTCGCCCCACGTGAGAATACTCTTGCCGCCGCCGCTTTTCGGGTCGGCCGCGAAAATGCGCTCGATTTGCTCCATACTGACGCATGTCAGCGGATTATCCTTGTGGACATAGATCGCCAAGGCGTCGATCGCGACAAGAACCGCCGTTGGCTTGTATCCGTATTTCACCTCGAAGGCGCCGATCTCATCGGGCGACATTTGCCGAGACATCGGCCCAAGCTGGGATTCTCCCGAGAGCAGCGCCGGCGGCGCCGTGTTCGAGCCCTTGCCAATAAGCTCGATCGACACATTCGGATAAATCGCCTGAAAGCCTTCGGCCCAGAGCTCCATCTCTTGTTGCATCGTGTCCGAGCCGACCGACTTCAATTTTCCCGACAGTCCGTTGACGACCTTGTAGGGAGAAAGCTCCATATCGAGCGCGGCCGCGCCGGCGGTTAAAGCCATAAGAGCGGCGACAGCGGCGGAGAGGGCTCGTAGTTTCATGGCTTTTCTCCGTTGCATCAAATCATTGCGGCCGAAACCACCTCGCCGCGGCAAGCGCGCGATCGACGTGGAGACGGCGTGGGATCGCCCGCGCGAATGTTGTGTGAGACGTCCTTGCTTTCGCCGCAATTTCGCTCGGCGAAATGACAGGCTCATGACGCCTATGCGACAGCGCGGCCGCGCAAGGTGCAACTCTAGAAAAGGCGCAAAAAAAACCGGAAGGCGAAGCGGCGCCTTCCGGTTTGACGTGATGTGGCCGCTGCGCGAAGGCGCGGCGGCCGCGTCTTTGTCAGTAGCTGTAATACATGTCGAATTCGACCGGATGCGGCGTCATCTCGAAGCGCATCACGTCCTGCATCTTGAGGTCGATGTAGGAGTTGATGAAGTCCTCGTTGAAGACGCCGCCGACCGTCAGATAGGCGTGGTCGGCTTTGAGATTATCAAGCGCTTCGCGCAAGCTGCCGCACACCGTCGGGATGGCCTTCAACTCTTCCGGCGGCAGATCGTAGAGATCCTTGTCGGCCGGTCCGCCCGGATCGATCTTGTTGGCGATGCCGTCGAGGCCCGCCATCAGCATGGCGGCGAAGGCCAGATAGGGATTCGCCGTCGGATCGGGGAAACGAACTTCGATGCGCTTCGCCTTCGGGTTGGAGCTGAAGGGGATGCGGCAGGACGCCGAGCGGTTGCGCGACGAATAAGCGAGCAGCACCGGCGCCTCATAGCCCGGAACCAGACGCTTATACGAGTTGGTCGACGGGTTGGTGAAGGCGTTCAGCGACTTCGCATGCTTGATGATGCCGCCGATGTACCACAGGCACTCCTGAGAGAGGCCGGCGTATTTGTCGCCCGCGAAGACCGGCTTGCCGTCTTTCCAGATCGACTGATGGACATGCATGCCCGAGCCGTTGTCGCCAAAAACCGGCTTCGGCATGAAGGTCGCCGACTTGCCGTAGGAATGCGCCACCTGATGGATCGCATACTTATAGATCTGCAGGTGGTCGGCGACGGTGACAAGCGTCTCGAACTTCAGACCGAGTTCGTGCTGGGCGGAGGCGACTTCGTGATGGTGCTTCTCGACCTTGACGCCCATGGCCGCCATGGCGGCGAGCATCTCGCCGCGCATGTCCTGTCCGGCGTCCACCGGCGGCACCGGGAAGTAGCCGCCCTTGGTGCGCACGCGGTGGCCGAGATTGCCGCCTTCATAGGCCGTGCCGCTATTGGAGGGCAACTCGGTCGAATCCAGCGTGAAGCCCGTATCGTAGGGCTCGGCTGAAAAGCGCACATCGTCAAAGACGAAGAATTCGGCCTCGGGACCAAAAAAGGCCGTGTCGCCGACGCCGGTCGATTTCAGATGCTCCATCGCCTTCTTCGCCATGCCGCGCGGGTCGCGGTTGTAGGGCTGGCCTGTCGCGGGCTCGACGACGTCGCAGACGACGGAGAGCGTCGACGCCGCGAAGAAGGGATCCACGGAGATGGAATCCAGATCCGGAAGGAGCGTCATGTCCGATTCATTGATCGCTTTCCAGCCGGCGATCGACGAGCCGTCGAACATGATGCCTTCGGTCAAAGCCTCTTCATCGACAATCGAAACGTCGAACGTCACATGCTGCCACTTGCCGCGCGGGTCGGTAAATCGGAAATCGACGTATTTCACGTCGTTATCCTTGATCTGCTTAAGAACGTCCTTGGCCGTTGTCATGTGGTTCGATGCCTCTCTTTGCTGATCTTGCTGCTTAGCTGTTTTCGAATTGGGCGCGGCGGAGCGTCGGAAGATGTTGGCGAGAAAGCTCATGGGCGGGGGCTCAGTGCTAGATGGCGTCCGCGCCGGTCTCGCCGGTGCGAATACGGATCGCGCCTTCGACGTTGGAAACAAAAATCTTGCCATCGCCGATTCGGCCCGTCTGCGCAGCCGTGCGAATGGCCTCGACGGCGCGCTCCACGGCCTCGTCCGCGAGAACGATCTCTATTTTAACTTTCGGAAGGAAATCAACGACATATTCAGCGCCGCGATAGAGCTCAGTGTGCCCTTTTTGACGGCCAAAACCCTTCGCCTCGGTGACCGTGATGCCCTGGAGGCCCGCCGCCTGCAGCGCTTCCTTCACTTCATCGAGCTTGAATGGCTTAATGATCGCCTCGACCTTTTTCATCAAATCCCCCGCGCGCTTAGCTTAAGCCCCGGCCCGCTAGCGACTTTGGCTCTGCTGAAGAGCCGTCGAGCTTCTAACATTGCCGCCTTGGCCGCGCCATGGCCAAAGTTCCGGCGCCCAACTTAGGCTTGGCGCCTCTGAGATATACGGTATGCTCTTATATTAAGCGATAAGCCTATTTTCTAGGCGAGACTGCGATCGTCGATGACCGCGGGCAGGTCTTCCCGCGCTCCCCATTCCGACCAGGAGCCGTCATACACCGTAGCCGGCGGTCGGCCCGCTGCCGCGAGCGCGAGGCTGACGATGCAGGCGGTGAGCCCGGAGCCGCAGGTGGCGATGACCGGCACGTCGGGATTAACTCCCGCGGAGGAAAAGGCCGCTTCGAGCCCGGGCTTGTCTTTCAGTCTTCCGCCTTCGAGGACAGCGCCGAACGGAAGGTTCAGCGCGCCGGGCATGTGGCCGGAGCGCAGGCCAGGGCGCGGCTCAGGGGCCCATCCGTGGAAACGCTCCGCGCCGCGCGCATCGACCACTTGCGGCCCGCCGAGATCAAGCGCGCGCCGCACGGCCTGCGCGTCGGCGACCAGACTCTCGTCGAAGCGGGGCGTAAACGCCGCCGACGCCCGCTTGCGCGCCTCGCCCTGTTGGAGCGGAAGGCCTTCGGCCAGCCACGCGGGAAGGCCGCCCGCAAGGATCGAGACCCTTTCCACGCCGAAGACAGTAAAAGTCCACCAGAGACGCGGCGCCGAAAATAGGCCGACGCTGTCGTAGACGATCGCCTGCATGCCGTCGCCGAATCCGAGCCGGCGCATCTCCGCCGCGAAGACTTCGGGCTTGGGCAGCATGTGCGGCAGGTCGGTGGACGGCTCGGCGACGGCGTCTATATCAAAGAACTGCGCGCCGGGTATGTGCCCCGCACGGAACTCGGCGCGCGCGTCGCGGCCGGTCGCCGGCATGTGCCACGACGCGTCGAAGACGACGAGATCGGGCGCGTCGAGACGTTCGGCGAGCCACGCGGCGGACACGAAAAGAGAGGCGGGATCGATTATACGCGTCATGGCTCGGCTCGCTGATCCTGACGCTGCTTGCATCCGGCGGTGCGGCGTTCACAATACGCCGATTCGATTCTCACGCCCATCAGGCGCTTGACCGACATGCTCGATATTCCAGGCAAGGCCTGCGGCTCCTGCTACTTCTGCTGCAAGGTTCTTGAAATCGAAGAGTTCAAGAAGCCTGCAGGCAAGCTCTGCGAGCACTGCGCGCTGACGGGCGGCTGCGGCGTTTATGACACGCGTCCGGACGTGTGTCGCGACTACTACTGCCGATGGAAAGACGAGCGCAGCTTTTCGTCGCAACTGCGGCCCGACAAGGTCGGCACGCTGCTGATGGATGACCCCGACAGCGACGAATACCACGCGGTCTGCGACCCGGAAAAGCCGTTTTCCTGGCGCAATCCTCTCATATTCAAGCATCTTGTCGCCGAGGCGAAGGCGGGACGGCTCGTGGTCGCAAAGGCGGGGTTGCGGGCATGGCGCATTTTCGAAGACGGACATTGGCAAGAATGGGCCTGAGCCTCACAGCCGCGCGCGCCATCAATTCGACCGAGAGGTCGAGTGCGGTGGAAGAATGGGCTGCAACAAGCGATACGCGCAGGCCATGAGCGCCATCAACCGACTTTCATGCCTTTCGGCGCGCGGCGGCTGCGCCGCCGCAGCGATGTCGTTTGCGCTCTGCGCGCCCGCGGCCGCGGAGATGCTCAAGGCGCATTACGCCCTGAGCCTCATGGGGCTCTCCATCGGCAGCGCATCCGCTTCCGGCATCGTCGACGCGCAGACCTACCGCGTCGAGATCTCGATGCACACGACAGGGCTCGCCAATCTCATCAACAACGCCAAGGGCGCCGCCAGCGCCAGCGGCGGCCTGACCGCCGGCGGTCCGTCCCCGGCAAATTACGCCAACACGACCTCGAACAGCGATGAGACGCGTACGGTGCGCATGTCGCTGGTCGGCAATGCGGTGCGCGCGGTGGAAGTGAGGCCCGCGCCCTGGGACGCCGAAGCGCGCGTGCCGGTGACGGAAAGCGCCAAGCGCCACATTGTGGATCCGGTCAGCGCGCTCATTATGCGCGTGCCGCCTGGAGAGGAGCTCACAGGGCCCTCGGCGTGCAACCGAACCATTTCCGTTTTTGACGGCGTGACGCGTTTCGACGTAGAGCTCGCCTATGCCGGCGCGCACACTGCGCAAACGCGCGGTTACGCCGGCCCCGTCACCGTGTGTTCGGCGCGTTATACCCCGATCGCCGGGCATCGTCCCGACAGCTCCGCGACACGCTACATGGCGAATAACAGCGACATCAGCGTCTGGCTCGCGCCGCTTCCCGACGCGCATGTCGTGGTGCCGATTCACATCGCGATCGGCACCGCCGCCGGCAAGCTCGTCATCGACGCGTCGGAGTTCCAGATCGAGCAGCGCCGCGCCGATGTCAGGCGCTGACCGGCTTCGGCCGATTCACTGGACGCGAACTTCCTTGGTCTTTTTCCGGTTCATGCGATCGGATTCATATTCGAGATATCTGACTTCCAGAGGGTCGGCGCCCTTGTTCGGGCGCAGACAGAATGAGGGTCGCGGCGAAAAGCCTCCGTCCTGCGCCTCGAAGCAATCCGAGAAGCGCACTTCGCATTGAAACATCGTTTCGCTTTTTGGCGCCGCCCGCGCCACCACGGCGCGCGCTTTCTCGATCGCCTGCTTGCAGACGTCGGGGTTGAAGCCCCATGCCTCGCAGTCGCTTTGCGTCGCCATATACTTGCCGTCGGCGGAACAGACGGGCGAGCGTCGAAACGCGTAATAGGCTGAAAATCCAGCGGCCGCGACAGCGACAGCGATGATGAAAAACTTGAACATCGGACGTCACGCTCGCGAGATGAACTGTTGCCGCGCTACGATAGATAGTCTTCGGCGCGCAGCGGCGGCAAGCATAAACTGAGCCCTTGTTTGAGCTTTGATGCGGCGATGCAGCGCAGCGGCCGCCCTGTCGATCGCTTGACAGCGCTTTGCGTCTGCAATACTCCGAAACCACCGCATTTCGGAACCGCGGCCGAGAGAGCTGCGAGCATTATGGCTCTCCGGGCGCGGCTAGGGCCGAATAGCGATGCAGACGCGTTCCCGCCTAGGTGAGGTCAACGTTGAACCAAGACCGAGGTGGGCCGGCGTCAGCCAAGCTTTCCACTTGACCAATTCGACGAAGAAAGCAACGCCGCAATCGCGGATTGCAGCCTGAATCTCGGCTTGTGGCGAAACGGCAGTGTGTGTGACAGAAGGAGGAAACTATGGGCGCTATTCTTGAACTGACGAGCTATGCAGCGACCCCGGTCGGCATGATCGCGATCATCGTCATCGGCGCGGCCGCGTATTTCGCCGCCCGCTGGGTGTTCAACGACTAAAACAAGCTTCACAAAGCTTTCAAAGCGCGGCGCGCTGGCCTTGGCCAGCGCGCCGTTTTTTTTTGTCAGTTCGCTCGCGCGCCGGCCCGCGCAAAGAGGCTTGCATCCGTGGGAGCCTGCGGTATTGTGGCTTACGCCCCACCTCTAACGGGCAGGGTAAGCCGACCCGCCGAGCCCCAGGATTGCGGAGCGTCTGAGGCCATAACGTGGCGATCTTGACCAATATGCTGCGCTCCGCGCGGCGGCGGAGGCTGAATGGCTCCTACCTCTTCGATTAGGGCCGCAAATGACCACAGGGACGGCTCGCGCGCCGCTCGGCCCATTGGCGCCGACGGCGTCCGCACGACAGCAGAGGCGGATCGCATCGACGTCGCCATTGCCGATAAGAGCCCGCTGATTCTCGCTGGGCTCGACAAGCTGCTGTCGGACGATCGCCGGTTCACGCTTGTGGCGAAGCTGACGGACGGCGAAGAGTTCCTCGAAGCGGCGCGTCAGCAGAAATTCACCATCGCCGTCATCGGCTGGCAACTGCCGACGCTGCACGCCCGCGACGTCTTGCGCGCGCTGTCGCGTCAAGTCGCGGCGCCCAAGATCGTCGTCTACAGCGGCACCAATGATCCGGCGGCGCCGGCCGAGACTTTGCAGCTCGGCGGCGCGGGCTTCGTTTCAAAACGGGCGCCGCCGGAGCGGCTCCTCGACGTGCTTGCGGCGGTGGCGGCGGGCGATATGGTGTTTCCCTTCGTCGACATCCGCAAGATGCGCAGCGATCCGCTGGAAAATCTAACTCTGCGGGAGCGAAGCCTGCTGTCGGCGCTCGGCTCCGGGCACACCAACAGTCAGCTCGCCAAGGATTTCGGCGTTTCGATCAACACGATCAAATTCCATCTGCGCAATCTTTTCGAAAAGCTCGACGTGCGCAATCGGGCGCAGGCGATCGCGCTCTTTTTGGAGATGAAGCACGGCGCATATCCAGGCGGCGCCGGCGGGCGCAGCATGGAGCCCGCGGGTTCGTCGCGCGGACGCCGGCATCGCACGGATTGAGCGCGGCAGCTAAGGCGTGGGAAACAGCGCGTCGCTTTTTCCGGTCAGCCGATAGGCGACGAGTCCCGCCCACTCATGCGCGGCGAATTCCACAAGGCCGAGCGCTTTCGTCGCGAAACGCGGGAATTCGAGTCTGGAGTCGCCGCTGGTGCGATAATCGACCGGATAGGCGATCACATCGAAGCCCGCCTGACGGAACACGCCGACGGCGCGCGGCATGTGAATCGCCGAGGTGACGAGCAGCCAGCGCGCGCCGGGCTTGGGGCGAAGCAGTTCGCGCGTGAAGACGGCGTTCTCGTAAGTGTTGCGCGAGCGGCGCTCGTAGAGAACGTCGCCCTGATCGAGTCCGATCTCACGCCAGAAGCGCTGCACGGCGTCGGCTTCAGAGTAGGGCGACGCCTGCAGCGCGGCGGAGCCGCCGGTAAAGATGAGGCGCGCGCTCGGATATCTGCGCTTCAGCGCGATCGGCGCCGTCAGCCGCTCGGCCGCATCGACCAACGCGGCGCGATTGCGGCTGGCGCTCAGCCGTTCGTCGATCGTGCCGCCGAGCACGATGATGCCGTCGGGCGCGGGCATGTCATCGGGCGACGGCGGAAAGCGCGCCTCGAGCGGACCCGCAAGGAGACCGCCGAGCGGTCCGAAAGCCATCAGCAGCAACGCGAACGCGCTGACGGTCGAGAGCGCGCGTCCCCAATTTTTCCAGCGCGTGAATAGCAGCATTGCGCCGATGACCGCGAGGAAAATGAAAAAGTGGACCGGCGCCAGAACGAACGCGAAGATTTTCGAGACGATGAAGAACATCGGTTCACGCAAATTCCCGGCGCGTCATCGCGCGTAACGACGCCTTCGCCGCGACCGATCACATATTCGGATAGTTCGGTCCGCCGCCGCCCTCCGGCGGAACCCAAGTGATATTTTGCGCCGGGTCCTTGATGTCGCACGTCTTGCAGTGAACGCAATTCTGCGCGTTGATCACAAAGCGCGGATCGCGGCGCGTCTCCTCATCGGCATAGACAACTTCGTAGACGCCCGCGGGGCAATAGAGTCGCGCGGGCTCGCCGTAGATCGGGAGATTGCGCGCGATCGGAATCGCGGGATCGGCAAGCTTCAGATGAACCGGCTGATCCTCTTCATGATTGGTGTTCGAGATGAACACCGACGACAGCTTGTCGAAGACGAGTTTGCTTGCGCGTTTCGGGTAGACGATCGGCGTGACTTCCGAGAGCGGCTTTAAGGTCTCGTAATCGGCCTTGCCGTGCTTGAGCGTGCCAAAGAAGGAAAAGCCGAACAGCTCATTCGTCCACATGTCGAGGCCAAAGAGCGGCGCGCCGACATAGGTGCCGTATTTCGACCAGAGCGGCTTGACGTTGCGGACGGGCTTCAAATCGCGGCCGATCTCCGAGGCCCGCCAGGCCGCGTCATAGGCGTCCACTGCGTCATGCGCGCGGCCTTCGCTGATCGCCGCCGCGATATGATCGGCGCAAAGAATGCCCGAAACTATGGCGTTGTGGGACCCTTTGATGCGCGGCACGTTCATGAAGCCAGCGGCGCAGCCGACCAGCGCGCCGCCCGGCATGACGAGTTTTGGCACGCTCTGCCACCCGCCTTCCGTCAGCGCGCGCGCGCCATAGGAAAGACGTTCGCCGCCTTCGAGCGTCGGCGCGATCATCGGATGCGTCTTGAAGCGCTGAAACTCGTCGAAGGGAGAGAGCGTCGGATTTGAGTAGTTGAGATGCACGACGAAACCGATCGACACGAGATCGTCGTCGAAATGATAGAGGAAAGAGCCGCCGCCGGTGTCGGCCGCAAGCGGCCATCCGAAGGAATGCTGCACAAGTCCATCCTTGTGTTTCTCCTTCGGAATGCGCCAAAGCTCCTTGAAGCCGATGCCGAATTTCTGCGGCTCGCTGTTGGCGCAAAGGTCGTATTTCGCCAGCAACTGCTTGGTGAGCGAACCGCGCGCGCCTTCGGCGAAGATCGTATATTTGCCTTTGAGCTCCATCCCGCGGGTGAAGCTGTCCTTGGGGTGGCCGTCGCGTCCCACGCCCATGTCGCCGGTCGCGACGCCGACGACTTCGCCCTTGTCGCCGTAAAGAATTTCGGCGCCGGCGAAACCGGGATAGATCTCGACGCCAAGGTTTTCCGCTTCCGACGCGAGAAAGCGGACAACATTGCTCAGCGAGCCGATGAAATTGCCGTGATTGTTCATCAGCCGCGGCATCAACATATTAGGAATGCGAATGCTGGCTTTTTCCGACAGCAACAGGAAATGGTCTTCATGCACTTTCGTCTTCAGCGGCGCGCCGATCGGATCAATGACCGCGCCGGAGAGAATATGCGCGCCGGGCTCAGAGCCTTTCTCGATGACCACGACGGAGAGATCCGGCGCAACTTGCTTCAAGCGAATCGCCGCGGCGAGGCCAGCCGGGCCCGCGCCGACCACGACCACGTCATATTCCATAGATTCGCGTGGCGGCAGCTCCGTATCTTCAGCCATTTTCAATCCCTTTTGCCTTTTCTTGGAGGCATTCTAGCCTTTTTGCCGCCGCCGCGGCAAAAGGAGTTTCGCCTTCGGGAGGGGCTTTGTTGGAGGCGCCCTCGCGGCAAGGTTCGTCGCGCGGCGGGGAAGGTGCATAATCCGGCCATGCTCGATCCGCTCTACGCCCCCGCCGCATGAAGCGTCTCGCGGTCTTCATTGCGCTGGCGCTCCTCGCTATCGTCGTTTGGCGCGTCGCCTATCGTCCGGCGACTCCCGCCGATATCTTTCTGGGCTATGTCGAAGGAGAGATGCTCTACATCGGCCCTTACGAGACCGAGAGGGTCTCGAGCCTTGCGGTTTCGGCCGGCGCCCAGGTCAAAAAGGGCGATCCGCTGTTCACGATGTCGACGACGCTTCTCGATCGCGTGCGCGACGAGTCCTCGGCGCGCCTCGCCCAACTCGAGGCGCAAGTCGAAAATCTGCGCGCGGCGATGAATCGGCCCGAGCAGATCGCCGTTCTACAGGCCGCGCTGGAGCGCGCCGAGGCCGCTCTCCAATTGTCCCGCGCGGATTACGAGCGGCAGCGAAAGCTTTACGCCGAAGGCCATGTCGCGAAGGCGGCGCTCGATCGCGCGTCGATGGCGCGGGCGCGCGACGAGGCCAGCGTGAAGGAAGCGCGCCGGCAAGTCGAGGCGGGGCGCATGGCGAGCCGTTCGCAGGAGATCGACGCCGCGGAGGCAAGCTTGAAGCAGGCGCGCGCGCAACTCGACGCGCTGAACATCCGCATCAAGCGCCAGAGCGTGGTCGCGCCCGCGGACGGCGTCGTGCAAGACGTTTTTTTCCGCCCCGGCGAGATCGTCAACGCTGGTCAGCCGGTCGTTGCGCTATTGCCGCCTGAGAATCGCAAAGTGCGCTTCTTTGTTTCCGAGCCGGAGCTGCCGAAGATCTCGCTGGGGGAACGCATGCGCGTCACTTGCGACGGCTGCGCCGATGATCTCTTTGGGCGCGTCAGCTTTATCGCCAGCCGGCAGGAATATACGCCCCCCGTGATCTTCAGCGACAAGGAGCGCGCGAAACTCGTTTTTAAGGCCGAAGCGCGCCTGGAAGGCGCTGCCCGCGCGTTGCCCCTTGGCATGCCGGTCGCCGTCAGGCCGGCGCCCGAGCCGACGGGAACGGCGCAATGAGCGTCGACAGCGACATCGCGATCGACGTGCGCGGGCTGACCAAATTCTTCGGCGCCAAAAAGGTCGTCGACAATTTCACGCTGCAGGTGGCGCGCGGTCACATCCAGGGCTTTCTCGGCCCGAACGGCAGCGGCAAGACGACGACGATCCGCATGCTTTGCGGCCTTCTGACGCCCGATTCAGGCGAGGGAAGATGTCTTGGCTACGACATTCGCCGCCAGCAGGAGGAGATCAAGCGTTATGTCGGCTACATGACGCAGGGCTTTTCCCTCTATCGCGATCTCACCATTCGCGAAAATCTGGAATTTGTGGCGCGAGTCTACGGCCTCGAAGCGCCGAAGGACGCGGCTCAAGCGGCGCTGGAGCGACTGGGGCTCGTCGCGCGCGCCGATCAGCTCGCCGGCGAACTGTCCGGCGGCTGGAAGCAACGGCTGTCGCTTGGCGCCTGCATTCTGCCGGGCCCATCGCTGCTCCTCCTCGACGAGCCGACCGCGGGCGTCGATCCGAAGGCGCGACGCGACTTCTGGGACGAGATCCATCATCTGGCGACGCAGGGCTTAACGGTGCTCGTCTCGACGCACTACATGGACGAAGCGGAGCGCTGTCACCGGATCGCCTATATCGCCAATGGGCGGCTGCTCGCTTCGGGCACGATTCCGGAGATCATCGCCGGCGCGAATCTCTCGACGTGGGTCGTGACGGGCGAGGGCCTCGATCTGCTCGGCAGCCAATTGAAACGTCAACCCGGCGTGGACATGGTTGCGCGCTTCGGCTCGGCGCTTCACGTCGGCGGGCGCGATGAAGCGGCGATGGCGCGCGTCGCGGATCGCTATAGCGCCGAAGGCCTTCATCATTGGAGACGCGACGAGCCATCGCTCGAAGACGTGTTCATTGATTTGATGACTCGCGCTGGAGCCGACCGGTGAGCACGCAGGAAGGCCTGCCGAGCGTCGTTCCCCGGCCGGCGCGACGCGGCGCGCTCGCCCAGTCCTGGCAGCGTTTCGTCGCGATGTTCGTCAAGGAGTTCATTCAGCTTCGGCGCGACCGGCCGACCTTCGCGATGATCGTCGGCATTCCGATCATTCAGCTGATGCTCTTTGGATATGCGATCAACACGGACCCCAAACATCTGCCGACGGCCGTGCTGACGGGCGACGATAGCCCGATCGCACGCGCGCTGATCGGCGCCTTGCGCGCCACTGATTATTTCAACATCAAATATGTCGCGCGCGGCGAGGCCGACGCCGACAAATTGATCCTCTCGAACAAGGTGCAATTCGTCATTCAAATTCCGCCCGATTTCTCTCGCCAGCTCATCCGCGGCGAAAAACCGGGACTGCTTCTCATCGCCGACGCCACGGACCCGACGGCGACCTCGGGCGCGGTCGCCGCCGCGCTCGGCGCCGCGACTCAGGCGCTCGACCGTGAACTGACCGGACCGCTGGCGTCGCTTGCGCAGAATGCGCCGCCTTACGAGATCCGCGTGCATCGGCGCTACAATCCGGCTGGAGAGACGCGGCGCAATATCGTGCCAGGACTGATCGGCACGATTCTCACCATGACGATGCTGATGTATACGGCGATGTCGGTGACCCGCGAAATCGAGCGGGGAACGATGGAGGCCTTGCTCGCCATGCCGGTGCGCCCGGTCGAGATCATGCTCGGCAAGATCGCGCCTTATGTGGTCGTCGGCGCCGTGCAGATGTCGACGATCCTCATCGTCGCCTCCTTGTTGTTTCAGGTGCCGGTGGTCGGTTCGCTCTTTACGCTCAGCGCGCTGACTCTGCTTTTTATCGTCGCAAATCTGTCGGTGGGCTACACTTTCTCGACGGTCGCGGTAAATCAGCTGCAGGCGATGCAGATGACCTTCTTCTTTTTTCTGCCGAGCATGCTTCTGTCGGGCTTCCTTTTTCCTTTTTACGGGATGCCCATCTGGGCGCAATATACGGGTGAGGCGCTGCCGCTCACCCATTATCTGCGCATTGTGCGCTCGGTGATGCTGAAGGGCTCTAACTTCGGCGATCTCGCCGTCGACGCCGGCGCGCTTGCGGCCTTCACGCTTGTTGCGATGAGCGTCGCGGTGATGCGCTTCCGGCAGACGCTGGACTGACGTTGACGGCCCAATTTTCGGCGGC
>WSXZ01000143.1 GCA_009773555.1 Methylocystaceae bacterium | reverse complement strand
TTCACGACGTTAAAATCGAGCCTCCCGGTCCGTTTTCGGCTCCGGATCGACCCATTCTTCGGCCTCAATGAAGAAGGGGATGTTTGTGCTCGTGAGAAACTCCGTGAGGCGCAGCGCTATTTTGTCTCGAAGAGCGAAGTCAGGCTTATAGGTGAGACGCCGCCAGGGCAGTATCGGCGGCTCCAGCGTGATGGCGACGATATATTCTTCCGCGCGCTCCTCTTCATTCGCGCGCCCGACATGCGCGATCGCGACCCACAGGGGCGATAACTCTTTCTCCCCAACCCAAAAGCCCCAGCCATAATCTTCGCCAGTGGGCTCGCCAAGCGAGACGGCCTTGTCTTCATGTTGGGCCAGAAACCCCTTAAAATCCTCCGCGAGGGCGCAGCCCGGGTGGCCATGGACGTTTTGCGCGCCGCTTGGATCGTCGGCGTAGCGGTCTGTCGTAGCCCTAATGATACGGCCAACTCCCCTGTCGCGCGCCATCACGACTGCAAGGCGGACATTAGCAGCCGATATGAGAACGGCCAGGATAATGAAGGGAACGACAAGCGCCTCCTCCGGCACGAACTCGTACATTGCGAGCGACGGATCGAGGACGACAGACAATCCCGTCAAGATCCCCAGCGGAACAAGAAGGATCAACGCTGCCAGCAGCGGCCCAGACACAAGGCCAAGCAGAATGTTCTGGATCTTTTGTGCTCTCCCCATCCGGCGCGCTCCGAAACCCTAAAAGAAGACACGGATTAAGCTTAGCTCACGCGCCGGCGTCTAGAGGGGGCGGCTGTGACCCAGCGTTCACTTCTCAGGCGCGACGCAGGGCTCGGCTCCATCCGGAGAGCCAAGCAGGTTGCCTTTTACAACTGCGTCGGCGCGCGCCCTGGCCTCGGCGAGGTCCTTGTCGAATACTTCGGTCGTATATTCGCTCGTCGCCGTCTTGACGATCGAGTCATTGGGCGACTCGGGTGTGCTGTTCACGTTGATCGTCGTGATCGTCGAAAGCCCCGGGCGCAGCGGCTGCTTTTTCAGCTCCTCTGGGTCGATCGCGATGCGCACCGGGATGCGCTGCACGATGCGGATGAAGTTGCCGGTGGCGTTGTCCGGCGGCAGCGTAGCGAACACGCTGCCCGAGCCGGGCACGACGCCTTCGACGACGCCATGATAGGTTCGCTTGCTCCCGTATAGATCGACAATGATCTCCGCCTTCTGCCCCGGCCTAATGCTCTCGAGACGGTTCTCCCAGAGATTGGCCTCGATCCAGAGATGGTCCAGCGGCATCGCATTGATGAGGCGCGCATCGAACGCCTGTAGCTCGGCGCGCGTCTCGCGCAGATCGGCTTCCTGCGCCGCGAGCTGGTCCTCGGTGTTCTGCAGAAGCTGGCGCGACGCGGCGCCGCTCGGCGCGGCCGACCGATAACGGGCGAGATCGTGCCGTGTCCGTTCGCGTATCGCCGTACGGGAGGCAAGTTTCTGGCATACCTGCTGCCGATTGGCGAAGAGCGCGCCGACGGCGCGCACGGCGCGGCCGATTTCCGCCTCGGCTTGTCCCAACGCTGCGCGCGCGCGCTGGGCGTCGAGCCGAACCAGCACATCGCCCTTTTTGACGAGCTGTGTTTCTTCAACATTCACAGAGGCGACGACGCCCGTGGCGTCGGCCATGACGGGAATGATGTTGCCAGTAACAAAGGCGTTGTCTGTCGTGACGCGGTCACGGTCGTAAGTGAGCCATTTGAACAGCGCTAGGAACGCGGCAAGCGCAATGGCCAGGAAGACGACCTTGAGGAGAAAGGACCTTCTCGCGCGGATGCTTTTTCTCGACAGAGACATGGACTGATCACACCACCGCTTGCCGCATCAACATTTACTCCCGCGCAATCTCGTCTGGTCTCGGGCGCGGGCTTCGGATAATCCGGCCCCGGCCCGCCTGCAAAGCCGCCTCCAAGCGCCTGATAAAGATCGACAGCGGCGATCAGACGGTCGCCTTCGAGCCCGCGCTGGGTAAAGATCGCGTCCAGCAGTCCGAGCGCGCACGCCTGAGATTGGCGATCCCATCAGCGACCTGCTGCGCGGCCTGCAGCAGCGTGTCGTTATAGGCGTCGACCGCCTGATCATATTCCGCGCGTTGCACTTCAAGATTGCCGCTCAGACGGCCGCCCTGGAAGACGGGCAGGCGAATGGTCGGGGCGACGACATAGCCGAGCGCGGAAGGATTGAAGAGAAAACCCGAAAGCTTACTAATCTTTGTCGAAGTGACGGAGCCTTCGAAGCCGCCGCCAAGCGCAAGATCGACGGAGGGGAGAAACAGAGTTTTCGCGGCGTGAACACGCGCCGCCCAAGCCTCGGCCCGCGCGAGCGCGGCCGCGAGATCGGGACGTCTCCGTAACAATTCGATCGGCAGAGCTTTCGGCAATGCGGGCTGCGCCGGCGCGATGCTGCCGCGCCCGTTGAGAACCGTGAGGCCCGCGTCAGGCCCCTCGCCCATTAGCCGCGCAAGCGCGTCGCGCTGCAGCGTGATCGCCGCCTTGACAGTCGCCTCGCGCCGCACGGCGACCTCTTCATTCGTGCGCGCGATCTGAACGCCGTCGAGCGTATCAAGCCCAGTCTGATAGCGGGTCTCGGCAAGCGCGCGCAACTCTCGGCGCATTTTCACCAACGTGGTTGCGAGGCCCGACTGTTGTGTCAGCGCGTAGCCACGCAAATACGCTCGCGCCACTCCCGTCGTCAGTAGAAGCCGGCTTTGCTCAGTCTCGCCCGCCTGCGCCGCAGCCTCACCGATCGCGGCATCGAG
>WSXZ01000066.1 GCA_009773555.1 Methylocystaceae bacterium | reverse complement strand
GCGCGGAATGCGCCCGCCGAGTCGCTGGAACTTCTGTGGATCGCGCAGGAATTCGACGATCTCCTGCAGATCCTCCTTGGCTTCGTCGACGCCGGCGACGTCCTCGAAGGTGACGCGGCCTTGAGTCTCCGTCAGCAGCTTCGCTTTCGATTTGCCAAAGCCCATCGCGCGGCCGCCTGCCCCGCCTTGCATCTGCCGCGCCATGTAAATCCAGACGGCGATGAAGAGCAGCAACGGCAGCCCATTGACGAGCAGAGTCATGAGCCAACCCGGACTGTCGTTCGCGGGCTTGGCGCTGATCTGCACCTTCTTCGACTCAAGCTTCTGCACGAGGCTCGGATCGCTCGGCGCGTAGGTCGTGAAGGAGCGGTTGTCGTTAAAGTGGCCGGAAATCTCATTGCCGGACATCGTCACGTCGTGGACGCGGCCTTCGTCGATCTGCACCAGCAGCTCGCTGAAGGTGATCTCGCGCGCCGGCGTGCGGGTCTGCTGATGCTGGAACAGCCCGAAAAGCAACGCGCCGACCGCGACAAACAGGACCCAAGGCAAATATTTCTTCCAATTCGCCTTCATTTTTCACCTCCATGACGAGAGCCGCGGCGGGCCGGGCGTCGTCGTCAATATGTATGCATCCCCCGCCGGAGGCGAAGGTGCCTCGACTAGCGCAGGATGAGATTAGAAGTAATCTAGGTCAGGATGGCGCAATAGCCAAACAGGCGTCATAATTCGCCAAAAGTTGAACGGATGCGAAAGATTGTCATCGCCGGCCTAAATGAATGCCTAGGCTCGGCTTTCTCGGGACTGGCGGATGTTTTGACGCTCGCGCGGCGCGCCGTCGGTCGGGCGGCCGCGCCCACTGAAAGCGCTGAAGATCCTTTCTATGTCGTGACGGCAAGCGCGGATGGCGAGTCGATCCGCGATCGCACGGGGGCGAGCTTCCCCGTCGCCGCGTCGTTCGACGCCATTACGACCTGCGACGCGATCATCGTGCCGAGTTTCTGGCCCGGCGAGGACGGAAAGCCGCCGGACATGTCGCCCTTTGGCGCGACCGCCGCCTGGCTACGCCGCCACCATGCGCGCGGGGCGCTCATCGCAGGCTGTGGATCGGGCGCTTTTCTTCTCGGCGAGGCGGGTCTCCTCGATGGCCGCCGCTGCACGACGAGTTGGCGGCATCATGAGGAGCTGAAGCAGCGGTATGCCCGAATCGACGCCGCCTGGGGCGCGCGGCTGATCGAGGACCGTCGAGTGGTCACCGCCGCCGGCCCCTTGTCGTGGATCGACGTCGCTCTGCATGTCATTCGAGAGCTTTGCGGGGTCGATGCGGCGCGGATCGCGGCGGAGTTCACCCTGGGCGAGGCCGCGCCCTTCAAAGGCGCGCAGCTCGGCCCGACCGTCTACAACACAACAGGGCTGAACGAAGGCGCCGGCGCCTTTTTGTCGGATGCCGAGCGAATCGTTCGGCAGTCCAACTCGTCAATGAGCGCTCAGGAGCTCGCACGGGCGCTTTCGACGTCCGAGCGAACGCTGCATCGCAGGCTCAAACTGGCCTCCGGAGAGTCGCCGAAGACGTTCATCGATCGGATACGCGTCGAGACTGCGCGCATGTTGCTGGAAACCAGCGCCAAGCCAGTCAAGGAGCTTGCCTCCAGCGCCGGCTTCGCCGACGAGGCGAGTTTTCGGCGCGCGTTCCGGCGTTTCGCCGGCATGGCGCCGAGCGCCTATCGGGTGTGGGCGCGCGCCAGAAGCCAGAACAAAGGCCAGCTTTTCGCCCTGCGCAAGGAAGCGGAAATCATTCCGAAAATGCTGACGACCATATTCGACGCCTGCGTCAATGGCGTCACGCTCGCGGACCCCGACCTCGAAGACTCGCCGATCATTTACGCCAATCGACCGTTCATGCGGATCACCGGCTATGAACTCGACGAGATTATCGGACGCAACTGCCGCTTTCTCCAAGCCGACGACCGCGATCAAGAAGGAAGACTGCGGCTGCGCGACGCGATCCGCAATCGAGAACAGATCGAAGTCACGCTGCGCAATTATCGCAAGGACGGCGCGCTGTTTCACAACAAGCTCAACATCACGCCGCTCTTCGACGCCGACGGCCGCCTGCTGTATTTCCTCGGCGTGCAATATGACGTCAGCGATCAGGTGCAGGCCGAACTGGAAATCGGCGACCTTAAAGCGAAGCTTATGTCGCTGACGGATTAATCGTCATTGCGGCGCACGGGCGCTGAAGCCTGGCCGACTAATCGTTGTTTCGAGCCGGAATACTGGCAACAAGCCGAAACCGCGCAGCGCGCTCTTTCGCGACGCGGCCGGTGCAATGCAAAATCTTTTCCTACTTGGCTTATTTCTAAGTCAGTGCGCTAATTTGTCGCGCCTGCCTCAGATGCGGCTCTTCGTTTCCTCAATGGGCAGCGAGCCACAGGACAAACGCCATGAATGCGATCTCAGCGATTCTTTCGATTTTTGCCGCCGCCGCCGCCATCACGCTTGCGATCACCGCATTCGTGAACGCCTGAACTTTCGCGCGGCCACATCTTGAAGAAGCGTCGCTCGCCGCCCTGCGGCGAGACGTCGACGTCCTAATTTTTTTAAATCGCCCATCGCAAGCTCGCCAGGCGAGAGGGTGTTCCGCTCATGACCGGCAGTCCGTCTGGCGCAAACGTTCCAGATCGGCAAGATTGATCGGCGGCGCCCAGGCGTCGCCCGCAAGAGTTTGGAACGGCGCGTCCATCGCGGCGCCGACTTCATAGAGCACAGCAAACATGTCGGCGCCGTCGATGCGCATCGGCGGGGCTAATGTTTCGCCGGCGCAGCCGCGATGCGACAGCAGCCGATGCATCGACCTGTCGAAAACGCCGATCAAATGCGTCAGCGCGGCGGTTTGGGCGATCGCATTCAGCGCGACGCCGAGCTGACCGATCGTTCGATTCATGGCGGCGTCCGTCGCACGAGAATCGCCGGCGCCGCGCAGCGTCAAACGACTCGCTTCCCAGATCAGCGGGCTCTCGACGCGTAACCCATCCGGCAGCGCGCCCGCGAAAGCGTCGTTCAACATCGTAACGCCGGTCGTCGGCAGCAATCTCAGCGCGCCCGCGACGCATTCCATTTCGTCGAGCGCAAGAACGTAAAGCGGATCAAGCGAATCAAAATAATCGACGACCGCCAAACGATGGACAGCGCCGGACGGCCGACCGGCATGCGCGCGAGCAGCGCCGAGGCGCAGATCATACATCTCATCCATGAGACGGGGAAAAAGCGCGCGCGATTCGCCAGGCAGCAGCGCGATCATCTCTCCCGCCGATCGATCGAAGAAAAATCAGCGGGAGCAGTTTCGATCGCGGGACGAAGCCGCTCTGCGCGGACCTGAACCAGCCCCATCCTGCAGGCCTCCTCGACGGCCTCGGCGACCGAGACGGCGTGAAGCCGCGCGCGCGCCGTTTCGAGCCAGAAGCGCACAGCAGTTGGACCAGCGCCAAGCGCCACCCCGATCTCATGATCGCCGGTTCCTTGGGCCTTGAGGCGCAGGCAAGCCAATTCGGGATCAGACATCCGCACGTCGACGTGGGATTCTCCTGTGAAGGCGTCTCGCACGCTGGAGTGAAAAATCGCGCTCATCGCCATGAGCCGGCGAATCAGAGCATGGCGCGGCGACAGCAGGGGAGAAGCGTCTTCAGGGCAACACACGCTAAACAGCCCATATTCGCCGCTTCGGCCGCGCAGGGGAATGGAGAAGCCGTCGGCGCCGAGGTCGAGCTCGAGCGCTTCGCCCAGGAGTTTACTAACCATCGGATCGTCGCGATCCAGCAGGCGCCAATCGAGCGGCATTATCCCGCCAAACCCAACGCGCACGACGGGCTCGAGATCGACTCGGCGCGCCTGGGCATAGGATTTTCGCCAAGAGGCGGCATGAACGGCGGACAGCAGCGGTTGGCCTGTCGCCCGCAGGAATTCACTGAGGAAGCTGTTGGGAATGGGGAATCTGTCGGCGCGCGTGAGCCGATCGATGAGATCGAAAACATCCTCGCAATACACGCGACGCCCGTGGCCGGAAACGATTATCAATTTGATACAGCGTCGCCCGAGGTTAGGCAATGCGCCGCCGCCCTCAGATTGACGAAATGGTCATCCGCTGCAAAACGAAATGGGCGTCAAGCTTTGTAAAATAAAGAGCTCGGCCTCACGGCCGAGCTCAATCACATCAGTCGCTCAGCTTGATCAGTAATTCGCAACAATGGGAGGAGCGCCCCAATTGAAGTGGTAGTTCACGCCGGCGCGGACAATATTGCCGTTGAACCGGGTTGAAAATTGCGACACGGAGGCGATCGTCGGCGCTCCACCAAACGCTACGTTCACCGCGGATCCCGTCACATTGCCAAGATCATAATACAGATATTCCGCCTTCGCCGACCAGTTCGGCATGAACATCCATTCGAGTCCGCCACCGGCTGTCCAGCCGACCCGCGTGTCGGAGACACTGGCTGTCCCGCCTTGAAGGGGTAGGAGGGCGCCCGCAAAGGAGAGAGCCTGGAAGCTGTTCAGATTGACGTTCACGCCGCCATAGGCCAACCCGCCGGTGCCGTAGACCAAAAGCGTCGGCGTGAAGAGCCAGCCAAGGCGCCCCCGCACGGTGCCAATGTAGTCAAGCGACTTCCTTACGCTGACGTTCGAGAGCAAATTGAGCGGAAAGGGAAAGTCCCCGATGATGATCGTACCCAGCGGAGCGGCTGTCCAAGAGGAGCTGCCACCGCGCGACCCGGCAATACCCTGGATATCCGCTTCTACGCCCGCGACAAGGCGGCCGCCCCAAAACTGCCAATTATATCCAATCTGGCCGCCGCCGATGAAGCCCGCGCCATTATTTGCGGACTGACTGCCGCTCAACGGCAGGTTTAGAATGCTGATCGCTCCAAATGCGGGCAAATTCGTCACATAGACTGAGTTATTGCTGGCCCAAGTGCCGCCTGCGTTCAAACCCGCGTAAAACCCTGTCCACAATGGCGGCGGCGGTGGTGGCGGCGGAGCCTTGTAGATGGGGAGATCAGCCGCCAGGGCCGTGCCCGCGGTCAGCGCTAGCGCCAGCGTGACGAATATTCTTTTCATCTGAAATCCTCACTGCCTACAGGCGAAAAACTTCCGCCGGGACCGCTGCTGGAAAACCCAAGCAATTGCTTTGCCTTAAGCCCAATCAAGCGATGAAGCGCGCGCACAGTCAACGCAAGACCGCGAGCCTCAGTCGAATTTTCCAGCAGTGTGGCGCCGAGGCCACAGGCGCTAAATCACTGGCGCGTCGATGCGCCGGGCCATATCTGCGGCGCCCGATCGATCTCCGCGTCAACTTCGGGCGCGCCGCCTACGTTCACACTCGCCAAAGCGCCGGCCTGAGAGCGGGTGCGAGCAACCTCCGGACAGCAAAAAAGAGCCCGGCCAACCGGCCGGGCTCTTTCATATCGATTGTTCAGGCTGGATCAGTATTTCGCAACAATCGGGGCGGCGCCCCAGTTGAAGTGATAGTTGACGCCAGCGCGGACGATGTTGCCATTGAAGCGAGTCTGCGACTGCGACACCACACCAGCGATGCTCCCCGCCGGAAAAGCCGTGATCGTGCTGTTGACGGTCGTCAAGAGGCCCGCCGAGTAGCTGACATTGCCGAGATCGTAATACAGATATTCGACCTTGGCGGACCAGTTCGGCATGAACATCCATTCCAAGCCGCCGCCCACTGTCCAGCCGACACGCGTGTCGGAAAAGGCTCCGGACGAGAAAGCGGCGCCCGCGAGACACGCCGCCGGGATCTGGGCGCAGTCATTGCTGAACTGCGCGATGCCGGTCGACACGGAGACGCCGCCGTAGGCGAGACCGCCGGTGCCGTAGACAAGCAAGGTCGGGGTGAAGAGCCAACCGAGTCGGCCGCGAACCGTCCCGATATAGTCGAGACGCTTCGAAGTCGTGATCGCGGTTGTAATGACTTCGCTGGCGCCGAGAAACGGAAATGCGCCCGCCGCGGTGACCGACGTCTTGTTGCTGTTGCCGCTGGCGACGCCCTGGATGTCAGCCTCTACGCCCGCGACAAGGCGGCCGCCCCAAAACTGCCAGTTATAGCCAATCTGACCGCCACCGATGAATCCGCTGGTATTGCCCTGCGAAACGCCCGAAGCCCCGAGCGCGGAATACGCGGCATATAAATTCGCCGCGCCGCCGACTCCGGGGGAGGAGTAAAGCGGGGCTGACGACGTCCAAATGTTATTGCTGCCGCCCCAAGTCCCGCCGGCGTTCAGACCGACGTAGAAGCCGCTCCACAGCGGTGGCGGCGGCAGCGGGGGCGGCGGAGGAGCCTTGTAGCTGGGAAGATCGGCCGCCAAAGCCGAGCCCGTCAGCGCGACCAGAAGAGCGGCGACGGAAAGAGCTTTTTTCATCTGTGTCCTCTTTAGCTTGAGGCGGAAACCTTCGCCCGATTGCCTAGTTGAAAACCTTCAGCGATCGTCAGTCGAGGCCGCGCACAGTCAATGCAAAAGCCCTGTATCTGGCGGGCGTTCGGTCGGAATTCCGGCTGGTGTGGCGCCGGCGCCACAATGGCGCAGCGCTCAGAATTTGGATCGACCCGGGAGGCTCACGTCGCGACTCGAGTTATGGAGCGCGCCCGAAGGGTTTCGGCGCGCGCGCATAGCGTGAGGCTTCGCTCTGCTATGATCATGTTTGGAGGCGATGGCTCAGCAATCGAAAGGCTGCTAGCCGTTGGAGGCCTCCAGGCGCGCGATCTCGCCGCAGCGCCGTTCCTCCTTCGAGCCTTCCGCCGCCTTGTCCTCCAGCATCCGCGCGGCGACCAGATCGAGCGGTCCCACGGGGCAAACTCCGACCCAGTCGAGCCGCCGCGCGGGCGCAAGCGACCCCATTACGCGCGAACAGCTTTTGCCAAAATGACGCAGAGGCAAAAGCAGAAGCTCGAATTCCGCCGCATCGCGGTCCGGCGCGGTCCGGGCTCGCGCGACAAGCGGCGTTTGAGTGTCGATGACCCGGCGAATCGCCTCAGCCGCCTCCTCCCGCCGCTGCGCTCGCCACCATTCTGCTCGCGCTGCCAGAGGGCGTTAACCCGAGCGCCGCAGAGACGGAGCGGAAGTCGGCGTTCCGGGTCCACTTCGATGATGAAGATGTCGGGCAGAATGTGGCGAATCGCGACGGGATCGATTTCCGCTCGATCCGGCGCCGCCCGTTCTCCCTTTAATCGACCCCAATAGTTGTGAAGATCCCTGGTGACCGGCAATATCATTCAAATCCGCCCGACGCTCGCGCGCCCCCGCCCAGGATTGGGACGCCTTGCCCCGCCGCGCGCCAACCCTTGCCGAAGGGAGCAGCGATCGTGCCATCGGAACGGCGATCGCCAGGATGGGGAACTGACCAACGGCCAGGACCCCGCATCATGAGCGAAACCACCAAACTGAACCTGTCGGAAGCCGTCTCCACCGACCGCTGGCGCTCGCAGATGGTGTCGCGCCGCGTGGCCCGGCGCTTCAAATCGGGACGCTCGCCGAGGCCGGTCGCGCTAGATTAGCATTGAGGCTGCGCGGGCTCTTGCCCAGCAAAACGGACAGGAGCGAACGTGCACGCGAGGCGAGAACAAATTTTCAATCTCCCGATAGTGACAAAGACGCTGATCATCGTGCTGGCGGCGACGCAGCTCGTCGTCGCTTACGGTCCTTTGGAATTCTCAAACTGGCTGCTCACGACTTTTTCTTGCACGGCGATTGGACGCATCTCATCGTGAATGCGTTAGCGCTTGCAGCATTCGGCACGCCGGTCGAACGTCGATTCGGTTCGGCGGGCTACCTCCTCTTTCTCGCCGCGAGCGCCTTCGCAGGCGCGTTGTTGTTTCTTGCGCTGCACCCATACGAAATCGCCCCCGTCGTGGGCGCATCAGGCGCAATCTCAGGAACAATGGGGGCAATTGTGCGTTTCGCATTTACGCCAGGAGCGCGTCTGGCGGACAAGCGGCGCAGCCCCGGGACGCCATACGACGAGGAATCGCATTCCACTTCGCTGTCGCAACTGCATTTGAACCGACAGGCGATGTTTTTCCTTCTCGCATGGCTAGCGGTGAACGTGCTTCTTGGCGTCTTTCCGCAGGCGGTCGGCATATCGAGCGCGATCGCTTGGGAAGCGCACGTCGGAGGGTTTTTGTTCGGCCTGCTCTTTTTCAGCTTCTTCGATCGCGCGGGTCGGCATGCCCTTTAGTTCGCAGTAACGCCCTTCGGCTGGCGCGGGAGGCCGGTCGAGAGCGAAAAGGAGGGCCAGATGACGATCTCGAACATACTCGCAGAGAAAGGACGAGAGGTGGTGACTGCGAGCGCCGACACGACGCTGCAGCAGGCGGCTCAGCTGATGATGCGCTATCGAATCGGCGCGCTTGTCATTCTGGACGACAGCGGCCGACTGGCCGGACTGATCGCCGAGCGCGACATTGTTTCGGCGGTAGCGCTGGATGGGCCAGAGGCGCTGACGCAACGCATAGCTGCGTATATGCAGCCCAGCCCCCAACCGGCTGGAGAAGATGACGCCGTCGAGAACACGATGCGGGTGATGACCATCGAACGGCGCCGGCATATCCCCGTGATCCGGGAAACGCGCCTCGTGGGCCTCGTGTCGATCGGCGACGTGGTCAAATACCGCATTCGCGTCATCGAGGAAGAGCACCGATCGATGCGCGAATACATCGCGCAAGCCTAAGGACCGGGCGAGGTCGATAGCGGGATGTGGGCGAAGATGTTCGGCAGCGCGCGCTTCGTCGCCTCGCGCCCCACATGGATGAGCTGCTCCGCCTTGTGAAAGTCGAACATGCCGACCTCCTCCAGTCGCGCCGTGATCGTGGCGTCTGGCGGGTCGCCGGCCAACCGCGAACGCAAGATGCGATCCTGGATGATGTTGAATGCGTCGATCATCGCCGTGGCGACGTTCGGTGCATCGCCCGGCTGACGATCGAAATAGCGGGGCAGGAATCGATCGACGAAGGAGGCGTCGGCTTTCTGTCCGAACGGCCCGGCCTCTGCGGCGCGATGCAGCGCGCCGGGATCGTCGCGGATGACGCGCGCGCGATACATTGTGTCGGCGGTGACGTTTACGGCGATCACATATTCCGCGCCGAGCGCGCGGCACACGGTGACCGGCACGGGATTGACCAGCGCCCCATCAAAGAGCCAGCGATCGCCAATGCGCACCGGCTCGAAAACGCCCGGCAATGCATAAGACGCGCGGATGGCGAGAGACACGGAGCCATGCTGCAGCCACACCTCATGGCCCGTCCCAACCTGTGTCGCGACCGCGGCGAAGGGTATGGCCAGATCCTCGATCTCCAGGCCTTCGAGTTCCTTTTCCAAAGCGGACCGCAACCGTTCGCCGGTAATGAGGCTCGCTCCGGAAAATGAGAGATCCATCAGCGTGAAGACGCGCCGCTTGGTCAGCGTGCGGGCAAAGGCTTCGATCTGATCAAGCTTGCCGGCGGCATAGCATCCGGCGACGACGGCGCCGATCGACGTGCCTGCGATCACATCGGGCACGATGTCATGGGCGGCGAGTTCGCGCAGCACGCCGATGTGCGACCAGCCGCGCGCCGCGCCCGCGCCAAGCGCCAGCCCGATCGTCGGCTGACCGCGTCTTTGCCGTTTGGCCTCGGTATCGGCCTTGCGGACGAGGGTCGTCGGAGGAGCTTGTGGTTCGTCCGTCATCGCGCCAGCCGCCTCGGCATCGGGAAGTTGAGGGTTGCGTGAGCGTAGCGATAACATGCGGGCCTTCCCGCGCCGCCGTCTCCGTCATGGGAAGCGGCACAAGATATATTTGGAGACCAGCCTGCGCTTCGGAAGGTGGGCTTCAGGTTAACTTTCCGCCCAAAAAGCGCCTACGCGCCCTCGGCGGAGAAAACCAGCGCGCCCTCGGCGCCGAGCGCCCGATAAAAGCAGGACTTTCTCCCCGTATGGCAGGCCTTGCCGTCGCCGCCGACTTCGACCTCAAGCAGCACGGCGTCCTGATCGCAGTCGACGCGCAGCGCCAGCACTTTTTGCGTCTGCCCCGAAGTCTCGCCTTTGCGCCAGAGCGACCCCCGAGACCGCGACCAATAATGGGCGAGACCCGTCTCGATCGTCTTCTCGAGCGCGAGTTCGTTCATATAGGCGACCATCAGCACTTCGTGCGTCGCCGCCTCGGTGGTGACGCAGACGATGAGGCCGTTCGCGTCGAACTTCGGCGCGAACATGCTCCCCTCCTCCACCTCTTTCGAAGCCTGCGACATCACCGCGCCCCGCGTAGCAGCGTATAAAAACGCGCCTGCTCGGCCGGATCGTCACGGAACACGCCAGAAAACTGCATGGTGACCGTGGACGATCCCTGCTTCATCACGCCGCGCATCGACATGCACATATGTTCCGCCTCGACCATAACGGCGACCCCGCGCGGCGCGAGCGCTTCGTCGATCGCCGCCGCGATCTGCGCCGTCATCGCTTCCTGAGTCTGGAGGCGGCGGGCAAAAATCTCGACAAGCCGGGCAAGCTTCGACAGACCGACCACCCCGCCCGCCGGATAATAGGCGATGTGCGTCTTTCCAACGAATGGCACGACGTGGTGCTCGCAATGCGAGGTAAAGGGAATGTCGCGAACGAGCACGAGATCGTCGTAGCCTTCGACCTCCTCGAAGACTTTCGACAGGACCTCGTCGGCGCTCTCCCGATAGCCGCTGAAGAACTCTTCATAGGCTTTGACGACTCGACGCGGGGTGTCCAGCAGTCCCTCGCGGTCCGGATCGTCTCCCGCCCAGCGCAACAGGGTGCGCACGGCGGCTTCGGCTTCATCGCGGGAGGGGCGTTCGACGGTTTTAACCGTCTCGAGCGAAGAAAAGGGACAGGTCTTAACCACGTCATCCATGTGGCGCCTCCATATGCTTCAGCGCGCGCCTCGAAAAGGCGCAACGGCAGCGAATGCCTCGCGCGAGCGAGGCGGTCCCTCAAATCGTCGCCCTCTCCAGATGGTTCGAGATCACGCGAGAATTCGAGACGAACGAGGGCCGCTGACGGCCCCGGCGCGGCGATCGCTTTCGCGAGGGCGCGCAAAATCCTATATAGAGATTTACCGAGGCGATGGTAAGGCCTTGGCTTGGATGCACCGGTGGCGATGCTCGACAACATTTACAATCAACGCATTCTGGAGCTTGCCGGAAACATTCCGCGCATCGGCCGGTTGCCGCGCCCCGACGCGACCGCCTCGGCCTATTCCAAACTTTGCGGCTCGACGATCACCGTCGATCTGAGGCTGGAAGACGGGAAAGTGGCCGACTATGCGCATGAGCTGAAGGCCTGCGCGCTCGGCCAGGCGTCGGCGTCGATCATGGCGCGCAACGTGGTCGGCTCCACGCCGCAGGAGCTGCGCGAGACGCGCGAGGCGCTGCGTAGAATGCTCAAGGAGAACGGTCCGCCGCCGACCGGCAAATGGGCGGATCTTGCGGTGCTGGAGCCGGTGCGCGACTACAAGGCCCGGCATGGGTCGACGATGCTGGCGTTTGACGCCGTGGCGGACGCGGTGACGAAGGCGGAGGCTTGATCGCAAGCCGAAGAGGGCGGAAAAGCTCTCATTCTGACGCCAACGCACGCTCAATAGCGGTCTTTCGCCAAGACAAGGGTCGTCTCAGTTGATCTCACAAGATGCGGAACGAACGACCGGCCGCCAGGACGTCCTCGACTGGTGGCGCGCGACGCCCCTCTATCTGCGAATTTTAGGGGCCGTGGCGCTGGGGCTTGTCGTTGGCGTCGCGCTTGGCGATCAGGCGGCGGTGCTCGAGACGCCGGCCAAGCTCGTCCTGCGGCTCCTGGGGGCGCTCGCCCCTCCGCTGATTCTGCTGGCGATCATGCAGGCGCTGATGCGCGCGCATCTTGGCGGGCGGCAGGCGCTGCGGCTGGTGACGCTGCTGTTGACGAATACGCTGGTGGCGATCGGCATCGGCCTCCTAGTCGCCAATGTCCTTCAGCCCGGGTCGTGGTGGAGCCCCGCGCCGGCGCATGCGCCCGCGAAGGCCGCCGCCGGCGCCGATCCCCTCGCGCAATTCCTGGACAGCGTGCCAAGGAGCATCGGCGGACCGTTTTCAGACAATGGCGCGGTGATGGGCGTCATCTTCATTGCGGTGGCGCTGGGGGTCGCGCTGAGAAGCCTGCGGCATCATGAGGTGCGCACCGTCGAAGACCTCGTTCACGTGGCGCTGACCAGCCTGATCACCATTCTGCACTGGATCATCGACCTGGTGCCGCTGGCCGTTTTCGGCATCGTCGCCAGCATCATCGGCGTGAAGGGCTTTGGCGATTTCCTCGCATTGGGGGGCTTCGTCGTCGCCGTGCTCGCGGCGCTGACGTTGCAAGCCGGCTACTACCTCATTCGCGTGCGGCTTGGTTCTTGGGCGCCACCACTCTATGTGCTGCGGGGCGTGCGCGACGCTTTGGTGATGGCGTTTTCGACCGGCAGCTCCACGGCCACGATGCCTGTGACCTATGCGCGCCTGCGCGAAAATGTCGGGCTGCGCGAGGAGTCGGCCAGCATGGGCGCGCTCGTGGGCGCGAATTTCAATAATGACGGCACGGCGCTCTATGAAGCCATGTCGGCCTTGTTCGTCGCGCAATTGCTCGGCATGCATTTGACGCTCAGCCAGCAGTTCATCGTCGCGGTGACGTCCGTCGTCGCGTCCGTCGGCGCGGCCGGCATTCCGGAAGCGGGATTGGTGACGATGACCATGGTCTTCAAGGCGGTGGCGCTGCCCACCGACTACATCGCCATGCTTTTCACCGTCGACTGGTTCCTGGACCGCTGCCGGACGGCCATCAACGTCATGGGCGACGTGACGGTCAGCTGTCTGCTCGATGGCAAAACGCGCGAGCGGCCGGAGACGCGACCGCCCTGAGGCGTCCGAGACGCCGCAAAGAAACACGCAAGAGTCTCGCCCCGCCGCCCCTTTCCGCCTACGCTCGCCGCATGACCCCTGCCCCGATTCGCATCCTCGGCATTGATCCCGGCCTGCGCAACACCGGCTGGGGCGTCATCGAGACGCAGGGCTCGCGGCTCTCCTTCATCGCCTGCGGGCGCGTGCGCTCCGACGCAAGCCTCAACATGGGTGAGCGGCTTTCGCAGCTGCATTTAGGGCTGATGGGCGTCATCGCCGATCATGCGCCGCATGAAGCGGCGATCGAGGAGACCTTCGTCAACCGCGATCCGCAGTCGGCCTTGAAGCTCGGACAGGCGCGCGGCGTGGCGCTCACCGCCCCCGCGCTCGCCGGCCTCGTCATCGCCGAATACGCCGCCAATCTCGTCAAGAAGACCGTGGTCGGCGCCGGCCACGCCGACAAGGCGCAAGTGCAGATGATGGTGCGGGTGCTGCTGCCGGCGAGTGGAGCGACGAGCGCCGACGCCGCCGACGCTCTGGCGGTCGCGATCTGCCACGCCCAGCATCGGGGCCGTCATTGCGAGCGAAGCGAAGCAATCCAGCTTCCAGGCGCGAACGCTGGATCGCTTCGTCGCGTTCGCTCCTCGCGATGACGGAGGCGCGGCGATGATCGGCAAGCTCAAAGGCCTCATCGACAGCTATGGCGAGGATTTCGTCATCCTCGACGTCAATGGCGTCGGCTATGTGGTGCATTGTTCGACACGCACGTTGCAGAAGCTGCCGCGCGTCGGCGAGGCCTCCGCGCTCGCCATCGAAACGCAGGTGCGCGAGGATTCGATCAGGCTCTTTGGCTTCGCGACCGAGGCCGAGCGCGACTGGTTTCGGCTGTTGCAGAGCGTGCAGGGCGTCGGCGCTAAAGTGGCGCTGGCCATTCTTTCAATTCTTCCTGCGAACGATCTCGCCTCGGCCATCGCCATGCAGGACAAGGCGAGCGTCTCCCGCGCGCCCGGCGTCGGCCCCAAGCTCGCCGCGCGCATCGTCGCGGAGCTGAAGGACAAGGCGCCCGCCTTCGGCGCGGTCGACCCCGCCTTGGCGCGGCTCTCGGGCGAGGAGCCGGACGGCGCGCCGTCGGCCGCGCGCGACGCGATTTCCGCTCTGGTCAATCTCGGCTACGGACGCCCGCAAGCTGCGGCCGCAGTGGCCGAGAGCCTCAAGCAGCTTGGCGAAGCCGCCGAGGCGAGCGCGCTGATTCGCCAAGGCCTGCGGGAACTCGCGCGCTGAGCGCGCGATCAGGCGGCGATCACGTCGCGGTAGATTTCGGCGAGCGGAACGCCAACCCCGATCGCCGGCAACTCCAAAGTCGCGGCGAGCCCATCAAAGATCCGCACGCCCCCCCACTCATCTGCGACGCGGTCAAAAGTCTCGATATGGGCGCGATCGCGCTCAACCAGCACATAATGCTTCAGGCTCGGCAGCAGTTGATAGACCGCCCATTTCTCGAATCGATCTCGCGCCTTGCTCCCTTCCGACATCACTTCGATGAGCACCGTCGGATCGGACAGATACGCGGCTCCTGGCTCAAGCACATTACAATGGACGATCACGTCCGGCAGCGTTGAAGACTCTGTCGGGCGGCTCCGCAGCCGAAACGACTCAACCAAGGTCCGGCAGGGCGAACCCGACGCACGCAAGCGCTCGCGGATGCCATTCGCCAAATTCTGGATGATGTAGTTGTGCTCCCAGCGTGCGCCGACCATCATGCGCACGACGCGGCCGCCGATCAGCTCCCACTTCTCATCGGCGGGCTTGTCGGGGAGAAGTTCCTCGAAATCGTCGAGGGACATATACTCATACTGCGAGGACGGGCGATTCACGGCGCGGCTCCGTTTGCCGCATCATAGCATAGCGCCTGCGCCAGCGCATGGGAGCCGCCCGTTTGAACACCCCCGCGCGCCTTGTCAGCCCCGAGCAGCGTGACGACGACGCCGACGCGTCGCTGCGTCCACTGTCGCTTTCGGACTTTACGGGTCAGGAGGCGGCGCGCGCCAATCTCAAGGTCTTCATCGAGGCCGCCAAGACGCGCGGCGACGCGCTCGATCATGTGCTGCTCGTCGGCCCGCCCGGACTGGGCAAGACCACGCTGGCGCAGATCGTTGCGCGCGAGCTTGGCGTCAATTTTCGCTCCACGTCCGGCCCCGTCATCGCCAAGGCCGGCGACCTCGCGGCGCTGCTCACCAATCTTGAGCCGCGCGACGTGCTGTTCATCGACGAAATTCACCGGCTCAATCCGGCGGTGGAGGAAATCCTCTATCCGGCCATGGAGGATTTCCAGCTCGACCTGATCATCGGCGAGGGTCCGGCGGCGCGTTCGGTGAAGATCGACCTTGCGAAGTTCACCCTCGTCGGCGCCACGACGCGCGCCGGCCTTTTGACCACGCCGCTGCGCGATCGCTTCGGCATTCCTGTTCGATTAAATTTCTACACGGCGGAAGAATTGGAGCTGATCGTCAAGCGCGGCGCGCGCGTGCTGGGGATCGGCGTCGACGCCTCGGGCGCGAAGGAAATCGCCCGCCGCTCGCGCGGCACGCCGCGCATCGCCGGGCGCCTTCTGCGACGCGTGCGCGACTTCGCCGTGGTGGATGGCGTGGGATCAATCACCCGCAAACTCGCCGATCACGCTCTGTCGCTCCTCGAGGTCGATTCAATCGGCCTTGACGTGATGGATCGTCGCTATCTCAATCTGGTGGCCGTCAATTTCGGCGGCGGCCCGGTCGGCATCGAGACGATCGCCGCGGCGCTGTCGGAGCCTCGCGACGCGATCGAGGACATTATCGAGCCGTTTCTTTTGCAGCAGGGTTTTTTGCAGCGCACGCCGCGCGGGCGCTTGCTGACGCCGCACGCTTTCCGTCACCTTGGCCTCGCCGAGCCGGCGCGCCCTGCCGCGCAGTTCGGATTGTTTGGCGAAGGCGAAGACTAACCAGCGATCACGCGGTGAGCACGAAATAAATCATTGCGCCAAATAAGAGAACGGCGGCGATCTCGCCGGCATGCTCCAGCGCCTTGAGCGCGCGGCTTACGAGCTTCGAGTTCATAATGCACCCTCCATAGGAAAGTACATGGCGTCTCAAGCTACGCTTTCCAGATCCTTACGAGGAGTCAACTCGATCGAGCCAATATCCGAATTAACCTACGAGCGGACCGCCGGCCTTTGTCCAGGCGTCGAGGCCGCCCTGAATGTGACGGGCGGACGTTAGTCCCGCTTCCTGCGCGGCCTCGACCGCCATCGCCGAACGCTCGCCGAAGGCGCAATAAAATACGATGCGCTTGCCGGTTGCGACCGCCAGCTCATGCAGCAGCCCGCCATCGCGAATATTCTCTTCGAGTTCGTCATAGGGCATATGCAGCGAACCGGGGATAACGCCATGAACTTCGCGCTCGCGCGCCTCGCGCAGATCGACGAGAGCTGTTGAAGGTTGACCGAGAACGCCGAGCGCTTCTTGCGGCGTCAACGACCAGCCCCGCCGCGCGATGTCCTCCTGATGCAATCCGACGTGAATGTTCGCCGGCACCGCGACGTCCATCATTTTCGGATTGGGCAGATGCAGGCTTTCCATCAGCGCGACATATTCATCGACGGACTTGACCTGCAAACGCGGATTGAACGCCCGCTCCTCGCCGATCGTGCTGACCGTATCGCCCTTGTAGTCGTGCGCAGGATAGACAAACGTCGAGTCCGGAAGCTTCAACAGCTTGCCGAAAAGCGACTCGAACTGCGCCCGCGCGTCGCCGTTCTGAAAGTCAGTGCGGCCCGTGCCGCGAATCAACAGCGTGTCGCCGGTGAACACCCGGTCGGCCATCACAAAGCTGTATGAATCGTCCGTGTGACCAGGCGTGTAGAGAACATCGAGCTCGACGCCCGGAATTCGGATGCGCTCGCCTTCGCGCACGCGCATCGACACCACGTCGGCGTTGCTGCGCTCGCCCATCACCGTGATGCAGTGCGTGCGGTCGCGCAGCGCGCCCGATCCGGTGATGTGATCGGCGTGGGTGTGCGTGTCCAAAGACTTGACCAGCCGTACGTCGAGCTCGCGCATCAGCTGCAGATAGCGTTCAACCTTGTCGAGCACAGGATCGATGATCAGCGCCTCCCCGCCGCGATGGCCGGCGAGGAGATAGCTGTAGGTGCTGGAGACGCTATCGAACAGTTGCCTGAAGATCATCGCGCGCTTTCCTGCGCCCGCCCCGCGTCACTTCGGTTGCGGGACAATGCGAAGATAGGGCCGCGGCGCATTCCAGCCCTCAGGATAGATCTTCTTGGCCTCCTCGTCGGAGACTGAACCGGCGATGATGACGTCATCGCCCGGCCGCCAGTTGACGGGCGTCGCGACCTTATGTGTCGAGGTCAATTGCAGCGAGTCGATGATTCGGAGCACTTCATCGAAGTTGCGGCCGGTCGTCATCGGATAGACCATGATGAGCTTGATCTTCTTGTCGGGTCCGATGACGAAAATATTGCGCACGGTCTGGTTATCGGCCGGCGTCCTGACGCTGGCGTCGCCGCCCGCGCTCGCCGGCAACATTCCATAGAGTTTGGAGATGCGAAGGTCCGGGTCGCCGATCATCGGATAATTCGGCTTGGCGCCTTGAGTTTCCTCGATGTCGACCGCCCATTTGGCGTGATTGTCGACCGGATCGACGCTCAACCCGATGATCTTGACGTTGCGTCGCTTAAATTCGGGCTCGAGTTTGGCCATGTAGCCAAGTTCGGTCGTGCAAACCGGCGTGAAATCCTTCGGATGCGAGAATAGGATGCACCAGGAATCGCCAATCCAATCATGAAACTTGATATGTCCTTGCGTCGTGTCGGCTTCGAAATCCGGCGCGGTGTCGCCAATCTGGAAAGACATGTGGAAGCTCCTCGGTTATGGTTGCGACGCGCCTTGGAGCGCGAGCGACGCTCTTCGCCGCCTGAGAGCGTATGCCTATAAATGCGATTGTTTCGCTCAGTATCAAGAACAGCCGCGTTCAAGCCAACCCGCCTCTTTGATGAAACTCCAACCTGGCCGCCAGCAGAACGCAGTATGACGACGATCGCGCCATGTCAGTCCCTGTCCATTCGCGTCTATTACGAGGACACGGACTTTTCCGGACTCGTCTATCACGCCTCCTATTTGCGCTTCATGGAGCGGGCGCGCACCGAGATGTTGCGTTCCCTCGGGCTCGATCAGAAGGCGCTGCTCGAGGGCGCCGCAGGCGCGCCGGTTTTTTTCGTCGTCCGGTCGATGGACGTCGACTTCCAAAAGCCCGCGACGATGGACGACCTGCTGACCGTCGAGACCGAGACTCTTGAGCTTGGCGGCGCCTCGCTCACGCTTGAGCAGCGGGTTTTGCGGCAGGCGGAACTGCTTGTCCGCGCCAAAGTCCGGATCGTGTGCGTCGAAGCCGGCCGAATGCCGTCGCCATCTGGACGCCGCCTTTTGCGGCCTAAAATGGCGGCGAGATGGGAATCAACGAAACCGCTGCGCGCCTGCGGCCCCGGACCGAGCCTTCGGACCCGGCGGAGACCGGCGTTTTGATCGTCGACCTCGCCGCCCTCGCCGATAATTGGCGCACAATGGCTCGACTGGCCGGCGGCGCGGAATGCGGCGCGGTGGTGAAGGCCGACGCCTATGGCTTGGGGCTCGCGCCCGCGATGCGCGCGCTGCTCTCGGCCAGTTGCCGAACCTTCTTCGTCGCCAATGTTGTGGAAGGCGAAGCGGCCCGGGCCGTCGCCAACGACGCGACGATCTATGTGCTGGACGGGCTCGTGCCCGGCGCGGCGCCGCGGCTCGTCGCCGCCGATCTTATTCCGGCCCTGGGTTCCCTCGGCGAAATCGACGAATGGGCGGCGACTGGGCGCAAGCCCAAAGCCGCGATCCATTTCGACACGGGGATGAATCGCTTCGGAATTCCGATCAGCGAGGCGGCGCAGGCGGCCGAGCGGGCGCGCCATATCGCGCCTACGCTGGTGATGAGTCATTTCGTCAGTTCGCAACTGCGCGACGCCCCCTGCAACGCCCGGCAAATCGAGGCGTTCCTCGACGCCCGCGCGCGCTTCGCCGAGATTCCGGCGTCTATGGCGAATTCCTCGGCCGTCTTCTTGCCGCAGCGCCCGCATTTCGATCTCGTTCGTCCCGGTTACGCGCTCTTTGGCGGCAACCCCACGCCTTACGCCGAATGCCCGGTGCGGCCGGTCGCGCGGCTCAGCGCGCGCATTCTCTCAACGCGCGAGATCGAGCCAGGCGCCTGCGTCGGCTATGACGCGCTATGGTCTGCGCCGAGGCGCACGCGCATCGCCACGATCGGCGTCGGCTATGCGGACGGCGTGCCGGTCGGGGCTGCCTCTTGCACTGAAAAGCCGACAGGCGAAGCGCTCGTCGGCGGAGTTCGCTGCCCCTTCATCGGCCGCGTATCGATGGATTATGTCGTGCTGGACGTTTCCGAGGCGCCGCGCGAGGCCGCGCAGCGCGGCGAATGGGTCGAGCTGCTGGGCGACGGCATTTGCCTCGAGGACGCCGCAGCCCGCGCCGGCACCATCGGCTATGAGATTCTCACGCGGCTCGGCGCGCGATTCTCGCGGCGCTATCTGGGGGCTTAGCTCGGCGTCACGCCATCGCGAACCACGGCGCGAGCACGGGATATCCCTCGCCTGCGAGGAGCGACACCGTCTCATGCAGCGGCAGGCCGACCACGGCCGTATAAGATCCGACGATCTTCACCAGAAACACGCCGGCCCGTCCCTGAATGGCGTAGCCGCCCGCCTTGCCGCGCCACTCGCCGGTCGAGAGATAGGCTTCGATCTCGGTCGAGCCGAGGCGCTTGAACCGCAGCCGCGCCTCGACGAGACGCCTGCGCTCATAGCCGCGCGGCGTGATCAGGCTCACCGCCGAAAAGACCCGGTGCTGGCGCCCCGAGAGCAGCTGCAGGCACTCCTCGGCCTCCTCCCGCGTCTCCGCTTTGGGCAGGATGCGCCGGCCGACGGCGACGACCGTGTCGGCGGCGATCAGAAAGGATTCCTTCAGCTCGGGCTGCGTCGCGCGCAGCTTCGCCGCGGCAGCCGCCTTCTCGCTGGCGATTCGTGTGGCGTAGGCGCGCGGCGATTCCCCGCGGTGCGGCGTCTCATCGATGTCGGCCGGCAGCAGGGCGTCGACGTCGAGTCCCGCCTGCTGCAACAGCGCCAAGCGCCTCGGCGAAGCTGATGCGAGAACGAGCTTGGGACGGGCGATTGGAGGATTGGCTGTCAAGAATGTCGCTCCGCCAAAAGAAAATTACCGGAAGCGATATGTTATACGCCCTTTGGTCAAATCATAAGGGGTCATCTCGACAAGCACCTTATCGCCTGACGCGAAACATCGCGCTCGGCAGCAGTTCGGTGACGACGCCGGGAAATTCGAGCAGTTCTTCCTTGGCCATGTGGTTCCTTGTAAGGCGCTTCCCGCCGCGAGTGTGGCCGCGCGGCTTAGATAGCGCGAAAAAAGCGAAAAACCCGCTGCCCCGGCCGGGGAGCGGACTCGGCGCGGACCCTAATCGAGAACGAAGGATTTGTGAACCAGGGAGTTGAGGGGCCTCAACGCCCCTTCTTGGGTTTAACGGCCGCGAAGGGATCAAGAATGATGGCCCCGAGTCCGTCAACGTCTCGAACATTGCGCGTCACAAGCGTTAGATCATTCGCTTTGGCCGTGGCCGCAAGCAGGCAGTCCACAACAGGGGCGGTCCGAAGAGCGCTCATTCTCCCCCACTCTCCCGCAACGTCAGTATCGACCGGCAGAATACGTCCGACGAACGCGCGTTCGACGTCAACCAACCAACGATCTAGAGCGTCGGCGCCGCTTACGTCCCGTCGCCGCAGCTTTTCCGCCCCCCGGCGAATTTCGCCGAGCGTCAGCACGCTCAGATAAAGCTGCTCGTCATTTACGGAGGCGAACCAAGAGGCGACGCGCGCGTCGCATCGCGCGCCCTTGCGAAACTCGGAAATCACATTGGTGTCGATGAGAAAATTCAAAAAGCGACGTCCCGGCCAAGATCCCGCGGGCGTTCGAGGTCAACCCCTTCAAGCGGCGCGGCGGCGAGAAGCGCCTTGAGCGAGCCCGGAGCTGGGGAGGGCACGACATCGCGGAGAACGGCGCGTACTTCCGCTTCGCGGAGGGGATCGGCGAGCGCGGCGGCGACGCCGCGAACAAGCGCCGCATCTTCCTTGCGCGCCTGCACCTCGATACGCACGAGGCCCTTTCGCTTCATCCGCTGTCGATAGATTTGGACGCTAGATTTTAGAGGCTTTGGCATCCTGGGCATTCTTCCGGAAGAGTTACCGGAAATCTGGCGCGCGAGCAAGTATCTGGACCGGTTTCATGGCTTCTCCCGATTACGGGAGAAGGTGAAACGGCGTCACTTCGGCTTGCCCTTCACCGTGCGCGTGCCGGGCTTGCCGCCCGAAGAGCGTGGCGAGACGCGCGGCGGCGGCGTGAGCCGACCCAGCGGCCGCGCTTCCCCTCCCCCGAAATTATGCGGCCCCATGTCGGCGTCGGTCGGCTTATGCGCGCGGGTCGCGAGCTTTTCCTCTTCGTCGCGGCGGATGGCGCCGCGCCCTCCCCGCCCAAAGGAGGCGCGAAATTGCGGGCTCGCCTCGGCGAGCAGTTCGGCGCGTTGCAGCCGCTGGATTTCATCGCGCATGCGCGCCGCCTCCTCGAAGGCGAGATCCGCCGCCGCCGCCTTCATGCGCTTTTCGAGGTCGGCGATCGTCGCCGCGAGATTATGCCCCGGGGCGATGTCGTAGCCGGTGTCGACCGTCACATGATCCTGCTCGGCGACCGAGCCGAGAATGTCGGCGATGCCGCGCTTGATCGACGCCGGCGTGATGTTGTTCTCGCGGTTATAGGCCTCCTGCTTCGCCCGCCGGCGATCGGTCTCGCCCATCGCGCGCTTCATCGAGCCGGTAATCTGATCGGCGTATAAAATCACGCGGCCGTCGACATTGCGCGCCGCGCGGCCGATCGTCTGCACGAGCGACGTTTCCGAGCGCAGAAAGCCTTCCTTGTCGGCGTCGAGAATGGCGACGAGGCCGCATTCGGGAATGTCCAAACCTTCGCGCAGCAGATTGATGCCGACGAGCACGTCGAAGGCGCCGAGCCGCAGATCGCGGATGATCTCGATGCGCTCGATCGTGTCGATGTCGGAATGCATGTAGCGCACGCGCACACCGTTCTCATGCAGATATTCGGTCAGATCTTCCGCCATGCGCTTGGTGAGCACGGTGACGAGCGAGCGATAGCCGATCTGCGCGGTCGCCCGCGCTTCGTCGAGAAGATCGTCGACCTGGGCGCGCGCCGGGCGCACCTCGACGAGCGGGTCGATCAATCCCGTCGGGCGAATCACCTGTTCGACGAAAACGCCGCCTGTCTGATTGAGCTCCCAGTTTCCCGGCGTCGCCGAGACCGAAACGGTCTGCGGCCGCATGGCGTCCCATTCCTCGAAGCGCAGCGGGCGATTATCCATGCAGGACGGCAGACGAAATCCATATTCCGCGAGCGTCGCCTTGCGGCGGAAGTCGCCCTTATACATCGCGCCGATCTGCGGGATCGAGACGTGACTCTCGTCGGCGAAGACCAGCGCATTGTCCGGGAGATATTCGAACAGCGTCGGCGGCGGCTCGCCCGGCCTGCGGCCGGTGAGATAGCGCGAATAATTTTCGACGCCGGCGCAGGAGCCGGTCGCCTCCATCATCTCGATATCGAAGCGGGTGCGTTGCTCGAGCCGCTGCGCCTCCAGGAGACGCCCGGAACGGTGCAATTCGTCGAGCCGCGCGCGCAATTCCTCCTTGATCGCCTTGATCGACTGCAGCAGCGTCGGCCTCGGCGTCACATAATGCGAATTGGCGTAGACTTTGACGAATTCGAGATCGACCGTCTTCTTGCCGGTCAGCGGATCGAATTCGGAGATAGACTCGACCTCATCGCCAAAGAAGCTGATGCGCCAGGCGCGATCCTCATAATGGGCCGGGAAAATGTCGACGGTGTCGCCGCGCACGCGAAAGGTTCCGCGGGTGAAATCGGCGCCGATGCGGCGGTAATGCAGCGCGACGAGATCAGTGACGAGCTGCCGCTGCTCCAGCTTCTCGCCGAGAGTCACCGAGAAGGTCATCGCCGTGTAAGTTTCGACCGACCCGATGCCGTAGATGCAGGAGACCGACGCCACGATGATGACGTCGTCGCGCTCGAGCAGCGCGCGCGTCGCGGCGTGACGCATGCGGTCGATCTGCTCGTTCACCGAGGATTCTTTCTCGATGTAGGTGTCCGAGCGCGGCACATAGGCTTCGGGCTGATAGTAGTCGTAATAGGAGACGAAATATTCGACGGCGTTATTGGGAAAGAAGCTCTTGAACTCGCCGTAAAGCTGCGCCGCCAGCGTCTTGTTGGGCGCGAGAATGAGCGCCGGCCGCTGCACGCGTTCGATCACGCTCGCCATGGTGAAGGTCTTGCCGGATCCGGTGACGCCGAGCAGCACCTGGTCGCGTTCTATCGCCGCAATTCCCTTGACCAGCTCCTCGATCGCCGCCGGTTGGTCTCCCTTCGGCGTGTATTCGGAGACGAGGTCGAACCTCACGCCGCCTTCGGACTTCGCCGGCCGCTCGGGCCGATGCGGCGTCCAGGGCTTTTGATCACGAATGTTCGGGTCGCCAAGCCGCAGCAGTTGCGCAAGGCTGTCGGCGGTGGCCTCGACGCCGCCAATGTTTTCAGCGGCGCTTCCTGAAGTCGCGCCGCGCGCCTGAAAGCCCTCGCCGAGCCCGTATTTCTCGATGTCCTCCTCATCGAGGCCGTGGATGGAAGAGGCGTCATAGGCCGCCTGCGGCGCCTCGCCGAACCCGGGCGCGAGCGCCGGATTGAGGAGCTGCATGAGATGCGGCGCGAGCGGCTCCACCACCGGCTTCGCCGCCTTGGCGCGCGTCGGCCGGGCCGGGTCTCTGGGCTTTTTAGGGGGAGAGGCCATGGCGGCAATATGGGGGAGACGGCGGCGGGATGGAAGCGGGAAGGCTCCACGCCCCCTCCCTGTCCCTCCCCCGCTGCGCGGGAGAGGGGACGCTAGCGATCGGCGTTAGCGAAATCCCGATAAAGCGCCGAATCTACTCCCTCTCCCGCTTCAGCGGGGGAGGGTTGGGGAGGGGGCGGGTCATAGCCCCGAAATCTGTTTCAAATATTCGAAGATCGGTTTTCCCTGATGATAGATTTCCTTGGCGATGACGAGCATCGCAGCGGCTTTTTCCGGGTCTTTAGCGCGCTCCAGGACGGCCCGGTAAAGCGCGTTGATAGAGCCGCCGACGCCGAGCCGCCGAGTCTTTTCGTATTCGGCGTCGCCGTAAGGATAGGGTGGCGGCTGGATCGGCGCCTTGGCGCGCAAATCCTCAGGCTCCAGTTCGATTTTCGGCGCTTCGCGCTCGGCTTCTTTGAGCCCTTCTGAAACACGCGGCGCGAAAACCGTGGGCGTGTTCGCGTCTATGACGGCGTCGACTTTCTGAACCGCCTCTCGCGGGAAAGGCGCGGCGAGACTGCCTTTCTTCGCAGCGGCATGGAAGCGCTGCATCTCGTCTTCATAAAAAGCGAGCAGCGCGAAATGCGTCTCCAAAAACGCTTTCAGACGCGCCGCGAATCCTTCGTTCAGCGCGGACCTTTCGGCGAGAAACAGACTGTGAAGAGCGCGCGCCTCAGCGTCGGCAAGGACGATGTTGCCGTCGTCCGTCGAAGAAGGAAGGTCAGCGACATATTGGTCCAGCCGCTCGCGATACTGCTGATTGGCGTTGAATTTCTGCGCCTTGAGATCACTCGCGAGGCGATCGGCGAGTTTGCGCGCGGCGTCGAGCCAGCGGCGATGCACAGCTTCGTCGCCGGGATGCGCAATGAAGGGGAGATTTTGCGGGCCCGAGGCGATGTCGATCTGACCCGCGGCGTTGACGCCATAAGTGAAGACCGAAGGAACGTTTTCGACAGCGGGAGGTGGCACCAAGTCAAGAACTTCTGGCGAAGCAACGACATCGAAAACCTCATCGGGCCCTTTCTTGCCAAGCTCCTCCAGCCGCGCCGCGATCCAGGCGTTGGCGGCGGCGGGACCTTTGTTCCATTCGGATTCGGGAACGGTCGCATAGATGAGGCTTTGTTCCTCCGAGAGATGCACGCCTCTCAGAACAGAGTCGTACCAATTGGTCCACACCTGCCAATTGTCCTCGGCGGGTAAATTGCTCCTAAGCGTTTTCCACACATCCTCCGCCCAGGCGGGCGCGCCGTTCGGCCACAATGGTTGCGAAGCGAGCGCGCTCGGCGCGCCGCCTTTCTCAATAAAAGCCGCGTCGAGCGAGACTGCGGTCCAAATATCGGCGTCGGCAGCGGAGGCGACGGCGGCGGCGGCGGTGGCGGCGTAGGCAGTGGCGGCGGCGGCGTCGGCGTCGGCGGAGGCGGCGACAGCGACGGTGATGGCGGCGCGGGCGGCGGCGTAGGCGGCGGCTGTGGCGGCGGAGGCGTCGGCGTCGGCGGCGGCGGCGGTGGCGGTGACGATGGCGGCGGAGGCGTAGGTCCGAAGCTCATTGGCGCGGGTTGGATGAACAGCCGCAACCCGCGCCAATGCGGCAGCTCGGAAAACGGCGCCCGTCAAATCGAGAAAACGACCTATCGCTTCTGCATTTCGCCGCTTCGGAAAATAAACCTCCACGAGCGGCGCTGCCCGTAGCGCCGTTCTGGCGGCTATGGCGACAGCTACTTCGCGCGGCCGCCTCCTCAGCCATGCTTCAAGGTCTTCGCGATTATCGATCTGACGAGGCGGATCACCATCCTTCGGACTCTTCGCCACGTTGAAACTCTTTCGTGAAAAATATCCCTTCCACGCTCAAGCTAACACGCTTGGTGCAGTGAGCAAAAAGCCCGATCCGCGCGAGGTGAAAGCCCGCGCCAGGGCTTCGAACTCGGGTTAAATTCGGCTCACTTTCAGACGTCATGCCCGGCCTTGTGCCGGGCGCCCACGCCGGACAATCGCGAAACGCATTGCGCGGAGACGGTATCTTCCGCTCATGTTTTCACATTCGCATCGCGTCGTCGCGTGGATGGCCGCGACAAGCGCGGCCATGACGCGCTGAGATGACGCATTGTTTATCTGGATTCGGAGCCCTGAAGCGCGCGCAAAGAGCTCTTGAAGGCGGCGCCGCGCGGGCTTCGATCGCGACCACGACTTCAATCGCGCCCAGAAATTCCTGACCGCATTGACGATCGTCGAACTCGGCGGAAGGGAAATGGCCCTACGCGCGGCAAAAAATCATCGCAAGCTGCGCGGTCTCGGCGTCACGCCGAGGAAAACCATCGACACGATCATCGCCACCCGCTGCATCGAAAGCGATCTGCCGCTGCTCTACAGCGATAGGGATTTCGACCCATTCGTCGAGCGCCTCGGTTTGCGCCCGGCCATGGCGTAGCGATGCTCCGCTCGCAGTGCCCGTTACTTGCAATGTTTAGCGGTGAGAGTTGGACAACGCCTCGACCGCGCTATCTGCCTCGATAGGGGCCACCATGCGCAGACGTCGATCGAAAATGAACAAACTCTTCACCGACACGCTCAAGATGGGCTTCGTCGCCAATCAGGTGATCGGCCTGCGGCTGATGAAGATCGCCACGGGCGGCGCGCATGGCAAACGCGAAAGCGATCTGATGGTGAGTGAAAAGCTCGAGGCCGCGGCCGAGGCCAGTCTCGCGGCTGCGATGTGTATGGCGACAGGGCAACCGCATCGCGCCGCCGAACGCGCCCTCGCCGTTTATGCAAAGCGGATCGACGGCAATCTAACGCGACTGTCGAAGCGCTGACGGCGACGGCTTGTCTGGGGCAAACCGTGGCCGGGGCGCCGCGCGCTTGCGCCGCCACATCGCCAGCGCACAGCCGGCCCCCACAAGCTCGCCCACCGAAAAATCATACTGCCCGACATATTCCTTGGCGCCGTCGTCGCTGGTCGCCCTGACGAGAGCGACATAGCTTCCGTCGCTGACGAAATTATGCGTAAAGCTTGTCGTGCCCTTGTCCGCCAAATATTTCTGCGGCGGCAAAACGGCGACGGTGTTGGCGTCGAGATCGTCGCGCCAATCGGCCTGACCGACATTGCGCAGCACGCGGATTTCGATGTTCATGTCGCGCAGCTCGACCTGCCGCGCATCGAGAATGATCATCGTCGGACCGAGCGTCGGCACGTGCCGGCAGAAAATCTCGTCGGACTGATTTTCTTGAAAGGCGCTGAACATCATTTGCGTCGGACCGACGCTCATCACGCAATGGCGCGGATGTTCCGCCCTTATCTGCGCCTGAGCGATGCTGACGCATACGCAGGCGAGAAGCGCGGCGAATAGGAGTCTCCCCTTCATCGGACCCTCTCCGGGCGTAACGCGCAAGCAGCGGCTTTCCGCCGTCGCCTTGCGGGCAAAGAGCCGTGCACAGCCGCCGCGCCCGTGGATGCTCGAGAGAACGACTCTGCCGCCGACCGCGATTTTGACAAAGACGCGATCTTGCCAAAGAGCGGCCAGAATTCGCCATGGCGCCGGGTCGGCTACTCCGCCTCCTCCATTTCCTCCCGCTCCGCCTCCAGCAATTTCGCGCGCGCCTCCGCGGCCTCCCGCTGGCGATTCCACATGCCGGCGTAATGGCCGCTAAGCGCCAGCAACTCCTTATGCGTGCCGCGTTCGACGATGCGGCCGTGATCGAGAAACAGGATTTCGTCGGCGTCGACGATGGTCGACAGACGATGCGCGATGACGAGCGTGGTGCGGCCGCGCGCGACCCGCCTCAACGCCTCCTGAATTTCATGTTCCGTCAAGCTGTCGAGCGCCGACGTCGCTTCGTCGAGGATGAGGATCGGCGGACCTTTGAGAATCGTGCGCGCAATCGCGACGCGCTGCTTCTCGCCGCCGGAAAGCTTCAGCCCGCGCTCGCCGACCTGTGCGCTATAGGCCTCCGGCACGCTCTCGATGAAGCGGTCGATCTGGGCGAGCCGCGCCGCCTCGCGAACCTCTTCGTCGCTCGCGTCCCATCTTCCATAGCGAATGTTGTAGCCGATCGAATCGTTAAACAGCACGGTGTCCTGCGGCACCATGCCGATCGCCGCCCGCAGACTTTCCTGCGTGACGTCCAGTATGTTCTGCCCGTCGATCGTGATGCGCCCGCCTTGCGGCTCGTAGAAACGATACATCAGGCGCGAAATCGTCGATTTTCCCGCGCCGGACGGCCCGACGATCGCGATGGTTTGTCCGGGCTCGGCTTCAAAGCTCACGCCCTTAAGGATCGGCCGGTTCGGCTCGTAGTGGAACGCGACATTGTCGAAAACGATCCGCCCTTCGCGCACGACGAGCGGAGAAGCGCCGGGCTTGTCCAAGATCTCGGGGCTCTGCGCCAGAATCGAGAACATGGTCTCGATATCGATGATCGCCTGCCGCACCTCGCGATAGAAGGTGCCCATGAAATTCAAGGGCTGCGCCAGCTGCCCCATCATCAGGTTGATCAGGACGAAATCGCCCACCGTATTGCGGCCGGCCTCGATGCCATAGACGCACATCACCATCATGGTGGTGAGGCCGATGATAAAGATCACCGTCTGGCCGGCGTTGAGCACCGCAAGCGAGACATAGGACTGCGTGCTCGCCTGCTCGTAATGGATCATCGATTTGTCGTAGCGCTCAGCCTCTCGCCTTTCCGCGCCGAAATATTTGACCGTTTCATAGTTCAGCAGGCTGTCGATCGCCTTCTGATTGGCGTCGGTGTCGCTGTCGTTCATCCTGCGCCGAATGGCGATCCGCCAGTTCGTGGCGAGCGTCGTATAAAGAAAATATCCGGCGAGAGTCGCGACCAGGACCAGCCCGTAACGCCAGCCGAACTGGTAGAGAAAAATGCCCAGGACCAGCGCGATCTCCAGCACTGTCGGGGCGCCCGTCGACATGATGAGGCGCGACAGCGTTTCGATGCCGTTGCGCCCGCGCTCCAGAACGCCAGCTCATGCATATGCACGAAGAGGTCGGTCGCCAGGCGACGCACGGCGTGCATCGCCACCGCCGCGAAGATGCCGTCGCGCAGCTGCATCAGCACGACGGCCACAATGCGGATGGCGCCCATCAGCAGCGTGAAGTAAATCGCGGCGGCCCCCACCTTTTCCCACGCGCCCGCGCCACCCTCCGCAAGCGCGTCCGTCGCCCATTTGAAAGCATATGGCGTCGCGGCGTTGAACAGTTTGCTGACGACGAGAAGCGCAAAAACCGCGGCGACCCGAAGCTCGAGATCCCGCCGGCCGCGTGGCCAGATGTAGGGCCACAAACGCCCTATCGTCTTGAAAAGAGACGCTTCCGACAATTGCTGATCTGTAGCGGGCTGGGGCGCGGCGTCTTCCGGATCGAGCGCGTTGGGTTCGTCGCTCGTTTCGACTTGATCAGGTTTAAGCATAGCGCTCCGAATGAATGGGCCGCTGTCACGGCGTTTTGCGTCATATATGACCTTTAGAAGGAATGCGCACCCCGCCCGGTCCTGGTGGGAAGCACAGAGAATGAATATGCGAGAAATTAAAAACGTTTGCGTCTATTGCGGCTCCTCGATCGGCGCCGATCCGCGTTACACAGCGGCGGCGCGGGCGCTGGGCGCGGCCCTTGCGCGCGCAGGGGTCGGCCTGGTTTACGGCGGTGGGGCCATTGGCTTAATGGGCGTTCTGGCGAAGGCCACGGTCGCCGCCGGCGGCGTTGTCACTGGGATCATTCCCGAGTTCCTGGACCGAAGGGAAATTCCCTTCACCGGCGCAACGGAGCTCGTCGTCGTCGACGACATGCACACGCGCAAGCGCCTGATGTTCGAACGATCCGACGCCTTCATCGCGCTGCCTGGCGGCGTCGGCACTTTGGAGGAACTGACCGAGCAGCTGACCTGGATCCAGCTCGGCCGTCACACCAAGCCTCTGGTCATCGCCGACATCGGCGGCTTCTGGCGTCCCCTGCTGTCGCTTTTCGCGCATATGCGGAACCAGGAATTCTTCGGCGAAGTCGATAACGTGCGCTATCTGGTGGCCGAGCGCGTCGAAGACATCCTGCCGATGATTTTCGCGGCGGTCCGCCATTCGCCTGACATCAGCGAGACAGCGATCACCGAACGGCTTTAACCGTTCGAGTCCATGCGATCGCGAAGGAAGCGACGCGGGAACGACGCGATCAGGCGCGACTCTATACAAATTCCATTTGATCCGTTCGCTGGGCCTGTCATTCCCGGCAGGCCGGAGGCCTGACCGGGAATCCAGAGCCAATTCAGGAGCGATGATTTTGCTCTGGATTCCCGATCGCGCGCATAGCGCGCGTCGGGAATGACCCGCGAGAAGTTAAACGCAAATGACGTTGCTTCTCTGTTTAAAAACTTCCCCAAAGTGGATCTCGGAGGTTTTTCGAATCTGTTTTTTCGCGCTCGACTGACACCAGCAGCTTGTAGTTGATCGCGTCGACGAGCGCCTCGAAGGACGCGTCGATGACATTGGCCGAGACGCCGACGGTCGACCACCGCTCGCCCTCGCCGTCGGCGCATTCGACGAGAACGCGCGTCACCGCATCGGTGCCGCCCTGGAACACGCGGACGCGATAATCGACGAGCCGAACGTCGTCGATGAAGCGCTGATAGGCGCCAAGATCCTTGCGCAGCGCGAGATCGAGGGCGTTGACGGGCCCATTGCCTTCGGCGGCGGAAATCCGGCTCTCGCCATCCACATTGATCTTGACGATCGCCTCGGCGCCCTGGTCCTCAAAGCCGCCATTCCTGGCGAAGCGCCGATCGACCGCGACGCTGTAGCGTTCGATGTCGAAGAAATGCGGCGCCTCGCCGAGCACGCGCTTGGCCAGAAGAAAGAACGAGGCGTCGGCGCCTTCATAGGCGTAGCCTTGCGCTTCCTTCTCCTTCACCTCATCGAGAAGCCGCGCCAGACGCGGATCGTCCTTGTCGAGGACGACGCCCAATCGGCCAAGCTCGGCCGCGATGTTCGAGCGCCCCGCCTGATCCGATACGAGCACGCGCCGCACATTGCCGACCGAATCCGGCGTGACATGTTCGTACGTGCGCGGATCGGTCAGCACGGCCGAGGCGTGAATGCCGGCTTTCGTCGCAAAGGCGCTGGCGCCGACATAGGGCGCATGACGGTTGGGCGCGCGGTTGAGAAGCTCATCGAGCGCATGGCTGACCCGCGTGAGATGCGTCAGCTTCTCTTGCGTCACGCCAATCTCGAAGCGCTCGGAAAATTCGCTCTTGAGCAGTAGCGTCGGAATGATCGTGGTGAGATTGGCGTTGCCGCAGCGTTCGCCAAGACCGTTGAGGGTGCCCTGGATCTGCCGCGCGCCGGCGCGCACCGCGGCAAGCGAATTCGCCACCGCCTGTCCGGTGTCGTCGTGGCAATGCACGCCGACGCGGTCTCCCGGAATCTGCTTGACGACCTCCGCGACGATGCGCTCGACCTCGTGCGGCAGCGTGCCGCCATTGGTGTCGCAGAGCACGATCCATCGCGCGCCAGCCGCATGCGCTGCTCTCGCGCAGGCCAGCGCGTAGTCGGGGTTCGCCTTGAAGCCGTCGAAGAAATGCTCGCAATCGACCGCAACCTCCTTACCGCGCGCGACGGCGGCGTTTACGGATTGCGTAACGCTTGCGAGATTGTCTTCTTCCGTGGAGCGTAAGGCGACGCGAACCTGAAAGTCCCAGCTCTTGGCGACGAAAGTGATGGCGTCGGCGCTGCTGTCCAGGAGCGCGGCGACGCCGGGGTCGTTCTCGACGGAGCGGCCCTGCCGGCGCGTCATGCCGAAGGCGGCGAAGCGCGCGCGAAGGTTCGGACGCTGCGCAAAAAACTCCGTATCGAGCGGATTGGCGCCAGGATAGCCGCCTTCGATATAGTCGATTCCGATCTCGTCCAGCATGGCGGCGATCTGACGCTTGTCGTCGAGCGAAAAATCGACGCCCGTCGTCTGCGCGCCGTCGCGCAGCGTGGTGTCGTATAGCGTCAGCCGTTCCTTGGCCCGATCCTTGGCCATCAATGCGCTCTCCCGGCGGCGGGGGCCGCCAACTCCTTGGACATCGTCGTATTGCCGAGCCATTGGCCGGCGATCGTTTTCATATTGCGCGTCGTCGCCACATAGCCGCGCGCCGCGAAAAAGTCCTGCGCCGCGTCGGAGGCCTCGACCGTCAGCAGCGTCGTCCCCCGCGCGGCGGCGAGTTTTTCGATCGCCTCCGCCAGCGCCGACCCGACGCCCTTGCGCGCCATGTCGGGCCGCACATAGAGCATGTCGAACATCTTATTGTCGCGCAGCGATGCGAAGCCGGCGATGTTGCCGTCGACAAGCGCGACGATGGTCAGCGCATCCGCAAGGCGCGACGCGAAGGCCGCTTCGTCGTCAGCCGCGGACGCCCAGGCTTCACGCTGCGCATCGTCATAGTCGTCGGCTGCAAGCGCCGCGACGCTGGCGCGAAAGAGCGCCGCGAGCGTCGCCGCGTCTGTGGGAAGAAACGGCCGCAGACCGGGCGTTGGCGCGCTGCGCGCCATCACACGATCTCGAAGGCGCGCAGCAGATGCCAGGCGATGAAGGCCGCGAGCGCCAGCACGATCAGCTTGAACGCGAGATAGAGCGCCCAGTGGCGCTTGAAGGGAAGCGTCTTTTTCCAGTCATCGTTGGACATAGGATAATCCCTTCTGTTCACCACCCGGTTCGCTTCGCGAACCACCCTCCCCCATCGAGGGAGGGATGGACCTTGCATCAGCTAAACGCACATCGTCGTACGCGGCGAAATGCACAGGCGACTCTTCATTATGTCGAGTCGCGCCGTTCTGATCCCTCCCCCTTGCGGGGAGGGTGGCGCGCGAAGCGCGACGGGTGGGGGAGACGCCAGCGCTTCTCATGACGCCTCCCGCATATGTTCCTTCGCTCGGGCGATGATGGTCTCCACGACGCCGATCAGATTGGCGTCGATCTCGTGATTCCAGAAGCGCAGCACATGAAAGCCGTTCGCTCGAAAAATCGCGTCGCGCCTAGCGTCATGGCGAAGACCCTTATCCTCTCCATGCTGCGCGCCGTCAGCTTCCACTATCAACCGATACTTGTAACAAACAAAATCGAGCACATAGCCTTCAATCGGCGCCTGACGACGAAAATGAAACCCTTGCGGGCGAAGCTTACGCAACTGCGACCACAGCTTCACTTCCTGGGGCGTCATGTTCTTGCGCAATTCGCGCGCGCGAGGGCTGGCCATGTCCGTCACCCCACCCGGTTCGCTTCGCGAACCACCCTCCCCGTCAAGGGGAGGGATTGGCCTGCATCAGCGAAACGCAAAATTTTTTGCGCGACGAACTGCATAAGAGACGGAACGTTACGCCGAGTCGCGCCGTTCTGATCCCTCCCCCTTGCGGGGAGGGTGGCGCGCGAAGCGCGACGGGTGGGGGAAGGCACGCTCACCGCTTCACCTCCCAGGTCGTCGTCCCATCCTTGTTGTCCTTGAGCGCGATGCCCATGGCGGCGAGCTCGTCACGGATGCGATCGGACTCGGCCCAGTTTTTTGTAGCGCGGGCGGCGTTGCGTAGATGAATTAATTCCCCGACCTTGTCTGTGCCACATATTTTGTAACTGACCGATCCGGTATGCCTGACGTCGGCTTCAACCCCTTGTTCCTTTAATTCCTCAGTTATCGCTCTCTGGCGTTCTTCGTTGTTGTTCGCGAAAGCAATTTGAAGCTCATCGAGCCGTCGCATCACATCACTTGACGCAAGAACGCTCTCCCCCACGTGGTAAGGGTTTAGAATGAACATTCTTTCTGGATTCACGATCCCCAAGAATATACAGGTGTCCAAGAGTGTCACTTGATCCTCATGGACCTTTGATCGAGCAAGCGCTCTCAATTCGCTAATTGCTTGGGGAGTGTTCAGATCGTCGCAAAGAGCAGCCATTACTTTTTCGTTAGGCTGTAGCAGGCTCGCATGTACACGATATTCTGCTTCAGCAGCACGATTTGCGAGCAAATTCGTCCACTCCTGGAGCTCTGCGTGCGCCTCCTCTAGCGCCTTCACCGTCCAATCGATCGGCTGGCGATAATGCGTGCGCAGCATCGCGAATCTCAACACTGGACCGTGCCAGCCTCTGCCGCCGAACTTCTCCGTGTGCAGCAGCTCGTGGATCGTCACGAAATTCCCCAGGCTCTTGGACATTTTCTCGCCCTCGACCTGCAGGAAGCCATTATGCATCCAGTAATTCGCCATCACG
>WSXZ01000065.1 GCA_009773555.1 Methylocystaceae bacterium | reverse complement strand
GCTCGGCCTGCTTTCCGGGCCGCTGCTTGCCGCGCTGATCCTTCTCGTTCCGATGGGGATTCTGACGGGCCTGTCGGTCGTCCTCGATCCGTCGCTCGCAATGTACGAATTCGTGCCGGAAGAGGTGCTGCTCGTCCCCTTCATTCTTCTTGCCGTTCTCATCTCGGCGGCCAACGTCCGGCTTGCCGTCGTCATGTCCCGCGACACGAAAGCCGGTCGCATCATCAAGGTGAGGACCGACCGCTATGTCGATGATCCAAGCGGCGTGCAAAATATTCACGGCCATCGGGGCCGTGCATTTGCTGATGAACTGAAGCATTTCATCGCGAGGCGCGAAGATAAGGCCGTCTCGCTGAGCAAGCCGATCGGCGAGGATTACGGCTGGGGATTCTGGCTTCGGGAGAAAGCCTTCTCCCCCGTCTGGGTCGCCATCGCGCATACCGGCTCTAAAGACAACGAAAGCGTGGAGGAATATATCGTCGCCATCACGCTGGAGCCGCCTATCCTGCCATGGCGACGTCTGCGCTATAAGCCCGATTTCGCGCTCAGAGACGAGGTCGAGCAGCGCGTGACGGAATTTCTCGCCGAAAAAAATATTCCCTTCGCGGTCGAGTGGGAGGAATGGGTTGATCCCGAGCCTCATCCGCAACCGCCGCCGAGATTTTGATAACGCCAATGTTAGTCGTTTTGGCGCGGTTGGGGCGCGCAAGCGGATGCGAATTGGTGTAGACCAAGGACGACGGGAAGCACGTTATCTTTGCATGGGGCCGGTCGCCGGACCACGCCGGAACGCTTGTGACGCTGCCCCGTGAATCCGCACGCCGTCGATGGCGCTCTTCGACGAATATGCCCAGTCTTGTTCCGAATTGGCGCGCCGGTCAGGACAAAGATGCGAACGCTTATCTGATTGAAATAGCGCTGCGTCACTTATTCGCGAATGCGAGTCGACTGATACGATCCTTGTCCGCCTTGCTGCGCCGCGCCGCCAATCCCGGCGACAGAGAGGGCTCACGCTGGGCTGGCATGCGCATGCATCGGATCTCGACACAGATGATGACGGAGCTGAGCGCGTCTTCGAAACTGATCGCCGAATGGGATTTTCTTTGCATGCTGCGCGATGAAGGTCGTCGGTCGGCCCAAGAATTCCTCGACCTTCATGAGCGCGACGTCGGCGTCCATTCGACTTTTGACCTTGACGCCTTGCTAGAGGGGATTTGACGCGATGGGCCTTGTTGGAATTCTTGCCGCGCTTTGCGGGCTTATCTGGTTCGCTTATCGAGGCTGGAGCGTATTGCTGCTGGCGCCTGCGGCGGCGCTGATCGCCGCCGCGTTCGCGGGCGAACCCTTGCTGGCGCACTGGACGCAAACCTTCATGGGCGGCGCGTCGCGTTTCGTGTCGCAATTCTTTCCAATCTTTCTCCTGGGTGCGCTGTTTGGGAAGCTGATGGATGACAGCGGCTCGGTTACTGCTATCGCAGACTTCATGGCCGAGAAACTTGGCCCGCGCCGCGCCGTACTTTCAGTCGTGCTCGCCGGCAGCTTCGTAACCTATGGCGGCGTCAGCCTCTTTGTCGCGTTTTTTGTGCTGGCGCCAATGGCGCAGAAGCTGTTCCGCAGGGCGGCCGTGCCGAGACGTCTGGCGCCTGCAGCCATCGCTCTCGGAACTTCGACGTTCACCATGTCAGCGCTGCCCGGGACGCCGGCGATTCAAAACGCGATCCCCATGCCGTTCTTTGGAACGACGCCCTTCGCCGCTCCCGGACTCGGCGTTATCGCCTCTCTGATTATGCTCGGGTTCGGGCTCTGGTGGCTCGCACGCGCCGAGGCGTCGGCGCGCCGCTACGGCGAAGGATACGGAGATGAGCCGAGCGTTAGGATCGACGCGACGCAGGATCAGGCGATCCGAGATCGCGCCGCAACGGCGCATGAATTCGATCTCGCCGAAATCCCGCACGGCCATCGAGCAGATGCGCCGAACGCACTCATCGCCGCCCTGCCTTTGATCGTCGTCGTCGGCGTCAATCTTGTCATATCCTTGCTCGTCTTGCCGCGCATGGATGACTCATTTCTGTCTGAAGAGCGCTGGGGACCGACCACGCTTGCCGCCGTAGGCGGCGTCTGGTCCGTCATCGTGGCGCTCTCGGCGGCAATTGTAACACTCATTCTGCTCAACTGGCGCCGACTGACGGCGATCCGCGATAGCGTCGACGCTGGCGTCACGGCTTCCGTGCTCCCCGCGATGAGCGTCGCGAGTCTCGTCGGATTTGGCGCGGTCGTCGCGGCCATGCCGGCTTTCGCAATGGTGCGCGGCTGGGTGCTGTCAATCGAGGGCGGTCCGCTCGTCTCCCTGGCCATCGCGACCAATGTGCTCGCGTCTCTGACCGGTTCGGCTTCGGGCGGGCTGACGATCGCGCTCGACACGCTCGGGGAAACTTATCTGCGTCTTGCTGAACAAGGCGGAATTGCTCCGGCGCTTCTGCATCGCGTCGCGGTTATTGGCGCGGGAACGCTCGACAGTCTTCCGCACAATGGCGCGGTCGTGACTCTCCTCGCCGTTTGCGGCTGCACGCACAAGGAAAGCTATCTCGATATCGTCGTGGTTGCGATCGTCGGCGCCATCATCGCGCTTGGCGCTGTCATCGCCCTCGGCTCAGCATTTGGCTCATTTTGAGCGAGCCCTTCGAAGCGAGCGCGCGGGGGTCGTACGAGAAGCCGACCGCCCGCTCTCCTTGCAGCGCCTTACTGCGCTGGCGTCTCCGGAGCCATCGACCGCGTCGGTCCGCGTTCGCGCTAAACTATCTGCCGTATATCGGATCCCTGATCGTTACCGTTTTCCCAGCGCTGTTTGCTTTCGTTTAATTCGACTCTTGGCAGGCCGCCGGCCACTCCGAGCCCCAAGCCAACTGAAATATCGTGAACGCAGCGCGATAGCGTCCATCGGAACGCAGAGTTCCTGATCGAAGGCGAATTGCCGAGCGGGGCTTGACGGGTTCGGACGTATGCGCCGCGAAGCTGTCTGTGCGCCCGCGACAGGCGCTGCGTCAATCACGGCGCCGCCTCAGGCGAGAATGCGCGCGGCGATGCCGCCCACATCAGACCAATTTCTCATGGCCCTGCAGAATCTGGGGGATCGGCAGGGGAGTTCGGTCCTGGCCTCCTCACGCCAACAATTTCAAATGCCGTTCTACGGACGCATAAGAATGGAAGCGGCCAGTCCAGAGCAAAAAGTTTCTGGTGGTATTCGAGCGTGACCGTTCGACCGGGCATTGCTTCTAATTGCTCTCTGACGCCGGCGTCGGGCACCGAAAAATTGAACGTGTTATCAAATTCTTGGTTCTGCGATCGACTATTGGTCGACGCCGAAAAACTCGGGAGCGCCAAGTGGCCTTCGAATGTCCGGCAGGCGATGCCTCTCCTCGACAGCTTGCTGAGAACGCCAGTTCGGACCCCGACCGAGTAGTTAAAGCTGTTCAGCACGGCGAGCGCCGCCAGAAGAAACAGCGCAGCCACGACGACCCAAATTGCTATTTTAAGTTTTCCGTTCAAGCGTCGCTTGGCGGAAGAGGACTGCGTTGAAGCCATCAGAACTATCCTAGCGCTTCGCTGCTCAAATCTCGCGTAGCCTTCGCGTTAAGTCAACACAAGCAAATTCAGGGCATTTTCCTGCTATAGCGCGTGACTGCGACGATTGCATTAAACGAAACGCTCAGCATCGATACTCAAATCGCGCTTGCCCGAGCATTACAAGAGGAAGTCGTTTAGACGCTCGGCACGACTCATTTTTGGGAGGTCCGCCGATTGAGTCAAGTCGCTCATACCGTCGGATTTGAAGACGCTGGGCGCCCGATCTCGCCTCTCCCATCGCGAAGCCAAGCGCTATTTGCTGACGCGTCCGGTCAACGTCGAACTTTGTCAAGCTGCGCGGTCTTCGCCAGAATGCGCTGGCGACGATGCCAAATGGACTTTCGTGCGCGCGCCTCACCGCCCTCCGGAATCCAACTGAATTCGAAACGTATGTCTTCAATGTTGCGTCGACAACCTCCCACCTGGCTCGCTTCGAGCCTGCGCCAATAGCGACTTCTGATTTGCGATGCGTTCATGCGTGTAAATACGAATTTCATTATTTTGGACGTCAACGGCATTATCGCGCATGCGCATGGCGACGCATTTCTAGGCGCTGCGGGGCGCCTTTCGCTGTTGTCGTTGCTGCTGCTGATGCATCGAGATCTATTCGATCCAGTTTCCTGAAAGCACGCTTATTCTATTTGTGACTGTGATTCAGAACGGCATTAGCCATGCAAATCGAACCATGAACTTCAACATTGTAACGAAAAATTTTGACGCGTAGTGTTGTGGGCCTTAAGCCACAAGACTTAAGAATAGGGAGCACGCCACAATGCGCCGGAACCTCAAAATTTATTTGTTTGCAGCTGCTTGCGCCTCACTGTTATTCGCATCGGCGCCTTCGGGCGCGGCGGTTTTATCGACCGCGGCAGATCCTAACATCGATGAAGCGTTTGCCTCCAGCTTCGTGCAGAAGACGACCATGCATGCTCCGGCTGGAAAAAGATGCATCAAATGGACTCGGACGTGGAATAGACGGCACGGCGTCGCTCGCCGTCGATGCGTCCAGTGGCGTTAAGAAGACCAATTCGGACGCGATCAACCAAGACGCGCGATCGTGCCGCTTCGCCAACACGACGAATTTTCTGAAACGGGATGTTGCGCCTGGAACATGCAGAGGCGCCCTTGCGGGATTCGATCTGCATGTTCTGTCCGCCTTCCGCGCCTGACGTTCGCGTCGAACAGCGTTCGAGGACAACGCTTTCGCGTGATTTCATCGGACGGCTGACGGGCGACAATTCTGGCTGTCGCTCAGCAATGAAATCGGCGTCATGCGGGAGTTGGTTTTTTGCTCGCCGCAGGTGTGGCGGATGCGTCGACGCGCTCCTCCTCGTCGTGCGCGAAGTTTAGATCGCTGAGAAGGATGCGCCCGCACACAGATCGGCTATGCGGCCGCGAAGGGAGTCATTCCGTCCTCTCGGCATGACTCGTGAGACCTTTAAGTTCACGTGACGCGGAGCCGTCGCCCCGGCTCGCGCGGGGGCTTACGAGAAACCGACCGCGCGCTCGCCTTGGGAGCGCTTTACTGCGCCGGCGTCTCCGGAGCGAGCTGTTTCGTTGGTCCGGTGCGGCGGACGCGCGCGCGACGGCGGCGCCACCCCCTCGCGCCGCTGCGCGGACGGGGGGAGCGCGATTGGTGATGGAAGGTGGTGAACTGCCGCTCCTGCGCTTCGGCGTCGTCTGGAACCAACGCCGCGATCGGCGCCATTACCGCCGCCGCAAAAAGCGCGGTGAGCAGCGAGCGACGCGAGAGTTGAGAGTTCTCGTCAAAATTTTCCGTAGTCATGTGTTCCCTCCCAATGGATTCATCACGCTCCAATTTCACATAACGCAAAGGCCTTCGCAAATGCCCTCAAGACCGAGGTCTCGTTCAGGTAAACGAAGAATGGCTAAGGGTATGGGCCCTTGTCGGCCTCATAGGCTGCGTTGGCGCGCGTGATCTCTATCTGCCGCGTGGTCGGAGACCAGCCGCCGCCGAGCGCCTGATAAAGGCTGACCGCTGACTGAAAATAAGCGAGACGCACGAGCGTCAGGTTGAAATCATATTGGTAATAGGTCGTCTGGACCGTGGACAGCGTCACAACGTCGATCACGCCTTCCAAAAGCTGAGCGCGCGCCGCGTCGAGCGCAATTTCGCCGCAGCGAGCGCGTCCACGCCGATCTTCACGCTCTTGGCGGTCTCCTTCATCGCAATGAGCGCGCTTTCCGTGTCGGCAAGGCCGTTAAGTATGCTCTGCCGATACGCCGCCCAGGCTTCGGCATATCTTCCTTTCTCGAGCTGATACTGGCCTTGAAGGTTGTAGCCGTCGAACAGGGGCTGCGCGAGCCCCGTCGCAATCTGCCACGCAACCGCCTCAGGTCTCAGCAGATTGCTCAGGACCACGCTTTGCAGGCCGTACTGCCCATTGAGGACGACCGATGGGAAAAACGCGGCCCGCGCCCGCAACACTGAAAATTCCTGCGATGCCAGCACCGCCTCGGCTCTGGCGACGTCCGGCCGCCGCAATAAGACCTCCGACGGAAGGCCGGGCTCGAGACGAGGGAATTGCAGTCTGGTGAGAGCGCCGCCTTTGACCTCCAGAGTTTCCGGCGTCTGTCCCAATAGAACGGCAAGAGTGACCTTGGTCTGCCGTAGCGTCTGCTCAAGGGGCGGAATGGTGGCCCTTTGACCTTCCAGAACCGCCGCCTGCAAACCATAGTCCAGCATCGTCGCGGCGCCCTTCTCCAGCCGCGCGTTGATGGCGCCGAGCACACCCTCCGCAATCCTGACGTGTTCAGCCGCTATCCGCAGCTGGTCTTGCGCGGCGAGAACCTGAAGATACGCGTTCATGACCGCGGCGGCCGTCGCAATCTCCACCACGTCGCGATCAAAACGCGAGGCGTTGGCGAGGAGCCTCGCCGCTTTCGAGGCGTCCTCGTTCTTGCCCCAAAAATCGATTTCGTAGGTGGCGTTGAGGCCGAGAGCGAACAGATTGTCGCGCGTGGCGCTGAACGTCGCCTTATTGTCGAGAAGCGCGCCCTGGCTTTGCCCGGCGCCCTGCAGAAACGACTGGGCGGGATTGAAGTTTGGCGTTGCGCTAAGCCGCGTTCCGGAAAGCTGCGTGCGCTGAGCGAGGCCGCCAAGCGATATCGCGGGCCAAAGCGCGGCGCTGGCGATGCGCGCATTGGCGTCCGCCTGATCGATGCGCGCAATCGCGGCCGTGATCGCCAGATTGTCGTCGAGCGCGCGCTCGACGAGACCGGTGAGTTCCTTTGAGCCAAATTTTACCGCGAAATCTCTTCCGGCGACGATTGGCGGCGCCGGCTTTGGCCTGGCCTCCCGGAAACGGGCGGGCGGCGGCGCGCCGAGGTCAGGCTTCTCCCATGTAAGGTCGCATCCGCAGAGGACCGCGGAGACAATCATGATCGAAGCGGAAGCCAACGCGCGACGCCGCACTAAGTAAGATGCCAGCAACGTCGAGTTCTCCCCGGCGCGGCGCGACGAAATCGAATGCATCGAGCCGCTCTCGCGCGCGTGAAACAGAGTGTTCGACAAAAAGACTCCGAGATCGCGCACCGAGCTTTCTGCATCAACTCCTTGACAAGCTGATAGGTCGCCGCCCTCGTTCCCCAGAGAAATGCCGGCGGCAATGATGCATCGCGCCGTAGACGCCATGCAATATAGCCACCATTCGCCTCGAGTAACTCTCTTAACCGCCTCCGACATGCATTCCGACCGCCAGCCACTCCATACCAATGCCTTATCCACAAGAGAGCAATCAGGCTGCGCGGATCGCTACAGACCTTCCAGTTTATGCCGTTTACGGCTTAAATGTCGAAGACGCGAATTCAGGATAGAAATGTGGCGCGCTTGAGAAAGATGATGTGGATCGCGGGGTTATGGCGCCTCGCATTCAGTACATCCGCGGTCCTACTGACGCTCGCGGGATGCAGCCGGGAAGAAGACAAGAAAGCTCCCGAAACGCGCCCGGTTCGCGCCGTCGTGATCGAGAAAACCAAGATCGGCGAGACAGTTGAGCTGACCGGAAGCATTCAGCCCGAAAACGAAGCCGCGCTCGCCTTCCGTATCGGCGGCAGGATGACGGAGCGTTTCGTGGGCGTGGGCGATGCCGTCGGAAGCGAGCAGGTGCTGGCGAAATTGGACCCGCAGGCTGAACTGAATGGTCTGCGGTCCGCGCAGGCGAGACTGACCGCGGCGCAAGGGCGCTTGCGAGAGGCGCGCAGCAGTTTCGCGCGGGAGCAGTCTCTGCTATCGAGACGATACACGACGCAGGTGAAGTTCGATCAGGCGAAGACAGCCGTCGAGACCGCTCAGTCGGACATCGAGGATGCGTCCGCACAGCTGAAAATCGCGCAGGACCGCGTCGGTTACACGGAGCTTAAGGCCGATCTGCCCGGAACGATCGTCGCGCGGGGCGCAGAAGCGGGAGAAGTGGTTCAGGCCGGTCAAATGATTTTCCGCATCGCCCGAAGGGGTGGGTGGGATGCGGTATTCGACGCGCCGGCGCGTCTGCTGCGCGCTGCGCCGCGAGACGCGAGAGTCGATCTCGCGCTGACGGATGAACCCAGGGTCACAGCGGTCGGACGCGTGCGACAGATCGATCCGCAGGCCGATCCTACGATGCGGACGTTTCGCGTGCGCGTCACCATTATCGCTCCCCCGCCCGCCATGCGATTAGGCGCGACCATTTCCGGCCGCATGCGTCTTGATCCCTCGGCCGCAATCTCCATTCCCGCTGCTGCGTTGACCGAGTCCGGCGGCCAGCCGAGCGTCTGGGTCGTCGATCCAGCGACGATGACCGTATCGATGCGAAACATCAAGGTTCAGCGATTTTCCGCCGACTCGGTGGTCGTTGCGGAAGGATTGGCGCCCGACGACACCGTCGTTACCGCCGGCGTTCAGTCGCTTCACCCAGGCCAGAAGGTCCGAATCCTGGATACGCCGTGATGACAGAGATCAACCTGTCGGCTTGGGCGCTCAGACACCGTTCTTTCGTCATCTATTGCATGATCTCGGTCGTGATCGCCGGTCTCAACTCCTATTGGAGTCTGGGCCGGAACGAAGATCCAAATTTCACTTTTCGCACGATGATCGTGCAGGCCGCCTGGCCGGGCGCGACGCTTGACGACACGCTCAAACAGGTGACGGAGCGGATCGAGCGCAAGCTGCAGGAGACGCCCAGCCTCGACTTCATCCGCAGCTATACGACCGCTGGTCTCACAACGATTTTCGTGAACCTGAAAGGCGAGACGACGCCGTCGCAAGTGCCGGACATCTGGTACAACGTCCGCAAGAATGTCGGCGACATTCGCCATACGCTTCCTGCAGGCGTCGTCGGACCGGGGTTCAACGACGATTTCGGCGACACCTTCGGCGTCATCTACGGTTTCACCGCGGACGGCTTCAGCCATCGCGAGTTGCGCGACTATGTGGAAACCGTTCGCTCGCGGCTGCTCAATGTCGCCGACGTTTCCAAGATCGAAGTCCTCGGCGCGCAGGATGAACGGATATTCATCGAGTTTTCAACGCGGCAGCTTGCTGGCCTGGGCTTGGACCGGTCTCAGCTCATTGCCGCGCTGCAAGCGCAGAACGAGGTCATCCCTTCGGGCGTCATCCAGACGGATCAAGAAAAACTCTCATTGCGCGTATCGGGAGCGTTCGGGTCGGAGAGCGATCTTCTGGCGATCAATATTCCGGTGAACGGCCGTCTGCTCCGGCTTCGCGACATCGCGGAAATCCGGCGCGCGTCAGTCGACCCGCCGCAGTCGATGTTTCGAGTGAACGGCCGTCCGGCGATAGGACTGGCGATCGCCATGCGACCGGGCGGCGACATACTCGCTCTGGGCCGCAACGTTGCGAAGGCGCTGGAGGAGACGAAGTCGGAACTGCCGATCGGAATTGAGCCCATTCTGGTCGCCAATCAGCCGCAAATCGTCGAGCACGCGATCGGCGATTTCATGACGTCGCTCTGGCAGGCGATCGCGATCATCATGGCCGTGAGTCTGATCAGTCTGGGCGTGCGCGCCGGCGCGGTGGTTGCGGTCTCCATTCCGCTGACGCTCGCCGTTGTGTTCCCGATCATGCAGCTTGCGGGGATCGATCTGCAGAGAATATCGCTCGGCGCGCTCATCATTGCGCTTGGCCTGCTCGTCGACGACGCGATGACGACGGTGGACGTCATGACCACACGTCTTGCGCTTGGCGACGAAAAGGAGGAGGCCGCAAGCTACGCATATAAAACTCTGGCGTTTCCTATGCTTACCGGCTCCTTCGTGTCTGCTGCCGGTTTCGTGCCGATCGGTTTGGCCAAGAGCTCGGCTGGCGAATACACATTCTCGATCTTCGCGGTGGTCTCCATCGCCCTGATCGTTTCTTGGGTCGTCGCCGTCCTGTTCACGCCTCTGATCGGCGTGGCGTTGCTCAAGAAGCCGGACGCGTCGGCCGTCGAGCGGGAAGGCCCCGTGCTGCGCGTTTTCCGCACGCTTCTTGTCGCGGCGATGAGAGCGAAATGGGTGACGCTCGGCGTCACTTTGGCCTGCTTCATCATCGCTTTATTGGCGACGCCGCTCGTGCCTCGGCAATTCTTTCCTGCGTCCGATCGCCCGGAGCTCGTGATCGATCTCTCTCTGCGGCAGAACGCCTCGATCTACGCCAGCCAGGCCGTCGTGGAGAAATTCGACAAGATTCTCAAAGGGGACCCCGACGTGGCGAGCTGGAGCGCTTATGTCGGCCGAGGCGCCATACGCTTCTACCTACCTCTCAACGTCCAGCTCGCACATGATTTTTTCTCGCAATATGTCGTCATCGCCAAAGACGTGACCGCGCGCGACAGGCTTCATCAAAGACTTGAAAAAATCCTCGCGGAGGATTTTCCGGGCCTCGTCACGCGGATCGCGCCGCTGGAGCTCGGACCGCCTGTGGGCTGGCCCGTGCAATACCGCGTCATCGGCCCCGACCCTGAAAAGGTTCGTCAAATTGCTCTCGATCTGGCGAAGACAATTGGCGCGGACCCTTCCGTCAGACGCATAAATTTCGATTGGATCGAGCCGGCGCGCGCCATCCATGTCAAGGTGGATCAGGATCAAGCGCGCCTCGTCGGCCTCAGTTCTCAGGCGCTCGCCGCCGCATTGAAGGGCGTGGTGACGGGCCAGGCCGTCACGCAGGTTCGAGACGACATCTATCTCGTCGACGTCGTCGCGCGCGCGACAGATGAACAGAGGATGTCGCTCTCAACGCTGCAGACGCTGCAAATCGCCACGCCCAGCGGCGGCGTGGCGCCTCTCGGCCAGATCGTGACGTTTGATTTCCAGCAAGAAAACCCGCTGATCTGGCGCCGCGACCGGGCGCCGACGTTGACAGTTCAGGCTGACCCAGCGCCTGGGCTGACGGCCGAGACCGCCGTCGCCGCGCTCGCGCCTGCAGTCGCCACAGTAAGTGCGAGCCTGCCGCCCCAGTATCGCGTCGACACGGGCGGGACCGTCGAGGAAAGCGCGAAGTCGCAGGGCTCGGTGTTTGCGCGCGTGCCGCTGATGCTGTTTCTGATGATCACCCTTCTGATGATCCAGCTCCAAAGCTTCAGTCGCACGCTGCTGGTTCTGAGCATTGTGCCGATGGGATTGATCGGAATCATCGCGGCGCTTCTCATCTTTGGAAAGCCGCTCGGTTTTGTCGCCATTCTCGGCATTTTGTCGCTGCTCGGCATGATCGCGCGCAATGCGGTCATTCTCGTCGAGCAAATCGAAACGGAACGACGCGAGGAGCCGGATCAATGGAAAGCCGTCGTCGACGCCACGCTGTCCAGATTCCGTCCCATCACGCTGACGGCCGTATCGACGGTGCTGGGGCTTATTCCCATCGCGCCCACGGTCTTTTGGGGCCCGATGGCCTTCGCGGTGATGGGCGGGCTTCTCGTCGCCACCGTGCTGACGCTGATCGTCACGCCGGCGCTGTATGTCTTATGGTTTGGGATTCGGGAGCAGGCCTGAGCCGCGCCCGACGTTATCAATCCTTCGAGCGAGGCGAGATCGTCATAGGCGCCCTCCATCGATCGCTTCGGAAGTTTCGCCTTTTCATGTTCGACGGCTTCATACGGAATGGACTTGAGCAAATGACTTATGCAGTTGAGGCGCGCCCGCCGCTTGTCGTCCGAGCGCACGATGTGCCAGGGAGCGAATTTCGTATCGGTCGCCTTAAACATCATGTCTCTCGCGCGCGAATAATCGTACCATCGGCTCCGCGAACATAAATCCATCGGACTGAGCTTCCATTGGCGTAAGGGATCGTCGATGCGCGCGTCGAAGCGGCGCTTCTGCTCCTCCTCGCTCACCTCCAGCCAATATTTGAGGAGCAGAATGCCGTCGTCGACAATCAAGAGTTCGAACTCGGGACAGATTTCGAGAAATCGACGATGCTGCGCCTCGGTGCAAAACCTCATGACATATTCGACGCCAGCCCGATTGTACCAGCTGCGATCGAAAATCACGATTTCGCCCGCCGCGGGGAGCAGAGACACATAACGCTGCAGATACAGCTGCGTCTTCTCTCGATCGGAGGGCGCCGGCAGCGCCATCACCCGGAAGACGCGGTGGCTCACTCTTTCGGTGATCGCCTTGATGACGCCGCCCTTGCCGGCGGCGTCGCGCCCCTCGAAGACGACGACCACACGCTGGCCCGTCGCCTTGACCCAATCCTGCAAGGCGCAAAGCTCCACCTGCAGCTTCCGTAGCGCCGCCTCATACTCTTTGCGCTTCATCGGCGCTTCGCCGCCTTTCGTCATCGAACGTTCTCCAGAAGGCTTCGTCTTGTGGCGTGGCTCTATTGAATTCGGCGAGTCCTTTTTAGGGCCGGACCACTATGCGTCGCTGAAGAAGAGGCGTCGCAGCGCTCCTTGAGCCGTCGCGCTGTATCAAGGAACGGCTATTTCTCAACTTTACTGTAGCGCGGCGATCCGACAAGATCGCGCCGATTTTAATTAGGCGGGAGTTTCAGTCAGTGACCGATCGAGACGCGGCGAAAAATCCGCCCTGGCATGCAATTGCCGTCGACGAGACAATTCGTCGTCTCGAGAGCGATCCTTTGAAAGGACTCGCGCGCGATGAGGCGGCCAGGCGCCTCGAGAAATACGGCCCGAACCGATTGCCTGAAGGATCGAAGCGCGGACCGCTGATGCGGTTCCTGCTGCAGTTTGACAATGTCCTTGTCTATGTCCTGCTTGCCGCCGGCTTCATCAAGCTGATGCTCGGACTTTGGCTCGACGCGTCGATCATCACCGGCGTCGTCGTCATCAATGCGC
>WSXZ01000064.1 GCA_009773555.1 Methylocystaceae bacterium | reverse complement strand
AACGCCGATCTGAAGCGATGGGCGCAGAGCGCCATTCCGATGCTGGAGAACCATCTGCGCGACGCGAAGGCGCTGCCGCGCGCGACTCAGCGAAGCACCCGCGCCGATTAGTACGTCTGCGCATCGCTGATGCGCTTCATCGAAAAGGCAGGATCCGCGCGGGTCTCGCGCGGGTCCCGCAAGGGGGCTTGGCTTCAGGCGACGGCGCTCTCTGCGGGCGCATCCATCCCCGCCGCCGCTTGGACGGGGATCGCCTCGATCGTCACAAGTTCCGGCTCGCTGGAAACCACAACCTGCATGCCGCAGGACGTGGCCACGAGACCGGCGTAATAGGCTTGAATGGCGCGGGCGTCGATCGCGCCCTCTTCCGATTCACCTTCGAGCAGGCGCGGAACGTTCGACGCGACGCGCGCATTGACGCCCTTCGCCTCGATCCTGAACGTCACCCGATCGTCTTCACCCGCCGAGCTGACGGAAATCACGCCGCCACGCGGAATCGCAGCGTCGGCCAAGACGCAGAGGTTCAGCAGCAGCTTGACCTTGTTCTTGGACATCAGCACGCGCGGAACGCTCCAAAACAGCTGCGTGCGCTCGTCGGCGATCAGCTGGCGCGTCACCAGTTCGGCGTCGCCCGTGTCGATCGACGCGCCTTTCGAACCCGCCGCGCCGAAGGCGAGCCGGCAAAACTGCAGCCGCGCCGAAGCCTCATTGGCGCTCGATTTGATCAGCGCCAGCGCATGGCCGCGCATCTCGGCGTCTTTCTCCTCCTCGAGCACTTCAAGACCATTGACGATCGCGCCCACCGGCGAAATGACGTCGTGACAGACCCGCGAGGACAGGAGCGCGGCAAGATCGAGTGAGTCGAGCGAGAATTTGGTCATGATGCCATCCAAAGCGGGTGAAGGCGGCGACGTCTCAAGAAAGCTTGATCCCGTCTTCCTGTATGATGCGCGGCGGACTGACGCGGCGCGCGAATCACTGCGTTCAGGCTAAAACGAAACTAGCTGGCGCCGCGCGGATTGCAAATGACATGCGCCTGAATCGCAAACAAACATTGGGGGAATCGAACGATGGCGGCGGAGAATTTTGTACAGTCGGCGGGCGCGCTCGATGACATCGAAGACCTCGCCCGCCTTTTCGCGAATATGGCGATTGCGGCCGGCGCGCTGGCGATGGAGACGCTGGCCAATGCAAATATCGAGTCGCGACTCAAGGGCGATACGTCGCCCGTGACCGAGGCGGACGAGCGGATCGAGGCCTATCTGCTCCGCGAGTTGGAAACGGCGTTGCCCGGCGTGCCCTTTTTGGCCGAGGAGAGCGTCGCGCGCGGCATCACGCTCGGCGCCGGCGACGCCTTTTTGTTGATCGATCCGATTGACGGCACGCGCGAGTTTCTCGCCCGCAGCTCCGATTTCACCATCAATGTGGCGCTCGCGGAGAAGAACGCGCCGCGCGTCGGCGCCGTTTACGCGCCGGCGCAAGGCCGCGTCTGGTTTGCCGGCGCGCAGGGCTATGAGGCGCAGGCGGTCCCTGGCGGGTCCTTGCCGCCGATGCAGGACTGGCGTCCGCTGCGCACGCGGCCGCGTCCCCCGGAAGGGCTGGTCGCGTTGATTTCGAAGTCTCACCTCGACGAGGCGACGAAGACGTTTCTCTCGAAACAGCCTATCGCGCGCAGCGCGCCCGTCGGCTCCTCGATTAAATTCTGCCTGCTGGCCAATGGCGAGGCGGACGTCTATCCGCGTTTCGGACCGACGATGGAATGGGACACCGCCGCAGGCGACGCCGTGCTGCGCGCGGCCGGCGGCGTCACGCTCGATCCGGATGGCGCGCCGCTGCGCTACGGCAAGAAGGCCGACGATTATCGCAATGGTCCGTTCGTCGCCTGGGCCGACGCGGCCGCGCTCGAAGCCGCCGCAACGCTTCCTTAACTACGGCGCGCGACTTTGGCGGGCGCAAACCCGCCTGTCGCCTTTGCGACGCAACTGCGCCGCGGGTCGGCCATCGTTGACGCCGACCCATGGCGCTTAAACACGTTCGTCCTGGAGTTCGTCGTCATGAGCAAATCTTCGTTCAACGCCGCCTCGCGCCGCGACCTGTTTCGCCTCGCCGCCGCCTCGGCCTGCGCTTGGGCGGCTCCTGGTTCTTTCGCCCGCGCGGCGCAGCGGCCCGAAACCTATTCCAGCGGTGAGATCGTCGAGAACGGCCACCGCTTCTTCGGCTCGATTTCCCGCGGCCTCGCCGAAGGCGTCGAACGCGCATCGCGGCAGTGGGGCAGTCCCAACGCCTACATTCTTGGCCAGGAGGCGGGCGGCGCGTTCGTCGGCGGGCTCCGCTATGGCGAGGGCAGGATGTATACGCGCAACGCCGGTCAGCAGGGCGTGTATTGGCAAGGCCCCTCGATTGGCCTCGACGCGGGCGCCGACGGCGCCCGGACGATGATGCTCGTCTACAACCTGCCGTCGGTCGACTCGATCTATCGGCGGTTCTCCGGCGCCGCCGGATCAGCCTATCTCGTCGGCGGGTTCGGATTCACCGCGCTCAACAATGACGAGGTCGTCGTCATGCCGGTGCGCTCGGGACTTGGCGCGCGGCTCGGCCTCAATCTCGGCTATCTGAAGTTCACGCCGGACTCGACCTGGAACCCGTTCTGATCCGATCCGGCGCGCCGACTTAACGCGCAGGGGCCCGTTCAAAGGGGCCCGTTCAAAAGACCGGCTGGCGGCGCGCCCCCACGCGCGGCGGCGACGGATCAAGCGGCTCCCGGGCGACGAAGCCGCAAATGCCGCAGGCCTCGTCGCCGCGCTGCCCCCGCCAGCGGCAATCATGACGAATGCTGCATTCGTAGGCGGGGCTCGGCTTCACCGGCGCGCCCGCCTTGGCGAGCAGTTGCGCGATGCGGCCGAGCAAGGCGCATCCGCCGCCGCTCCAATGCGCACAGTCGTTTTCAACGCAAATCGGCGCGAATCGGATGCGCGCGGCCGGCGCGGCCTGCGTTTGCGCGGCGGCGAGAACGCTTTCATCCGCCGCAAGCGTGGTGGCGAAGACTCGCTCATTGGCGCCTTGCGGGCCTCTTTCGGCCGGATCGCCGACAAGAAGCGCGGGAGCGCCGGGACAGCGCATGGCGCTCATCGCCGAGCCCGCCGCAATCGCGGCGCGCCGGGCGCGCGGCCGCCGCAAAAAACGCCAGCGGATAAATTCATTTGGCTTCTCCTGCTTGCCGCGCGCAGCGCCCGTGGCCGTTGCGTCCCGCCGTTCTGCAGCCCGCTAGGGGGAAAGTCGTCATCCAAATGGACGACGCCGCGAGCCGTGGTCGCGCGCGCCGACGAACCATAGCTCGTGCTTTGCGTTCCGCGCCATTACGTGGCAGAATCCGCAGCGCCGTCCGCCTTGAGACGGATCAAGGATTGCTGCGTCTTGATCGAACAAGCGATGTATTTCGCGCTCGGCTTCCTCGTCGCCGGGCTTTTCGCCTTGATGTTCCTCCCCGCTTTCTGGCGGCGCGCGCTTCGTCTTTCGATGCGGCGGCTGCAGATGCTTGCGCCGATGTCGATGGAGGAAGTCGTCGCCGAGCGTGATTTGCTGCGCGCCGAATTCGCCGTTCGCGAGCGGCGACTCGAGCAAGCGATGGAGGCGACGCAAGCCGCGCGGGCGCATGATCTCGCGACGGTCGGCCGCCATGTCGCGCGGATCGCCGATCTCGAAACGCAGCTCAATCACGCCGAAGCCGACAATCGCGACATGAACGTGCGCGTCAATGAGGCGGAGAAGGTTTTGGGCGAGCGCACCGAGCTTTTGAACGCCACCGAGAGAGCGCTGCATGAAATGACCGACCGCGCCGAAGGCCGCGTCGCGCAGCTGCGGCTGATTCGATCGGAGACGACGGCGCAGGACGAAGGCGCCGGGGCGCAGCTGGACGGGTTCGTGGCCGCCTATGAGGCGCGCGTCGCGGCGCTGCATCAGCACAATAGCGAGATGCAGCACGAGCTGCAGGTCCTGCGCGACGAGCATGTGCGCGCCGTGCAGTCGGGCGCGCGGGCCACGGAGCTTGAAGATCTGCTGACGCGCATTTCTGGCGAACTTGCCGCGACCCGCACGCTGGGCGAGACGCTCGCCGCCGAGCTCGACTCGGCGCGGGCGCAGCTCAAGGCCGCCGAGGAACGCCAAAAGAACGACGGCGACCAATTGGAAGGCGCGCTGCGCGTGGCGCGCGCCGAAGCGAACGACGCCGCCGGAAAGCTCGAATCGGCGCGCGCCGACAACGCCATGCTGCAAGGCGCCGTCGAGGCGCTGCGCGCGGAGCGGGCCAATCTGCGCCGCGCCGCCAACGGGTCCAAGGGTTTGTCCATCGTCCCCGTCGCGGCGAGCGACGCCGAAATCGCCGCCCTGCGCGAAGCCATCATCGATTTTGGCGACCGCGTCGTCGCGCAGGAGCTCGAGGCGCCGGCGACGCGCGCCTAAAGCACGCCTTCCCCGGGGAATCGGGTGAAGGATTGTTTTTCTCCTCACCCTCATCCTTCGAGACGCGTGCTGCGCACGCTCCTCAGGATGAGGAAGCCCTTCAGGCGCCTTGCATTTCCCGAAGCCCTCGCCTCTTCGAACATGAAATCGTCATTTCGGCGGCGGCGCTGTTGACCCGCGGCGCGCGCTTTGGAACAAGTTGCGCCTTCGTCACGCTTACGCGAGGCCGCCTGTGCTCTTCGTCGCCCTTTGCCTGGATAAGCCCGGTCATGTCGATCTGCGCCTATCGACCCGCGCCGCGCATCTCGCCTTTCTCGAAAAGCATGCTTCGCGCGTAAAACTCGGCGGTCCGTTTCTGGACGGCGAGACCCCCGTCGGCTCCATGCTCATTCTCGACTGCGAGGACGAGGCGGCGGCGCGCGCGCTGCTCGGCGAAGACCCTTACGCCGCCGCCGGCCTCTTCGCCTCGGTGGAGCTGAAACCCTGGAAACGCGTGGTGGGAGCGCAGCTCTAGTGGCGCATTGGCTACTCAAAAGCGAGCCGTCGAGCTGGTCCTGGGATCAGCAGGTGAAGGCCGGGGCCAAGGGCACGTTCTGGAACGGCGTGCGCAACCACTCCGCCAAACTCAATCTGATGGCGATGAAGAAGGGCGAAAAAGGCTTCTTCTATCATTCGAACGAGGACAAGGCGGTCGTCGGCGTCGTCGAGATCATCAAGACCTATTATCCCGACCACACCGACGAGAGCGGCAAATTCGGCATGGTCGATGTGAAGGCGGTGAAGGCTTTGAAAAAGCCGGTGACGCTGGCGCAGATCAAAGCCGAGCCGCGCCTCAAGGACATGGTGCTCGTCAACAATTCGCGCCTCTCGGTGCAGCCTGTGAGCGACGAAGAATGGCGCGTCGTGCTGGAGATGGCGGGCGAGAAGGGGTGATCACCCGCCGTTCTGCGCCGCCTTGTCATGGGCGAGCGTCGGATTGTCCGCCATGCCGTTGTTGATCTTGTCGAGAATCTTCGGCAGTTCGTCGGGCTCGGGATTGAGGTCGCGCGCATGGTTCCACTGGAAACGCGCTTCGAGCTTGCGGCCCACGCGCCAATAGGCGTCGCCGAGATGATCGTTGATCACCGGGTCTGACGGCTTCAGGTCGATCGCCTTCTCCAATTCGCGCACGGCGTCGTCATAGCGCCCCAGGCGGTAATAGGCCCAGCCGAGACTGTCGACGACATAGCCGTCGCGCTGGCGCAGATCGACGGCGCGGCGCAGCATCTTGAAGGCTTCGTCCAGATTGGAGCCCTTGTCGACCCAGGAATAGCCGAGATAGTTCAACACCAACGGCTGGTCGGGATTGAGATCCAGCGCCTTTTTGAGATCGGCTTCCGCCGCCGGCCAATCCTTGCGCCGTTCATTGGCGATGCCGCGATAATAGTAGAGCAGCCACAGACTCTTGTCCGCCTTGGACCGCAAATCGAGCACGCGCGTATAGGTCACGGCGGCGTCGGCGAAAGCCTTGCGCGAGCGCTGAAGATTGCCGAGCGCCGTCAACGCCTCCTGATTCTTGGGGTTGGCGGCGACGATCGCGGAGAGATTGTCACTCGCCTCTTTGGTTTTGCCGAGCGTCTCCAGCAGAAGCGCCGCCTGCACGTCGGCGTTGACGCGCAGCGGACTGTCTTTCGGCACGCTTTGATAAAGATCGATGGCGGCCTCTTCCTGCTTCATGCGCTCATAGACGTCGCCGAGCGTGACGATGGCGAGAGCGTTCTCTGGCGCAAGATGCAGCGCGAGGCGCAGATAGATGAGCGAGGCGAGTTCGTCGCCCTGGCGGCCGCCGACGGCGCCCAGCCCGTACAGCACTTCACCCGCGCCTTCGTCGGCGGTGCGCACGAAGGCCGGCAGCGGCTTGCCCTCCTCGAGCGCGGCGAGGCCGGCGACGACGATCGGGTGATTGGGCGCGACTTCGTCGAAGGCGAGATAGAGCTGTTTCGCCTCGTCGCGGCGTCCGTGCGTCGCGAGAAAGCGCGCATAGGCGTCGACAAGCCGCAGCGTGTTCTTCTCGGAGGTGTAGGCGGACTTGAAGCGCTTTTCAGCCTCCGCCTTGTCGCCGCCGAGATCGGCGATCAGGCCCGCATGATAGTCGCGAAACACCACGAAGGCGTCGTCGGTGAGCGTATCGAGCGTTGCGAGGGCGCGACGCGTGTCCTTGGCGCCGGCGTAACTCCATGCGGAGAGCAGCGTCGAGGTGATGTCGCGGCGACGGTCGCCGCCGCCCTTTGCGAGTTCGGCGCGCGCGGCGGCGTATTTGCGAGTCTTGATCAGATCGACGCCGCGGGCGAGATGCGCGAGCCCGTTCGTGCGGTCATGCGCGATCACGCGGCCGGTCAGCGAGAGGGCCTCCGACATATTGCCGTTGGCGAGCGCCGCGACGAAGGCGCGGTCGGCGAGATCGGTGTTCTTGGGATCGTCGCGCAAGGCCTCGCGGAAGAAGGTCGAGGCGGCGAGCGTGTCGCGCTGCGCGCCGGCGACGATCGCGGCGAGATAATTGCCCGACAGGCTGGAGCCGACCTCGAAAGGCCGCGCGACGATGATATTTTCCCGCGCCGCGAGGCTGCTGTCGCAGGAGAGCCCGAAGGCGCCGGAGCCCGCAACCAAGATGCACGACAGACGCGCCAGAGCGCGTCTTGCGCGGCTGGCCGGAGACGCAAACAGAAGAGCTGATTTGGGCACAGGCGCTTCCCTAAAAGGCGACGATCGCGCGCAAAGGCCGCCCCACGGGGAACAGCGGCCTAAAAGTCCAAGGTCGCGCCTAAAGATGGCCCTTTTGGGCCGATGACGCAAGGCGGAAGAAAGCTTGGCCATTGATCCAGCGGACTTAAGCGCGATTTTTCAGAAAAATCCAAGCCGCGCCCCGCGCCGCCTCCGGAAACGCGCGACTCCTTCTCCCGTTTACGGGAGAAGGAAGAACCCAAAGATTGCGCAACGGCGGTCGAGGCGCGGCGGGTTTCGCGAAACTTACGCCTGTCTGATCGCCGCGACGATCTTTTGCGCCGCATCGTCGAGATCGTCGGCGGGAATGACGTTCAGCCCCGACTCATTGATGATCTTCTTGCCAAGGTCGACATTGGTGCCCTCGAGGCGCACGACGAGCGGCACTTTGAGCCCCACTTCCTTCACGGCCGCGATCACGCCTTCGGCGATGGTGTCGCAGCGCATGATGCCGCCGAAGATATTGACGAGAATGCCCTTCACGTTCGGATCGGCGGTGATGATCTTGAACGCCGCCGTCACCTTCTCGGTCGTCGCGCCGCCGCCGACGTCGAGGAAGTTCGCCGGAAACTCGCCGTAGAGCTTGATGATGTCCATCGTCGCCATGGCGAGGCCGGCGCCATTGACCATGCAGCCGATATTGCCGGGCAGCGAAATATAGGCGAGGTCGTATTTCGACGCCTCGATCTCCTTCTCGTCCTCTTCGCTCTTGTCGCGCAGCTCGACCATGTCGGGATGGCGATAGAGCGCGTTGTTTTCGAAGCTGACCTTGGCGTCGAGGCAGCGCAGCTTGCCGTCCTTGGTGACGATCAGCGGATTGATCTCCAGGAGCTCCATGTCCTTGGCGACGAACGCCGCGTAGAGCTTTTCAGTCAGCGCGCCCGCCTGTTTGGCGAGATCGCCGGTGAGGCCGAGCGCGGCGGCGACCTGGCGGCCGTGATGCGGCATCAGCCCCGTCGCCGGATCGACCGAGAAGGTCACGATCTTCTCGGGCGTGTCATGCGCCACCTTTTCGATGTCCATGCCGCCTTCGGTCGAGACCACATAGGCGATGCGCGACGTCGCGCGGTCGATCAGCATCGAGAGATAGAATTCCTTGTCGATCGCGGCGCCGTCTTCGATGTAGAGGCGGTTGACCTGCTTGCCGGCCTCGCCGGTCTGCTGCGTCACGAGCGTCGCGCCAAGCATCTCTTTGGCGAAGGCTTCCGCCTCGTCGATCGATTTGGCGATGCGCACGCCGCCCTTGTCGCCGGCGCTCGCTTCCTTGAACTTGCCCTTGCCGCGCCCGCCGGCGTGGATCTGCGCCTTCACCACATAGACCGGGCCGGGAAGCTTTTCAGCCGCCGCCCGCGAATCTTCGGCGCGCAGCACGGCGAAGCCTTCAGCGACGGGCGCGCCGAAGTCGCGCAGAACGGCCTTGGCCTGATATTCGTGGATGTTCATGGGCTATGTCTCCCTGGCGCAATGGCGCGCCGGCGCGGCGAAAAAATCGCGCTCAATGGGCATAGGCGGAGCCGTTTCGTCAAGGCGGCGCGGGGACGCGGGGAGAGCGGCGATTTTGCTGCGATCGCATTTATGAAAGCGCCGCGTCGCGTCCATCAGCTCGTCAATCTCACGGACGTCGTGAGTGAAACCTCAAGCTTCGACAATAAAGCGCCCCGACGCACTGTCCGACGTCACGCCGCTTGGAACAATTTTGAGCGCCGGCGGTTCAATGACACGGAGCTCCCCTCTCCCCTCTTCGACTGCGCTCGGCTAACCTGGCCGGGCGCTTTTTCTTGAGCCGAGGCGTTGGGCGATCGGCGTGAGGGCTTGCCTCCCTTGCCTGGGATCGATCCCTATGATCGAGTGCGAAAGCTCAGCCCAGTGCTCTCGCGATGACCAGCATCAATAATCCCTTCGGCGAAGGCGCCCAAAAATACTGGGATCGTCGCTACGATCTGTTTTCGAATCTCCGTCAAGCCGGAGCGCTTTGCGCTGGAGGTCGGCAAACTCCTCACCGGTCACGCCGTATTGGACGCCTTTTGCGGCATCGGCGGCTCGGCGATCGCATTCGCCCGATGCGGCAAGCGCGTCATCGCCGTCGACATTGATCGCGACAGGCTGTCCATGGCGAAGCATAACGCCGAGATCTATGGCGTCTCAAAGCGCATTGAATTCATCCATGACGACGTCATAGAGGCCTATCCCAAGCTCTCATTCGATGCGCTGCATATCGACCCGCCCTGGGGCGGACCGGAGTATTTCAAAAAGGCGCGCTTCGGCTGGCAGGATTTTTCGCCAAACCCGCTGCCTCTTATTCGCAAGGCGATCAGTTCGGGGGTCGCCGTCGCCATTGGACTGCCGGTGAATTTTTCAGAAGACGAACTGCGCGAGCTGCCGCCTGACACCATTGTACGAGAGTCTCGGGACGCCACGCGCGTTCTGTTCAGAACGGCTTATTATCCGCCGGTGGACTGGGCGCGGCTTGGCGAAGCGAAATTTAGGCGGCTTCGGCTCGCGCTTTCTAGAAATTTTTCTACCACCGCTCCGGCTTGTCAATAAAGCGGGAGGAAGTTAGTGGCATGGAGACTGGGCTGGCCAAAGCTTGTCTGGAGCGACGCCTGCGACCATGCGGGGCGGATGGTTCGATTTTTCGGGGGCGGCTCTGAGCAACTTTCTTTATGGACTGCTTGCGTTCGCAGCCTATTTTGCCGCCGCCCTCGCATTTTGCGTCGCCTTTTGCATCACCTATGTTTGGCTGACGCCGCATCGCGAGTTCCAGCTCATCGTTCGCGAGCATAACGCCTCAGCCGCGATCGCGCTCGGGGGCAGCCTCATCGGCTTTTCCATCGCGCTCGCCGGTGCGATCCACAACACACAGTCGCCGCTCCAGTTCGTGGCCTGGGGCTTCGTCGCTTTCGCGGTGCAAGTGCTCGCTTATCGCCTGGCGAGGTTTGGGCATCCAGGTCTGTCGCAGGCGATTCAGGAGAACGCGATCGCCGCCGCGCTCTGGGTCGCCGCCGTGTCGATTTCGGCCGGCATCCTCAGCGCGGCTTGCATGAGCCCGTGACATGACGGAGGCGGACGGAACATCCGGCAAGCGCGGCGTCAAACCGCCGCCGATCATCTCCAACGCTCCAGAAGGCTTCGCCGGAGCGCCGCCGGGCTCCACGGACGATGAGCAACGGCAGGCGCTCTACCTTGGCTACCTCGCCATCTGGGTGCCTCTCGCGGTAGCCTTCGTCCTGTTCATTGTCGTGCAGTGGATCGAACAATCCAGGTGCGCTCGGACGGACGCGAGCAATGAAACCGCCTGCTCCTCCGACTCTTCGGGATCCTCCGGTCACGGCGGGGGCAGCGGCGGCAGCGGGGGCGGAGGCGAAGGGGCGGCAAGATTTGGCGGCTTTGGGGCCTTCGGCGCCGGGCATGGCGGAGGCGGCTAGTGAAGCGCGAGGCCTCGTCGCCGCGTCCAAACTTCGAAGCCGAGGCGAAAAAGATAGGCTTCGACTACGCCTATGCGGACGGCGAACCTTATTGGGAGGAAAGCGCCCGCTACGTCTTTTCGCTGGGCGAGATAGAAGACAGGCTCGAGGCGACGACGGCCGAGCTAAATGCGCTGTGCCTTTCTCTCGTCGAGGAGGTCGTCAAACAGGACGATCTGATGCGGCGATTAAAAATTCCGGAATGCGCGTTCGACGTGATCCGCGCAAGCTGGATTCGGCGCGACCCTTCGCTCTACGGCCGCTTCGATTTCGCCTATGACGGGAAGAGCGATCCCAAGCTCCTCGAGTTCAACGCCGACACGCCGACAAGCCTTTATGAATCCTCAGTCGTGCAATGGCATTGGCTCCAATCTCAAATCGCGCGGGGCGAGCTGCCGCCAGACTCCGATCAGTTCAACTCGCTGCATGAGAAGCTTGTCGCGCGTTTTGGAGAGGTTGCGCGGGTCCGTTTGCTGCACCTGTGCTGCATGTCGAAAAGTGCGGAAGATGCGGGAACCACGGCTTATCTTGCGGAATGCGCGCGCGAGGCGGGACTTGCGACGAAGCTTCTCGACATCAGTGGAATAGGCTTGCGACGTGAGGAATTCGTCGATCCAGACCTGCGCAAGATCGAACTCCTCTTTAAGCTCTATCCCTGGGAATGGATATTCGCCGACCCTTTCGGCAAATCCCCCGCCGTCGGTCGGACGCGCTTCGTCGAGCCGCCTTGGAGGATGATCCTATCGAACAAGGGCGCGCTCGCGTTGCTCTGGGACATGGCGCCGGGCCATAAAAACCTCTTGCCCTGCTATTTCGAGGACGACCCGCGCGCGCAAGAGCTTGGCGCGCATTATGCGCGCAAACCCCTCTACTCGCGCGAGGGGGCCGACGTCGAGCTCATCGACGGCGGCTGCATCGCACGCGGCGAGACGGACGGTTATGGCCAAGAAGGATATGTGCGCCAGGCGCTTTGCCCCCTGCCCGTTTTCGACGGCCGGCGTCCGGTCCTCGGCTGCTGGCTCGTTGGCGATGCGCCGGCGGGTCTTGGCATTCGCGAGGATAGGGCGCTTATCACCTCCAATCGCTCGCGCTTTGCACCGCATGCGATCGTTGGTTGAAATCGTCGTGTCAAGGCGGCGACGCTTTGAGATTGCCCTTTAGTCAATTGCTGAGGCAGGTAACGCGATCGTCTGAAACGAATGGCCGGCGCCGTTAAGTGTGGCCAATTTGGCCACACTGAGAAAGCTCCGCAGCGACAAATTGTCGTTGCGGCCGACGAGAAGGCACCGATTTGTAACGGGCAATAGCGGCGGCGGGCGGCGGAAAGGCGATTCCTACAGGGCGATACAGGGAACCCGCTCGGCTGCATCGCGTCTTTTGAAATAAATCAAAGGAAATCAAAATACGCGGCGGCAAATGGCAACAGTTGGCAAGTCGCCAGGAACGCCCCGGCCGTCGATGTACGGCCGGGCGTTTTTGTTTTGCCTGGGCTACTTGAATTCAATCAACACGCCGTCTGCCCCCAGCGCAACCTGCAATCCTTGGCGTGTTGCGCTCAATTTCATGGTGACGCCATTCCCATTCGTTAGCCACATCGTCCCTCGCCCCTGCTCAGCAATAGCCCAACCTCGTCGCACCTGAACGTAAGCCCCAGGGAAATCCGAAAGCTTCGTAAGGCCATAAACGGCGCCAGAGGCCGTCAATTTGGAAGCTCCTATACCGCCGATTCCCAATCCCCCAACAGTGATGGGATAGGATTTTCCAGCGTATTCTAGTGTCCCTCCGCCAAGCGAGCCGGAGCCAATGAACGCGACCTGGATTTGCTCGATCGTCACTGTGGCGGACGGCTTTCCAGCGGGAGCATCTTGGGCAGACGCAGGGGCGCCAAATGGCGCGAAGGCCGAGGCGAACATTAGAAAGAAGCGGACAGCGCCGGAAGGCAGTGCACAACTATTGAACATTAGTTTTCCTCTCTCGAAACAGAAGGCGCCAGCATCCGCCGACTGACACGTCGACTGTCGCCGCCAGATACACGAAGCCGCGCCGCATGGGAATGTCGCTGATGTCCATCGTCCGCATGCTTGGCGCAATCTAGCTGGAAGCCAGATACGGCGGCCAGTCCGGCATGACCTGCACCTCACGGGTGCCGCATTCCCGGCGACGAAGCGTCGCGTCTTCGGAAGGTCGATGAAGGTGAAGCCCGAGGGCGGGCCGAACGTCTCGAAGCTCGCGACACCATAGTGCTGGCAGTCGCGATTAAGCACCATACCCGCGCGCCTTGGACGCTCTCGGCGCGAAGGTCGGCGATCGTCGGCGGGGCGGAGTCCGCTGGGGTGCGCTGATGTTTATTCGACGAATATTCGACGCTTTCAAATTTTAGTTTGTATCTTATTGATTTTACTGGCGCTCCCTAGGGGAATCGAACCCCTGTTTTCGCCGTGAGAGGGCGACGTCCTAGACCGCTAGACGAAGGGAGCGGGAAGGATCGTTCTATAGACCGCTGGCGCCCGCCGGGCAAGCGGTCGCGCAAGGCTCAGCCTCACCCGCCCGCCGAAGTTTTGCGGCCGAGCAGCGTCCGCGTCGCGACGCGCTTCTCATCGCCGGCGGCGGCAAGATAGAGCGCGCCCTTGGCGCCCTTGGCGCCGCGCACCGCCTCATTGATGCGATCGATCGAAGAAGGTTTCGGCGGCGCGCCGGCGATCTCGACGCGTTCGGCGACGGGCTTGGCCGCCGGGGCGGCCTTCGCGGCGCGATAATCATCGATCGCGGTCAGTTCGCCGGCGATGACGGCGCCCTTCTCCAATTCGATCTCGCCATAGGTGATCTTGCCCTCGACGCGTCCGGTGGCGCGCACGACGAGCAGCTGCTTGATCTCGATATGATCGGAAATCCAGCCGCTGACGTCGGCTTCCGTGGCGCTGACCTTGCCGCGGATGACGCCGCCCTGCCCGACCTGAATGACGCGCGCCGAGACGTCGCCCTCAATCGCGCCGTCGACGATGATGAGATCCGAGGCCGAGATTTCGCCCTTGAGCGTCACGCCGGCGCCGATATAGGCGACATTCTCTTCCTCGGGCCGAAAGTCCATCGCGTTCTTCGCCATCGCCAAGCTCCTCGGTCGCTCAAATGCGCGGAAAAGCTTACGTTGAGCGCGTCTCAACATTCAACGGAAAAAGCGCCCAAGGCGGCTCAAACCGGCTCAGCACGGCTCAACCCTTTTCCGTCGTCTCCGACAGCGGATGCAGATCGCGCACCATCGCCCGCATGCGCTCGTCGAGCACATGCGTATAGATCTGCGTCGTCGAGATGTCCGCATGGCCGAGCAGTTCCTGCACCACACGCAGATCGGCGCCATTCTGCAGCAGATGGCTCGCAAAGGCGTGGCGCAGCGCATGCGGATGCATCGCGGCGGCCGGCAGTCCGGCGGCGCTCGCCAGCGCCTTGAGATCGCGCGCGAAGGCCTGGCGGGTCAGATGACCGCTGTCGCTGTCGGCGGGGAAGAGAAAGCTCGAGCCGGCGCGCTCTAGCGCCATCTCCTCAAGCAGCTTGCGGTAGGAAAGAAGCGCGCGGCGGGAGCGATCGGTCAGCGGCGCCAGGCGCTCGCGCCCGCCCTTGCCGCGAATGGCGATGAAAGGATCGCGCGAATGCGCGGCGCTTTTGGGCAGCGAGACAAGTTCCGAGACGCGCAGGCCGGTGGCGTAAAGCGTTTCGAGCAGCGCATAGAGGCGCGCCGCCCGCAGCCGCTCGCCAGCAGGCCGCGTTTCGTCATCGAGCCCTTCGCTCGCGACCGCAAGCAGACGATCGATTTCCGCCGTGGAGAATACGCCGGGCGCGCTGCGCCGCAGCCGCGGTCCATCGAGCGCCGAGGCCGGGTCGTCGCCGCGATGGCGGTCGACGTAAAGAAACTTGTGGAACTGGCGAATCGCCGAAATGCGCCGCGCCACCGTCGCCGCCGACATGCCGCGCGGCTCCAATGAGGCGAGATAGGCGCGAATGTCGTCCGTCGTCGCGGCGCCGGGATCGCGGCTATTTGCGGAAAGATGCGCGATGTAATCGGAAAGATCGCGCCGATAGGCGTCCTGCGTGTTGCGCGCCGCGCCGCGCTCGGCGGCGAGCATGTCGAGAAAGGCGTCGAGCTGGCGCGCCGCGCCGGCTTTCATGCGCTTAACTCCCCAGCGTCATTCCGCACAGGCGTCACGAATGACAGCCTTCACTTGTTCAACCGCTGCGCCGGGATCGTATAGGTCATCTGGCGCGGTTGCGGCGTCACATAGGCGACGAGGGCGACCATGGCGCCATAGGCGATCGCGACGAGGGCGCCGACGACGATCAGAAAGCGGATGAGACTCGGCAAGGATTCGACTCAGCCCCCATAAACCCGAAGACTCTCTTCGCCCGAACGCGCGTCGATTGCAACCCGCGCGATGGTCGGCGCGCATGCGCTTGAAATCATCGGCGCGGAACGCGGCCGATCATGAAGAGAAGTTCATATTGAAGCAAGAACGCGCCCGAGCGGTTCGCGCAAAGGCGCGTGCGGCGACGCCGATCATGTTCAACGGCGCGCGACGCCAAGCCTTAGAAATGCGATTCGGGATCTTCGTCCTCGGGACGAATTTCGTGGCGCATGATGAGCGGCGCCTGCGACAACGCGAAGACGAGCGTCAGCGGCAATATGCCGAAGACCTTGAAATTCACCCAGTCGTCGGTCGTCAGAATGCGGCGCAGGACTTCATTGAGCCCGGCAAGCGCGAAAAAGAACAGGCCCCAGCGTATGGTGAGCTTGCGCCAGCCCGCGTCGTCAATGTGGATCGCCATGTCGAAGACGATGGGCAGCAGCAGCTTGCCGAAATAGAGCGCGCCGATGAGGCCGGCGCCAAACAGCGTGTAAAGGATCGTCACCTTCAGCTTGATGAAGGTTTCGTCGTGCAGAAAATAGGTGAGCGAGCCGAAGACCAGCACCAGCACGGCGGTGACCACCGGCATCGCCGGCAGATGGCGGGTGATCGCCCATGAGACGGCAAGCGTCAGGACGACGCCGGCCATCAGCACGCCGGTCGCGGCGAAAATGCCGTATCTGGAATTGATGACGAAGAACAGCAGCAGCGGTCCGAGTTCCAGTGCGAGCTTCAGCCAGGGATTGAGCTTTCTTTTTGCCGCGATGGCCGTTTCCTGCGTCATCTCTCTTAGCTTTCCGCCTCTGACGTTTCTTCAAGCCCTGCAATCGCCCGTGCGAAGTCGCGCGCCGCGAACGGCTCCAGATCGTCGGCGCTTTCGCCCACGCCGATGAAGTGGATCGGCAGGCCGTAAGTCTCGGCGATGGCGACCAGAATGCCGCCTCGCGCGGTGCCGTCGAGCTTGGTCATCACCAGGCCCGTGACGCCGGCGACCCGCTCGAAAACTTCCACCTGCTGCAGCGCGTTCTGTCCGACGGTGGCGTCGAGAACGAGCAGCACCGCATGCGGCGCCTCGGCGTCGGCTTTTTTCATCACGCGGACGATTTTTTCAAGCTCGGCCATCAACTCGGCGCGATTTTGCAGTCGGCCCGCCGTGTCCATGAGCAAAATATCGGCGCCCTGCTCTTTCGCGCGCTTGATCGCGTCGAAGGCGAGCGCCGCCGCATCGGCGCCTTCCGCGCCCGAAACGACTTCGGCGCCGAGCCGCGCGCCCCAGACCTCGAGCTGCTGGACCGCCGCGGCGCGGAAGGTGTCGCCCGCCGCGAGCACGACCGTCTTGCCCTCGCCCGTCCATTTTGCGGCGAGCTTGGCGATGGTCGTCGTCTTGCCCGAGCCGTTGACGCCGACGACGAGAATGATGAAGGGCGTCTTGCTGTCGTCGACGACGAGCTCTTCGGCGACCGGCGCCAGCACGCGCTCGACTTCGCGCGCGAGGATTTCGCGCACTTCCTCGGGCTCGATGTCGCGCTCGTAGCGCGCCTTGCCGACCGCCTCGGTGATGCGCGTCGCGGCGCCCACGCCAAGATCGGCCCGCAGCAGCACGTCTTCAAGTTCCTCGAGCGTCAGCGCGTCGAGCTTGCGCTTGGTGAAAACGTCGGCGACGCCCTGGGTGATCGCTTGCGAGGTGCGCGAGAGGCCGCCGGACAGGCGCGACCACCAGGAGCGCTTTTCCTGCTCAGACGCCTCTTGCTCAGGCGCCGGCTCGGGCGCCGCTTCGGGAGCGGGCGCGCTCTGGCCGCCGCCAAACAGGCGGGAGAACATGCCGCGCTTTTTACCTTCGGTTTCCTGGCTCATTCACGGGATGGCCTACACGAGTTGCGGCCAAAGGGCCAGCGGCCGAAGCCCCCTGCGATGCGCGTGGCGCCAATGCGCGAGATGCCCGAAAGAATTCCTGCGCTCGCCACGGCGCCGGAACATCCCACGAAACGCCGGGTTGTTCTCCCGTCCAACGGTTCGACGGGAGGCGCGCAATGCAAGCCAGGACGCGACAGCTCTGCGCCGGCGCATTCGCCTTGGCGCTGATCAGCGCCACGGCAGGCTCGGCCTTCGCTCAGTCCCGGGGATATCATCCAGGCCCGCCCGGCTGGTATGGAAGGGCCCGGCCGCCCGCCTACGCGGGAGATTGTAAATTCCCCTATCCCCCGGGCTACCGTCACGACCTCAAAAACTGGCGCACCGGCCAGACCGATCGTGATTTTTCCTGTTACAGACTCGATAATGACTAAGCGCCTGGCGTGAACGGGCCGGCTTGCCGGCCCGCTTAACTTCGTCAGGCCGACGCCTCGGCGCAGCCCTTCGCCATCGCCTCGCGGCCCGCCGCCGCGATCTCTTCCGGCGTCATGTCGCGCATATGCGTGGCGATCGACCATACATGGCCGAAGGGATCGACGACCTGGCCGTAGCGGTCGCCCCAGAACATGTCGGCGACCGGCATTTTCGACGTCGCGCCGGCCGCGACCGCGCGCGCGTACGCCTCGTCGACATTGTCGACCATGAGATGGATGGTGACGGGCGAGCCTTTAAGCGCCTTCGGTCCCAGCGCGCCCCATTCCGGCATTTCGTCGACAAGCATCACCATCGAGTCGCCGATCTTCACCGCCCCATGCATCAGTTTTCCGTCGGGACCGGGAAGGCGCATCATCTCTTCGGCGCCGAAGGCCTTCTTATAAAATTCGATCGCGTCGGCGGCGCCGGCGCAAATGAGATGCGGCGTGATCGATCGCATGCAGGAGGGATTTTTCTCGACATTGGCGTTCATGCTTTGCCGTCCTTTCCTTCGGTTTGAGTTTCAGCCCCTAATATGCGCAGCGCTTTGCGCAGCTTTTGCGCTTCGCTGTGCGAAAACCCGGCGTCGAGCGCGGCGTGTTCCCTGCGCCAGATCGGCAGCGCGGCGGCGAGCAGTTCGCCGCCGGCGTTTGTCAAAAACAGTCTGCGTGCGCGGCGGTCCTTCTCGTCAAGACGCGTTTCGACGAGTCCGCGCCGCTCCAGGGATTTCAGCGCGGCGGTGAGCGTCGTGCGATCCATGGCGAGCGCCTGCGCGAGCCGGCCGAGCGTCGGCGCCTGCGGGGCGTTGAGCGACATCATCAGCGAGAACTGGCCATTGGTGAGTCCAAGCGGCGCGAAGGCGCGATCGAAGCGCCGCGCGAGGGTGCGCGCCGCGCGCTGCGTCGCAAGGCAGAGACAGGCGTCGCGAACCTCATGAACGACCTCGATCGGCAGCTTCTTTGACATGGCGCCATTATGTTGATATCAACCTTTATCGGCGTTGTCCAGTATTTCGTTCGAGGCGCACAGATCCAGGGATGTCATTCCCGACAGGCCGCAGGCCTGATCGGGAATCCAGAGTCCCAACAAGCACGTAGGGTGAAGCTCTGGATTCCCGATCGCGCGCAAGCGCGCGTCGGGAATGACAGTGGTGAACCAATCGCAAGGAACAGCCATGCCGTCGAAAGTCAGAACCTGTCTCGCCTTCAAGGATCAGGCGGAGGAAGCGGCGCGCTTCTATGTCTCGGTCATTCCCGACTCAATCTTCGAAGGCGTGTTCCGCCTGCAGCCGGACGGGCCGGCGCTGCTCGTCTCCTTCACCCTCGCCGGCGCGCCTTATCAGGCGCTGAACATGGGCCGCGAGCCAAGCCACAACGAAGCCTTTTCGATCTCGGTGATGACCAAGGATCAGCGCGAGACCGACGCGCTTTGGGAGAAGCTGCTCGCGGGCGGCGGCGCCGAGATCGAATGCAGCTGGCTCAAAGACCGCTACGGCATCCACTGGCAAATCGTGCCGGAAGCCTTGCCGCGCATGTTCACGGATGACGATCGCGCCGCCGCGGGCCGCGCCTTTCAGGCGATGCTTGGCATGCGCAAGATCGACCTCGCCGCGGTCGAAGCGGCGTTTCGCGGCGATTCCGCCTAGATCACGCTGCATTTGGGCGCAATCGCCCAAATGCGGAATCAATTGATCGATTCCGAAAAGTTTAAAGCGCGTTCTATGCCGAGCGCGCGATCGGCGCGGCGTCGCTTTTGGCGGCGACGGCGTTCCACTCCTGCTCCCAGAAGTCGGCGACGCCGAAGCGCGCAATGACCGCGCCCTTTTCGTCGAGAATGATCACCTCGTCGAAATCGACGACGTCGAGCGCCTTGGGACTGGAGAGCTCCATCTCGAAGAAGCGGCTCACTTCGGCGATGACGCTCGCCGCATCGGAGGAGTCGCGCTCATATTCGCGCAGCGGCTTCAACTTGACGTGGCCGCCTTCGGTCTCAAGGAATTTGACTTCGCGAACGCGATACATCGCCATTGTCTGACCCTCGCTAGCGCTGAGGCATATGAGGGTGAAATTGGCTGCGCAAGCGCCGCGTCAAGAGGGATAGCAGAAGCCTCGCTGTCGTTTGGAAGCGCAGGCGAACCTCTCGTTCCCAACGCGCGCTTGGGCGCATGCCGCGATGTCATTTCCGACGCGCGCTTTTGGCGATAGGCGGTGGTGTCATTCCCGACGCGCGCAGCGCGCGCGCTTGAATTTTGACACGGGTGTCATTCCCGACGCGCGCTTCGCGCGCGATCGGGCATCCAGAAATGCCGATCATTCGCGAATTTGCTCTGGATTCTCGATCAGGCCTTCGGCCTGTCGGGAATGACACTGGAGAGCGCCATCCCAACTCGCGCCCTCATGCTGAGGAGGCGCCGAAGGCGCCGTCTCGAAGCATGCGGCCTGCTCAGCCGCGCAGGACTCGGAACTCGGTTTATTTAGCTCATTTTCAGTCGTCATGGCCGGGCTTGTCCCGGCCATCCACGCCAGGACATCGCGAAGCGTTTCACGCTGAAAAAGGCGTTCGGCTCATGCTCTCACATTTCAGCACGTCGTCGCGTGGATGGCCGCGACAAGCGCGGCCATGACGCTGATTCCTATCATCCGCTCGCCTTCGTCAAGCGAGGGCGCGGCTCAGGGTCGAGCGGCGCCGGCGAAGGACGGATCCGGCGGGACGAACGACCCTCGTTCCCTGATCCGGCGGCGCGTCGCCGGTCTGGGCTTCGGAGACGCATGAGCCCTCCGTAGAGCCGCAAGGCTCAACGGAAACTCATGTGCAGGCTTTGAAAGCCCGGACCATAATATCCGAGGATGGCGCAGGCGTCGGTTACCCGAACGATGGGGAGCGGCTCCCTCAGCCCGGAGGCGGCGAGACGACGCGATCCGTGTCCGGGAGAAACCGGCCGTCGAAGCAATTTTTTGCGCTGCGGCCAGCGACGGCCGGGGCGTCCCGGACCGCTCGCCCCCCCCCGCGCCTTACGGCGGCGGGAAATCTTCGCGCGCCCGCTGCTCGCCCGATTCTTGGCGCGCCTTGCTTCGCACGTGTCAGGCGCCGCCATCGCGCCGCGCCGCGACGATCGGAGTCACGTCAGCGTCGCCGCCTTCGCATCAGTAATACCGCACGCGTGCGACAATGCGCCCTACAGCACGTCGTATTGCGTGGCGAGATTTCTGCTTTGCAAAGTCTCTGGCAAGATAACGGGCTCGGCTGCCGCTTAGAATACCTCCGGTGAGCTTACATTCTGGTCCGGATTGCCCCTTAAACGACGAACCATGTCTGAGTTCAGACAAAAGGAGCAAAAACAGTGGCTAATGTGACATTCTCCTCACCCGTACTTGCGCGCGACATTACTGTCTATGCGATCGCCGGAGACCGCGGCACGATCCTGGCGGTGGCCAAGGCGCACAAAATCCCCATTCCCTTCGACTGTCAGGACGGCGAATGCGGCTCCTGCCTCGTCGAGGTCACGCACCTCAGCCGCAACCAGAAATACGGCATCGCGCTGACCGAGAAGGAAAAGGGAATGTTGCGCCAGCTCGGCAAGATCACCAAAGCCGAGATCGACGCCGCCGAAGTCAACGACATGCCGCCGCGCTATCGCCTGGCGTGCCAATGTTTCGTCCGTAACGAAGACATCCTCGTCAAATTCGAGGGCGATCAAACGCTGCCCGCGCAAGGCGCCCACATCACCCATGCCGCGAAGCGCTTCACGGGCGGCATCGAGATCGCCACGGTGGAGGAATTTGTCGGATACGCCGTCAAGGTCGAAGAGGACGCGGCGATCCATTTCGATGAACTCGCGGGCATGATGGAAAGCTGCGGCAATGAGGAAGTCGCCAAACTGTTTCGGCAACTCGCCGGCTTTTCACGCCTGCATCTCGCCGAGGCCAAGAAGCGCGCCGGATCGATCGAACTTACCGCGGTCATTCCGCCCGATTACGTGTGGCCAAATCATGCGACCCCGGAACGCACCGAAATCTGGGCCGCCGATCCGACCCTGTCGCGGCTCGACGGCTTGAAGGCCGCCCTGCAGGGCGAACGCCGAGGCTATGAGTTCTATCGGGCCGTGGCCGCCAAAACCAAGTCGCCGGAGATCGAAGCGATGGCGAAGGAATTCGTCAAGGAAGAGGCCGAGCATGTCAAAATTCTCGAAGCCTGGATCACGCGCGAAGAATGGACCATAAAGAACCCGTCAAGCGCGAACGCTTAAGCGAGGAACCTGATAGCTCAAGGCGGGGGCGGCCTTACGTGGCCGCCGCTCGCTTCTGAGCTCAGCGAGCGAGGGGGAGACATGGAATCGGTCGAGGAATTTCTCGCTTATGCCATCCATCTGGAATTCGAGGCGGCCAACCGCTACGGGCAATTGGCCGACGCCATGGAGTCAGGCGGCAATCGCGAAGTCGGCAAACTGTTTCGTCGATTGGCGGATTATTCCAGACTGCATCTGGCCGAGGCGCAGGCCCGCGGCGGCTTTCGTGAATTGCCCAAGATGAGGCCGGACGAGTTCGTGTGGCCCGGATTGGAGAGCCCCGAGACGGCGGCGATCTGGGCCGCCGATCCGTTTATTGGACGCGAACAGGCTCTTGAGATTGCGCTCGACGCCGAGACCGCGGGCCTCAAATATTACCAGCACGTTCTCGACACGACGTCCGACCCCGAGATCAAGATCCTCGCCAAGGAGTTTGTCGCGGAAGAGCTTAGTCACGTCACTGAACTGAACAGGTGGATCGCCGCGAACAAGGCTGGGAAAGTTCTGACCGTCGATCCTTGAGTTCCTCGTTTCGACGTCAGCACACTTGCGCCGCCACCATGGCGACGTCGTCCGAGGCCGGCGCCGCGCCGCGGAAGGCGCGCACGTCGGCGAGCACCGCCTTGATGAGGTCGCGCGGCGAGAGGCGGCGATGCTGCATGAACGCGGCGGACAGGCGTTCCAGCCCAAAGAAGTCGCCCTGGCGGTTTTGCGCCTCGGTGATTCCATCGGTGTAGAACAGCAGCTTGTCGCCCGCGGCGAGTTCGATGCTCCCCTCCTTGAATTCGACCGCGCGCATGACGCCGAGCACCAGTCCGTCGGCGTCGAGCTGCACGCACACGGCGCCCTCGGCGCGCAGCAGCAACGGCGGATTTTGGCCGGCGTTGGCGTATTGCAAGGTGCGAGTCTGGGGCAGGAAGCGGCAATAGAACATGGTGATGAAGAGGTCCGCGGCGGTCAGGTCCTCGTGCAGGAGCTCATTAAGGTCGTGCAACAGCTCCGCCGGCCCGCTTAAAGCGTTCGTCGCCTTTCGCGTCTCGGCGCGCAGCGTGCTGCGCACTTCGGTCATGATCAGCGCGGCGCCGACGCTATGGCCGGAGACGTCGGCGATGACGATGTCGATCACGCCGGAATTTTCGAAATAGTCGAAATAATCGCCGCCGACATGCGTCGCCGGCACGCAGACTCCGGCGATCTCCATATGCGGGGTGCGCAGCGGCGCGTTCGGCAACAGCGACAGCTGGATCTGCTTGGCGATCTCGAGTTCGTGGCGATTCTCTTCGACCCGCCGCCGGTCGGAAATATCGGCGTGAACGCTGACGAAATGGGTGATGCGCCCGGCCTCATTGGCGACCGGCGAGATGGAGAGCTCGTCCCAGAAGGAGACGCCGTCCTTGCGGTAGAATTTCACCACCACCTGGCAGCTCGTGCGATGCACGATGGCGTTGCGAATTTCCTCGAGCGCCGCAGGGTCCGTCTCCGGCCCGCGCAACAGATGCAAGCTGTGCCCGAGCAGCTCTTCGCGGGTGAAGCCGGTGATCCGGCTCAGCGCCGGATTGACGTAAATGTTCGGAACGCGGGGCGCCTGCGCGTCCCAGACCGCGATGCCGATCGGGACGGATTCGATCGCGCGATTGCGCACGCGCAGCGCGTCTTCGAATTTTTTGCGCGAGGTGATGTCGTGATCGACGCCGCGCCATTTTACCAGTTGGCCGCCTTCGTCGAAGATCGGCGCGCCGGTCGACTCGGTGAAGACGTCGCCGTCGTTCTTGTGCCGGTAGTGGTTGACGACGCGATGGAAGGCCCGGCGCAGCGCGATCGGGCTCCGCGCCGTCTTGAGAGCGGCGTCTTCTGCGCTCTCCTTGGCGAAGAGATCGACATAGGTCTTGCCGAGAACCTCTTCGGGCGTCATGCCGAGCACGTCCTCGACGGCGCTGCTGCTATAAGTGTAGCGGCCGTCCGGATCCTGCTCCCAGAGCCAATCGCCGGCCATGTCGGCGATCTGTCGGAAACGCTGTTCGCTCTCGAACAGCGCCTCCTTGTCGCGCTTCTGTTCGGTGATGTCCTGCTGCATGGCGAGATAATGGGTGATCTCGCCATTCGCGTCGCGCAGCGGCGTGACGATTTCGGAAGCCCAATAGAGCTTGCCGTCCTTTCTTTTGTCCTGGATCTGTCCGCGCCATTCGACGCCGGCGCGAATGCTCTCCCAGAGCCGCCGATATTGATCGCCCTCGGTCCGCTTCGATTGAAGCATCCGCGGGTTCCGGCCGATGAGCTCATGCGGCGGGTAGCCGGTCAGGCTGGCGAAGCGGCTGTTCACATATTCGATTTCACCGTGCTTATTGGTGATCATCACCGCGATCGGACTTTGCTCGACGGCGGCGGAAAGCGTCAGCAGCCTATCCTCGGCGCGCTTGAGCCGCGTCAGATCATGCGTGACGCCGACAAAGTAGCGCGTTCCTTCGAGCCAGATTTCGCCAATCGACAGATACATAGGGAAGGTGGTGCCGTCCTTGCGTCGCCCGACGACCTCTTGGCCAACGCCAATGATCTTCTTGACGCCGGTTCGCCTGTAGGCGGCAAGATATCTGTCATGCGCCTCGCGATAGGGCGAAGGCATCAACAGCTTGACGTTTCTTCCGAGCGCTTCCTCGGCGCGGTAGCCGAACAGCTTCTCCGCGCCTCTGCTAAAGAGCAATATGTCGCCGGCCTCGTTGATCACAACAAGACCGTCGACCATGCCGCCGAAGATGGTTTCGAGCTTTTTGGTCGTCTCGTCGAGCGCATCCGCCTTACACGGCCCGTCGAGCGAACGAAGTTTGAGCAACGATCCGCCATCGCCATTGCCGGAAAGCGGGTCGATCTCGCAGCGAACGTCAAGCGTTGATCCATCCTTGCGCCGAATGCGCTGAGACAGCCGCCGGCGGCCGCGCAGCGAGGGCGACGTAGGCTCGAAGTCATCGGCGTGTGGCGTGAGAACCCGCGGAAAGAACGGCTGGCCGCGAAGCTCTCTTTCGCGATAGCCCGTGAGACGTTCGGCGGCTCGGTTCATCGATCGCAGGGCGCCCGACGATTCGAGGATGCAGAGAGCCTCATCGAAAGCGTCGAGAATGGCGCGATCGGCCGCGACCGTTTCCATGCGCTACGAAGCTCCTGCTTCCGAAGGCGGGCGCCTTGGCTTTCGCGCCCTCTCCACGCCCACCGCCGAGCGGCTGCGATAAGCGGCGTCGCATGCGTCGACCAGGGCGTTCAGCTCGGCGACGAAGGCTGCGAAGGGCGTCAGCGTCGTAAAGAGCGAAGCCTCGAGTTTGAACGCCAGCCGCTCGAGCCCGGCGAGACGAAACTCCAGGCCGACATTTCGAAACAAAGCCCGCGCGTCGGCGATGCCGCTCAGCAACTGCATCGACGCAATGCGCGCGGACGCATCTCGCATTCGCGCGTCGAGCGCGGCCTGCAACTGCTGCTCCCAGAGATCTCTTGGCTTCACGTCCGCGAGAAAGGCGGTAAGTTTTTGCAAGCCGAACAGATTGGCGGCCTTATCGAAATACGCGCCGGCGATTCGCATGTCCTCTCCCGATTCGCGGGTAAGCGCGACAAGGAAAGGAAAATTCCGCAGCCGATCGAAATCGGGCGCCGCCACAGACTGGTCGCCCTGCGCTTCGCTCACACCCACGCGTTCACGATAGGCGCGCAGATCGGAACGCCAGCGCTCGATGTCTTCGTCGTCGGGGCTCAGCCGATGTCCACGTCGCATCGACCAATGGCACATGTAAGCCAGCGCGGCTTCGAGTTGGAGAAGCAGCGCATACTGGTGCGCCGCGTCCAATTCGCGGCTTTCGCGAAAACTGGCGCGCCATCGATCACCCTCGAAGATTCGATCGAAGGAAAGATAGAGCTTGACGGCATAGCTGAGCAGAGTTGGGACCAGCCCCTCGCCCAGCAGCAGGAGGCAGACTCCCGCCTGATCGACGACCTTGTTGCAGATCATGGTGACGGCGATCTCTCGCGCGAGAGAATGACTCCTGATCCGCTCCGAAAAATGAGACCGCAGATATTCTGGGAAATAGCTCGCCAGAAATTCATATGACCAGGAACCCTGCAGAAACGCCTCGTCTTCCAGCAGCCTCTGCTTCAGCGCCAGCTTCGAACTGGCCATCAGCAAGGCGAGCTCCGGTCGCGTCAGCTCTTTCGTCTCGCGCGCCGAGACATCCTTTCGTGTCGGGAAGGCCTCGGCCGCAGGATTGATATAGCCGGCGTTTTCAAGTTGCTCCGCGAGGTCCATGAATGGATCGAGATTGATCCGACACCGCGCGCGGTCCAGTGACAGGCAAAGACTCTGTCGGTCGTTGTCCTGCAATACGGACGCGCAAACCTCCTCGGTGAGAGATTCGAGCAAGCGGTTGGGATCTCCGACGTCTGGCGTGTTTTTGTCCGGCCGCGTGTGCAGCAGAGTCTTCAAATTGACTTCGTGATCGGAGAGATCAACGCCGGCCGAATTGTCGACCGCGTCGGTATTAATCCGGCCGCCTCTCAGGGCGTATTCAATGCGCGCCCGCTGCGTAAAGGCGAGGTTGGCGCCCTCGCCAACCACCTTGGCGCGAAGCTGCAGCGCATCGACGCGCGCGCCGTCATTGACGCGATCGCCGACGCTCTCATTCGTCTCCGAGCTCGCCTTGACATAAGTGCCGACGCCGCCCATCCACAACAGATCCACAGGCGCGATCAAGAGCCAGCGAACCAGCGCTTCACCATCGATGGCGCTATGCCGCACGCCAAGCCATGCGCGCACTTCCGGACTTAGCGGTATATCCTTGGCGTCGCGCCGATAGACGCCTCCGCCTTGTGAGAGCAGCGCCGGGTTGTAGTCGCGCCACGTCGACTGCGGCAGTTGGAACAGACGGCGACGCTCGGCGAAGGAAATGAGCGGATCCGGCTTGGGGTCGATGAAGATGTACTGACCGTCGAACGCGCCGAGCAGCCGAATGTTCGGCGTGTGCAGCATGCCATTGCCGAAGACGTCGCCATCCATAGAACCGACTCCGACGACCGTAATCGGCTCCGCATCGACGTTGCGACCGAGTTCATGGAAATGCCGTCTTACACAGACCCAAGCGCCGCGCGCCGTAATGCCCAAACGTTTGTGATGATAGCCATGCGCGCCGCCGCTCGCGAAGGCGTCGCCGAGCCAGAAGCCATAGGCGTGCGAAATCTCATTGGCGACATCGGCCCAGGAGGCGGTGCCCTTGTCGGCCGCGACGACGAGATAAGGATCGGGGCCGTCATAAGCGACGAGCGCGGGCGGCCTGACAATCTGCGAATCCTTCAGATTGTCCGTAAGATCGAGAAGGCCGCGCAGGAATTGCGAATACGCCGCCTTCCCGAGGCGCTGGCGCTCCGTCGCGTCTTCAAAGGGAAGCTTCAGAACAAAGCCGCCCTTGGCGCCCTGCGGCACGATGAGGGCGTTCTTGATCATCTGAGTCTGCATCAGCGCCAGGACTTCGCCGCGAAAGTCCTCGGGACGGTCCGACCAGCGGATGCCGCCGCGCGCGACTTTGGCGCCCCGCAGATGCACGCCTTCCATTGAGGGGGAATGAACGTAGATCTCCGCCATCGGCTTTGGAGCCGGCATGTTGAACACGCCCAGACTGCTGATTTTTAGAGCAATGAACTTGCGCGCCCAATCGCCGCAAAAATAGAAATTGGTGCGCACCGTCGCGTCGATAAGATTGAAGAGGTCGCGAAGAATGCGATCGTCGCCGCCGTCCGTGACCTTGTCCAATACGTCGACAAGCTGAGCTCTGATCGGCGTGAGCAACTCCAGCTCGATCTCGAAAGAGTCGCGTCCGCCGCCATCGGGTTTGAACCGCGCTTCAAAGTACCGATAGAGGAGTTGGACGACGGCCGGACTGTGCAAAAGCGCGCGATAGATGCGCGTGCGCTCGATCCGCAGACCGAGCTGCTGATAGTAGTTGCTGTAGGCGCGAAAGAGATCGATCTGCCGCCAGTCAAGCTCCGTGACTAAGACCAGGCCGTTCAAGGCGTCGCTCTCAACTTCGGCTGAGAGCACGGCTTTGAGCGCCTCCAACAATCGACCGTGCGATCGTGCGACGCTCGCGCCGCTGCGCATGGAGGGCTCGACAATGAAACTTCGGATGAAACGCGGCCCGATGCTGAGATTGAGCGCGAACTGAATTTGATCTACGACGCGCAGACCGAGGTTCTGCAGCATCGGCAGAAGTTCATCCAGCGCATGGTCTTTGGCGCCGATCAGCCGAACTTCATATCGGGCTACACCAGTTCCGGGGCCGCGCAGCGGGCGCAATTCGACGATCTCGTTCCCGCTTTGGTTTGCTGCAATCAGCGCGAGATCGCGCGCGGCGCGCCGCGCCGGGACGAGATAGCGATAGGCTTTGGGCAGTGCGTCAAGCGACTCCCCCGAAAGATTCTGTCGAGAACCGCGACCGGCGCGGCGGAGCAAATCCCGCACCACGGAATCCCAGTCCGCGACGCGGGGCGCTTTAGACGTCAATGGGTCCGGAGAGCGAAGCACGAGCAACCATCAGCTAGGCGATCTTCTTGCGCATTTCGAGAACATTGCCCGAATCCGTCTTGTGATATTGAACAGAGTCCATCACAGAGCGAATGAAGAATATGCCGCGGCCGCGCTCGCGAAGTTCATCGAACTCGGGCGACGGCAGAGCAGCAAGGTCGAAACCTCCGCCGTGATCGAAAACCCGGACGGAAAGATAGGCGTCGTCCACCGAAAAGCAGATCCGAACGGAGTCGGTCGACTTTGCCGCGGAGCTATACTGAATGGCGTTGGCGACCGCCTCGGTCAGCGCAAGATTGAGGTGAAAAGCCAGGGTGTCTCGTGTGTCCTCCTGGACGTCCAGCTCTTTCGCCAGCTGCTCGGCGATCGCGCCAACGAGGCGCAAATATCGTGTTTGACTGGGAACGACGATGTCCAGATTGACGAATGTCTCGCACATCTCGATCACCGCCCACCCCATTTCGCGGACTCACGCGCTCAGCGCCAACTGCAAGCTTGGATAGATGTCGAAAACGCGGTGCAGTCGCGTCAGTTCGAACATCGACCTGACACGCGGCTGCAGACCCGCCAAAGCGAACCCGCTCGAACGCAAAGTCGCATTCTTGTAGCCGGAGAGCAGCGCCCCGAGCCCTGAGCTGTCGATGAACTGAACTCTCGCCAAGTCGATGACGACGTTCTTGGCGCCGCCTTCGAGCGTCTTAAGCACCAAGTCCTTGAGCTCGCCGGAGTTGTGCGCATCGATGCGATCCTCCTGGATGCTCAGAACGGTTCGGTCGTCTCGCACTTCCTTCGCTGCTCTCATTGTCCAGTCTCAGCTCGATGATGACCACGAAAGTCTCTTGCAAATAGATATGTCTGCGGCGAGCGATTAACAGGCCCCAGCGCACAGTCTCCGCTAAGCCGACCGCGACGGTTAACTTCGCGTTAAGCGAAGGCCTGCGCCAGATCGGCGATAAGATCGTCCGGATGTTCGATGCCGATCGAAGCGCGAATGAGCGAAGGCGTAATGCCGATTTCGCGGCGGGCCTCTTCGGTGAGCCCCGAATGCACAGTGGTCGTCGGATGACAAATCAACGATTCGGTGCCGCCGAGGCTGACGGCGAGCTTGAAGATCTGCAGCCGATTGAGGAAGGCGAAGGCTTCGGCTTGTCCGCCCAAGACCTCGAAAGAGAAGGTGGAGCCGGCGGAACTCGACTGGCGCGCCATCAACAACCTTTCGGGATGGTCGGCCGGCAGCAGCGGCGGGTAGTGAACGCGGGCCACCTTGGGATGACCGGCGAGAAATTCCGCGACGATCGCGGCATTCTCCGCCGCCCTATTCATGCGCAACGACAATGTCTCAAGCGATCGCCCAAGCATCCAGCAGGAATGCGCGTCAAGCTGCGTGCCGATGGCGCTGCGCATCGCGCGAATGGTCTTCAGATGCGCGCAGGATCCGACGACCGCGCCGCCGATGAGATCGCTGTGCCCGCCGACATACTTCGTCAGCGAATACAGCGATAAATCGGCGCCGTGCCGGAGCGGCGATTGGAAAACGGGGCCGAGCAGCGTGTTGTCGCAGCAAATGACCGGCCACGAGCCCTGTTTTTCCGCGACATCTTCGGCGATACGTCGCACCAGGGCGATATCAACCAGGCTGTTCATGGGATTGGACGGCGTCTCGATGAAGATCATCGCGATGCGTCCGACGTCCATCGCGCGCGCGGCCGCGGCGCGGATATTGTCTTCGTCGAGCCCGTTGGTGAAGCCGACGCCAGTCAATCCGAACGGCGCCAGCGTCTTGTCGATGAGAACTTCCGTCCCGCCATAGAGCGGACGGCTGCGCAGGATCGTTTCTCCTGGGCGCGCGAAGGCGAGAATCGTCGTGACGATCGCCGACATGCCGGAGGAAAAGACGAGACCGCATTCGGCGTGCTCGTAGATCGCCAGGCGATCCTCGACGATCTCGAGATTGGGATGGTTGAACCGTGAATAGACGAGTCCGGATTCTTCGCCTTCCGGCGGCGCACGACGGCCGGCCATATAGTCGAAGAAGTCGCGCCCCTCTTCGGCCGTCCGAAACACGAAGGTCGACGTCAGAAATACCGGCGGCTTAACCGCGCCTTCCGACAGCGTCGGATCGTAGCCGTAGCCCAGCATGAGCGTTTCCGGCTGAAGCAAGCGGTTTCCGATGCTCGCCTTATGGTAACGCGCGCTGTCCATGGATGCTTCCTCGGCTGTCGCCGCGCTCGAAAATCAGGCGGCGCCGCCACTGTAAATAGCGCGCTAAAACTGCTTCGCCCGCGCCAGCCGAACATTCGCCTCCGCCATTTCGGCCAGCGCCACCAACGCCGCGTCGATGTCGGCGGCCGTGTGATCCGCGCTGATCTGAAAGCGGATCTCCTCGTCGCCCCTCGGCACGACCGGATAGGTCAGCCCAGTAACCAATATGCCTCGCCGTCGCAGATGCTCGACGAGCGCCACGGTGCGGGCGCTGTCGCGGGTCACGAGCGGCGCGACCGGATGCTCACCGGGCAGCGTCTCGAAGCCAAGCCTGACAAGTCCCGCCTTGAAGCGTGCGGTCATGGCGCGCAGATGCTCGAGCAAGGACAGGCCATCCGGACTGTCCAGAAGGTCGATCGCCTTATGCGCGGCGGCGGCTTCCGCCGGCGTGATGGGATTCGAGTAAACGTAAAAATCGCCGACGACATAGCCGCCATTGACGCCGAAGGCCTTGCCGAGCGTCGCCACCAGAATGTCGACCGGAACTGACCGCGTATATTCCTCCGCGCCGCGCCCGGTCGCGCCGAGCGCGCCAACGCCGTGTGAATCGTCGACGACGACGATCGCCCCCTCCGCGAAGGCGTTATCGCGACTGCGCGCCAGCGTCATGATGCGGTCTAGCGGCGCGTGATCGCCGCGCATGCTGAATACGCCATCGGTTACGATGATGGCGCGGGTGCATGATTTCGCGGTCTCGTCGAGACAGCGCTCGAGTTCGCCCATATCGAGATGTTTGTAGATCCGCTTCTCCGCAGGCGCCGCAAGCGAGATCGCATTGATGATGCAATTGTGATTGAGCTCGTCGCTGATGACGGCGGTCTTCTTGCTGACGAGCTGCGGAATGAGGCCCATGATCGCCGCATAGGCCGACGAAAAGATGATCGCCGACGGCCGCGAATGAAAGGCGGCGAGCCGACGCTCCAAGGCGACATGAGGCGACCAGGTGCCGCTGATAAAGCGCACCGCGCCGGGCCCGGCGCCATAGTTCGTCGCCGCCGCATCTTCGGCGTCAATCACCTCTTCGCGCAGCGACATGCCGAGATAATTGTTGGCGTTCATGCGCAGGAACGGCTTATCGCCTTCGCCTTCGATGAGAAAGCGCGGACCGTGGCCCTCACGCGGCCCAATGACGCCACAGAGCACGCTTTCCGCGCCCTTGAGCAGTCCGGCCTGCGAAAGTTCGCCGAGCTGCGCGGCGAGCGCCTTAGCCAAACCCTGCATTGGCATTGGGGACCTCGTCAGAATTGGGATCGTCAAATGGATCTGTCGCCGCGCCAAGACGCGCGAGCATATCCCGCGTCATGGCGGCGAGATCGAAGCGCGGCGCAAACCCCCAATCTTCGCGCGCCGCGTTGGCGTCAAGCGACTGCGGCCAGGAGTCGGCGATCGCTTGGCGTAACGGGTCAATGCGGTAGTCCACGGCGAAGGAGGGCGCGTGTTTGCGAATTTCCGCGGCGATTTCTCGCGGCGTGACGCTCATGCCGGTGACGTTATACGCATTGCGAAACCGCAGGCGCTCGGGCTCAGCCTCCATGAGCTCCATGATCGCGCGCGTCGCGTCCGGCATATACATCATGTCGAGACGGGTCTCTGCAGCAAGGAAGCAGGAATAGCGCTTGCGCCGAGCAGCGGCGCGAAACATTTCGACGGCGTAGTCGGTCGTGCCGCCGCCCGGCGGCGCCGCGAAAGAAACGAGACCCGGCAGGCGCAATCCGCGCGCGTCGACGCCAAAGCGCGTCGCGTAATAGTCGCAGAGCAATTCGCCGGCGACCTTGGTGACGCCGTAGATGGTCGTCGGTCGCTGAATCGTGATCTGCGGCGTGCCACGGCGTGGCGTCGAGGGCCCGAACGCCGCAATGGAGCTTGGGAAAAACACTCGGCAACCGAAGCGACGCGCCGCCTCCAGCACATTGTAGAGGCCGCTCATATTGACGCTCCAGGCGGCCTGCGGCCTGTCCTCGGCGACGGCGGAAAGAAGCGCTGCGAGGTGGTAGACGACGTCGATGTCGCGCCGGCGCATCAGATCGGCGACCGCTTCCGCCTGAGTACAGTCGAGGCGCTCATAAAGATCGTCAGCTAGCCCCTCCTCTGCGAGGTCTGAGGCGATGACGCGCGCCGCGCCATATCGCTCTCGCAGCGCCGGCGTCAGTTCCGCGCCGATCTGGCCGAGGGCGCCCGTAACCAGGATGCGTCGCATGCGTTCCGATACCGCGGCGCCTCCGCCCATGCGTCGAGCGCCCTACCCCTCAGTTATGGCTGCTTTCCGCCGCGCCAATATGCCCGGCGCCCGATTTTGGCGGTTGAACCGAAGCGGCGCGATCGACGCCAAGCGCCTGCAGGCTGTCCCCTAAGGAGCGCGTCTCCGCTTCCTCATAGAGCGCGAGTTCATCCAAAACCGGCGCACCGAGCGCGGCCTCGAAGGCGCGTCGGTCGGCGCGCTCGATCAATTGCTCTTCGCCATGCTCCCCAAGATTCGAGCGAAAAATCCCTGCGGCGCTAACCGGCAGGAAATCCTCGTAAACGATCGGTTCGGCGCGCAGAACGCCCGTCCGCAGAAGATCTTCGAGCGAGGGAGGAGACAGGGGCTCACTTCCTCTCGCGCTTGGATCGGCCGAATAATGGAAGAAGGCGAGCTTTTCGCGTCGCAGCGCCTCATCGTCATCGGGAAACGCCGCGAAGCGCCGCACCAGCTCCTCGTTAAAGGCGAGCGCATTGGCGCCGTCTGTCGCGAGCGGAACCGCGGCCTGGGCTTCGGCGAGAAGCCTGTCGTAAAGCGCGCGGCCCTTCGCGGTCAGCGCCGCGCCTCTCTGCTCGATCTCGCCGAAGCGCGCAGCATGGGCGCCCCTCACGCGCCGGCCGTCTTCCTCGATGAATTCGACAGGCTCGGGGCGCGCCTTGAAGCTCGTCTGGCGCAACAGGATCGGGCAGCGGCGACGCGGGGGCCCCTCGACAATCGCTTTCGGATTCATGCCGCGCGCCGCCATGGCGCTGTGCGCGGCGTCGATATCGAGCGCGTGCAAGGTGAGATGGTTGATGTGCGGTCCCTTGAAACAGACGATGTCGGCGAGCAACGGATGTGTCGCATGCAGCGTCCGATAGACCGCCGATGAAACCGTCGCCTGCCCGTTCCAGCGAAAGGTCTTCGCCGCCTCCAGGACAAATTCGCGCGCCTCTCCCTCGTCAAACCCACGCCTTTCGAAGAGATCGATCAGCGTTCGGCAGCGCGGCGTAAAAATGTCGCGCTGCGCCAGAACCTTGGCGGCGATCTCGCGCGCCTGCGCATCGGCGATGAGATCCAGTCTGAGAAGCGACGTAAAAATTCGAAATGGGCTCGCCCGCAATGCGCTCTCGCGGATCGGTCGGAACGCCGTCGAATGCACCGGAATTCCGGCGATCGACAGATCGTAATAGCCGACGGGCGCCATTCCCATGATGGCGAAGAGCCGCCGCAGCATCGACAATTCCTCGGCGGTTCCGACGCGAATCGCGCCATGGCGCTCAACGTCGAGTCGCTCGAGTTCGTTGTTTTCCGCCAGCCGCCGCTTGAGTTGCGGCGCGTCGGCGAGCGTTTGCCGGTTGACCTCGGCGACGAGCGCCTGCATCGCGCTATACTGCGGCGTTTCGGCCTGATACATGTCCGAGACCGCCGATGCGAACATCGTCCGAATCGAGTCAGCGGAAGCGTCGTTCATTTTTTGTGACCTTCGCTATCAACGCGTATTTAATCCAGCAGCGGCGGAAATCATGAGCGTAGCGTCATGCGCTAGACACTCAGATCAAATTTGACGCCCTGCGCCAGCGGCAGTTCGCCTGAATAGTTAATCGTGTTGGTGGCGCGGCGCATATAGAACTTCCAGCAGTCCGACCCCGCTTCGCGGCCGCCGCCCGTATCCTTCTCGCCGCCGAAGGCTCCCCCGATTTCGGCGCCGGAAGGTCCGATGTTCACATTGACGATGCCGCAATCCGATCCGTCGGCGGCCATGAAGCGCTCGGCTTCGTCCAGACGCGCGGTAAAGATCGATGACGCAAGGCCATGTGCGACATCGTTATTCAGCTCTATCGCTTCATTGAGGCTGCGGAACTTCATCACGTAAAGGATCGGCGCGAATGTCTCCCGCCGCACGACGTCCGTCTGCCCCGGCATTTCGACGAGCGCCGGGCGGACGTAGAACGCGTCGGGGAATTTCTCTGTCAGCACGCGTTCTCCGCCGAGGATCACGCCCCCTGCTGCACGCGCTTCGTCGAGCGCGGCGCGCATCGCCGCATAGGCGTCCTGATCGATGAGCGGGCCGACAAGCGCGGCGCCGTCGCGGGGATCGCCGACCGCAACTGAGGCGTAGGCGCGCCGCAAGCGGCCGAGAAGCTCGTCATAGACGTCTTCATGCACGATCAGCCGCCGCAGCGTCGTGCAGCGCTGGCCCGCCGTGCCCATGGCCGAGAACGCGATTGCACGAACGGCGAGATCAAGCGACGCAGAGGCGCAAACAATGGCGGCGTTGTTGCCGCCAAGCTCCAGAATAGACTTCGCGAAACGCTGCGCGAGGCGCGGCGCAATCGCGCGCCCCATCGCCGTCGAACCCGTCGCGGAAACGAGTTGAACCCGCGCGTCTTCGACAAGCATTTCACCGACGTCGCGCCCGCCGACAAGCACGGTTGAAAGCCCGTCCGGCGCCTCGCCGAAACGCGCTGCGGCGCGCTCGAACAGCGCGTGAGTCGCGAGCGCCACAAGCGGCGTCTTTTCCGAAGGCTTCCAAATCAGCGTATTTCCGCAGACCAGCGCAAGCGCCGCGTTCCAGGCCCAAACGGCGACAGGAAAGTTGAAGCTGGTGATGATGCCGACAACGCCGAGCGGGCGCCAGATCTCCATCATCCGATGGCCGCGGCGTTCGGTGGCGATGGTCAAGCCGTGAAGCTGACGCGAGAGGCCCACGGCGAAGTCGCAGATGTCGATCATCTCCTGGACTTCGCCGAGGCCCTCCGTGGTGATTTTGCCCGCTTCGATCGTGACAAGATGCGCCAACTCGGTCTTGGCGGCGCGTAGCTCCTCGCCCAGCAGGCGCACGAACTCGCCCCGGCGGGGCGCCGGGACGTTGCGCCAGATGCGAAACGCATTCGCGGCGCGGGCGATGGCGCCATGCGCCGCCACCGTATCCACGCCGTCGACGCGCGCGATGATCTCGCCAGTAATCGGCGAGCGCATCGTCACCGAGCCGCGCTCAAACATCTGTGATTGGACCCCGAGCGTGCGCAGGAGGGCCGCAGCTTCCCCGGCGAGGCCAGGATCTAAAGCGCGCGCCGCCAATTCCAACTCCCGATGTTCGCGGCTGCTGCGCGGCTGGCGCCGCGCCCCGCATGTCCCCATGTAATGTAGTCAGTACATGATCGTTCGCACGCATTTATCCAATGCGAATGCGCGCCAAAAGCTCTCGGATATGGACAACTCGGAGTTCAGGAACCCCCACGTCGCCGGAAACTACGACCCGCTGCCCGTCATGCTCACGCGGGGACAGGGCGCATATCTGTGGGATGTGGAAGGCCGGCGCTACACCGACATGATGAGCGCCTATTCGGCTGTGAGCCTCGGTCATGCGCATCCCCGAATCCTTGCAAAGCTCGCTGAGCAGGCGCAGCGGCTCGCCGTTCCGTCCCGCGCCTTTTACAATGACCGGCTCGCGCCGTTTCTCGAGGAGCTCTGCACCCTGACAGGACTCGACGTCGCGCTCCCAATGAACACCGGCGCGGAGGCTGTGGAAACGGCGATCAAAGCGGCGCGCCGCTGGGGTAATCGCGTAAAGGGCGTCGCCGACCCCGAGATTATCGTCGCTGCTGGCAATTTCCATGGGCGCACCACCACGATCATCAGCTTCTCCTCGGAACGCGAATATCGAGACGGGTTTGGCCCCTTCATGCCGGGCTTTTGCGCCGCCCCGTTTGGCGATCTCGCGGCCTTTGAAGCCGCCATCACTCCGCGGACCGCCGCTATTCTCGTGGAGCCGATCCAGGGAGAGGCGGGCGTCATTGTGCCGCCGGACGGCTGGCTCGCGGGGCTACGCCGATTGTGCGACGAACGCGGCGTTTTGTTGCTGCTGGACGAAATCCAATCCGGATTGGGGCGCAGCGGCGCCTGGTTCGCTTTTGAGCATGAAAATGTTCTTCCCGACGGCGTGATGCTCGGAAAGGCGCTCGGCGGCGGCGTTCTGCCCGTCTCCGCTTTCGTGGCGAAACGCGAGGTGATGGATGTTTTCACGCCCGGCTCGCACGGATCGACATTCGGCGGCAACGCTCTCGCCGCCGCCGTCGGTTTGGAGGCGCTGCATGTCATTCGCGACGAACGGCTGGTCGAACGCAGCCAAGCGCTTGGCGCAAGAATGCTGCAGCGGCTGCACGCGATGCGCGCGCCGGCGATCAGCGAAGTTCGCGGGCGCGGCCTCTGGGCCGGCGTCGACATAGATCCGCGCTACGCGAGCGCACGAGAAATCTGCGAAGGCTTGCTTGACAAAGGCGTGCTGACGACCGCGACGCATCACACGGTCGTGCGCTTGGCGCCGCCCTTTGTCATCTCGCAAGACGACCTCGATCTCGCGCTCGACGCCGTTGAGGAAACGATCTCGAAATTTCACGCGCCGCGCAATCTCCGTGGCGCCGCCGACGTCGGCCATTCACTTGAAGCGTAGACGCAGCCGCTAAGCGCGTATGCGTTCGCCTTTGGGATCGTAGAACGGCGAAAGAGAGACGGTCGCCGGCCGGCGCTCGCCGGCGATCTCGAGTTGATATTCGCCAGAGAGCACAAAAGTCGGATCGACTCCGTCAGAGTTGCGGACATAGCCATAGCCGATCGCCTTGCCGATCGAATAGCCGTAGCCGCCGCTTGATAGCCAACCAACACGCTCGCCATTGCGATAGATCGTTTCGCGCCCGAGCAGAACAATGTCAGGATCGTCGACGGCGAAGCCAGCGAGAAGTCGCGGCAAGGGCAAGCCCGCAGCTTGAACGAGCGCGTCTCTTCCCTGAAAGGGCGCGCCGGACTTCATCTTGACGGCCCAACCAAGACCCGCCATCGGCGGCGTGTGATCCGGACCTATATCGGCGCCCCAGGCGCGGTAGCCCTTCTCCAAACGCAGAGATTCGATCGCGCGATAGCCCGCGTCGACAAGGCCAAATGGCGCGCCCGCCTCGACGAGCGCGTCGTAGATCGAGACGGCGAAATCGACAGGGATGTGAAGCTCCCAGCCGAGTTCGCCCACATATGTGACGCGGATCGCCAGCACCGGCGCACCGGCCAAGCGAACTTCGCGAGAAGTCATGAATGGGAATGCGGCATTCGAAAGATCGTCGTCGCAGCACGATTGCAGAATCTCTCTCGCGCGCGGACCCATCAACGCGAGCACGGAATTTGCCGAGGTGACGTCGATCACGCGCGCGTCCATGCCTTCGGGAATCAATCGCCTGATCCAGTCAAAGTCATGCGTGCCGAAGGCCGTTCCCGTCGCGACATAGAAGCGGTCCTTCGCCAATCGCGTGATCGTCAGATCGCATTCAATGCCGCCCTTGCGATTCAACAACTGCGTATAGGTGACGGCGCCCGGCGGCTTGGCGACATTGTTGGCGGCGATCCAGGACAGCGCCGCTTCGGCGTCATTGCCGACAATCAGCGCCTTGGCGAAGCTTGTCTGATCGAAAAGCGCCGCCGCCTCACGGCAGGCGCGATGCTCTCGCCCGACCGCATCGAACCAGCCCGGCCTGCCGAACGAATAGCGATCCCGCGGCGCTTCGCCCGCGCTCACATCCGCGAACCAATTGGGTCGTTCGAAGCCCATCTTTTCGCCAAAGCACGCGCCCTTCGCCTTGAGGCGGTCATAAAGCGGCGAGCGCCGCAACGGCCGGCCGGACGTAAATTCTTCGAAGGGCCAGGCGATGCTGTAGTGGCGCGCATAGGCTTCGAGCGTCCGCACCCGCACCCAGTTCGGATCGCGGTGCGGCGCGCCGAAGCGGCGGATGTCGACCGGCCAGAGATCGAACGGCTGTTCGCCGTCCGCCGCCCATTCCGCCAACGCCATGCCGGCGCCGCCCGCCGACGCGATGCCGAAGGCGTTAAAACCGGCGCCGACGAAGAAATTGCGCACCTCCGGCGCTTCGCCGATCATCCAGTTGCCGTCGGGCGTGAAGCTTTCGAGGCCGTTGATCATCTGCTTGATGCCGGCCTCGGCAAGCGCCGGCACACGGCCGAGCGCGAGATTCATGATCGGCTCGAAATGATCCCAATCGTCCTCGAGAAGACGGAAGGCGAAATCCTCGGGCACGGCGCCCGATGACCAAGGCACGGGGTTGGGCTCGTAGCCGCCCATGACGAGGCCGCCGACCTCCTCCTTGTAGTAGGTGAGCCGATCCGGATCGCGCAGCGTCGGCAGATCGCTCGTCACGCCGTTGATCCTTTCGGTCACGAGATATTGGTGATGCACCGCCGAGAGCGGAACGGCGACGCCCGCGCGCGCCGCGAGAGGCTGGGTCCAGAGGCCGGCGCAGAGCACGAGCTTCTCGCAGGCGATGGCGCCGCGATTCGTGACGACGCCGCGCACGCGATCGTTCTCGATGATGAAATCCGTGACGGCGACGCCCTCGACAAGCTTTGCGCCCGCAAGCCGCGCCCCTTTCGCCAGCGCCTGGGTGATGTCTGAAGGATTGGCTTGTCCATCGGTCGGCAGGAAAGCCGCGCCGATAACGTCATCGACATTCATCAGCGGCCAGAGCGCCTGCGCCTCCCTGGCGCTCAGGAGCTGCATATCAAGGCCGAAGCTCCGCGCGGACGTCGCCTGCCGCTTGACTTCGATCCATCGGTCGGCGTTGCAGGCGAGACGCAGACCGCCATTGCGCCGCCAGCCGGTCGCATAGCCCGTCTCTTGCTCGAGCCGGTCATAAAGCTCCACCGAATAGCCGAGGAGCTTGGTGATATTGGCGTTGGTCCGTAACTGCCCGATCAGTCCCGCCGCATGCCAGGTCGAACCCGAGGACAGTTGGTGGCGTTCAAGCAGCAGCGTCTCCACGCCGCGCTTGGCGAGGTGATAGGCCACGGAGCAGCCGACAATGCCGCCGCCGATGACGACGATCTGCGCGCTTGCCGGGAGATCCGTCATGCTCTTTCCATTTGCTGAAACGCCGCCCAGGCGTCATCGAAGCGCGTCAGATTTTGTTCTGAGTAAGCGACGTAATCGAAGTCGATCGTTGACCGACTCTCTGAGACAAGGCTCCACAACGCTTCGCGCAACAGCGAGGCGCAAAGCATCGCCTTGAAGCGGCGCCGCAACGCATCGGTCGGCGCCGCCTCGAAATAGTCCTCGAGCATCGCGTCGTCGTCCGCGGCGTCAAAGCCATTATTCGACGAGAGTCCGCCAAGATCGAACAGCGGCGTATTCCATCCGGCATAATCCCAGTCGACGAGCCAGAGACGCCGCCCGTCGTCGATGAAATTGGCGGCAAGGAGATCATTATGGCCGAAGACAAGGTCAATTGCGCCCGTCGCCTTTTCCAGAACCTCGCTCGCCGCGAGCAGGCGCGGCAAATTCGCCGACATCCGGCTTTTGTCCTCGATCAGCGTATGCGCGTAGTCGCGAATGATATGGAAGACGTTGAACGCCAGGGTCGGCCCGCGCAAATGCAGCGCAACCTCACGATGAACGCGCTTGATCAGATCGACGCAGCGTCTGCGATTCGCCCGCATGTCTTCCGGGTCATAGGTGCGGCCCGAGATAAATTCGAGCGCCATCGCCATCGGCGCGGCATACAGAACTTTCGGGGATATGCCGGCGGCGCCTGCAGCCCTGCTCGCCGCCAATTCGTTAAAGCGCATGACGCCATGAACCGGAATGTCGCCGCCAAGGCGAACGACGACGGATCGATCGCCATCCTGGACGATATAATTTTTGTTGGTGATGCCGCCGAGCAACGGCGCGATCCCGATCGGGCCGCGCCAGATCGGAAGCGCGCGTATCAGAGTTTCTGGATCTGAGATATGGGCTGACATCGGCTCCGGCGGGGCAATATAACAAACTCTGACTGAGCTAATATATGCGGCTGGCGCGCAAAGGCCATGGGCTACGAAGGGCCCTGGGGAAAACCTTACGCGCGGACAGTGACACGTCCGCTGGGGCGCCATAGCCTGTGAGAAGGTCTTCCGAGGTCTGGCCATGTATGCGACGACGATACGTGGAACGAGCTACAGGTTCCCAGATCTTAAAACGCTGATGGCGAAGGCGACCCCATTGCGTTCCGGGGATTGTCTTGCCGGCATTGCGGCGACGAGCGCCGCCGAGCGGGTCGCGGCGCAGATGGCCCTCGCCGATCTGCCCTTGAGCGTGTTTTTGAACGAAGCGCTTGTCCCCTACGAAGAGGACGAGGTCACGCGATTGATCCTGGACGGCCACGACCGAAACGCCTTTAGGCCAATCGCCTCGCTGACCGTCGGAGAATTTCGCGACTGGCTTCTCTCCGACGCCGTCGATGAGGACGCGCTTGCCGCCTTGACCTTCGGATTGACGCCCGAAATGGTTGCCGCGGTCTCTAAGATCTGCCGCAACCAGGACCTGATCCTGATCGCCGCCAAGCGGCGCGTCGTCACGAAGTTTCGCAATACGCTCGGCCTGCGCGGACGGCTGTCATCGCGCATTCAGCCCAACCATCCGACCGATGACGCGCGCGGCGTTCTGGCAAGCGCCATCGACGGGCTCCTGCTCGGCAATGGCGACGCAGTCATCGGCGTCAATCCCGCGTCCGACAGTCCGGAGCAGTGCTACGAACTCCTGAGCCTTCTCGATGAATTGCGCGAGACGTTGAACATTCCGACGCAATCCTGCGTGCTCGCGCATGTCACGACGACGCTGGAGCTGATGGCGCGACGTGCGCCCGTCGATCTGGTGTTTCAATCGATCGGCGGCACCCAAGCCGCAAATTCAAGCTTCGGGATCGACCTCGCGGTGTTGCGTGAGGCGCGCGAGGCGGCGCTTGCGCTCAGGCGCGGAACGATCGGCGACAATGTCATGTATTTCGAGACCGGCCAGGGCAGCGCGCTTTCGGCCAACGCCCATTGGAATTGCGATCAGCAGACGCTGGAAGCGCGCGCCTATGGCGTCGCACGGATGTTCGATCCTCTGCTGGTCAATACCGTCGTCGGGTTTATCGGCCCCGAATATCTCTTCGACGGCAAGCAGATCACGCGGGCGGCGCTCGAAGACCATTTCTGCGGCAAGCTGCTAGGACTGCCGATGGGCTGCGACGTATGTTACACCAACCACGCCGAAGCCGATCAGAACGATATGGACGATCTGCTGACGTTACTTGCCGTCGCCGGCGTCAACGTGCTTGCCGTTCGGCGCATGCTGAATCTGGCGCCCGCTCCCGAATTTGCGCAATGGCTCGCTGACGTCGGTTTGACGGACGCGCGTGGCGAATTGCGGCCGGCGGCGCTGCCTGCATCCTTTGCGCCGCTTCTCGAAAGAGCCTGAGGATGTCCGATGATCGCCCGACGCCTCTCGACAAAATTGCGATCCTCCGTTCGGCGACGCCGGCAAGAATCTTCCTGCCACGGGCAGGAGCGGCGCTGACGACGCGCGCTACTCTCGATTTCCAGCTGGCGCATGCCGAAGCGCGGGATGCGGTCGAAGAGCGGCTCGACGCCGACTTGCTCTTCGAAGAGCTGACATCGCGCGGGCTGACGGCCGTCCGCGTGAAGAGCGCCGCCCGCGATCGGCGAAGCTTTCTGCTGCGTCCTGACCTCGGTCGAAAACTCGACGACGATTCCCGCCAGAATCTCAAAGCGCTCGCAGGCGATTACGACCTTGCGTTCGTCATCGCCGAAGGACTTTCCGCCCGCGCAATCGCCCGGCCTGCAATCTCTCGATCGAACATCGTGGAAAATCGCGCCGATCGTTCTCGCCGAACAGGGGCGCGTGGCGCTCGGCGACGATATCGGCGAAACGCTTGGGGCAAGGCTTGTGGCGGTTTTCATCGGCGAACGACCAGGACTCTCCTCGCCCGACAGCATGGGCGTCTATCTTACATTTGCGCCGCGCGTCGGCCGCAGCGACGCCGAGCGCAACTGCCTCTCGAATATCCGCCCGCAAGGGCTTTCCTACGCCGACGCCGCACGAAAACTGCTTTATCTTTGCCATGAGGCGCGCCGACGCCAGCTGACCGGCGTCAATCTCAAAGACGAAGCCGATACGCTTCCATCGGGAGAACTGCGCGCGATCGACGCCAAGAGTTAGCTACGCGCTCTCGCGCTTGCGGCAGGCTTTAAGATCCAACTTTGGCCCAAGCACAAACGTATCGGAACTATCCTCGTCGCCGTGAGTTGAAACCTCTCTTGGCGCTCGGGGCGTTGGCGATTGATGCAACTGGATCTCTGCTCTGACGAGACGGCTACCGGGCCGTCGAACGCTTCTCACCAAGGCCTGAGCGTCGCGGACGAGGCCTTGCTATGGTTGGGCGCGTTCCTTCGTGACCAGAACTACCGCTTCACCACCACGACGCCGCTGACACATAACCGCGTCGTGCAACGTCCGGCAGTGGATGGTTCGAATTTGACGCGCGCATTCGGATGGAGTCTGCCTTTTTCTGCGAGCGATCTGCCGGCGCCGGTTTTGCGCACACTTGCTGAGGCGAAGGCGCTGGCGCGTTGCAACGGTCTCTTGCGCAGCAAGGTGCGCTTCTCGACTCTCAAGAGCCAGATCTTTGCGCACTCGGCCTTTCCCACGGACGCCGCCGATTCGGTTTTCTTCGGACCTGACACTTACCGTTTCGCGCGCTGCATCGAATCGGTCCTTAATTCGCAGCCTATCTCAGCCTCGGCGCCCCGCCGTTTCGTCGACATCGGGTGCGGCAGCGGCGCGGGCGGGATATTCGCCGCGAGCCTGATGAGACCCGGCGTCGAGCTGCTGCTCGCCGACGTCAATCCCCAAGCGGTGCGATATGCGCGCGTCAACGCAGTGTTAAACGGGTTAAAACGCACCCAGGCGATTCACAGCGATCTCTTCCAGAACGCGAGCGGCCCGTTCGACTACATCATCGCCAATCCGCCCTATCTCGTCGATGATTACCAACGTCTTTATCGCCATGGGGGCGGCGAGTTCGGCATCTCCCTTTCCGTCGACATTGTACGGGAGGGCGTCCCGCGTCTGACGGAAAGCGGAAGGCTGCTGCTCTATACCGGCTCGCCGATTGTCGGCGGCGTGGATCAGTTCCTTGCAGCCGTGACGCCAATCCTCGACGCCTCGCCGGTAACCTTCGATTACGACGAGGTCGACCCCGACGTCTTCGGCGAAGAGCTGGAGCGCTCCGCCTATGACAATGTTGACCGCATCGCCGCAGTCTTCCTCAACATAAAAAAAGAAGGCTGACATATGCGTGATCCCGATTGGATCGACCTGGCTCCGACGCTAAACGGCGAAGCCTTTGAGCGCTTCCAGAGAGAGCTTTGCCGACGCAACGGCGCACGACTCGAGCCTCTCACGCCCTCCGGCGACTGGCGCGCTGACGTGCATGCGCGCGCCGCGCTCGCCGAAGCGGAGATCGCCTATGTAGAGAGCGTTCGCGAGGCGATCGCGCCGTTCGTCGCCGATATTCCGATCGACGCCGACTCCTTCCTGGACTGGTATGAGCGCCTTGCCGAGAATGGACCAGGTCAGAACGATCCGCTGTTCCCCTGGCTCGAGCGACTGGCAAGCTTCGAGGACATGAAATGGTTTCTTGAGCAGGAAGTGTCCGGCGAAGCAGGGTTCGACGATCTTGTCGCCCTCACGCAAATCAAGATGCCGCAGACGCCCAAGCTCGAAATGGCGCGAAATTACTGGGACGAAATGGGCCGAGGCAATGCGCAGGGCATGCACGGACCGATGCTGACGCGGCTCGCCGCCTATTTCGGCGTCGACGCGCGACCAGAGCGCGTCTGCCCGGAGTCGCTCGCGCTCGGCAATATGATTGTGGCGCTCGCCAGCAATCGTCCCTACGCTTTTCATTCGCTCGGCGCGCTTGGCGCGATCGAGATGACGGCGCCCGGACGCGCGATACATGTCGAACGCGGGCTGCGGCGACTCAAGGTTCCCGGAAAGCAGCGTCAGTATTTTTCGCTCCATGCGATTCTCGACGTCAAACACTCCGAGGCGTGGAATCGCGAAGTTCTGCGGCCTCTCGTCGAGGAAGACCCGCGCCGTGCGCAGGCGATCGGCGAGGGCGCGGTTCTCCGACTTTGGCATGGCGCGCGATGTTTCGAGCGCTATCGACGTCATTTCCGCCTGCAGATGGAGTCGCCGCGTGAAGCGGCCTAGGAGCATCCATGCGGGTTCTGGGGATTGGGAATTACTGCGACCTCGCCGCGCTCTACCTTCGACTTTCCGCGGAAGGACATGAGGTCAAGGTCTTCATCGACGCGCCACTCTGCCAGAACATTCTGAACGGAATGATCGCCAAGACGAACGACTGGCGTTCGGAACTGCAATGGGTGAAGAGCGCCGGCGGCGAAGGAATCATCCTATTCGAAAACGTCTCGTGCGGCGGCTTGCAGGACGCCTTGCGCAAAGACGGATTCAATGTCATCGGCGGAAGCGCTTTCGGCGACCGGCTTGAAATCGACCGCGCCTATGCGCAGAGCCTTCTCGCCGAGCTCGGCCTCTCAACCGCGGCGACCCACCACTTTTCGATAAGGCAGGATGGGTTGCGCTTCCTTCGAGAGCGCCCCGGACGCTATGTCCTAAAATTCAATGCGCCGGAATTGGCGCATCGCAACTTCGTCGGCGGTCTCGGCGACGGACGCGACATTTCAGCGCTGCTGCAAAATCTGCCCGACAGTCCTGCGGACGCAGCCGGCTTCGTCCTGATGGATTTCATAGATGGCGTCGAGATGGGCGTCGGCGCTTACTTCGACGGCGAGAAGTTTTTACGGCCCGCCTGTCTCGACTGGGAGCACAAGCGCTTTTTCCCGGGCGAGAGAACTCGACCCTCTTCTTTGAGAAAACTTTGGCAAAGATCGAGCCTTTGCTCAGGCGTCACGGCCACTGCGGCTATGTGAACCTCAACACCATCGTCAATGAGCAAGGTATCTGGCCGCTCGAGTTTACCTGCAGATTCGGTTACCCCGGCTTCGCCATTCTGTCTCCGTTGCAGCGCATGTCCTGGCCGCAATTGTTTGAGGCGATGGTCCGGCGCGATCACGATCATCTGGACGTCGATGACGGGTTCTCGGTCGGAGTCGTGCTAACGGTCCCGCCTTTCCCCTATTCGCGACGACAGGCGGAAGAGCCGATCGGCATGCCGATCCTCTTTGACGGCGCATTGTCGCGCGAGGAACAAGAAAATCTGCACTATTGCGAAGTGGCGCTCGACAATGGGCAGCTCGTTACTGCCGGCGCCTATGGCTGGACGATGGTGGCCACGGGGTGCGGGGGAACGATCCAAAGCGCGCGCCGCGACGCCTATCGGCTGATCGAGCGCGTGCACATCCCCAACATGCGTTACCGACGCGACATTGGAGAGCGGCTGATCGCAGCGGATTACGCCAAAGTGAATGCGCTTGGCCTGCTGGGAAACGAGATCGAATTGCTCGCTCGCCTGCCTTCCCCACCTGTCGCCACGCTCCACGCAACGCGCAGCTAGTCTGCGACGAGCAGTCGTTCGTCGACGATCGCGCAGGTCTTTGCGCCGCGCCCACGCACCAGCGCCCCGCCCGTGAAGGCGCCGAAGGCCGGGAGCACGATCTGTCGCTCCTGCAGCACAAAGCAAGGAAGACGAACGCTGTCGCGCGCCGCCCCGCTCATCCGGACACAGGGGTGAAGATGCCCCGCAAGAATGGTCGCCCCCTGCCCTTCGCATTCGTCGGACGCAAGCGGGTGGTGACGTGCAACGATCCCTTCTGCGTCATAGGGCTCGTCGACAAGCTCGATTCCGAACTGTTCCGACGGATCGCCGGCGCGCCGATCATGATTGCCGCGCACGAGCGTGAGGCGCAACACAGCGTGACGCCTGCGCCAGTCGAGAAAGGCGGCCGCCACCCCCGGCGCATGCGCCTGCCGGGCGTGAAACAAATCGCCGAGAAAGACGAGTCGGATGGGATTGAATCGATCTATGAGCGAGTCGAGCCGGTCGAGATTGTCGCGCGTCGTTCCCTTTGGCGCCGGCTGGCCCAGCGCGCGAAATGTCGCCGCCTTGCCAAGATGCGCGTCGGCGATGAACAGCGTGCGCGTCTCAACGCGCCAGACGGCGCGCTGCGGCAGCAAAACGACGCCGCGATGCTGGTGAGAGGAGACGAGGCCCGCGCCTTCACCCCGCAAAGTATCGTCAGGTTCTAACATTTGTCCGCGGCGCGCTCCAACTGCGAAATCATACGCTCGATGCGCGCCGCGAGCGTTTCATTGCTGAGGCGCTCGCGCATTCTCTCGACCATCAGCGGAAAGGCGAGCGGCGAGCAGCGCTGCAGCGCGACATGGACGAGCTCTCTATTTTGCAGCCGCTCGAAGCTCTCGGCAAGGCGCGCGATGTCGAGCGCGTCTTCCAGGACTTCACGTTCGGCCTGGCGCAGCAACCCATTTTCGGGATCGAATTTGCGAAACACGTCGTAGAACAGGCTGGACGACGCCTGCAACTGGCGCAGGCTCTTATGATGCCCCGGATAGGTGGTCACGACGAGTCCGGCGATCTGCGCAATGTCGCGAAACCGTCGGCGCGCCAGCTCCGCAGCGTTCAAGCTGGCGAGCGTTTCGTGCGTCAGATCATGAATGGCGCGCGGCGCAATCAATTCCGGCAGCATGGCGGCCCAGTCGCGTGGGTCGGCGCTCAGCAGCTCGAAGCCGTAATCATTCACGGCGATCGAGAATGTGCCAGCGGTCCTCTGCGCGGCGCGCCAGGCGATCAGGCTCGCCATGCCGATATGCGCGTTGCGGCCCGCGAAGGGATAGAGAAACAAATGCCAGCCGTCGCGGCTTTTCAATGTTTCAGCAAGCAGCGTCGTCGGCGTCGGCAGATGCGACCAGCGCGCCTGCAATCTGAGCATTTTCTCGGCCGCCCGCAGCTCCGGCGTGTCATAACGGCCCTCGGCCGCGCGCTGCAATTGCTCGACCATGGCGTCCGCCAGAGTCGTCGAAAGCGGCATCCGCCCGCCGTCCCAGCGCGGCACGGCGCCGCTGCGAGTCTTTGACGGCCGCACATAGGCGACAAGGTCGCGCAAGCGCACGAACTCCAACACCCGTCCTGAAAACCAGAAGCTGTCGCCGGGTTTCAGCCGCGCAATAAAACTTTCCTCGACGACGCCGAGCTTCTTGCCCATCGGCGCTGGTCCATATTGGACGAGAACGCGGGCGTCCGCTGTAATCGTCCCGACATTGAGGCGATGACGCAGCGCGATCCGCTTATCCGTCACGCGCCACACGCCGTCAGCGCCGGGGCCGCAGCGGCGATATTCGGGATAGGCGGAAAGGCTTGGCCCGCCGCCGCTGACGAAGTCGAGACACCAGCGCCAATTTTCGTCTGAGAGATGTTCATAGGCCGCCGTTGAACGAATTTCGTCGAGCAATTCATCAGGCTTGAAGCCGCCGCCCAGTCCGATGGTGACGAGATGCTGCACCAGAACGTCGAGCGGCGCGTTCGGCGTGCGGCGGCTTTCGATGCGGCCGTCCCGCACCGCCTGCTGCACAGCTGACGATTCGACAAGCTCGAGCGCATGGCTCGGCACGAGCGTGATGCGGGACGTGCGCCCCGGAGAATGGCCGCTGCGGCCGGCGCGCTGCAAAAGGCGCGCGACGCCCTTGGGCGAGCCGACCTGCAGAATGCGTTCGACGGGAAGAAAATCGACGCCAAGATCGAGGCTGGACGTGCAGACGACCGCTTTAAGTTTGCCGGCTTTGAGTCCATCCTCGACCCAATCGCGCGATTCCCGCGCCAGCGATCCGTGATGCACCGCGATAAGTCCCGCCCAGTCCGGCCGGGCGCGCAAAAGATTGTGATACCAGATTTCCGCCTGCGAGCGCGTGTTGGTAAAAACGAGCGACGTCGGAGATTGATCGATCTCAGCGACCACCTGCGGCGCCATTTTGATCCCGAGATGCCCGGCCCAGGGAAAGCGCGCGAAATCTTCCGGCAACAACGTGTCGATGACGATTTCCTTGCGCACGCCGCCCGCCACAACCGCGCCATGCGGCGCATCGGCTGGACCGAGCAGGACGCGCTTTGCTTCTTCAAGATCGCCAAGCGTCGCCGACATGCCCCAAATCAGCAGATCCGGGCGCCAGCGCTTCAAGCGCGCCAGCGCGAGCTGCGTCTGCACGCCGCGCTTATTGCCGATGAGTTCGTGCCACTCGTCGACGACGACGCATCTGATCGCGCCGAGATAGTCGCGAGCGTCGGCGCGCGAGAGCATGAGCGACAGGCTCTCCGGCGTCGTGATCAACACGCTGGGCGGACGGCGCGCCTGCCGGGCGCGCTCGGCGGAGGGCGTGTCGCCGCTGCGAACGCCGACGGTCCAACGCTGGCCATGCGCGGAGAGCCCGTCGAACGCCTCGTTGAGCGCCTTGGCGGTGTCCGCGGCAAGGGCGCGCATCGGCGTGATCCAGAGAACACAGAGTCGTGGCGGCTCTTCCGCGTCATCGGCGAGGGCCTGCCAGGCGCCGAGCGCGACGGCCAAAGTTTTGCCGGCGCCAGTCGTCGCGTGCAGCAGGCCGCTGCGTCCCTCCGCCATTTCCCGCCACACGTCCTGCTGAAAGCGAAACGGCTTCCAACCGCGCTCCGCGAGTAAACTCTTCACGGCGGACTGTTTTGCGCGTCGTCCGCTCATGCGCCGCCGCCAGGTAAGAGCCCGCGTAGCGCCTCGATCGTGTCGGCGTCCTCCACGGGCTTGTCCTGTCGCCAGCGCAACATGCGGGGAAAGCGAACCGCGATGCCGCTTTTGTGGCGGTTGCTGGCGCCAATTCCCTCGAAGCCGAGTTCGAAAACCATCGTCGGGCGCACGCTGCGCACCGGCCCGAAATTCTCGATCGTCGTCCTTCTGATCGTCGCGTCGACCTTGCGCATCTCCTCGTCGGAAAGTCCCGAATAGGCCTTGGCGAAGGTCAGCAGCGTGCGGTCCGTCTGCTCCGGCGGGCCGCTCCACACCGCGAAAGTGTAATCGCTGTAGACGCCGGAACGTCGCCCATGACCCCGCGCGGCGTAAATCAGCACGGCGTCGACGCTCATCGGATCGAGCTTCCATTTCCACCACAGATTAGCGCCGCTCTTCTGGCGTCCGACGCCATACGGCGCGCCCATCGCCTTCAGCATCATGCCTTCGGCGCCGCGCGCCCGCGCCTCTTCACGCTGTCGTGCGAAGGACTCCCAATCGGGTTGCGTCAGCGCTGGGCTCAGTCGCAACGGCAAATCGGCGCCGACCTGCATCGCAGTAGAATGCGCGCGCGACACGACCTCCTCGAGGAGCGCGCGTCGCTCCCGCTGCGGCCTTTCACGCAGATCGCGGCCGTCTTTCTCGAGCAGATCATAAGCGATCAGCGCCACTGGCCTGTCGCGCAGCATTTTTGGCGTGAGAACCTTGCGTCCGAGACGCTGCTGCAATTCAGAAAAGGGGCGCAGATCGCTAAGATCGTCCACCGCGGAACGCACGTCCGAACGGGGCGCGACGACGATGAGCTCGCCATCAAGGACAATATCGTCGGGGAGAAAATCGACGAGCGCGGCAAGCTCCGGAAAGCTGTCGCTGACGAGTTCTTCGCCGCGCGACCACAGCCACCACTCTCCGGCGCGATGAATGAACTGGGCGCGTATGCCATCGAATTTCCATTCAACGAGCCAGTCGTCGACAGGACCGAGCAGTTCTGGAAAGGCCGAGAGCGACGCCTGAAGCGAATGCGCGAGAAAGAACGGATAAGGCTGGCCGCGCAGAGGCCGCCCCTCTTCGCCCGCCTCGGCTGGCGCGACGAGCGCGACGAAATCTTGCGCATGCGGCGTGCGATTCGCCTGCGTGTAGCCCATCATCCGCTGCGCCACGAGCTTGGCGTCAAGCGCCGTCGCCTGGGCGATCGCCTGAGTCATTTGCAGCTTCGAGACGCCGATGCGCAATTCGCCGGTGACGAGCTTAAAGAAGGGCAAGCGGTCGTCGGACGGCATGGCGTCGAGCCACTCGCGTAGCGCCGCGAGCCGCGCAGCGTCATCACGCTCGCGCAAGGGCAATAGCCGTTCGTTCATCCAGACGTCGAGCGGCGCGTCTTCCACGCGCGTCGGCGACGGCAGTAAAAGCGCCAGAGTCTCGGCGAGGTCGCCGACGCTGTGATAGCACTCGTCAATGAGCCACTCGGGCAGATCCGTCGCCTCCAAGGCGAGCTGGCGTAGGAGCTTGGTCGAGATCATCTGGCGCGGCTTGCCGCCGGCGAGAAAATAGACCGTCCAGGCGGCGCTGGCGTATTGCTCGGGATCGCTGATCGCAACGCGTAGATAATCGGTCAGCGCCTGTCTCTTGTGCTGCGTCGACGTCGCCGCGTCGATACGTCGGTAAAGCGTGGCGAAGGTCTTCATGCGCCGTCTATGTCGGCGTCGACGTTCGGCTCCGCCTCGCCTTCCTCGTCGCCATATTCAGTCGCCATCGGCCGCGCGTCATATCCCCTTTCGCGCAGATAGCGCGAAAGCGCCTCCCCGCTTCCATGGGTGACAAGGATACGCTCCGCGCCGGTTGCGGCGATCGCCTGCAACAGGCCCGGCCAGTCGGCATGATCGGAAAGCGCGAAGCCTTGGTCGACGCCGCGGCGTCGCCGATTGCCGCGCAGTTGCATCCATCCGCTGGCGAAAGCGTCGGAATGATCGCCAAAGCGTCGAACCCATCCGCTTTGCACGGCAGGAGGCGGCGCCAGCGCAAAGCAGCGCGAGAGCTCCGCCTTGTCGAGCGCGCCGACGTTGAAGGTTGGCGGCAGCGCGATGCCGAGATCGCGATGAATCTGATTGAGCGGTTCGATCGCGCCATGGCAGACGATCGGGCCGATATTCGTGTCGAGATGTTTGAGCAGGCGCTGCGCTTTGCCGAGCCCATAGGCCTGCATGATGCTGGCGCGTCCCGCGCGCGCATTTTCCGCCCACCATGAATTGATGTCGGCCATCACTTCAGATTGCGGGCGCCAGCGATAGATCGGTAGGCCGAAGGTCGATTCGGTAATGAAGACATCGCACGGAACAGGCTCAAAAGGCGCGCTGACGCCATCCGCTTCGAGCTTGTAGTCGCCGGAGGCGACCCAGACTTCGCCGCGATGCTCGATGCGCACCTGCGCCGAGCCGAGGACGTGGCCGGCGGGATGCAGCGAGAGCTGCACCTCGCCAATGTCTCGGCGCTCGCCATAACGCAGCGTCTCGATGCGAACTTCGCCGAGTCGTCTGCGCAGGATCGGCGCGCAATCCTCGTGACAAAGATAGGCGCTGCTGCCCCATCGCGCGTGATCGGAATGGCCGTGCGTAATCACCGCCAGAGCCGCCGGGCGCCAGGGATCGATGTGGAATTTTCCAGGAGGGCAGTAGAGGCCCTCCGCGGCGGGAACGATCAGATCCTTGGTCATCTAGCCGAAGGTGCAAAGCGCGTCTGCGCGGCTCTTGAAGCAGCGCCGCCAGCATATAGGAATTCGGTCGCACGGATTCACTTCAGGCGGCGACGGCCGAGTTCGCGATGCGCCACGAGGCGTCGCTTGCTGCCGCTAGACTGTCGCAATCAAAATCGTCCATTGATCCTCAAGCTTGCGCTCAACTATATGAGGTGCTGGCGAATGCGCTTTTTTCATGCGCGCCCGACGCGTCAATGGAGCTGGGAATGCACCTAGGGGTCGATTTTATCCTCGAAGCGCTGGCGCGCGAAGGACTCGACCATGTGTTCATGGTCCCGGGCGGCCTCGTCGATCCCTTTCTGCCCGCCTTGGGACGGCAGGAGGCGCTGACGCCGATCGTGGCGGCGCAAGAGGGCGGCGCCGCCTATATGGCGGACGGCTACGCACGCGCGAGCGGAAGTTTCGGCGCCGCTATCTGCATCGGCGGACCGGGCCTGACCAACACCGTCACCGCCGTGGCGACGGCGCAGTCCGATGGCTCGCCGCTTCTTCTGATGAGCGGCGAAGTGGCGACTGTCCTCGAGGGGCTGGGCGTATTTCAGGACGCAAGCCCCCAGACGCTGGATGACGTCGCGATCATGAAGCCGCTGACGCGCTATTCCTCATCGATCGACAATCCGAAGAATATGCCGCATCTGTTTGAACACGCTCTGCTACAGCTTCGTACCCGTCCCGCTGCGCCCGTGCACCTCTCATTGCCGGGCGACTGCCTGGCCGCAGAGATCTCCGTCACCCATACGCCGATTGACCGGGCGCTGATCGACTACAACGCGCTGCCGATGGCCGCCGCCGAATCGTCGCTCCAACATTTCTTGGGCTCCGCCGGCGGCAAGCCGCCTGTCAAGATCGCGATATTGGCCGGCGCGGGCGTCGAGCATTCGAACGCCGCCAATGCGCTGAAGGAATTCGCCGAGACCTGGCGCGTTCCCGTCGCGACGACGCTGCGCGGGAAGGGCGTCTTCCCAGAGAACCATCCGCTTTCGCTCGGCGTGTTCGGCTATGCGGGGACGCACCATTCCCACGCGGCGTTGATGGACCCCTCGCTCGATCTGCTGATCATTCTGGGGTCGGGACTAAACGAGCGCGACACGATGCATTGGGCGCTCCAGGTCAAACCCAGTAAGACGATCTGCGTGAACTTGCTGCCCTCCGCGATCGGGACGCATGTCCAGGACGGCGGGATCGTTGGCAGCTGCGGCGCCTATCTTGGCTATCTGCTCGACCAAGGTGATAAATTGCGCGCGGCTCTCGACCCGACGCTCTCCGCACGCGCGGCTTGGGTGTCCGAGATCCGCTCCCAACCCCGCCTGCAGGATCCGGAAAACTGCGAAAGCGATGCGGCTCCGATTCATCCGGCGCGCGTCATCAGCGAACTCAGAAAGGCATTCCCGCGCGACGGCGTTCTTGTGGTGGATTCCGGCGCACATCGCGCTTTCGCCGGCCATTACTGGGAAGCTTACGAACCCAAAACCTATGTGTCCGCCACCAATCTCGGCCCGATGGGCTGGGCGATCAGCGCTGCGATCGGCGTGCAATGCGCGCAGCCGCACCGCCGCGTGGCGGTCGTCACAGGCGATGGATGCATGCGCATGGGCGGCATGGAAATCGCCACCGCGGCGCGCTACCAGCTGCCAGTGATCTATGTCGTCATCAACAATGCCGCGCTCGGTAATGTTTGGTTGCGCGCGCATGTACTCGGTCCAACGCCCGACGAACTGACGCGTTTGCCGGATCACGACTGGGCAGGGTTCGCACGGGCTCTGGGCTCTCGCGCCGAAACCGTGCGCTCTCCGGGCGATCTTGCCGCCGCTTTCGAAAGAGCCTTGCAGGGCGTGGGCCCCTGCCTGAAGGACTGGGCAGAGGCCATTGCGGCCTATTCCTATCACGAGTGACAAGAGGAAGCGCCGATGGCTCAGTTGCCTTTTGATCCTTCAACGCTGTCGCCAGCCGATCGCGCGCGCTACGACCGCATGGTCGAACGGCGGAAGGCGCAGGGCGCGGGCTTCGGCGGTCCCTACGCCGCACTGATGAACCATCCGCAGCTTTGCGAAAAGATCGAGGACCTGGGCTATTACCTGAAGTTCCAGGGCCATCTGCCCCGCGAGGTCTATCAGTTCGTTGTGCTGTTCGTCGCGCGTCGGACCGGGGCCGACTTCGAATGGGCTGATCATGTTCAGCACGCCGAAGCGGCGGGCGTTCCATCCTCGCTGATCAGCGCCCTGGAAAGAGGCGACGACTTAGGCGCCGTCGCTTCATCGCCCTATGATCTCGTCACCGCGGTGCTGGCGTCGAGCTTGTCCTGGCGAAATATTCCGCAGAGCGTTCAGGACAGAGCCATTCAGACCTTCGGCGTCGAAGGGTTTGTTGAACTCGTCGTCCTGTCCGGTTTTTATCAGATGTTTTCGTCGATCAATCAGGGGTTCCACGTCGCATTGCCGCCAGGCGTCGAGAAGCCGTTCAAGTAAATTGCGCATCGCCAGTTTCGTGACGCCGGTTTTTATTTAGCGGCCGCTCCGAGCCTCGAGCTGCGCGATACGCGACTGCGCGAACCCTCGGAACATAGAACCCTTCAAATCAGTTTTCATCCTGGCGGGCGGCCTTGGCCGAACCCAGGAACTGAGATTTAGGAGCATGGAATCGATGGATGCGTTAACTGAAAATGGCGGGGACCCCATTATCTGCGCCGATGAAGAACGCCGTTCTGGCGATGCATCGAATCCACCGGCAAGCGCAGAGGGAAATTCTGTCGATCTGGAGCCGTCAACTCGGGCTCGTTACCGGGTCGCCCAAGTGAAGGATTCGATGTGGGGGGCGCTCGACAACATTGTGCAGTCGGGCGCTACTGATCAGATGCGCGGCTATGCGAACGAGGCCATGGGCAAGACCAAGTTGACCCTCGGACTCGCCACGCAGTCGACCCATCTCACGCTCACCGGACTGGCGCAGATCGTCGTTGGTGAATTTCAAAAATCGATCGGCGAAGCGAAACTTGCCGAAGACGGCAAGGACATCTTTCCGGGACTGTAAAAGCGGTTGCCCTCCGCAAGCTGGCGCGTCGGCGCGGTGCCAGTGGAACATTGGCTAGCGCCGTTGCGTTACGTCTCGGCGAAATTGTCGCGCTTTCCCGGGGCTCAACTTGTCGACGCAGACGGTCCAACACCAGCCGCTGGAACCCTCGCTCGGTCTCCAGAGAATCTCATCATGGGCGCTCATTGGCATGTTCGTGCTGATGCTCGCCGTCGCGATGAGCCTGGCGCAAACCCTGTTGGTGCCGATCGTTTCGGCAGGCGTGCTCGCTTTCATGCTCGGGCCGTGGGTGACCACCCTGCGAAAATGGGGCCTGCCGCCGAGCATTTTTGCAGCTGCGGTCGTCTTTGGCGCCTTGCTGATTATTCATGCAGCGATTGTTCAGGGTTCGACGATTGCTGTCGACTGGGTTGGTCGCGCGCCCGAACTGTTGACCTCATTCAGCGATAAGCTGCGATCCGCGTTTGGCCCGGCTTTTTCGCTGGAGCGGCTGCAAAGCACATTCGCAAGAACCGGAGGCGGCTCCTTTGACGCAGCGGCAGTCCTGCAGTCAACGATGAATTTTCTTACCCCGACAGTCGGCGAGTTGATTGTATTTCTCGCGGCCTTGTTCTTCTCCTTGTCCGGACGAGAGGAGCTGCGCCGCTACCTCGTCTTCTTCTCCGATGACAAAGAAACGCGGTTGCGCACGCTGCGGCTTCTGAACAACATCGAACGAGATCTCAAGAGCTATATGGCGGTGGTGGCCGCCATCAACCTCGTTCTGGCGCTCATCGTCGCCGTGACCGCTTTTGCTGTCGGCCTTCCAAATCCGCTGCTTTGGGGCATCTTCGCCTTCGCTCTCGAATTCATCCCTTATGTCGGCCCGATCGCGATCTACGTCGCATTGTTTCTGGTCGGCTTCGCGACGTTCGGATCGCTTTCGCAGGCGCTCGTCGCCCCGCTCATTCTTCTCGTCGCAGACACGTTAGAGGCCAATGTCGTATCGCCGAGCGTGATCGGCAGCCGACTGACTCTGAATCCGGGACTGGTCTTCCTGGGACTCGTGTTCTGGACGTGGCTCTGGGGGCCGGTCGGCGCGATCCTCGCGACGCCTCTGCTCATCGCCGGAACAGTGACCATCAGCCACGTGTTCCCTCAGCACGAGATCAATCTTCCAGAGTAGCGTGCGCCAGTTGGGGCGCGGCGAGGAACAATCAACCGATCTGGAAGTTCAGTATTCGCCCAGCGGGGCAATAACAGCGGAGAAGCGGGCATGAGCATAACATCGCAAGTCACGAACAAGGTCCAGGAAGCGCAAGACGCCGTGACCAAGGCGTCGGCGAACGCCGCCGCGAAGGCCGGCTCCATAGCTGACGACGTCAGCGCTAAGTACGACGATACCATGGAGAGGGCTGAGGCCGCATTGACGACAGTGGGCGAGCAGTCGCGGGAAATCGCGGAGAAGGCCAGGTCGGC
>WSXZ01000063.1 GCA_009773555.1 Methylocystaceae bacterium | reverse complement strand
CCGCCGCCGAATTGGCGCGATTGCGCCTGCAGGAAGACGCCGTCCATATCGCGGCCTTGCGTGACAGGCTCGAAGCCGGCGTGACGCAGCGGATCGGCCGGTGTCAGATTTCCGGCGACGTCGACAATCGTCTCGTCAACACGTCCAACATCGCCTTTTCCGACATAGAGGGCGAAGCGATACTGACCCATTTGGATCGGGCCGGCATCGCGGCCTCAACCGGCTCGGCCTGCACGGCGGGATCGACCGAGCCGTCGCATGTGCTGCGCGCGATGAACGTGCCGGAGGAGGCGTTGCATGGCGCCATCCGCTTCTCCTTCTCGCGAGAAAACACCATCGAGGAGGTCGACGATGTGCTGGAGACGCTGCCCGGCATCGTCGCCAAGCTAAGGAATATCGCGCAGGCGTCGCGCCATACGGAAGCGCAGCTGCTCACGAACTAGCGCGGGGCGCAATGACCGCGCCAAAGGAGTCGATGTAATGAAGATCATGATCCGCCGTTCGCCAGAGACCGGCTTGTCGATCTACGTCCCCAAAAAGGACCTGGAAGAGCCGATCGTCGAAACCGAGCACGAGAGTTTGTGGGGCGGCTGGATCAAGATCGCCAACGGCTGGGTTCTCGATCTGCCGGAGATGGCGGCCGGCACTTCGCTTCCGATAACGGTCAATGCGCGCAAGCGCGGCGAAGGGGAGTGAACGCGATGAACGCTCCATTTGACAGCTACGTCCTTCTCGAAGGCGAGAAAGCCGAGGAGGCCCTCGGCAAAATTGCCGCTGAGCTGAAGACGGGGACCGTTATTCCCTATATCGGTCCTGGGTTGACGCAGCTCACGCCAACCGAGGTGCCGATGACGCCCGAGACGCTCGCCGCGTTTTTCGGGACAAAGGTGGCGCTGCCAAAACGCGCCAAAGGCAACTGCTGGGCAAGCGCGCAGCACATCGAGAACATGAAGCATCGTTCGACCGTCTCGACGTTAATGTCGCAGGCCTTCAACGACAGCATCGCGCCGACGCCGCTGCATTTCTACCTTGCGTCGCTGCAGCTGCCCATGATCGTTGACAGCTGGTACGACGCGACGATGCGTTCGGCGCTCGAAGGCCGTAGCGACTGGGGCGAGATCCAGGGCATCACCCGCGCCGGCATCGGCGAGGACCGCTGGTACCGGTTCTACGAAGCCGACGGAACGGAATCCACCAAGGAAAAAGCCGACGCCTGGAAGACCGTCCTCTACAAGCCGCATGGCAGCATTGCGCCCGCCAAGAATTTTCTGATCTCTGACGCGGATTACGTCGAGGTGCTGACAGAGATCGACATTCAGACGCCCTTGCCGGAAGCGGTGAAGAATCGCCGGTCCGAGCGCAGCTTCCTGTTTGTCGGCTGTCGCTTCCACGATCAGTTGTTGCGCACATACGCCCGGCAGATCATGAAGCGCTCGACGACGACGCATCACGCGATCGTCGATCCGGCCGTGCTGACGAAAAACGAGCTGAAGTTTCTCACCATCCAGGGCATCATACCGATCGCGCTTCCGATCGATCGCGCTTGCGAGATCCTGATCCGCTAAAAGATCGTCACCTTACTCTCACGCCTGGCGCGGCGGCTGGCGAGCCGACCAAAGCGCCCGGTGTTTCCTGCGCGTCGGCGGAAGAAGCATGGCCGAAACTGTCGTCGCGCCCGCAACGCAGAAGCGTCGCCAAACAAATTTGGACGGATGTTGCATTTTTTACATTCATTCTTGAATGCGATGTCTCGCTTGTCGGCAAAGGTACAGGCCCTGGGCTCCTTCGGCTGACCTCCTCACACTGCGGCATGGCACGCATGTTGCCTCTTGCAATGCAAAGCGACAAACGCCGCTTTGCAGTTCCATCAGCCAGTTCGAAAGCGCCGGCCCAGGTCGATAGAGAGACCGATTCCCGGCGGCTTGAGCAGCGTGAAATTGCAAACCGGCACCACGGAAGAAGGCAGCGATGAGCAACATCGTTCGCGACAGTGAAGTTTGTGAACTGACTGCGCCGCCCGTCTTTTCCTTCGGCGAGAAAGTGAAGGCGAAGCGTACGATCCGAAACGACGGGACATACGCCGGCAAGGAGATCGGCGAGGTTCTCGCCAAGAAAGGCGAGGAAGGCTACGTCGTGAGCATCGGCACGTTTCTCCAACAATTCTATATCTACGGGATTGAGTTCACCGAAAGCGGCAATCGGGTGGGCATGAAGCGCAAGGAGCTCGAGTCCGCTAATCCGCGCGATGACGTCGATCTCCCGCTGCCTTGAGGAGTGTGAACGTGTTCGAACCACGAATGCCGAAATATCAATGGGGTCAGCGAGTGAAGACGCTCGTCGATCTGGTCAATGATGGGAGTTATCCCGACGAGAAACCGGAGGCGCTGCTCGTCGCCAACGGCGGCTTGGGCGAAATCGTGCAGGTGGGATCGCATACCGACACGAATACGCCGATCTACCTCGTTGAATTTCCCGACGGCCGTGTCGTCGGTTGTCTCGAGGAAGAGATCGCGCCCTTGTAAGAGGAGCGTTGGCGAGCATGCGATCGACGGTCACGACACTCGGTGGCGCCGCATCGGCTCAGCCGAACGAATTCGACTACAAGCGCATCGTGCGCGCCTTGGAACAACGGCGTCGCTACCGCTATGTCACGCCCGTCGTGATGAAAACTGCGAACGGCTATCGCATTCAGAGTCCGTGTTGTTCGCGAAACGTCGATCCGGACGGCGGCGTCATCGATATCGCCTTAGTGCTCTTCGACGAGCGCAAAGGCAATTGGCGCCTTCTTCGCAAGGACCATGCAATCGGCGTGTGGGAGCTGGACAGCGAGTTTCCACGTCTTGCTGAGTTGCTCGAACATCTCAAGGAAGACGCCGAGCGGCGCTTCTGGCAGTGAGTTCGATCTCGACAGAGGATAGATGATGGCGATCAGCGACGTGGAACTGACGGAGATCGAAAGACTGCTCGGGACCGAGGCGACGCCGGCGCTGTCGGAGCTGCGCGCCAAATTCTCCCATCTCTCCTGGACGCGCTGCGACGTGTCGGACGTAATCGAAACGCCTTTCCGCAGCTTTACGACCTGCGACGTGCATTTGCTCGACGGCGCCGATCATTGCGTGACGGTCACCGACGATCCAGCGCGCGCCACGGGCGTTATCGTCGCCTTCCGGGGGAGTTTGCGATGAACGCGCGGGCTGAAGTGGACGATACATTCGAAGCGAAGCCGTCTGCGCCCGCCGAGGCCTCGGGCGGCGATCTCATTCCGCTCTCTGACCCCGACATCACGCTCGACGACATTGCCGCGGTCGAGGCGGTGCTGCGCTCCAGCCGCTTGTCCAGCGGACCGGTGATGGAGGCGTTCGAAGCCGCCTTCGCCGCCTATCTCGGACGCAAATACGCCGTGGCTACGCCAAGCGGCACGATGGGGCTGCTGCTCGCGCTCGCCGCGTACGAGATCGGTCCGGGCGATGAAGTGATCGCCTCTCCGCATTCCTTCCGCGAAACTGTGCATGCGATCGCGCTTGCCGGCGCCAAGCCGGTGTTCGCTGACATCGACTATTGGTCCGGCGTCATCGCGACCGGAAAGATCGAGGCGCTGATCACCGACAAAACGCGCGCGATCGTGGCGAGCAACACCAACGGCCATCCGGCGCAATGGGCGGAGCTGCGCGAGATCGCCAACAAGCATCGGCTCATCCTGCTCGAAGATTCCACCGAAGCCATCGGCTCCAAATACAAGGGCGCGCTTGTCGGCACCTTCGGCGACGCGTCGGTGTTCGATTTCTCGCAGCCCGGGCCGCTGGTCTGCGGCGAAGGCGGCATGGTGGTCACCGACGACATCGACGTCGCGGTGGCGATGCGGCGCTTCCGCGCGCATAGACCGAGTGAGCGCGCATCGGTCGTGGTGGGCTCCAGCGCGCCCTATCAGGCGCCGATGAGCGACATGAGCGCGGCGCTGGGCATGGCGCAGCTGCGAAGGCTCGAAGAAATTCTCGAGAAGCGTAAGCTCATCGAGCACTACTACTTCAAGCACGTCAAATCCTTCGAAGGCATCAAGGATCCCTTCATCGGGCCAGAGGTCGACGAAGTGCACTGGTTTCTTTACGTCGTTCATCTCGGCACGCGCTTCAGCAAATCCAGCCGCGACTCGATCGTCGAGGATTTGCTCGTCGAAAAGGTGGAAGCCGCCGCTTACAGCAATCCCTTGCATACGCAGCGGCGCTATTTCGACTACGGCTATCGTCGCGGCAGTTTTCTCGTCGCCGAAAAAGTTTCGGACCGCGCCGTCGCAATGCCTTTCCACGTCCATCTGCAAGAGCGCCAAATCGCATTCATCGTGCAGACGATGAAGGAAGCGTCGATCAATGTCGGCGCCGGCGCCGCCATTTACTAATCGTCTAAATGCCAACCAGGAGTATCGAAATGCCGACCGTAACCATCATGCCCTCCGGAAAGACGGTGGACGCCGCCGAGGGCGCGACCTTGCTGCAGATCATCATGTCGAGCGGCGAGGAGATCAATCACAAGTGCGAAGGAAAGGCGCAATGCGGCTCTTGTCACATCTACGTGCATGAAGGCCGCAAGGGCATTTCCAAGATCGCGCGCGAAGAGAACGAAAGGCTCGACACCATCGTTGGCATCGGCTCGAAGTCGCGCCTGGCGTGCCAGGCGAAGATTCTCGGGACGGAAAACGTCAAGATCGAACTGCTCGGCTTCGCGTCGGGCTTATAAAGGAGGAGGGAGAAATGTCTTCCGATATTGTCATGCTACATGTTCGCTTTGGGCCCGACGGCGGCGTCATTGAAATCAGCGAGCGGCCGACGCCGAATTCCGCGCAGGCCTGGTTCGACTGGGTCAGTCTGAACGCGCCCGACGCCTATCAGGCGCTTTCCGGCGGTCGTGGCGTGTTCCGTCTGACGCGCGACAAGCTCGAAGAACTGCGCGCGAGCATCGCCGCAAACAACGCTGCGGCCTGATTTGGCCCATCGCGTCGCGTAAAAGGATCCCTTCCGCGAAGGACGTATTGCGGAAGGGAAGCTTGGTTTCAGGTCAGGAAGGTTTCGGCGAAACGGGCGCGCTTTTCGGCCGTATCGAGTCCCTTCGCAAGGGGCCATTTGTTGTCGTAAAATAGCGAATTGACGGCGCGGCTGACTTCCTTGCCGCGCAAATACCAGCGCACCACGCCATCGGGAAAAATCACCGCGGGGCCGTCTTCGCGATGCACGATGCCGTCTTCGACGCTGATCTGCGTCCCCGCGTAGAGGTAACAGCCGGCAAGTCGCGAAAGATCGTCTTGATTGCGTTCGTCAACCTGGAGCATGACCACTTTTCGCCTCCGCTGATAGCCATCGATTCCTACGACGAAGCAATAATCGCGCTTGGCGCAGGGTTCGGCAAGAATAATGCTTGTTCGCGCCTTGGACGTTGCGCGAGGAAGATTGTTGTCTTTCAGACACTATCGTGCGCCGAAATTTTCGCTCTCGAGCGCGATGCGCCTAGAGGGAGCGGATAGACGACGACGAGGATTTTGGCATGCAGGGCGATGTGAGTCTCTACGTCATTTGCGCGCTCGACAGTCTGGAGCGCGGCCAAGCGACGCCCTTCAGCCTGTCGCGCGTCACGGATGAAGGAGAAACGCGCCCCTTTTCGATTTTCGTCGTTCGGACCGAAAACGATCAGTGTGTGGGCTATGTAAACATCTGCCCGCACCAGGGCTCCTGGCTCAACATCGGCGACGGCAAATGTTTTAGCGAGGACGGTCAAAGATTGCGTTGCGGCAGGCACAAGGCCGAATTCGACGTCGAGACGGGTGTGTGCGTCACGGGGCCGTGCGTGGATAAAATGATTGAGCCCGTCGCGCTCGTCGTCATGGATGGCGACGTGTGCCTGTGCGGCGTCAAACTCGCCGAAGAAGAAATTTCCGACGACGACGATCTGGACGAAACGATGGAGATCATGATCCATCCAGGCTGAGTGGCGCAGCGGATGGCACGTATGAAAGGCGCACGATGACCGTGGCTGAATTGATCGTGAAATTGGCGGAGTTGCCGCAGGAGGCCGTGGTGCTGATCGACAGCGACGGCGGACTTTCTCGCGTCAGCGGACTGGATTTCGTCGAGGGCCAGGGGCCAGGCGCGCCGGCGGAAGTCATCCTCGCGCCGAGTCTCGACGAATGAAGCTTCGCCTGCCGCCGGCCGTCGCCTGAGCCTTCACTCGGGGGGCGCTGAAGGTTCTCCCTGCAGCGGTATCCCAAAGAATGCCTCGTCGTCCCCGCCCCATGCCTTATGCAGCGCGAAAGCTTCGCGCCACCGGATTTGCTCGGCTTCCGTCGCCGCGCGATGGGTCACTTTCCCGGCCGGCTTTTCGGCGAGAAGAAACGCTTTCCCGTTGCGCAAGAATCGATTGAGGTCCTTCGTGTCGATCGGCCGCACAACGCAGCGCGGGTCTTCATCGATCAGAATGGTCGTCGGCAGCATGAGCGCAGCTCCCGTTGCGATGGATCAAAAACCTTCCGCCTTGCTTCCCCAGGGGTGCGATCCTGGGACCAGCGACGCCTTGATGCCCGCCTTTTCAATGTCGGCGAGGGTTTTGTAATAGGTGCCTTCATGCATAAGCGCGCCGCTCTTGGTCATGATCGCCACATAGCGCGCCACTGTATCAGCTTCGCATAAATAGCCGCCGCCTGGATCGCTCGTGCTGCGCGCATTGCCATCCCAGTCGATGAAAAAGCCTTCGACAGCCATGTTCCCTCTCGCGTTAATGTTTGAATCCCTCACGCCGGAGGGCAGCAAGTTTCTTGCCAATGCCTTCGCGCTGTAGAGGGAACGAGACTTGCTTGCAAAAGGCACGTTCGCGCGCAAATCATCGAAGCGTACAATCGAAGGAGAAGCAGGTGGCTGACCTCGCGCATAGAAATGCATCGCTTGACGACATGAAAGACCTTTGGGCCTTGATGCGGCAAACGGCTGCCGACATTCCGTGTTTGATCGAAAGCGAAAGCGATCAGGAGCGGGCGCTGACGGAAATCATGAAATGCTGCACGGCGGAGTTCTCGCCGATTGTTCTCGACGCCAAGCGCAATGTCGTGGGGGCCCTGCTGGCGCGTCGCGATGAGCTCGATTGGGGTCTGCGCAACATTGAAACAATCAACGTCTCGCTGGCGGCGGTGTCCGCCGACCATCGCGCGACTGGCGCATTCAAAGTGCTGATCGACGCGATATTGAAGCGCAATGCGCCGGTCTATGTCGAAGTGAAACCCGGCGAGACGCAGGGGTTAGCTGCCGAACTCAAAGGCTGCGGCTTCTCCTTGACGAAGACGGAAGACGGCGCAGAGCTTTACAAGTGGGAGCCGGTAGTCGAAGCCAAAGCCGCCTGAATATCGCGTTCAAAGCATGGAGCGGGCGCGTCTCGCGCCGCGCTTCAGGCACCTTCCTCTTGCGCGCCATAATCGGCGTAGGCTTTTTCGAGCAAGGCGACACAGGTCTTCAGACGCTGATACTCCGCCTTGTCGACCAGGACATTCTCCACATCTGGCGTTGGGTCGGGCGATGGCGGCTTGGCGGCCTGGAGCGCCTCGAACATGGCGGCTTGCAGGCGGAAGATGCGCTCGCTGGCGCGTTCGAGGTAGGGCAGCGGATTGGCGCGAATATTCGCCTCATGCAGCGCGTCGAGTTCCAGCAATTTGCCGAAGCGCCGCTCCCTGAGGCGGTTCGACAAGCCGAAGTCATGTTCGATGACGCTCATGATCGTCGCTCCTGTTGGCCGGATCTTTGGTCAGAAGGCTTGATGGGCTTCAATGCTTTGCTTCGCGGCGCGCAACGCTTGGCTCGTCAATTGCAAAGTTAGGGCGCGTCGCTGAGACAGTGTGGTTTTGCAAAGCGCGCGCCAAACGAGGAGGCGGCGGATGAACGAACTCTATGCGATTTGTCAGACGGGCGAGATCGAGGACGGCGACGCCACCGGCTTTATTCTGATGCGGATCGAGGAGACCGGCGAGCCAAAGCCCTGGCCGATTCTGATCACGCGGAAAGGCAATAATTTCTACGGTTTCGAGAACGCCTGTCCGCATAAGGGCGAGCGTCTCGACTCGGAACCAGGGCATTTTCTCGACGAAGAGGGTAATTTCCTCACCTGCGGCCATCACCAGGCGCAGTTCGATCTCGACACGGGACATTGCTTCATCGGCCCCTGCCAGGGCAAGAAGCTGCAATCCATCCAAATCGTCATCGACGACGGCGACGTCTGCCTCACCGGCGTGGAGCTCGCCGAGGAGGATGGGCTGGGTCTCGAAGAGCCGGACGAGGCTCCCGAAGTCATGATCACGTCTGACTGACGCAAGACCGCCAGCTTCGATCATGTGTCTTGACGGAGCCTTCGAGAAGGCGCCGGCTTCCTGACTCGCATCGAGGCCAATGCGCGGAGGTTTGCGATGTTTCAAACCAACCGCGCAACGACGAACCTTTCGTCGCAAATCTCGTAATCAAAAGCTTGCCGGGCCCGGGACGTTGGACAATGGCGCCGCATGCGCCAAGGCGCTTGCGGCGAAGCGCGTCCTCACGCGTCCGGCGGACCCATGTCGTCGCCGCTCTTCTTCTTTTTCTTGTCGACCTTTGCCTGCGCATAGGAGCCGGAGTTCTTCAGCGCGATCGGCTTTTGACCCTCGACATATTGCGAGATCCAAAACAGCGTGCGCTCGCGCGCCGATTGCGCGGCGGCTTCGTTGAAACTCTCCGCGGCATCGAAATTGAAACCGTTGCGGGCCTCGGGATAGGAGAAGGCGCTTACGTCGGGTCGTTGGGCGCGAAATTGGACGATTTCTTCCATCGGCAACGACGGATCATTCTCGGGGAGGTGCAGCAGCGTCGGAATTTTCCGCTTCACCCAGCGTTCCTCGGAAATTCCGGCCGGATAATAGCTGATCGCACAGGCGACGTCGCTGAGGCTATTGGCCGAAACATAGGCGAGATAGCCGCCCCAATCATAGCCGACGATCGCCACTTTGCCGACGCCCTTCACGGCGTCGACAGTAGCCTGAATGTCTTGCAGGGCCGTCGTGACGGAAGGACCGTCGCTCTCGCCTTCCTGAGACGTAAGCGCTGGCGCGATCGCGACATAACCCTCCGCCGCGAAGCTTTCGACTTCCTTTTGCAGATGTGGGGTGACGCCGTAGACGTCCGGCAGCACGACGACGGCGCCCTTGGGAGCCTCAGCGGGTTCGGCTCGATAGGCGGAAAAACTGCGTCCGTCTCCGGAAGTAAGTTCGATCATGACGGCCTCGATGTGCAGGAAGATTACGGAAGCTCTCGAAGAGAGACGGCGGAATCATCTCACGCCTGCACATCCCGTTGCGAATATCATGCCTGCATGACGAGACGCATCATTCGACGATTAGCCAAGCGACTCTCGGCTCAGGAGTCGAAAAATCCCAGTTCCAGCTTGGCTTCGTCGCTCATCATGCTCTGATGCCACGGCGGATCGAACACGAGATTGATTTTTACGCTCGCGACTCCATCGACCGCATCGACAGCCTTCTTCGTCATCCCGACCATTTCGCCGGCGACGGGGCAGCCTGGCGCCGTCAACGTCATGTCGATGTCGATATCACGTCGATCGATAACGTCGATGCGATAGATCAGTCCCAGATCGTATATGTTCACCGGAATTTCCGGGTCGAACACGGTTCGCAGCGCAAGGACGACTTCTTCATAAAGCGCCTGCGCCTCGGGCGAAGAATCGCTGCGGCCGACGCTACTGTTCGGCTCGGAAAGCTGTGTCATGTCGCTTCCTGGTTCCATCTGAGTATCCTGCGTGGCGCGAGCCGCGTTCGCGACTGCTCAGTTCAAACGAGCAAGTAAGGCGCCAGTCAGCTTTGCTGAGGCTGGACTGAAATTTGCAATCATTCCACGTCCACGGTCCGCGGCGTCATGGTTGAGCGCCTTCGTTTACGAAGCGCATTTCTCACAGAGCGCCGTGTTACAATCCTCACAAAGGCTCGGTGCAGTATGTCGGATACGCCTGAAGAAGAATTTCAGCTGCCTCAACTTTACAAGCGACATGTCTTTGCTTGTTTCACGCAGCGGCCGCCGAACCATCCGCGCGGCAGCTGCGGCTCTCTCGGCGCGCAGCCGCTTTGGGACCGGCTCGGCAAGCGCGTTGAAGCGGACGGCGGCGGTGAGATCGGCTTCACCTCCGCGGGGTGCATGGGCTTTTGCTCGGCGGGGCCCCTGATGGTGGTTTATCCGGAGGGCGTCTGGTATCGGCCGACGACGGCCGAAGACATTGACGAGATCTACGACTCGCATCTCAAGGGCGGCAAGCGCGTCGACCGCCTGGTGATGATTTTGTCGCGCTAGCGCTCCCCGATGTTCAAGACACCGCGCTGGAGGCCGCGAGTAACTCGCGCGCCTCCGCGTGGATGCGCCCAACCATCGACTTGAAGCCATTGGAGCGCTGCGGCGTCAGATGTTCGCGTAGCCCAAGACGCTCGAATAAAGCGACGGGATCCGCCTTCAGGATTTCCGCTCCGGTTTTGCCGGAGCAGAGCGCCAGCAGGATTGCAACGAGGCCGCGCACGATATGCGCGTCGCTGTCGCCGCGGATCATCAACGCCTGTTCGCCGCCGTCTGCGTCGGAAACGGTCGTCGCCAGCCAGACTTGGCTGGCGCAACCCGAGACTTTATTCTGATCGTTCTTCAGCGCATCCGGAAGCGGCTCGAGCATTTTGCCAAGTTCGATGACATAGCGGTAGCGGTCCTCCCAATCGTCGAGCAGGGAGAAATTTTCGATGATGTCGTCGATCGTCGTCATGTTTCGACCATTCCTTCAGCTTTGAGCCGATCGCGGCGCTGGCGCGACGCGACGCGCAATACTTGGAGGCATTCGATGTTCGACGCCAGATCAAGCGCCGAAAATCCATCGACGTTCTCTTCCAGGGGATCTGCGCCAAGCGCCAGCAAAAGCGTCACGACCGCGGTCTTGCCCGCCGACGCCGCATAGATCAGCGCCGTCGAGCCGTCGGGGTTACGATGGTGGATATTGGCGCCCTCTGCGGCGAGCAACTCGATGGCCTCCACGCTGTCCTGCTTGCACGCCAACCAAACCGCGTTGTTGCCATCACGCGTCATGGCGTCGAGATCCCCGCCCTCTGCAATGATTTCGCGCAACGCCTCGACGTCGGCGCCGACGGCGTTCACGCCTTCCGTTCGAAAGCCTTGCATCGTCAACCATTGCGTCAACTGCGGGGTAATGCCGTCGCTCCATCGCAGCGCCGATGAGACGTCGGCGTGTATTGAATTAAAGTAGCCCCAATTGCACGAGCGGCTTGGCGCCGCCGCGCCCGAGCACCGTGTCAACCTTCTGCCGCACATTCTCGATCTTCAGCGGTTTGACTAATATGCCATGCGCGCCATGTTTCATGGCGTCGACCGAGAGCGCCTCGTCGGCTTTATCGCAGACGATTAATATGCGCACGCCGGCGAAACGCTCCGCCAATTCCTTAAGGATCGACACGCCATTGCTCTTTAGGAAGGAAGCCCCGAGCAGAACGACATCCGGCTTCAGCCAGCCGACGCCCTTATCATAGGCCTCTTGGATGCTGGCGATTTCATGGGTCTCGATCTCGTCGTGCAGCATGAACTGAAGCGCGGCGCGCACGATCTCGTCTTCGTCGAGGACGAACACCCGCCGTTGATCGACCGCCTTCGCGGTTTCGACGCCAATCTGCATCCCTGCTCCTTTCGAATACGCCGCCAAATGCCGTGCGGATATAATGAAGCAAGCTCTGTTCCAAATGTTGCGGATCAACGAGGGCGTGCGATGTTCTGTTCACAACAAATGTCGTGACTGTCGGCTTCCCTCACATAAACGGGCGTTGTGGGCTGCGCTCATCGATTGATCAAATCACGAGAAAACAAGCGACTAGCAACAATTGCCGCACTGGCATGGCGGTTGCTACCAGTTGAGCGCGAGTGAGGGCTGAACGCACGCCTACGTTACGCCGAGCGATGTGTTCCTTCCCTTAACCCGCGACCAGTTTCTGATGCATAGGAACTGCCCAGCATCTCTGGGTAGCTGTCGAAGGGCTCAAGAGGAGACAGACATGTCGTCACTAAGGCAAATCGCATTTTATGGCAAAGGGGGCATCGGCAAGTCGACGACGTCCCAGAACACGCTCGCCGCTCTGGCCGAGTTGGGTCATCGCATTTTGATCGTCGGCTGCGATCCGAAGGCGGACTCGACGCGCCTCATCCTGCACGCCAAGGCGCAGGACACCATCCTGAGCCTCGCCG
>WSXZ01000062.1 GCA_009773555.1 Methylocystaceae bacterium | reverse complement strand
TTCGGCGCCGGTTCATCCCCGCCTCGCGGCGCGTAGGCGACCGACCACATGTAGATCTCTGACAGCCCGGTGGCGACCGGGCCCATATGCGACTCTACGGCGGGTGGAAAATACTCCTTGGCGAGCGTGAGGCGTTCACCGACCTGCTGGCGCGCGAAATAAATGTCGACGCTGTCGGCGAAGACGGCGGTGACCTGCGCGAAGCCGTTGCGTGAAAGCGAGCGGGTATATTCGAGCCCCGGTATTCCCGCTATGGCGTTCTCGATCGGATAGGTGACCTGTTTTTCGATCTCGAAGGCGGAAAGCGCCGGTCCGAAGGCGTTGATCTGAACTTGGTTATTCGTGATGTCCGGCACCGCGTCGATCGGCAATCGCACGAGCGACCACACGCCAAGCGGCACGGCGAGCGCCGTCAACAACACCACGAGCCACCGGCTTCGGACCGAGAAGGCGATGAGATTCTTGATCATCGACGACAACTGGCGGTCGAAGGCGCAATTGCGGCGCCAAGGCGAAGCGATGGAGACGAGAACAAGAGGCCGTCCGCGCGCATCATTCCTCCGGGATGCTCCGCTTTCCGAGTTCCGCCTTCAGCAGAAAGACGTTGGAAACGGCGATCTCCTCTCCTTCTTTCAGGCCGTCGACGACCTCGACCGAGTCATCATCGCCACGTCCCAACTCGATTTCGCGCTTGATAAAGCCAGCGGAAGTCCGAACGAAGACATTGGGCTTGCCCTCGACGATCATCACCGCGGAACGCGGAATCTCGAGCTTCACCCGGGTCTCCTTGAGCGAGATATCGGCGTCCAGCAGGCTGCCCGGCCGCAGCGCGAAATCGGGGTTCGCAAAGCGCGCCAGGACTTGGCCCGAACGCGTCTCGCGCGTGATCAGCGCGTTGACATAAGTGATCTCTCCTGGCCCTCGCGCAACAGGCCAAGATCGGCGGCAGGCACCGCAAGTTCGACCTCTACGACAGAGAGATCCGCGATGACGTAGAGTTCCTTCGCCTGGCCTTCCCCGCCGACTGGCTGGCCGACGCTGACCAGACGCTCGATGACGCGCCCGGAGATCGGCGCGTGGATCTCTTTGCGGCGAAGGTCCGCAATCGCCTGGGAGGGCAGGGCGGAGATCTCCTGCTCGCTCATGTCCAGCGCAGCGAGTTTCTGCCGCGCAAGATCGAGCTTCACTTTGGATTCCATGAAGACCGCTTTGGCCTTCAGAAACAGCTGCTCCGCGGTGATTTTCTTCTCGAACAGTCCTTTTTCGCGTTGAAAAAGCACATTCTGCAGATCGAAATTCGCCGATGCGGCGAGATACTCGCTTTTTGCTTCGGCCACTTCGCGGGAGTCGATAATCGCGATGGTTTCGCCGCGCGTGACCTGGTCTCCAAGGCGCTTGCGCATCTCTTCGACGACGCCCGCGACCTTGGCGGCGACGCGCGCGATTTTGTCCGGATCGGGTTTGACGGCCGCAGGCGCCGTGATCCGGCGCGTAATGACGCCAGCCCCGACCGTCGCCGTCGCGATCTTGGACGTTTCGATCTGAGCGGCGGAAAGCCGGACTTCGCCGTCGGCGGGCTCGGGCGGGAGCGTCTCGCTTTGGCGGTCAGGCGCGACGCGGTTGCGCATTGCGCCAAAGAGCGACGGCAGCGCGGCGCCAATCGCCAGGCTCGCGAGAACGGCAAGAACCAGAACGGACCGATTACGGGTCATGATCGCGAAGTCAGCTCCGTCACGAGCGGTCTGAAGGGCGTAGCATTGTACGCCGCTCGAGCCATTGGCCGCCGCGGCGCAGGTGGGGGGATATCGCGCGTCCGGCGTTGAGTTATTTTTCTTTAAAGGAGTTGGCTGACCCGGTCCATGCGGCGGTTCGCGGCTGTTTCGCACATGCCGCAGTTTTTAAAAAGAAAAGCCCGGACACGACCATATTTATGAATCGCCGCGCTCTTTGCGCAGTCGATCCCAATAGTCGATGCGTTTGGCGATCTCGCGCTCAAATCCGCGCTCGACCGGTTTGTAGAACTTTTGCCGCGAGAGCGAGTCGGGCCAGTAGTTCTGGCCCGAGAAGGCCTCAGGCGAATCATGATCATATTCGTAGTTCGCGCCATAGCCCTCTTCGCGCATCATCTTCGTCGGCGCGTTGAGGATGACCTTCGGCGGCATCAGTGAGCCCTTCTCCTCCGCGACGCGCTGCGCGCGCTTGAAGGCGACATAGGCGGCGTTGGATTTGGGCGCGGTCGCCACATAAATCACCGCCTGCGCCAGCGCGAGTTCGCCCTCGGGGCTGCCGAGAAAATCATAGGCGTCCTTGGCGGCGTTGGCGACGACGAGCGCTTGCGGATCGGCCAGACCAATGTCTTCGACCGCCATGCGCACGATGCGGCGTGCGAGAAACAGCGGATCTTCTCCGGCGGCGAGCATGCGCGCGAGATAGTAGAGCGCGGCGTCCGGGTCTGAGCCGCGGACGCATTTGTGCAATGCGCTGATGAGATTGTAGTGGCCTTCCTGCGCCTTGTCGTAGATCGGCGCACGGCGCTGCACGACATCGGCGAGCCCCGTCCGATCGAAGATCTCGCCGGGCTTCGCGGCGCGCCAGATTTCCTCGGCGAGCGTCAAGGCCGCGCGGCCATCGCCGTCGGCCATGCCGACCAGCGCTTCGCGCGCGTCGGGTTCGAGCGGCAGCGGCTTGCTTTCGGCGTTTTCGGCGCGCTTGAGCAGCTGGTCGATCGCCGCTTCATCGAGCGCCTTGAAGGTCATCACGCGCGCGCGTGAGAGCAGCGCGGCGTTAAGCTCAAAGGAGGGGTTTTCGGTCGTCGCGCCGATGAGCGTGATCGTGCCGTCCTCCATCACCGGCAGGAAGGAATCCTGCTGGGCGCGATTGAAGCGGTGAATCTCGTCGACGAAGAGCAAGGTCCCCTGGCCGGCCGCGCGTCTGGCGCGCGCCGTCTCGAACGTCTTCTTCAATTCCGCGACGCCGGAGAAGATCGCCGATATCTGCACGAAGGCGAGCTTGGTTTCATGCGCGAGCAGCCGCGCGACCGTGGTTTTGCCGGTGTCGGGTCCAAGCAGATGATCCTGTCCCGCCACCTCATCGAGACGCGTCGGCCGCAATCGGTCGGCGAGCGGACGCGGCGCGTCTTGTTCGAGCTTCGCGGCTTGGAACAGATCGGACATGGTCACTGATTAACATAGCGAGGCGGCTCGCCTGCGAGAATCTCTGGAGCCGAAGAAAAAGGAAGCGCGCCGCAAACGTGGCGAAACATGCGCCGTGGTGTGACTACTGAAGCGGAACCGTTAACCCTCGATTAACCTTGCCGCAAGTATGACGATTCAGTGAATGAATTCGGGGCCGGGATTTCATTCGTTAAGCTTCGCGTGCACAGCGTCGACATCAACCAAAAACTGGACCGTCGCACATGCGCAAAATAGCTTTCGTCACCCAGAAGGGCGGCGCCGGCAAGAGCACGCTTGCCAGCAGCGTCGCCGTCGCCGCGCGCCAGGCTGGGGAACGCGTATTCATCATTGATCTCGACCCGCTGCAGACACTGGTCAAATGGTCGCGCGCGCGGGGCGCCGCCGACATCCCGGTCGAACACGTGCCGCCGGCGAAGCTGAGCAAGGCGCTTGCCGCGCTCGCGGCAAAGGGCGTGACGCTCGCCATTATCGATGCGCCGGGCCAGGAGGGCGACTATCTTTCGGCGGCCGTGCGCGCCGCCGATCTCTGCGTCATTCCGGCGCGCCCCAACGCCTTCGATCTGTGGGCGTCGGAAGCAACTCGCATGCGCGTGAAGGAGAAAGGCAAGGACTACGCCTTTCTGCTCAACCAATGTCCGCCCGCGCAACAGAGCGCGCGCGTCGAACTCGCGGCCAAGGCCCTGCAGGAGATGGGCGGCCTTCTTGCGCCGCTCGTCTCCTCGCGCGTCGATTATCAGGAAGCGGCGAGGCTCGGGCGAGGGGTCGGCGAATATAACCCCGACGGCGTCGCGGCCGAGGAGATGCGGGAGCTTTGGGCCTCGATCAAGCGCAGACTGAAAAAGCCGGCGAACGCGTCCAAGACGCCAGCCCCGAGGGGAGGGAAGGCGGCCAGAAAGGCCGCCTGATCGCTGCGGGGTTCTTGCGTCTACCCGATCTCCACGATTCGCGCGCTGTGGTGGATGACCTCCGCCTTGTCGCCGACGGACTTGCCCATCAGCGCCTCTGCGAGCGGCGCGACATAGGGAATGAGCCCCTTGGTCGGATCGGCTTCGTCTTCGCCGACGAGCCGGAAGCTGCGGCGTTCGCCGTCCTCGAGTTCGACGACGACGCGATGGCCGAACCGCACATGCGAATGATCGGCGATCGCCCGGATGACTTCGGCGCTGGCGCGACGCGCCGACCAATAGCGCAGATCGCGCTGCGCCAGCGCGATCGCGTGATTGTCTTCGCTCGCCGTCGCGCGTTCGATTTCCTTTTGCAGGCGCGTAAGCTCGGCTTCAATCTGTTCGAGGCCTTCGGGCGTGACCAGATTGCGGTGCGGACTGACCGGCCGGTCCGGCAGGTCCTCGCGCGGATTGTCGTCGTCCTGTTCTTTCGTAAAAGCCGAACTCATGCGCTTTTGACCTTTGGTTCGCCGCGCCGATGCGGCGAGCGTCCTTAACAAAAATAATCGGCCCAAGCGGGCCGTCGTGGGCATTAGAGCCGAGACGGGCGCGCTTGTCGAGAAATTGACGCCGCAATGCGACGATTCGCGCGCGCTTCCGAAGGCTTAGCTTGGCGGCTCAAAGGCCGAGATCGGAAAGGCCAGGGTGATCCGAAGGGCGCGGGCCTGGCGGCCAGTGGTATTTTCGTTCGCTTGCGGCGATCGGCAGGTCGTTGATGCTGGCGATCCTCAGCCGCATCAGCCCGTTCTCGTCGAACTCCCAATTCTCGTTGCCGTAAGCGCGATACCAACTGCCCGAGTCGTCATGAAATTCATAGGCGAAACGCACGGCGATTCGGTTCTCCCGAAACGCCCAGATCTCCTTGATCAACCGATAGTCGAGTTCGCGGCGCCATTTGCGGGTGAGAAAGGCGACGATTTCATCGCGGCCGACAAGAAATTCGGCGCGATTGCGCCAGCGGCTGTCGACCGTATAGGCGAGCGACACGCGTTCGGGGTCTCGCGTGTTCCAGGCGTCCTCGGCCATGCGCACTTTCTGCGTGGCGGTTTCGAGCGTGAAGGGCGGCAGGGGCGGTCGTGACATTGAAGAGTCCTTGGCTTTTGGGCGCCGATCCTATGCGCCGGCGTCTTGCGCCGGAAGGGACCGCCCGGCTTTCAGTCCCATGTCGATGACGAGGCGTCCGCGAATCTGTCCCGATACGATCGAGCGGGCCCGGGTCAGCGCATCGTCGAAAGGAATGATCTCGCTCATCGCGTCGATCGCATCGGGATCGAGATCCCGCGCGATGCGCGCCCAGGCCTCTCGGCGCAGGGCGATGCGCGGACGCACGCTTTCGACTCCGAGCAGCGAAACGCCGCGCAGGATGAACGGCGCGATATTCGCGGGAAGCTCCATGCCCCCGACATTGCCGCAGGCGGCGACCGCGCCGTCAAAGCGCGTCTGCGCAAGAAGATTGGCGAGAGTGACGCCGCCGACAGCGTCTACGCCGACGGCGAAGCGCTGCGTCTGCAGGGGCTTTCCTGGGGCGGCGAGTTCTTCGCGAGGAATGATCTCGGTCGCGCCCAGACGTTTCAGATAATCCTCTTCGCCGGCGCGTCCCGTAACGGCGGCGACGCGCCAGCCAGCCTTGGCGAGCAGCGCGATCGCGAAAGAGCCGACGCCTCCCGCCGCGCCCGTCACCACCGCGAGTCCGTCCTGCGGCCGCGCGCCATGGCGCTCCAGCGCAAGCACGCAGAACAGAGCGGTCAGTCCTGCGGTGCCGACCGTCATGGCGCGCGCCGGCGTCAGCGGCGGCGGCAGTTTCGCGAGCCAATCGCCCGATAGCCGTGCCTTTTCCGCAAAGCCTCCGAAATGCGCTTCGCCCAGGCCGCACGCCGTCGCAACGACAATGTCGCCTGACGCAAAATCCGGATGCGCGGAGCGCGTGACGCGGCCCGCAAGATCGACGCCCGGAATCATCGGGAAACGACGCACCACCGGTCCGTTGCCGGTGACGGCGAGACCGTCCTTGTAGTTGATCGCTGAGAAAGCGACGTCCACGTCGACATCGCCCTCCATCAGATCGCGCTCACGCATGACGACGTAATCAACGTGTTGGCCGTGACCGTCTTTGTCGATGCGAATGGCTTTGAAGTCAGTCATGTGCTGCGCCTCCGCCGTTGGCTGCGCCAAACCAGCGCTTTTTAGCGGAGAAAAAAAGTCAAAAAAAGGAAAACATGAGGCCGTCCCGCACGTAAAGCCCGGAATTCTGATGTATCAACTATGCAGAATTGGGCAGCGCCAATAGTGCATAATATTTCTTGATGAAGTCGCACTATTCTGTTAGTTAGTCAACAAGTAACGCTGGGCGACGATTCTGTGCAGCAAAGCATTGACCAGGGGCGGCGGGGGCGGCGCCCGTTTGAACAGGAAGTGGTGAACAATCCGATGAATCAAGCCAACAACATTGAACTCGCGGCCGACATCGTCTCCGCCTATGTGAGCAACAACTCGGTCCCCGCCGGAGAGTTGCCCGGGCTTATCAGCGAAGTTTACAGCGCCCTCTTGCGCGTTGGCGCGGGCTCCGCGGCGACGCCCGCCGAGCCGCCGAAACCGGCGATTCCCATCAAGCGTTCGGTGACCAATGATTACATCATCTGCCTTGAGGACGGGAAGAAGTTCAAGTCGCTGAAGCGTCATCTGCGCACGCAATACGGGCTGTCGCCCGAAGACTATCGTGAGAAGTGGGGCCTCCCGGCCGACTACCCGATGGTTGCGCCCAATTACGCCAAGGCGCGCTCGAATCTCGCCAAGCAGATGGGGCTCGGCCAGCAGCGCCGGCGTCGCGGCAAATAAAAGGCGGCCAAACGGCCGCCTTTCTCCATTGACCTGAAAGCTGCGGCGCGCGCCGTCGCGCCAGGCCAGCGCTGATGACGACGCCCGACGGTTCAGGTCTCTTCGTCAGTTTCGATGTCGCCGTCGATCAATCCGGAGACATCGTCGTCGGATTCTTCTTCCTCGAGGAAGGTGTCGTCTTCGGCGTCGTCTGCTTCGATCTCCACATCGTCTTCGACATCGATGGATTCCGCCACGGTCTCCGTCTCCTCGACTTCTTCGAGCGACACGGTTTCAGGGCTCTCCTTTTCGAGTTCGCTCTCTTCTTCTTGTTGCGCGCGCGCCGCCGCTCGCGTCAGCGCCACCACCTGATAAATCGCGCCGCATTTCGGACAGGCGATCGGGTCCTTTTTAAAGTCGTAAAACTTCGTCCCGCAGGACTGACATTGGCGTTTGGCGCCGAGTTCGGGTTTTGCCACGGTCGATTGGTCCTCGAGAAGCAGCGTGGGAACGCCCCGCCTATATTGAGAGACTGTTTGGGCGCTCCGGTTAGTGGCGTCCCGCCTCGCTGTCAAATGGGAAATGCATTGTCTGCGCGCCCATTGCCAAGCGCCGCGCAGATTGGCATAGAATCACGGTCACGCGGGTGTAGCTCAATGGTAGAGCAGCAGCCTTCCAAGCTGAATACGAGGGTTCGATTCCCTTCACCCGCTCCATCCCTTCCGGTGAACTTTCCCCAGCGTGAGCGATTGCGGCCCGGCTGTTCGTTTGCGTTCGGCCGCGCATTGCCCGCTGCGACAGCCTCTCCGGCCTCGTGTTCAAAGTCTCGCCAATGCGCGAATCGACCTTGCCGTTTACCAATGACGCGCAAAGGCGCGTCGTGCAAAGCCGCCGCAACGTCGCGGGGCCGCGCGCGCGAACGCCGCGCCGCCTCGTCCAAACGTCCCAGAGAAGGACATGGCGTTAAGCGTTCTTGTCCGGTTGCGCCGCGTTCCTCGTGTCGACGCTGCGGATGAGGCGCTGGAAGGTCGCGGAAAACCCCCAGAACGCAACGCCAACTGAGATCGACCACCGATTCGTGCCTGCTGCGTTCCCGGTTGATCCCAAAGCTTAACCGCAAGACGCCGAACCGCCTAATCTTGGCCGTTGACAGACGGCCCGAAAAGAGTCCGCCGGCGGCTGTTTCTCCAAAAGCGCGCCCGAGGCCATCGACGGGCGGTTCTCGCTAGTTCTGGCGTTTCGATTTGCCCGCGCGTCCATATATTGTTGGAACAGAGCATGACTCGGCGAGAGTCAGCGATTCGGGCGCGATTCGTTCGCAGACTGTTCAGAAGGTAAAGTCGCGCCCCGCTCTAAGTTTCGATATGAAACGAAGGCGCGCTGCGGCGCGCGTCAGGCAGCAAAGAACAAAATGACAGTCGCGCCGTCTTACCCGACGAGCCGCGCCGCCCCCCGCGCAAGGCCGTGCGACAGGGGCGTGGCGGCGGTGCTCGGCCCCACCAACACCGGCAAGACGCATCACGCCATTGAGCGTATGTTGTCCTTTCCCTCCGGCGTCATTGGGTTGCCTCTGCGCCTGCTCGCGCGTGAGGTCTATAATCGCGTCGCCGAACGCGTCGGCGCGGAAAACGTCGCGCTCATCACCGGCGAGGAAAAGATTAAGCCCCGGGCGCCGGCCTATTGGGTCGCGACGGTGGAAGCCATGCCGCGCGACGTCCAGGCGGATTTCGTCGCGATCGACGAAATCCAGCTCGCCGCCGATCTCGACCGCGGCCACATTTTCACCGACCGGCTACTCCACTGGCGCGGACGCCAGGAGACTCTGCTGATCGGCGCGGCCACGATGGCGCCGCTCGTTACAGAACTCTTTCCCGGCGCGCCGATCTTCACGCGCCCGAGGCTTTCGAAACTTTCCTTCGCCGGCGACAAAAAGATTTCAAGGCTGCCGCCGCGCACCGCCATCGTCGCCTTTTCAGCCGAAGAGGTCTACGCGATCGCGGAACTGATCAAGCGCCAGCGCGGCGGCGCGGCCGTCGTGCTCGGCGTGCTATCGCCGCGCACGCGCAACGCGCAGATCGACCTCTATCAGGGCGGAGACGTCGATTACATCGTCGCGACGGACGCCATCGGCATGGGCCTCAATCTCGACGTCGATCATGTCGCCTTCGCCTCCGATCGCAAATTCGACGGATTGCGCCATCGCAGGCTGACGCCGGCGGAATTTGGACAGATCGCCGGCAGAGCGGGGCGCCATATGAGCGACGGCTTTTTTGGCGCGACCGGCCGCTGCCCGCCCTTCGACGAGGAATTGATCGAGGCTTTAGAGGACCACCGTTTCGATCCGGTGAAGACGCTGCAGTGGCGCGCCAGCGCCCTCGATTTTTCTTCGATCGACGCGCTGATGCATTCTCTCGACCAGGTCCCGGCGCATCCGGATCTGGTTCGCGCCCGGGTCGCAGACGATCAAAGGGCGCTTGAAGCGGCGAGCCGTGATGACATCGCGCGGCGCAACGCCAAGACGTCAGCCGATGTCGCGCGGCTTTGGGAAGCCTGCCAAATCCCCGATTACCGCAAGACTTCGCCTGCCGCTCACGCCGAGCTCGCGCTGGCCATATTCGCGTTCATCGCCCGGCGCGGCAAGATCCCCGAGGACTGGATGGCGCGGCAGATCGAAGCGGTCGACCGCATCGACGGCGACATCGCGACGCTGTCGAACCGCCTCGCGCAAGTGCGTACCGCAAGTTTTATCGCCAACCGTTCCGGCTGGCTTGACGACTCTCAGCATTGGCAGAGCGTCGCGCGTCGGGTAGAGGACAGCATATCCGACGCGTTGCACGACAGACTGACGCAGCGTTTCGTCGACCGCCGCACCAGCGTGCTGGCGCGCCGCTTAAGAGAGAACGCGATGCTTGAAGCCGAAATCAACGCCGCCGGCGACGTTCTGGTCGAAGGCCAGCACGTCGGAAGCCTTCAGGGATTTCGCTTCACGCCGGATCCCGGCGCGGCAGGCGAAGCGGCCAAGACGTTGAACGCGGCGGCGCAGAAGGCGCTTGCCGGAGAATTTGAGGCGCGGGCGACCCGCGTGTTCGACGCGGTCGACGACGCCTTCGCGCTCGGCAATGACGGGCTGATTCGGTGGCTCGGCGAACCTGTGGGAAAAATCGCCTCCGGCGCCGGCGTGCTGGCGCCGACGGCGCGCGTGCTTGCCGACGAGCAGCTGACAGGACCGGCTCTGGAGAAGGTCAAGCAGCGCCTCGACCTCTGGCTGGCGCAACATGTCAAGAAGCTGCTCGGGCCGCTCGAGCAGCTGGAGAAGGGCGAAGGCTTGGAAGGGGTGACGCGCGGCGTCGCATTCCAGCTCGCCGAAGAATTGGGCGTGCTGGATCGCGCGCGCGTCGCCAAGGACGTGAAGGCTTTCTCCCAGGAGGACCGCGCCGCGCTGCGCAAGCTCGGCGTGCGGTTCGGCGCCTATCACATCTATCTGCCCGCGCTTCTCAAGCCTGCGCCGCGCGCGCTTTCGGCGCTGCTTTGGGCCCTGCATCACGGCGGTCTCGAGAATGTGAGGGGTCTTGAGGAAGTGCCGCATCTGGCGGCCTCCGGACGCACCTCCTTCGCCGCCGACGCTTCGATCCCCAAAGGCTTTTATCGCGCCGCCGGCTTTCGAGTGTGTGGCGAGCGCGTCGTCCGCGTCGACATTCTCGAACGTCTCGCCGATCTCATTCGGCCCGCGATCGCCTACCGTCCGGGGCTCACCGCGGGCGAGCCGCCGCCCGGCGCGGCCGACGCCGACGGCTTCGTCGTCACCGTCGCGATGACCTCGCTCACGGGCTGTTCCGGCGAGGCTTTTTCCTCGATCCTGAAGTCGCTCGGCTATGCTTCAACGCAGCGTCCCGGGCCGGCCATTACCGTTGCGATCGTGCCCGCGGCTGCGATGGAGCCGGTGACCCCAAAGACCGCGGCCAAGCCAGCGGAAGCCGCGAGCGAGGATGCTCAGGCCGAAAGCGCCGTCGCCGAGGCGCCCGTCGTCGCGGAAGCGGAGCCGGCTCTCGCGTCGCAGCCGGCCGCTTCGGAGGAAGCGCCGGTCGAGACGCCTGCCGCCGTTGAAGAGCCGGCGACAGAGGCGCCGGCGTCCCTCGCCGTGGAAGAAAGCGCCGAGGCGCGCGCAGAAGAGGCGATAGCGACCGAAGCGCCGGAAGAGCCCGCCTCAGAGGCTGCGCCGGCCAAAGCCGCGCCGACCGAGCCGGAATCCATCGAAATCTGGCGTCCGCAGCGCCACGTTCATGCCGCTCCGCGCCCCCGCGAGGCCGGCGCGCATCGGCAAGCGCCCGGTCAGGGCGCTGAGGACAAGCAACAAAGGCCGCCGCGCCGCGACCAGCGGCCTGGCAACGCTCCGGGCAAGGAGGGGCGTCCGGCCGGAAAGCCGCGCTTCGAGGGCCGACCGCCGCGCGATGACGCTCGCGCCCGGCGCCCTGCAGGCTTTGCCGCGCCGGAGCGGCGCGAGCGCCAGCCCGATCCGGATTCGCCCTTCGCCAAGCTTGCGGCTCTCAAGGCCGAGCTTGAGAAGAAGGGCAAATAGCGGCGCTTGCGCTTCTGCCCTTAGCTTCGCCATCGTATTGCCAATAGTCGGGCAGACAATTATTGCTGCCCGGGGGCGGGCGCGGCCGAGTGCTTAGAGGGGCTTATGAAGAAGATTCTGCCCGTTATTATGTGCGGCGGATCGGGGACGCGGGTATGGCCCGAGTCGCGCGAGACGTTTCCCAAGCAGTTCATTCCGCTCGTCGGGGAGCGCTCCACCTTCCAGACGACGATCGCGATGCTGGCCGACCCGGCGTTCGAACGGCCAATCGTCGTCTCCAATTTGGACTACCGCTTCCTCGTCGCCGACCAGCTCCGCGAGATCGGCGCGGAGGCCGACGTCGTGCTGGAGCCGTCGCGCCGCGACTCGGGTCCGGCTGTCGCCGTCGCGGCGGGCCTCGCCGCGCGCCGCGCGCCCGACACCATTGTCGTCGTGCTTGCCGCGGACCATGTCGTGCGCGACACGCAGGGCCTCGTCGATCTGTGCAAGCGCGCGAGCGCCGCCGCCGCCGAAGGCTATATCGTCACGCTTGGCGTCAAGCCCGACGGCCCCGCGACGGGATACGGCTATCTGCGCCCCGGCGCGCCGCTCGAGACCTGTTGCGAGGTCTACAAACTCGACGCTTTTGTCGAAAAGCCGGACCGCGCGACGGCGCAGGACTATGTCGAGGCCGGCTATCTCTGGAACAGCGGCAACTTCATTTTTCGCGCCGACGTCATGCAGTTGGAGATCGCGCAATTCGAGCCCGGCATTTTCGCCGCCGCCGAGGCCGCGATCGAAGCGGCCCGCCTGGACCTCGGCTTCATGATTTTGAACGCCGAGGCCTTCGCGCATGCGCCGAAGAAATCGATCGACTACGCGGTGATGGAGCGCGACGAAAACGGCAATTCGGTGCGCGGCCATGGCGTCGTGATGGATGCGCGCAACGTCCATGTGCGCTCGGAGGACACGCTGACGACGGTGGTCGGCGTCGACGACATCATCGTCGTGACGACGCAGGACGCCGTGCTGGTGCTCAGCCATGAGCATGGCGATCAGGTCAAACAGCTCGTTGAGCAGCTGCGCAGCGAAAACCGGCGCGAAGCGGGCGAGCACAAGCGCATTTTTCGGCCGTGGGGGTACTATCAAGGGATCGACGAAGGCCAGCGCTATCAGGTGAAGCGTATCGTCGTGAAGCCCGGCCAACGCCTGTCGCTGCAGAAGCATTTCCACCGCGCCGAACATTGGATCGTCGTGCGCGGCACGGCGGAGGTCGGCCGCGACGAGGAAATCCATCTCGTCCATGAGAACGAGTCGATCTATCTGCCGATCGGCAGCAAGCACCGCCTGACCAATCCCGGAAAGATCGATCTGGAGCTGATCGAAGTGCAGACGGGCTCCTATCTTGGCGAAGACGATATCGTCCGCTTCGAGGACGCCTATAATCGCGGGTAGTCGACGCCCGACCTTGCGCGTCATGGCCGGCCATCCACGTTAGGTCGCGCGCCAACAGAATAACCGCAGCGGCCGGCGTGGATGGCCGCGACAAGCGCGGCCATGACGCAATCAGCCATCGTTAAAATCTGCGGTCTGTCCTCGCCCGAGACGCTTCTCGCGGCGATCGAATCCGGCGCGGACATGGCGGGCTTTGTCTTCTTCGAGAAGAGCCCGCGCCATATCGACCTCGAGACCGCCCGCACGCTCGGGCTTCTCGCGCAAGATCGCATCAGCAAAGTCGCGCTCGCCGTCGACCCTGACGACGCCGCGCTTCAAGACATCGTCGACGCGCTCGCGCCCGACTATCTCCAGCTTCACGGAAGTGAGACGCCGGCGCGGGTCGCCGAGGTGAAGGCGCGCTTCGGCCTGCCGGTCATCAAGGCGGCGGGCGTCGCGAGGCCCGGCGATGTCGAGGCGGCGCGCGCCTATGAAGGCGTCGCCGACGTCATTCTATTCGACGCCAAGCCCGCGCCGAACGCGGCGGTTCCCGGCGGCGCCGGCGTCGCTTTCGACTGGGATCTGCTGCGGGGCGTCGCTGCGACACAGTGGATGCTTTCGGGAGGGCTTACGCCCGAGAATGTGGCGGAAGCGATGCGCCGAACCGGGGCTCGCGCGGTGGACGTCTCTTCCGGCGTCGAGCGCGAACGCGGCGTCAAGGACGCGGCGAAGATTGCAGCCTTTCTGGCCGCCGCTCGGCTTTCATAGCGGCGTTTGACAGTTTAAGACTGCGCCGACGGATCGGCCCCCTCCCTGTCCCTCCCCCGCTACGCGGGAGAGGGGACGCCAACGAGCCGCATTGCGGGAAACTCGATGAAGCGCCGAATCTAACTCCCTCTCCCGCGTAGCGGGGGAGGGCTGGGGAGGGGGTAGCGACGCAGAGCGAGGACGCCCCCCGTGAACAAGCCGCTTCCCAATTCCTTCCGCGCCGGCCCGGATGAAAACGGCCGCTTCGGCATTTTCGGCGGGCGTTTCGTCGCCGAAACGCTCATGCCGCTCGTGCTCGACCTCGAAGCGGCGTACGAGAAGGCGAAGATCGATCCGGCTTTTCACGAGGAGCTCACGAGCCTCCACAAGCACTATGTCGGGCGCCCCTCGCCGCTCTATTTCGCCGAGCGCATCACCGACTATGTGCGCGAGCGGGCGGGCGAGGGCAAAGGCGCCAAAGTCTATTTCAAGCGCGACGAACTCAATCACACCGGCGCGCATAAGATCAACAATGTGCTCGGGCAGATTCTGCTCGCGCGGCGCATGGGCAAGAAGCGCATCATCGCCGAGACGGGCGCCGGCCAGCATGGCGTCGCCACCGCCACCGCCTGCGCGCGCTTTGGCCTCGACTGCGTCGTCTATATGGGCGCGGTCGACGTCGAGCGGCAGAAGCCGAACGTCTTCCGCATGAAGATGCTCGGCGCCGAGGTCATTCCCGTTCAGTCGGGCGCGCGGACCTTGAAGGACGCGATGAACGAGGCGCTGCGCGACTGGGTGACGAATGTCGCCGACACCTTTTACTGCATCGGCACGGCGGCGGGACCGCATCCCTATCCGGCGATGGTGCGCGACTTCCAGTCGATCATCGGCAATGAGACGCGCGTGCAGATGCAGGAGATGGAAGGGCGGTTACCGGATTCGCTCGTCGCCTGCATCGGCGGCGGCTCCAACGCCATTGGCCTGTTCCATCCGTTTCTCGACGACGCCGGCGTCGAGATTTACGGCGTCGAGGCGGCGGGCCATGGCGTCCATGTGCCGAACGGCCATGCGGCCTCGCTCACCGGCGGGCGTCCGGGCGTGCTGCACGGCAACCGCACCTATCTTCTGATGGACGACGACGGCCAGATTCTCGAAGGCCATTCGATTTCGGCGGGGCTGGATTACCCCGGCATCGGCCCTGAACATTCCTGGCTGCATGAGATCGGCCGGGTGAAATATCTGAACGCCACCGATCAGGAGGCGCTGAGCGCTTTTCAGCTCTGCTCAAAGCTCGAGGGGATCATCCCGGCGCTCGAGCCCTCGCACGCGCTGGCGAAAGTGTTCGAGCTCGCGGCGCAGAAGCCGCGCGATCATCTGATGGTGATGAATATGTGCGGCCGCGGCGACAAGGACATTTTCACCGTCGCCGAGTATCTCGGCGGGATGTGAAGGGGACGGAAACCCTCTCCCGCTTGCGGGAGAGGGTGTCACGCGGAACGCGTGACGGGTGAGGGGCCCTCATCCGACCCGGCTTCGCCGGGCCACCTTCTCCCAAACCGAAGTCGGCTGTTGCCGACTTCGGCATCCCAATGCGCAAACCGGGAACACCCGGTTTGCGCCGGGAGAAGGGAAGCGCGCCCTCATTCATTGCCCCGCGCCACGCATTTTTGCGCGATCTCGCTGAGCCGCCGCCCGCGCTCGGTCTCATCCGTCACGCCGGCGAGCGCCTTGCTGCTGATCGCCTCCCGCGCCGTGCACGCGCAGGCGTCGTGGCAAATCTTGCCTTCGCCGCCCTCATTCATGCAGCGCGCTTCGCATGAGGCGACGAATTCCGTCGTGTCGACGGCGGGCGGCAGGAGATAGGCGAGTCCCATAAAGAGCGCGAAGAGCGCTGGCTGATGCGCGAGATAGATGAGAAGACTGTGCCGGCCGAGGAAGTTTAAACCCTCTCCCCCCAAAGTCGGCTGTTGCCGACTTTGGCATTTGGATGCGCAAACGGGGAACACCCCGTTTGCGGGGAGAGGGTCGGCGCGGAGCGCCGGGGTGAGGGGTTTTCCTGATCGGGGCGCCAACCCCTCACCCGGATGCTTCGCATCCACCCTCTCCCCCCAAAGTCGGCTGTTGCCGACTTTGACATTTCGATGCGCAAACGAGGAAAACCTCGTTTGCGAGGAGAGGGTTGCGCGCCCCCCCGCGACGCCGAGCAGCAGCGCGCCCGCCCAGGGAAACAGCGGGCGCCAGTCCTGGGTCATCGGCTCGCTGGTCGAAAGGCCGATCCATTGCAGCCAATCGGCGTTGAAGGCGGACGACGCGAAGAACTCACCGCCGAGAAGGAAAAAGGCGCCGCAAGCGAATGCGGCTGGCCACGGCGCGAAAAGAAAGGGAACGGCGATCAGACTGGCGGCCGCGATGCAATGCAGAATGCCGAAGAACACAAAAGAGGTGGGAAAGAGCGCATAGGTGCCGGCCGTCACCAGCGCCGCCGCCGCGGCGATGAGCGCGAAGCGGCGCCAGAAGGCCGGCCAGCGCATCTGCTCCCGATTGGCCAGGACCAGCGCGACGCCGGCGATGAAGAGGAAGGCGAAGGCGATCGAATGGCCGAATATTTTGACGGGCGCCGACCAGGGGAGATTAGCCGGCGCATAGCCGAAATGCGCGAGATCCCAGATGACGTGAAAAACGACCATCGCCAGGACGGCGAGCCCGCGCGCCGCGTCGAGCGCCAGCCATCGGCCCTGACTCATCGGCGCGCGGCCGCCGGCGGCGCGCCCTGGAATTTGCTGAACACCATGTCGGGCGCCGAAAGATTATGGCGCGACGGCAGATGGCGGCCGACCCACACTTCTGTCGCGCTGGCGCCAGGAAAGCGAATGACCGGCGCTTCCTCCCAGCTCTTGCCGCGCTTACTGCGCCAGGCGACGATGGCGGCGTCGCTCATCGTCTCCATGGCGTACATCGACCGCAGCGCCGCGAAGGGCAATCCGTTCGGCATCGCCTGACTGAAGGAGACGTCGAGCGTTATCCGGTCCTGATCGACGCTTTTGATCGAGAGGCGGCCTTCGCCGCCGCGCCTGAATTTGAGGATCAGGCTGCGCGATTGAGGCTCGAAGACGATTTCCTCGAGATCGACGATCGGCCGCTCCTGCGTCTCGACCGGCCCGACGAGAAAGGACGAGCCGTAAGCCGTCCAGCGCATGTCGTCGAAGGGCAGCGGCCGCGCGCGCCAATAGCCGTCGGGCGGATAGAGCACCATGATTTCTTCGGCGCGTTCACGATGCCACATCCAGAGCTGGATCAGATGGAAGCCGTGCTCGACGGAATCGCCGATTCGGATCGGCACGTCGTTGGGGCGCCAGAACGAGGGAAAGGTGTAGCCCGTCAGCCAGAATTCCGGCGTCTCCCAGAAGGTCTTGCGGCGCGCCTGCGAAAACGCCTTGGGGTCGACGGTGAAATCGCAGCTCGACCAGTCGGGCGCCCAGCGATCCGAGGCGATCGTGTTGATGTAGGAGGGGTGCACCGCCTGAATTTGCAGACTGCGCACGCGCGGCGACATGAAGTCGAGCTCGACATTGTCCTTCTCGGCGCAGAGCTCCGGGGCCGAATTGTTCTCGACGCGCACTTGCAGCTCTTCGGCCGCGTCCGGACTCTGCTCCGAGGCTGAGCCGGCGAAGGCCAAGCCGCCAGCCCCCAAGCCGCCGGCTCCCAAAAGAAAGCGGCGGCGATCGAATGTGGTCAACTGGAAGATTCCTTGCTGCTTTTTGAACCCCTTATCGCGCGCAAAGGAAGCGCGCGGCAAGCGTCGCGATCCATTAACGGGGCGCAAAAGGCGAAAACAAGGAGCGGGCCCGCCCCGGCGAGGCAGGCCCTTGCTTGGAGCGGGCGCCGAAAAAGTAGACGGACTTTTTCGATGAAAACCCGCTCCAATATTTGATTTTGAACGATTCCCTACCGATCACATGATTCCATGCGATCGGTAGGCGCTTGGCGTTCAGAAAAGGCCGCCGCCAAACAAAGCGGCGAAAGGATCGGCGACTGCGTAGCCGGAGCCATAATAGGAACGGCCGCGCGAGGACGCATAGTGGACGCTGCTCCCCCGCCGCGCGCTGGCATAGTATTGGCCGTGTGGCGGCGAGCCGGTGATGGAAATGCGGCCGCCTTCATTCTGCACCATTTGATACAGCATCGCGGCGTGGCCGGGCGACAGGCGCACGCAGCCGTGCGACGCCGGCTGGCCGAGCATCCCCGTCGCATAAGAGCCGTGAATCGCATAGCCGCCGCGGAAAAAGATCGAGTGGGGCATGGGCGACATGTGATACTTTCGCGAATAATGCATGGGCTGCATGCCGGTGGGCGCAAACGAGCCGCGCGGCGTAGAATAGCCGGCGCGGGCCGTCGACACCGGCCACGAATAGCTGCCCGACGAAGACTGCACATGCATGGTCTGCGTCGAAAGATTGATGTGGATGTGGGCGGCGGCGTTCGCCGCGCTCGCCCACGCAAACGGACAAACAATGAAAGGAATGATGACGGGAATACGCATGATGGACTCCTAACCAAACGCGCAGGCGCCGCGCCGGGCATTCTGCTGTGGCTTGGCGCGCCATCAAACTAAATGAAGCGGTAAGCTTTCCCGGCAAGGATGAATCGCAAACCTTTGCGCCGGCGACGCGCGCTTCGACACTGGGGGCGAAACGCCCATGACGACAAATTCGATATTGCGCGCGCTGCGCGTGGCGCTGTTCGCCTTAGCAGGCTTGGCGTCCTTGGCGTCCTTGGTGTCCTTGGCGGCGCTGGCGACGACAGATGGCGCTCTGGCGCAGGATAGGGGCGTGCTCGATCCAAAGCCGCTGCCGCCGCTCGCCAATCCCTCCAGTCCGGTGACGCCGGCGCGAGAGCTGTTTGGCCGCGCGCAGGAGGCGGCGCCGCTCCATCCCGATCCGATCGGCTTCTATTCGCGCGGCTGTCTCGCGGGCGGCGAGCCGCTGCCGATCAACGGCCCCCACTGGCAGGTCATGCGCCTGTCGCGCAACCGCAATTGGGGACATCCCAATCTCATCGCCTTCTTGAAGCACTTCTCGTCGAAGGCGGCGCGCGAATCGGGCTGGCCGGGCCTGCTCGTCGGCGATCTGTCGCAACCGCGTGGCGGGCCGATGCTCTCTGGCCACGCGTCCCATCAGATCGGGCTCGACGCCGACATCTGGCTTGCGCCGATGCCCAACCGCGAACTCACCCGCGAAGAGCGCGAAGAGCTGATGTCGACCGACGTGGTGCGCGACGACGGGCTCGACGTTCGCCCCGAGGTCTGGAGCGCGGGCCACATCGCCCTGATCCGCGCGGCGGCGATGGAGCCGGCCGTGCAGCGCATCTTCGTCAACGCCGCGATCAAACGCGCGTTATGCCGCTCGGCGCAGGGCGAAAGCTGGATGCACAAGGTGCGGCCGATGTATGGGCACAACTACCATTTCCACATCCGGCTTCACTGCCCGAACGGCTCCAACTGCCGCGACCAGGACCCGACGCCCTCGGGGGACGGCTGCGACGCGTCGCTCGCCTGGTGGTTCCAGGACGGTGTGCTGCACGCGAAGAAATCGGGGAAAAGCTGGCCGCCGATGACCATGGCGGGCCTGCCCGCCGCCTGCCGCGAGGTTTTGCGCGCGCAATAGGACTCAGAGCAGGTTCCGAAAGAGTTGACAGACTTTTTCGATGAGAACCTGCTCCAGCATATTGATTTTGAGCGATTCCTCATCGATCACATGATCCCATGTGATCGGGAAGCGCTCTAGTCGCAAGAGCCGAGCGGGCAGGCGATGCCGGTTCCGCCGAGACCGCAGTAGCCGCCGGGATTTTTTGCGAGATACTGCTGGTGATATTCTTCGGCGTAATAAAACGGCGGGCTCTCGCGGATTTCCGTCGTGATCGCGCCCAGCCCGGCCTGCGTCAATACGCGTTGATACATGGCGAGCGAGTCTTTCGCGGCGGCGAGCTGTTCCGGCGTCGAAACATAGATGGCCGAGCGATATTGCGTGCCGGCGTCATTGCCCTGGCGCATGCCCTGCGTCGGGTCATGGCCCTCCCAGAACATGCGCAACAGCTGTTCGAAGCTCATCGCCGGCGGCTGGTAGACGACGCGCACCACCTCCGCATGGCCGGTGCGGCCGCTGCAGACGTCATCATAGGTGGGATTTTTCGTCACGCCGCCGGCGTAGCCGACCGCCGTCACATAGACGCCCTCGCCCGCCTGCCAGAATTTGCGCTCGGCGCCCCAAAAGCAGCCCATGCCGAAGAGGACCTGTTCGGACCCCAGCGGAAACGGCGGATCGAGCGGGCGCCCGTTAACGAAATGGCGCGCGCCATGCGCCACCGGCGTTTCGCGGTCGGGTATGGGCCCGAGCAGTTTGGAAAGTCCGAGTTCGTCGAAGAGCGTCATGGCGCCGATATAGTGTGGCGGTCCGAGGGAAACTAGCGCCGTGCGTAATAGAGAGGCGCCGACCGCCGGTGGCTGAGCAGGATCAGCAGGGCCCCGACGCCGCCAAACGCGACGCTGACCGGCGCCAGCATCAGCGTGGTGAGAACCGGGTCCCACAGAAAGGCCGAGACATTCTCGACGCTCGACTGCAGCGACTGGTAGAGCGCAGGAAACACCGCCGCCGTTCCCCTGCTGATGCTCGTCACCATGACGCGGCCGGCGGCGATCGAGCGGGTGCCGTCGACGATGAGGGCGATGAAGCCGCCCGCGAGCAGGAGAAGGCCGATCAGTCTGGTGAGGAGTCGCAGCATAGTCTCTTCGTGCGAACGTAAATGTTGCGAGGGGTCGAAAAAGCGTGGGGAGAATAGGCGCCGCGGCCGCGTCTGTCCATGCTTGGCGTTGCGTTCCGGTCGCGCGTGCATATAGTGCGCGCTTCGCGGAGGGGTGGCCGAGTGGTTGAAGGCGCACGCCTGGAAAGTGTGTATGCGGGAAACCGTATCGCGGGTTCGAATCCCGCCCCCTCCGCCATCACAGAAATTAAGGTGCAAGACGTAGCTCATCTTAAGCCGACGTCGATATGTCCGAAGCAAGTACTTTGGTCTGATAATCCTCTGCTGGGCGACCCGCGCGGGCTGGTCGCTGAGAAACCCTGCCGCGTCGACGTTCACTATCTAGGTTGACGTGCGATCATGTTCACCTATAATGGTGAACATGATCGTTACGCCGTTCGCTAGGCGGGTTAAGCGACTTAGAACCGAACGCGGGCTCACAGTACGTGACTTGGCCGCAGCGCTCGGTAAGAGCGCTGCATACCTCGCGAAGATTGAAGTCCAGGGCGAAATTCCTACGCCTGAGCTGACGTGCGAAATAGCCCGGGTACTGGAAGCTGAATCAATTCAACTGCTCGGATTAGCGAAAGAAGCTCGGTTGTTGAGCGCCAGACGAGACATTGAGCGCGAGTATGCACGGTTCATAGCCGATCGCGCCTCGACCGAGGCAAGGGATTTGAGGAGTGAACAGCATAGGAAAGGCGTCCACGAAATGACAAAGGTCTTGAGCCTGATCAACATGAAGGGTGGCGTAGGCAAGACGACGCTGGCGATGCAGCTTGCTCACAGTGCGGCGGCGAAAAAGTTGCGCACCCTTGCGGTTGACCTCGACCCCCAGTCGAACCTCAGCCAAGCTTTGATGGGACCGCGGGATTACGTCAAACATCTGGCGGCGAAGAATCCTACAGTCGTTCAGATTTTTGACGAATATGTTCCCACTGACTCTCGAAGCGGATCGCCTCGACTACTGGATATTACCGAAGTGGTAGTCAAGGGAGCCGGCCACGGAGCCAACGGCATGCTGGACTTGATTCCTAGCCGCTTGGAGTTATCACGGACCCTCAAGAACCCTCACGGGAAGGAACGGAGGCTTGCCAAGGCGCTAACTCAGGTCCGCAACGATTACGACCTTATTATCATAGATTGTGCGCCGACAGAGTCGGTACTGACCGACGCCGCGTACTTCGCCAGCAGGTACGTAATCGTGCCGATCAAACCAGAGTTTATGGCGACGATTGGACTGCCCCTACTCGCTCGGTCGCTGTACGAATTTCGGCTTGAGAATGAGGATCACGAGATCGAAATCTCTGGATTGGCTTTCAACCACTCGTCCAGCTATTCCGCTGGACCTGAGGGTCAACAGTCGATCGAAGATGTTACCGCCGAAGCCAACAAACACGGCTGGCATATATTCGAAAATCAGATTCGATATTCAGCGTCTTACGCGAAGTCGGCGCGTGAAGGCACTCCTTTGTCCTGGACTAGCTACGCCCGAACCGACGTAATCCAGGGCTTCCGGCGCTTCGCGGATGAGGTCTTTGAGCAGATCGGTCTGGCGAAGGTGTCGGCATGAAGGACGAACTCCTCGAGATCGACGTCCGCCTCCTAGTGTTGCGCTATGGCCGACAAAAGGTACTTGGCGCCCTGTCCCGCCTGATAGAGCAAACTCCAGCGGAGCTTGACCAGCAACTGCGGGCCTTGGGCCTCAAGAAACCAGCGGATCGGAAGAAGGCACCGAATCCGCCTCTAGTCGATGTCGCCGCATCGGAATGCCGGGACCATCCAGAGATTCTGGAGCCGCTTCGGGCTCTGGCGGTGGCGTTTGAGAATCGATCCTTCCTCCCAAATTTGCGCAACGTGCAACGTTTTCTCGATCGCTCTGGTGCACCCCCTCGCAAATTCAAGTCACGAGCAATAGCGGGTCCGGTCGTCATCCGTGCGCTTTCTAAGTTGCCAAAGGATGAGCTTACCAGCCTTGCATCGCGGGATGCCACGGGTGGCGAGAGTGAATATTCCCTTCTGTCGCGGGCTATCATGGGAGAAGCGTCTGATGACGCAGGCAATCGCGGTTGAGTGCCCATGACGGCGCCGAATTCGGCCAAGCAAAAGTTTGCTCGGGCCAAGCTGGACTCGCTGTTCGCCGACGCGGCGAACACCTGGGTTATTCACTATTCGTGTGAGAGCTTCTACGACCGGCCGAATGGTGCCTCACCGCGGATCACGTCCATCGCTGTACGCCGGCTTGATTCTGGTCAGACGCTTTCGTTCTCGATCCATCAAGTCGCCGAAGAGCGTAACATCCCCTTCAATCAGATCGAAGCCCATTATGACGACCTTGAACGGCAGATGCTCGATGCGTTTTATCATCATGTTGGCAGCCACAAGGGCATGAAGTACCTGCACTGGAATATGAGGGACATAAATTACGGCTTCGCGGCGCTTGAGCACCGTCATCGTGTGCTCAAAGGCGCGCCCGTGATCGTTGAAGATGACAAGAAGATCGATTTTTCCCGTCTGCTGATTGATATTTACGGGGTGGGCTACGTCGCCCATCCCCGGCTCGAGAACCTTCTGGCGCGGAACTCAATTAAGCCCCGCGACTTCCTGACCGGCCCCCAGGAAGCGGAAGCCTTCGAAAAACGTAACTTCGTCGGCCTGCATCAATCGACCCTACGCAAGGTCGACGTCGTCGCAAATCTGGCGGAGCGGGCCCACTCACGCCAACTCAAGACAAACACGACTTGGTGGGAAATGCATGGAGGTCGTGTTCGCGCTGTGACTAAATGGACTGTCGAGAACAAGATGGTCGCTTTTCTGGCGAGCGTGGCTACCTTCGTCGGGCTTGGAATCACTTTATACACATTGAGGTAGCGCCGAACGGGCTTGATCCAGTGTATAGAGCTAGCAGTTCTGAGAGAAAATCTGCACGGTATTTTGACTTTTCAGAACTCACGATAGCGCTAGATGAGGGGCGTTTGAGCCGGATTCGCTTGCACCGGGAAAGCCATCTCGTCCAGCGCATTGCTGCGGTGCTCGGCGCCAATGACGGCATTGTTTCGACGGCGCGGGCGAATATGCTTCGGTCAGCCCTCAATAGGATACCGAAAAGACGAACCTCGCGCGAACCTCATCGGTCCGCCTGAGAACGTCGCGCCGGGCGCCAAAGCCGCCCCGCGATCCGCCGGCGTATCCTGCTGCGCCCAGACCAGCTACAAAGCGAAGCATGAATAGGGTCTTGTCGCTCGCGCGCGCCGCGCAATACTCGAGCCGATCTCACAAATCTCGCACGAAGGGAATGACGTGATTCAGCGGTTCCTACGGCTTGCTCTTGGCTATTGGAGCGGCCAAACGCGACGCACCGCGTGGTTTCTGTCAGTTGGATTTCTTATCTGCCTCGTCGCAAACACTTACATGGCTCTGGCGGTGAATCGCTGGAGCAAGAGTTTCTTCGACGCGCTTCAAACGCATAAAGTCGATGAAGTGACCGGGGGAATTCTGCAACTCGCC
>WSXZ01000061.1 GCA_009773555.1 Methylocystaceae bacterium | reverse complement strand
CAACCGTCCGGACGTGCTCGATCCGGCGCTGATGCGTCCGGGCCGTTTCGACCGGCAGATCCAGGTGCCGAACCCGGATTTCATCGGCCGCGAGAAGATTCTCAAGGTTCACGCCCGCAAGGTGCCTTTGGCGCCGGACGTGGATTTGAAGATCGTCGCGCGCGGCACGCCGGGCTTCTCGGGCGCCGATCTGATGAATCTTGTCAACGAAGCGGCGCTGCTCGCGGCGCGGCGCTCGAAGCGGATCGTCACGAAACAGGAGTTCGAGGACGCCCGCGACAAGATCATGATGGGCGCCGAGCGTCGCACGCTGGTGATGACGGACGAGGAGAAGAAACTCACCGCCTATCACGAAGGCGGCCATGCGCTCGTCTCCTTGAACGTGCCGGGCTCAATTCCGATCCACAAGGCGACGATCATTCCGCGCGGCAGAGCGCTCGGCATGGTGCAGGGCCTCCCCGAGCGCGATCAGATCTCGCAGAGCTACGAACAGCTCGTGGCGATGCTGGCGATGGCGATGGGCGGACGCGTCGCCGAAGAGTTGATCTTTGGGGCGGCGAAGACGACCTCCGGCGCCGCCTCGGACATTCAGCAGGCCACGCGCATCGCCCGCGCGATGGTCACCCAGCTCGGCTTCTCGGACAAGCTCGGCACCGTCGCCTATGCCGATCCGCAGCAGGAGCAGTTCCTCGGCTACTCGCTCGGACGCACGCAGACCTTCTCCGAACAGACGCAGGAGACGATCGATGCGGAGGTGCGCCGGCTGGTGCAGGAAGCTTACGAGAAGGCCAGGCAGATCCTCGTCGACAAGCGTACGGATCTAGATACGCTCGCCAATGCGCTTCTCGAATTCGAGACGCTGTCCGGCGACGAGATCAAAGGCCTGCTGGCCGGCAAGCGACCGGTGCGCGAAGAGTCGACGCCGACGCCGCCGCCGCGCGGCTCGGCGGTGCCGACCACGGGGCAAAAGCCAGAGCCCGACGTCGGCGGCCTGGAGCCGCATCCGATCTGACGGAAAAACCCAGCGGTCCCGGCCGCTGGGTTTTTTGCATTCGATATCGGAAACCCTCTAAGTCTTGGACCGCGCGATCAAATCATTGACCGTCTCGGCGGGTCGGCAAAGCGTCGCCTTGTCCCCCATCGAAACGATCGGCCGCTCGATCAGAATCGGATGCTTTTCGATGGCGCCGAATATCTCGTCGTCTGACAGCCCAGGATCATCGAGTCTCAGTTCTTCGTAGGGCGTTCCGCGCTTGCGTAGGACGTCGCGCACCTTCTTGCCCATGCGACGCAGAAGCTCCTTCAAAGTCGCCCGATCGGGCGGGTTTTTGAGATATTCGATCACCTGCGGCTCATAGCCGGCCTCCCTCAAGGCGGCGAGCACGTTGCGCGAGGTCCCGCACGCGGGGTTGTGGTAGATTTTGACTTCCATGTGGACTTCCATGTGGACTTCCGTTCAGACGATGTGCGACTGTTCATTACCCGTTCGTAAGGCTGGCGAAAACGCGCATTTGGCCTTATGGCCATAGATGCGCCGACTTGGTGTGACAGATAGCGTGAAGGATGCGCCGATTTGGCGCCGCTCGCTGAGGATCTCGAATGACCCGCACCTATTTCGGCACCGACGGCATTCGTGGCCTCGCCAACGAGAAGATCACGCCGGAGCTCGCGCTCAAGGTTGGTCAGGCGGCGGGGCTAACATTTCATCGCGGCGAAGGTCGGCATCGCGTCGTCATCGGCAAGGACACGCGGCTCTCAGGCTATATGATCGAATACGCGCTTGTCGCCGGCTTCACGTCGGTCGGCATGGATCCGCTGCTGCTGGGGCCGATGCCGACGCCCGCGGTCGCCATGCTCACAAGGTCGATGCGCGCCGACGTTGGCGTCATGATTTCCGCCTCTCATAATTCGTTCGAGGACAACGGCATCAAGCTGTTTGGACCGGACGGCCACAAGCTTTCGGACGAGATCGAACACGCGATCGAGCGCCTCATCGACGGCGATATGTTGCGCAAGCGCGCGGGACCGAGAGATCTCGGACGCGCCCGCCGCATCGATGACGTGCGCGCGCGCTATATCGAGTTCGCCAAGCGCACGCTGCCGCGCAATATGAGCTTGGAAGGTTTGCGCCTTGTCGTCGATTGCGCGAATGGCGCGGCTTATAAAGTGGCGCCCGAGGCGCTGTGGGAGCTTGGCGCCGAAGTGATCGCGATCGGCGTCGAACCTGACGGGTTCAACATCAACCATCGCGTGGGCTCCACAGCGCCGCAGGCGCTGCGTGACAAGGTGCGCGAGCTGCGCGCCGACGTGGGCATCGCGCTCGACGGCGACGCCGACCGCGTCATCATGGTCGACGAAAATGGGCGCCTGATCGACGGCGATCAGCTGATGGCGGTTGTCGCCGAAAGCTGGCGCGATCAGGGGCTGCTGTCCAAGCCCGGCCTCGTCGCGACCATCATGTCCAACCTTGGATTGGAGCGTCATCTCAATTCGATCGGGCTCACGCTCGAGCGAACGCCCGTTGGCGACCGCTATGTGATCGAGCGCATGCGCGAAGCCGGCTACAACATCGGCGGCGAACAGTCGGGCCATGTCATTCTCTCTGACTATTGCACGACAGGCGACGGGCTCGTGACGGCGATGCAGGTGCTTGCAGAGGTGAAGCGTCGGGATCGTCCGGTGAGCGAAGTCTGCCACCGGTTCGAACCGCTGCCGCAAGTATTGGAGAATGTGCGCGCCCATCGGCGCGAATTGGAACGCACGGCGGTCGCGTCTGCAATCGACGATGCGCGGGCGCGACTCGGCGGCTCCGGCAGACTCATTGTTCGCCCCTCTGGCACTGAACCCGTGATCCGCGTCATGGGCGAAGGCGACGACCGCGAACTGGTCGAATCTCTCGTCGCGCAGATCTGCAGCGTTTTGAAGGAATCCGCCGAGGCGGCCTGAGCCACGAGAAGGTCGCGGGACGCGGATACGCTTTGCAGGCGCGCGCTGGGTTAAGGAATTTGGTTAAGCAATAGGGTTAACCTTCCCTTAACCGTTGTCGCCCATGCTTCCTTTTCGGCGCTGCGCCATTCGACCGCAATGTCGCGCGCGAAAATAGGAGCACATCATGCGCCGCTCCATCGCCCTCCTGTCGTTCATCTTGATTGTTGGCGCTGTGAACGCGCGCGCCGAAAATCTGCCGTCGCCACCGCCTCTTGATGTCAGCGGCTGGTATCTTCGCGGCAATGTCGACGCGCCCGAGCAGTTGACGGAAGGGCAGTCGCAGCTCGCGCCGAACCTTCTCTTCGACCTGGCGAATGGCCCGGCCCGACCGACGCATTATTCGATGAGCGAGCTGCGTTAGTGATCGGGAAGCGCTCTAGGACGCGCTTCCCTCGGCAATGTCTTCGGAGGGTATGCGGAGCACACAGCGAACGCCGCTTTCCAGGAATTCCAGATCGGCTCCTCCGCCCGGAGAATATTTCAGGCTATTGGCGATCACAGACCGACCGAAGCCCTTTCGCAGCGGCGAACCGACCGATGGCCCGTCAGTCTCTCGCCACTCGACCTGAGCGCTCTTCCCGTCCAAAGAGTGTTTCACCGCAAAAATAATCCGCCCATTCGGCGTGGACAGGGCGCCATACTTCACCGCATTCGAAACGAGTTCATGCAGGATCAAGCCTACCGCGACCGCTGATCTCGGCTTCAACTCCAGCCTATGGCCGATAATTTCGACGCGATCGCTCGAGGGAGCAATGTAGGGAGCGAGTTCCGCTTTAAATAATTCGTCCAGCGGCAAAGTCGCCCAGGAGTTGGTGGCGAGCAAATTATGTGTGGCGGCAAGGGCCTGAATGCGGCCGGCAAACGTCGTCTTGAAGCCTTTAATGTCTGCGTCGTCGGTTTGATGAAGGATCGCCATAACGAGCGTTAAAATGTTCTTCACGCGGTGGTCGAGTTCGGCCATCAAGAACTGCTGGCGCTCCTCGGCGGACTTGCGCTGAGAAAGATCGACCAATGTTATGACGCAGCCCTTGTTCGTTCCGCTCGTTGGAGACAGAGGAGCGGCGCTGATAAGCAAGGTCTTCGCATGCGGCGCATGCGGCGCGTGCGCCTCCACGCTTTTTACTTCCGTGCCGGCGATCGCCATTCGCACCAGTTCCTCGGCGCTGACGAGACCGATTGCATCCTTGATTTCCAGCCGGATCGCTTCATGAAAAGGCTGACCAATAAGTGCGCCGTCTTCGATCGCAAGAACCGCAGCGTTGACGTGAGTGATCCTGCCCGCTGCATCGCAAACGACCACGGCTTCGTTGGCGGAGGCGATGATCGCGCGCGCCGCGCCCTCGGCCGCCATGCTCTCTTGCGCCCTGACGCGATCCGTGAGGTCCGTCAGAGTCAGCGCCCAGCCGTCGACGACTCCGATCTGCAATGGTTCCGCGGACGCGAGGTAATGCCGAAGTTCGCCGCCGCGGACGAGCGAGATCTCGCAGGAACTGGCGCCGCTTCCCGAGCGCTCGGCCTCGCTGAGCAGCGTCTTGAGCTGCAAGGATACCGGCGCTTCAAAATGATCTAGAAGCAATTGTCCTTGCAAGCGGGACAGCGGCTTTTCGATGAGCGTAGTGAGCACGGTGTTGGCGTAGAGCACTTCGCCCTTGGCGCCCAGCGCCGCGGCCCCATGTCCCATCGTCTCCATAAAAGCGCGATAGGAGTGTTCGCCGCCCTGCAACGTGAATATTTCTTCGTCCATGGTCTTTCGGACGACGAGCGCGTCAATTTCGCCTTCGCGGATTGCACGAATTGTCTCCTCCGCCTCTTCAAGGCGCCGCAGCAACTCCTGGTGCGAGTGCGGCGTCGCTGGCAATGAATCGGAGGTCGTCATTGAGCGCCTTTGACATTCAGGCTGACCAGAACCTTCTCGGCGTCGGACAGATCGCCAATAATCTTTCGAATGGGAGCCGGGAGTTGACGGACGAGCGTCGGGATGGCGACGATGCTGTGTTCTCGCGCAAGACGCGGTTCTTTCTTGAGATCGATCACCTGTACTTCGTATCTGTTGTCGAGTTCCTTGCAAATGCGTTCGAGATTGGCGATCGCCGCCAGCGATTTGGGGGTCTCGCCCGCGACATAGAGGATCAATTTCGTCGTCTCATTCTGCGCCATTGCCGCCACCATCGACTCGCTTTCGCACAGCAACGCCTTCTCGCATCGCTCGCGCTTCCTCCTCGTCGAGCTTCGCCCGTCTGAGATACGCGCTTTCGGCATCGATCAGTCGCCTTGCCTCCAGTTCTTCCGCAGCCATCTCTGCACGCAGCGCCTCGATCTGCGCCTCGAGTTTGCGACGGCGATGCTCCCCCTGTTGCTTAAGACGCTCTACCTCCGCGGCGCGAACGGCCTCGGTCCGTCCTGCTTCGGCTTCCTTTGCGCGTCGCCTCGATCCGGTCAGCGCGCCTTCCTGGCCGAGATACGGGGCGCGCAGCTGCAGGCCATTTTCGCTCATAATGAACTCGCGAACCTGATTTGAATGCTGCAGTCCTCTTGCTTTGAGGAGATAAAGTTCACGATTGAATTCGCCGCCCGCCTCACGATTGAGCATGAGAATCCATGCGTCCATCAGCGATGACAGACCGACGTCAGTCAGCGTCTCGTCGCCCTTGGCATGTGTAAGATTGGTAAACACGCCAGTGACGCCATGAGATTTCAGGTAATCGACCATCCGCAGCAGCATGGTCTGGACTTCGTTCGAGTCACCCGATCGATCGAAGGCCGAAATTGGGTCGACAATGACGATACGCGGCTTCAAGCGGGCAATTTCTCGCAGCATGACGGCCAGATGCATCTCGAGGCTGTAAAAGGTGGGCCGCGCCGCGAAATAATTCAGACGCCCGCCGTCAATATAATCTTTCAGGTCGATGCCGACTGAGCGCATGTTGCGCACGGTCTGTTCGGCGGATTCCTCGAAGGAGAAATAAGCGGCCTTCTCCCCATTTCTGCAAGCGGCGCCGACGAACGAGGCGGCCAGCGTGCTCTTTCCAGAGCCGGCGACGCCCGAGATCAAAATGCTCGATCCGCGATGAAACCCCCTGCCCGACAACATATCGTCGAGGTCGTCGACGCCCGATGAAATGCGCTCGTCATAAACCTTGTGATTGAGGCCAAGCGCGCTGACAGGCAAAACGCTGAAGCCGTCCGAGTCGATCAGGAATGGATATTCATTCGTTCCGTGAGCGGTTCCGCGGTATTTGACGATGCGCAGTCGACGCGTCGAAATTTGATTCTGTACTCGGTGGTCGAGCAGCAAGACGCAGTCCGAAACATATTCTTCGAGTCCTTGGCGCGTGAATGCGCCGTCGCCGCGTTCGCCCGTGATGACCGTCGTCAGCTTGCGTTCTTTCAGCCAGTCGAACAATCTTCGAATTTCGGCGCGAAGTATGGCGGGGTTGGAAAATGCGGCGAACAGCGACTCGATTGTATCGAGGACCACCCGCTTTGCGCCGATCCTCTCGACTGCCGCCTCGAGCCGGATGAAAATCGCCTCGAGGTCGTAATCGCCGATCTCCACGAACTCCGACGGGTCGATCGCAATATGTTCGATATGGATCTTGTCTTCATCGACCAGTTGGTCGAGGGCGAAGCCAAGCGACGCGACATTGCTGACGATGTCCGTCGGTCGTTCCTCGAAGGTGACGAATACGCCGGGCTCGCCGAGCGCACGGGCGCCGTGTATTAGAAACGTCGAAGCAAAGAGCGTCTTGCCGCAGCCCGCGCCGCCGCAAACGAGGGTCGGGCGTCCTGTCGGCAGGCCGCCCAACGTCAGCTCGTCAAAGCCGTCGATGCCTGTTTCTGATTTGGCGATGCCGACCGTCGTCTTTTCCGGATCGCCGCTCACCGACTGATCCACGATTCTTCCTCGCGCGTATACATCAGCGCCATTTCGCGAAAACGACGGCGCACCCAGCCTTGCAGATCGGTCTAGCGCCAAAAATAGGGCGTCAACGAACATGCGTCAACGTGGCCTGCGCAGCGATTAACGCGCGCCCGGCCGCGGATTGGACCCTATCTCGTCCATGTCCGACCTCACCGAAATCGGTCTCAAGGATCAGAATGCGCGTCTCGACGCGAAAACCGGTTCCCACTTTTTCGCAGCATGCTCTAGCGTTCAAATACGGGAGCAGAACAATTTCATATTCAGCAATGCGCCAGAGACGGATCGTTCTGCGCGCGTGTTAAAGCGCCTCAAGCGACCATGGCGATGAGCGTTGCGCCGAATGCGCCGAGGATGACGACCAGCCACGGCGGCGTCCGCCAAAGCACGAGCAGGATGAAAGCAAGAAGGCCTAACCCGAAGTCCGCTGGGCCAAGGATCGCGCTCGTCCAAACAGGGGTATAGAGCGCCCCGAGAAGAATGCCGACGACCGTCGCGTTGATCCCCTTGAGCGCCGATTGCGCCGCCGTTCGATGCCGTAAAGCGTCCCAAAAAGGCAACGCGCCGACGACCAGAAGGAAAGACGGCAGGAAAATCGCGGCAAGACAGATCAGCCCGCCCGCCCATCCGTTGGGCTCAGACGTCATCGCTGCGCCAAGATAGGCCGCGAAAGTGAATAGTGGGCCGGGTACCGCTTGCGCCGCGCCATAGCCGGCAAGAAATGCATCACGGTCGATCCAGCCTGGAGATACGAAGGCTTGCTGAAGCAGCGGCAGCACGACATGCCCGCCGCCAAAAACGAGCGACCCTGAGCGATAAAAGCCGCTGATAAGCTCTATCGTAGGATTGGGGATTGCGTTCGCCAGAATTGGCAAAACCACAAGCAAAACAAAAAACAGCGCGAGTGAGGCGACAGCCGTGGGCCGGGTGATGGGGATCGATAGCGGCGTCGTGGCTCCTTTGTTTTCCACCGAGAGGAACAGCCAACCAATGACGCCCCCCGCCGCAATCGCCAAAATCTGACCACTGGCGGTGGGGACCGCCAAAGTCAGCAGCGTCGCCGCCACGGCGATGGTCGCCCGCTCCCGATCGGGACAAAGATTTCGCGCCATCCCCCACACCGCTTGCGCGACGACCGCGACAGCGATCACTTTGAGGCCGTGCAGCCAGGCGACCTGCGAGAGGTCGCCGAGGCGACCGACTCCATAAGCGAAGCCGATCATCGCAAGCGCTGATGGCATGGTGAACCCGATCCATGCCGCCAATCCGCCAGCGAGGCCGGCCCGCAACATGCCGATGATGATGCCGACCTGACTGCTGGCGGGACCGGGAAGGAACTGGCAGAGCGCGACGATATCCGAGTAGGCGGCCTCATCGAGCCATTTGCGGCGACCGACGAACTCAGCGTGGAAATAGCCAAGATGGGCGATCGGCCCGCCAAAGCTCGTCACCCCGAGGCGCAGAAAGACCCCAAGCACTTCCAGGATGGAGAACAGCCGCTCATCCACCGACCACCGCCGCGAAGCTCTGAGCGTCATAAATGGCGGCGCTGTTTTCTTGCTGGCTTTGGACATTTACATGATGATCGTTGGGGGCCATTGGCGCCTCGCGTATCGAGCTGCTCCACCACCGCGCGGACAGTTCAGTCTTTGCGTGAGGATGAAGCAAGAAGCAAAGCGTGAGCATATCTCATCCATGTCCGACCTCACCGAAATCGGCGGAGACACGCCTCAGACCAATACGCCTGAGATCAGCGTCTCCGAACTCGCGAACGCGCTGAAGCAGACGATCGAGGATCGCTTCGGGCGCGTGCGCGTGCGCGGCGAGATCTCCAACTATCGCGGTCCGCACGCCTCCGGACACGCCTATTTCTGTCTCAAGGATCAGAATGCGCGTCTCGACGCGGTGATCTGGCGATCGACTTTTTTGCGCCTGCGCACGCGGCCGCAGGAGGGACTCGAAGTCGTCGCGACCGGCCGCGTCACAACCTTCCCCGGCAAGTCCTCCTATCAGATCATCATCGAATCGCTGGAGCCGGCCGGCGTCGGCGCGCTGATGGCGCTGCTCGACGCGCGCCGCAAGGCGCTCGCGGCCGAGGGCCTCTTCGACGAAGCGCGCAAGCGTCCCCTGCCCTTTTTGCCGCGAGTCATCGGCGTCGTGACCTCGCCGACGGGCGCCGTCATCCGCGACATCCTGCACCGTCTCAACGACCGCTTCCCACGCCGCGTGCTGGTCTGGCCCGTACGGGTGCAGGGCGAGAGCTGCGCCGAGGAGGTCGCGGCGGGCATTCGCGGCTTCAACGCGCTGCCCGCCGGGGGCGCCATTCCTTGCCCCGACGTGCTGATCGTCGCGCGCGGCGGCGGCTCGCTCGAGGATCTGTGGGGCTTCAATGAGGAGGTCGTCGTTCGCGCGGCGGCGGAGAGCGTCATTCCGCTGATTTCGGCGATCGGTCATGAGACCGATACGACGCTCATCGATTTCGTCGCCGACCTTCGAGCGCCGACGCCGACGGGCGCGGCCGAGAAAGCCGTTCCGGTGCGCGTCGAGCTGTTCGAACATCTCGCCATACGCACAAGCCGGCTGGAGGGCGCGCGCCGCCGCGCCATGGAACAGCGTCGCGTCCAACTTTCAACCTTCGCGCGCCTGCTGCCCGCCGGCGACGCCCTGCTCGCCAATCCGCGCCAGCGTTTTGACCGGGCGGCGGACCGGCTGCGCGCCGGCGCCCGCGCCGCCCGAGACGGAAGGCGTCTGCGGCTGTCGCGCGCCGCAACGCTGCTCGCCCGCCACTCGCCGCAGGCGGAGCTGGCGCGCGTGCGTGAGCAGCTGCGCGGTCTTGGCGCGCGGCTGCGGCAGGGCTATCGCGCCCGGCGCGTTCTCGCGGGTCAGGAGAACGCCGCCGCCAGACAGCGCCTCGCCGGCGCGGCGCAGCGTCTCGACCGCGCCGTGGCCGGCTTGATCGGCGGCCATCAGGACAGGATCGACCGACTGGCCCGGCTGCAGGAGTCGCTCAGCCATCGCTCAGCATTGGCGCGCGGCTTTGCGCTGGTGCACGATGACAGCGGCGCCTTGGTACGCAGCGTCGCGCAGGCGCCTCCCGGAACGGGTCTCGACATCGAGATCGCCGACGGCAGAATCCCGGCGCGCGCTGGCATTGCAATTCCAGATCCGCCGGCGCGCCCGCGCCTGCGGCGCCGCCTGAGACGAGCCGACAGCGACGATCAGGGATCTTTGTTCTGACCTATTCGAAGCGCATCTGCCACGCGACGATGCTGCGCTGCATGGCCGCCCGCGGCAGATAACAGAACACATTGGTGGAGATCGGCGCCTCGACGCAATGATAGTGCTCCTTGCTCCAGTCGTAGCCGAGCATGTCCATACAGGCGACGATCTTGTCGTGAATGAGCTTTGGGTTGGAGCGCCGCTCCGCCGGAAAATCCCGCTCCGTCTGATATTCGCAGTCGGTGACGTCCATCTTCTGGCCTTCGAAATAGCGGCCGCTGGCGCCGCTCGTGACGAACATCGCCTCGGTGGCGAGAATGAACGCTAAGCCGACCACCAGCGCGAGCTTGCCCTGCCACTTGGTCTTGAAGAAGTGAAGATCGAGTAGCGACAGCAATCCTATCGCCAAGAGACCGCCGCCCAGAAGCAGCGTCAACGGCGACAAAAAAGGCGCGATGCCTTCGTTCATGTCACGCTCCTGACCGCGCGCGCCGCCGCATCGCGCGTCATTGATCAATATTAAGAGCGAGACTCTCTGCAAAGCAACCGCGCGCACTTCGCATCATGGCCGGCGCACGTTCTTTTCTGCGATGCGAAATTGATGGGGCCCGGGCGCGCCATCAATCCACGCAATGCACATGTGCTATCTGCTACAGGGCCGGCAGACGCGCGCCGTGCCGAAGGACGTCAAATTCGCGGCGAAACAGCGCGTTAAGCTTCTGTTAACCAATTAACCCGTTATTAACGAAACGACGAATTTGCTCAAATGCAACAGGCTGAAGATACCTGCGATCAAGGTTGACGGAACCTTCGCTTAACCCTGGAAGCCTAGGACTATCGCCCAGTCGGTCGTCGTAACAGGAGTTCTTCATGCTGCTTTCGAAACGCGCCTTCGGCGCCAAACTCGTCGTCGCGCTGACGGCGTTCATGGCGGTCCTGGCGCTCTCGGCCTGCGCCAAGAACACCGCCGATGAAGCCGCGAATGATTTGGCGGGCGGAGGCTATGGGCGCGGCGGCGTAGCCAGTCCCGGCAGCCATCAGGATTTCGTGGTCAATGTCGGAGATCGCATCTTCTTCGAGTCCGACTCCACTGAGCTGACGACCACCGCGCAGGCCACGCTCGATAAGCAGGCCGAGTGGCTCAACCGGTACTCACGCTATAGCTTCACGATGGAAGGCCACGCCGACGAACGCGGCACCCGCGAGTATAATTTCGCGCTCGGCGCGCGACGCGCCGAAGTCGCCAAGAATTACCTCATCGCGCGCGGGGTCCCGGGGTCGCGCATCCGCACGGTGAGCTACGGCAAGGAGCGTCCGGTCGCGGTCTGCGACGACATCTCCTGCTGGTCGCAGAACCGTCGCGCCGTCACGGTGCTTTCCGGCGGCAATTCCTGATAGGAGGACCGCCGCGCCCTCTTGCGTCCGGGGCGTCGTTGCGGCAATGAAGACGCGCGCCTTTTGGGCGCCCGCAGGAGTGTAGCTCAACTGGTAGAGCACCGGTCTCCAAAACCGGGGGTTGTCGGTTCGATCCCGGCCACTCCTGCCA
>WSXZ01000060.1 GCA_009773555.1 Methylocystaceae bacterium | reverse complement strand
ATACGCCAATTCCGGCGGCGTGCGCCTGGGCGGTCTGGTCTGCAACGAGCGTCAGACCGACAAGGAGCTCGAGCTTGCGGAAGCTCTGGCGAAGAAGCTCGGCACGACGCTGATCTACTTCGTGCCGCGCGACAATATCGTGCAGCACGCCGAGCTGCGCCGCATGACGGTGCTGGAATATGCGCCGGAGTCCGAGCAGGCGAATCATTACCGCAATCTCGCGGTGAAGATCCACGCCAACCAGGGCAAGGGCATCATTCCGACGCCGATCACGATGGACGAGCTCGAAGACATGCTGATGGAGCACGGCATCATGAAGGCGGTCGATGAGAGCCAGATCGGCAAGACCGCGTCCGAACTCCAGGCGATCGCCTAACCCGTCAACGCATGAGCGTCGACCTCCCGCACGCGGGAGGTCGACGTTATGTTGTCAGCGGAGCGTGACGTGATGGTGCGCGCATTCCCGGAAATCGACAGCGGCGGCTACGCATCTGCGGTGACGGAGAGCGGGCGAAGCGTTACTGACGCTGCGCGCGTGTATCGCGACCTGACGGGCGTTTTGCCGGAGGCGGCGAACATCGATGGCGATGCGCATTTCGACCGCCACGTTCTGGCGTCGATCCTCGCCTTAGCGTCGAGCGAGGGCGGAAGTCTCGCGGCGCGAGCCGGTCTGACGGACACAGAACTCGGCGATCTCTTTTCTCATTGGTTTCTCGCTCGAAGCGTTGAATCGTCTGGCGACCACGAGGCGAGTGTCGTCGACGCGGACGAAATCGGAATTGTGCGAGATCTCCTTCTTGAGAATCGCTCCAGCGAGGGGGACTACGGCCGCTGGCTCGCCGCGATGATCGCGCGCCGCGCCATGGAGCCCAATCATCTTTGGGAGGACCTCGGGCTTCGCGACAGATCGGAACTGACGCGGCTGATCGCGCGGCATTTCGCGCCGCTTGCGCGGCGCAATGACAAGAACATGCGCTGGAAGCGATTCATCTACCGCATGATGTGCGAGAACGACGGTTTCGTCATGTGCAGCACGCCCGTGTGCTCGAACTGCGCGGATTACGCACTCTGCTATGGCGCGGAAACAGGGACGAGCCGCGTCACATCGGCGGCGCAATCGTCCGCGACGCCCGCCGAACAGACAGTGTAAGTTCATTCGAACAACTTTTGTCGAGTTTTCGACAATCTCATAATTTGCTGGTCGGACTGGCGGTTTTTGCCCGCGTTAGGGATGGCATGTCGATTGCTTGATACAGGCACAGGCAAGTTCATCTCGGAGGCTCCAGTATGATCACGGTCTCGCAGGCAGCCGTCGCCGCTGTAAAGGATGCGATGGCGCGGGCCTCTCAACGAGAGGGTGGTCTTCGCATCCTGGTCAAGGAAGGCGGCTGCGCCGGCTACGAGTATGTCGTCGATCTTGATCCTCAGCAGAGAAGCGACGACATCGTCGTCGAGGCGGACGGCGTACGCGTGCTGATCGATCCGGCCTCGCGTCCGCGCCTCGAAGGCATGACGCTGGGCTTTCGCCAGGATCTCGCCGGCTCCGGCTTCACCTTCGAGAATCCCAACGCAAGCTCCACCTGCGGCTGTCAAAAATCCTTCAACTGAAGGAGCGCCCGGATGCGTGAAGCGATTGTGCGGTTGTTTCTTGGTTGCATAGAAGCGGGCGCCTCGAGCGTTCGTATGAGCCGATGACGACATATGTGCCCCGAAAGAGTTGGCTCCCTCCCGTCGCTTCGCCGACGCAGAGAGCGCTGGATGTGGTGTTGAACGACACCAGAGGAAAAGCTCGAAATCGCACGCGCCTTGGCGCGCGCCGGCGTTACCGAACTTGAAGCCGGAACGCCGGCGATGGGCGGCGTGGAGATCGCGATGATCCGAGCGATCGTCGACGCCCAATTGCCGTTGCGCGCCATCGCCTGGTGCCGAATGCGCGTCGAGGACGTCGATGCGGCGCTGGCGACGGGCGTTTCGATGGTCAATCTTTCCGTTCCCGTCTCCGAGACGCAGATACGTGCGAAATTGCGCGGCGGGCGCGCCCAGGCGCTGGAGATGACGCGGCGCGTCGTCGCTTACGCACGCGACAAGGGGCTCGACGTCGCGGTCGGCAGCGAAGATTCCTCGCGCGCCGAACCCGAATTCCTGATGGAGACGATGGCGGTCGCGCGCGCCGCCGGCGCTCGCCGATTCCGGGTCGCCGACACGTTGAGCGTGCTTGATCCTTTCGCCGCTTTCGATCTGATCGCTAAACTGCGCGCGCAGAGCGATCTCGAAATCGAAATCCACTGTCACGACGATCTGGGCCTCGCCACCGCCAATACCCTGGCTGGCATCAAGGCAGGCGCGACGCATGCTTCTGTCACCGTGATGGGTCTCGGAGAACGCGCCGGCAATGCGCCGCTCGAGGAAGTCGCCGTGGCGGCGCGTCAGTTGCACAAATATGAAACCGGAATTGTGCTCACCGAATTGCGCAACGTCGCGGCGCTCGTCTCCGCCGCGGCGCGCCGGCCGATCCCGCTCAACAAATCGATCGTCGGCGAGCACGTCTTCACACATGAGTCCGGCATTCACGTCGACGGGCTGCTCAAGGACCCACGCACCTACGAAGCCTTCGATCCGAGCATGCTCGGGCGCGCGCATGAGATCGTCATCGGCAAGCATTCCGGCTCGGCGGCCGTCACCGCGATACTGCGGCAGCTGGATTTAGAGGTCAGTGTCGAGGAGCTCGGCGAGATCGTCTCCTGCGTGCGCGCTCATGCGCTTGATCACAAAGGGCCGGTCAGCGGCGAGGCCTTGACCTCGATCTGGCGCAGCGTCTGCGCGAGCACTCACGCGAGAGGCATGTGAGCGTCATGCTCGAACGAGTCGCCACAATGACCAACCAGGCAACGCAGGCTAAGGCGGCGACGGCGGCGCCCGAGCCGACGCGTTTGCAGCTGATCCGCGAGGATCTGGCGTGCGTAGCGACACGCGATCCCGCCGCCCGCGGACGCTTCGAGACGCTGCTCACATATCCCGGGCTGCACGCGGTCATCTGGCATCGCCTCGCCAATTGGCTGTGGATCAATGATCATCGCTTCTGGGCGCGTCTCCTCTCCTGGTTCGCGCGCTTTCTGACCAATGTGGACATTCATCCCGGCGCGACGATTGGCCGACGCTTTTTCATCGACCATGGCGCCGGCGTCGTCATCGGCGAAACGGCGGTCGTCGGCGACGACGTGACGCTCTATCACGGCGTGACGCTCGGCGGCGTCTCCTGGTCGCCGGGCAAGCGCCATCCGACGCTGGAAGACGAAGTGATCATCGGCGCCGGCGCGAAGATTCTCGGTCCCATCACGATCGGCCGCAACGCGCGGGTTGGCGCCAATTCCGTCGTGATTGAAAGTGTGATGCGCGATGCGACGGTGGTCGGAATTCCGGCGAAGATCGTGCATCGCGACGTCGGCCGCTGCACATTCGATGGCCGCATCAACCTCAATCACCATCTGATGCCGGATCCGGTCGGCGAGGCATTCTCGGTCCTGCTCGATCGCGTCGAGTTTTTGGAGACGCGCGTGTCGCATCTGCAAAGGCGTCTGCGGGAACGCCAGTCGACCGTCACAGCCGCTGATGGCGCCGCGCCAAAGGCGGAACCGGTGGAAATCATATGAAGGAGACCAAAATGTCGGAGCCCGCCGTTCTGGAGCAATTGAAAACGGCGTCCTGCGCCGAAGAGTTCTTCGCGCTGCTTGGCGTCGAATATGATCCGAAAGTGGTCAATGTCGCGCGCCTGCATATTCTGCGGCGCATGGGACAATATCTCTTCAGCGAGGATCTAGCCGAGCTGGACGACGCGACGGTGACCCAGCGCTGCAAGGACTTCTTGGAGCGCGCCTATCAGGACTTCCTGAAATCGACGCCGATCGACGAACGTCTGTTCAAGGTTCACAAAGACGCCGTCAAACCGGCGGCGCCGCCGTCATTGGTGCAGCTCAACGTTCTGAAGTGAACGCTTAAGGATCAACGGGGACAACTCGAATGCATATCGTCGTCTGCATGAAGCAAGTGCCCGACTCGGCGCAGATCCGCGTTCACCCGGTGACCAACACGATCATGCGTCAGGGCGTTCCGACGATCATCAATCCATATGATCTGTTCGCGATCGAAGAAGCGTTGCGGCTGCGCCAAAAATTCGGCGGCGCGGTCACCATTCTCACCATGGGTCCGCCTTCCGCCGAGGACAGCCTGCGCAAGGCGCTCACCTTTGGCGCCGATCGCGCGGTGCTGTTGACCGACCGCTTCTTCGCCGGCGCCGACACGCTGGCGACGACCTACGCGCTGGCGACCGCGATCCGCAAGATCGGCGTGGAGTTTGGCCCGCCGCACGTCGTCTTCACCGGCAAGCAGACGATCGACGGCGACACGGCGCAGGTCGGTCCCGGCGTCGCCAAGCGGCTCGGCCTGATGCAGCTCACTTATGTCTCGCATATCGACAACGTCGACCTTGAGGCGGGAACGATCGACGTCGAGCGGCGCAGCGAAGGCGGCGTTCAAAAGTTGCGCAGTAAAATGCCCTGCCTGATCTCCGTCCTCGAAGGCGTCAACGAGATGCGCATTGGTTCGCTGAGCGACGCGCTGACGGCGGCGCGCGCGACGATCATCAAATGGAGCGCGCAGGACGCCGGCGTCGAGGACATCACCAAATGCGGACTGCGCGGCTCGCCGACGATCGTCAAGCGCGTCTTCGCGCCGAAGCCGCGTGCGGAAAAAGCCCAGTTCATCGAACTCGGCGACAAGCCGGGGGACGCCTTCGTCGATGAATTGTTCAAGCGCCGGCCGAAACTCGAATCCGAGCTCGGACAATTGACGCGCGGCTATTGATCTTAAAAACAGGAGCGCGACACATGAACGACAAGGCAAAGGCTCCTGCTCCGGCGGGGCGCGCGGCGGCGAAAAAAGAGCTGCCCGAACATCTCAAAGCCTACAAACACGTCTGGGTCTTCATCGAGCAGGAGCGGGGACAAGCGCACCCCGTGTCTTGGGAGCTGATGGGCGCGGGGCGGATTCTCGCCGATAAGCTCGGCGTCAATCTCGCCGCGGTCGTCGTCGGCGCGCGCAACGAGGCGACGCAGGCGGTCGTGCGGGAAAGCTTCAACTATGGCGCAGACCTCGCCTATCTCGTCGCGGACGACATCCTCACGGATTACCGCAATGAGAGTTACACCAAAGCGATGACCGATCTCGTTAACGCCTATCAGCCGGAAATCCTGCTGCTGGGCGCGACGATTTTGGGGCGCGATCTTGCCGGCTCTGTCGCCACGACGCTGCTGACCGGCCTCACCGCCGATTGTACGGAACTGGACGTCGATGCGGAAGGTTCGCTCGCCGCGACGCGTCCGACGTTCGGCGGCTCGCTGCTCTGCACGATCTTCACGCTGAACTATCGCCCGCAGATGGCGACCGTTCGCCCGCGCGTGATGCCGATGCCGGAGCGAGTCGAAAAGCCGCTCGGCCGCGTGATCGAACATCCGCTCGGCCTGGTGGAAGACGACATTGTCACGAAAGTATTGTCCTTTTTGCCCGACCGCGATTCGACAAAGTCCAACCTGGCCTTCGCCGACGTGGTCGTCGCGGGCGGCCTCGGCCTCGGCTCCCCGGAAAACTTCCAGCTCATCCGTCAGCTGGCGAGCACGATCGGCGCGGAATTCGGCTGTTCGCGCCCGCTGGTGCAAAAGGGATGGGTCAGCTCTGACCGGCAGATCGGCCAGACCGGTAAGACGATCCGACCCAAGCTTTATATCGCCGCGGGCATTTCCGGCGCGATTCAACATCGCGTCGGCGTCGAGGGCGCGGACTACATCGTCGCGATCAACACCGACAAGAATGCGCCAATCTTCGATTTCGCTCATGTTGGAATCGTCACCGACGCGGTACGGCTTTTGCCTGCACTCACGGAAGCGTTCTCGAAACGATTGTCTCCGCATCAGCGCGACCGTCTAGCGAGCTAGGGGAGATAGGCATGATCGAAGAAAGATTCGATGCGATCGTCGTCGGCGCCGGCATGGCCGGCAACGCCGCCGCCCTGACCCTGGCGCGCAAGGGACTCAAAGTCCTGCAGTTGGAGCGCGGCGAATATTCCGGCTCCAAGAATGTGCAGGGCGCGATCCTCTACTCCGACATGCTCGAGAAGCTTGTCCCGGATTTCCGTGAGGACGCGCCGCTGGAGCGCCATCTCGTCGAGCAGCGCTTTTGGATGATGGACGACAACTCCCATACGGGACTCCATTACCGCTCGGACGAGTTCAACGAGGAGCGTCCCAATCGCTACACGATCATCCGCGCGCAATTCGACAAATGGTTCTCCAAGAAGGTTCAGGAGGCCGGCGCGGTCGTGCTGTGCGAAACCACGGTCCTGGAGCTGTTGCAGGACGCCTATGGAAAAGTCATCGGCGTGCGCACGGACCGCAAGAACGGACAGGTCGGCGCCGACGTCGTCGTGCTGGCGGAAGGCGTGAGCGGGCTGCTCGGCACAAGAGCCGGCCTGCGCAAGACGCCCGACAAGAGCAATGTCGCTCTGGCGGTGAAGGAAATGCACTTCCTTCCGCAGGAAACTCTGGAAGCCCGCTTTAATCTGCGCGGCGACGAAGGCGCGGTCATCGAGGCGGTCGGCACCATCTCGCAAGGCATGACCGGGATGGGTTTCATTTACACCAACAAGGAGTCGATCTCGCTCGGCATCGGCTGTCTCGTCGCGGACTTCGAGAAAACGGGACAGACGCCGTACGGACTGCTGGAAAAATTCAAGCAGCATCCATCGGTGGCGGCGCTCATCGCAGGCTCGGAAGTCAAGGAATACGCCGCGCATCTGATCCCCGAAGGCGGCTTCAAGGCGATTCCGCAGCTCTTTGGCGACGGCTGGGTCGTCGTTGGCGACGCTGCGCAGTTGAACAACGCCATACATCGCGAAGGCTCAAATCTTGCGATGACCTCCGGACGGATCGCCGCGGAAGCGATCTTCCAGATCAAATCGCGCCGCGATCCGATGACCAAGGAAAATCTTGCGCTCTACAAGAAGATGCTCGATGAGTCCTTCGTCATGAAGGATTTGAAGAAATATCGCGACATGCCGGATCTGCTTCACATTCAGGCGCAGAACTTCTTCCTGACCTATCCGCAGCTCGTCTCTAAGGCGATGACGAACTTCCTGCGCGTCGACGGCACGCCGAAGCGGGAAAAAGAGAAGAGCACGTTCCGCTCCTTCCTGGCGGCGCGTTCGCTGACAGGACTGGTCGGCGACGCCTTTCGGCTGGCGCGCGCGTGGAGGTAGTTGGGCGCGATGCCCACTAACAACGGAGAAGGACAATGAGCGCAGAAGCAGCAGTCCGGGTGGAGGACAAGCTCTACCTCAATCGCTATCTCGTCGACGCCGGCCGCGCCCACATCAAGGTGCGTCCGCACACCACGCCCTCGCCGCAACTGCTCAGCCTGCTGAACGTCTGTCCGGCGCACTGTTATGAAATGAACTCGACCGGGCAAGTCGAGATCGCGACCGACGGCTGCGTCGAATGCGGCACGTGCCGGATCATCGCCGAGCCGAGCGGCGACATCGAATGGAACTATCCGCGCGGCGGCTACGGCGTGCTGTTCAAATTCGGCTAATCAATCGACGCCGATCAGCTGCGCAAGGCGAGCCGGGAATGAAATTCTACATGACGCCCGGATCCTGTTCCACGGGCATACACATCCTGCTCGAAGAGATCGGGCTGGTTTTCGAGGCTTATATCGTCAATCTGGTCAAGGGCGATCACCTCAAGCCGGACTATCTGGCGATCAACCCGAATGGGACGATCCCGACTCTGTTGCGCGACGACGGCGTCGCGCTGACAGATTTTCACTCCATCGCCCTATGGCTTGCGCAGACCTATCCGCGCCGCAAGCTCCTGCCGGAGAGCGTGGAGGCGCGCGAGGCGGCGTTGGCCGCCATGCATTTTTGCGTTCAGCATATTCATGGCGAAGGCTTTCGACGCGTGTTCACGCCGGAGCGCTACGCCGGGCGGCACGCCGACATCGAGGCGATCAAGTCCGAAGGACGCGAAATCGTCGTCTCGGCGCTGATCGCGATCGATGCGGAACTCGCGGGCAAGGACTATGTCGCCGGCGGCTTTTCGGTCGCCGACGCGGCGCTGTTCTATGTGGAGTTTTGGGCCGACAAGACGGGCATGACGCTGCCACGCAATTGCCAGGCGCATTACGCGCTTATGAAAACGCGCCCGGCCGTGCGTCAGGTGCTCGCTGAAGAAGGCTATCGCAGCTGATTCGAGGCGCGGGCTTCAGCCAATAGGCCGGATAAGAGGCGCGCGGTTTAACGACATGCGACAAAGCGGCCGCGCCGCCGACACGTTGCGCTGAGTTCAGCCCATCGCCTTTTCATGTCCTCTGGCGCCAATGCTGACGTATACGCCGCTGTACGCTCAATGGCGCTTGTCATGCGCATTATCCGGATCGTTGCGCATCCAATCGGCCAGCTTCGCGAGATTTTCACGCAATCCAGCGCGCCGTTCATGCACAGCATCCAGGCGTCGCGCTCGGCCGGACCGATGCGCAAATGGCCATGCCGCATGCGCAGGCGCGGATGCCCCTTCTTGGCGGAATAATCCTTGGGGCCGCCGAGCCATTCGGCCAGATAGACCTTCAAAATGGCCCGCGTCGGTCCAAGGTCGTCCGCGTGAACGGCGCGTATGCCGCGCGCTTCCGGCAGTTCGTCCATGTTACGGTAGAAGGTTTCGACAAGCCGGTCGACCGTGTCGAAGCCGCCGATGCGATCGAATATGGATACGGTATGGTCGATAGTGGTCGTCGTCACGGCCTCGAGCCTCAGTGATAGGATACGGTAACGGGCCGCGTCCAATGGCGTGCGCGGGCCGCTTTGGCGATCACGCGATAGGCCGCGTCCGCTATGGCGCGCCCATATTCGTCGGTGCCGGTCCAAGTCGAGGCGCGCCCGCGCGGATCGACCTCGACGAGTTTCACATTTTGCGGCACGACGACTCCGTCGCGTGCAATGCCGCGCAGGAAGCCGTCCATCGGCGAAAGGACGCGGTGACCGTCGAGGAGGCCGAGGAGGTAATCCTTGAAGATTCGCGCGCCAACGTCGAGCGGCGTGCGCCACACGCCATCTCGGGCGGAATAGACGAAGCGGCCGCGGCCGACGCCGCCAAGATAGCGTGGAACATGATCGTTGGGCCGAGTTTCGCCGGTTGCGACGAGCTCGCCGGCATGGTCGGGATGCGTCTCAATGGCGACGTCGCAGTTCAAGCCGGCGGCGAAATGCGGGCCGAGGCCGATGGCGAGATTGGCGATCTTGCGCAGATTGGTCGCCATGCGGTTCTTTTGCATTCGGGCGTCGATCAACACGTCAGGCGTGCGGAGCGCGAGGAGATCGGTCAGTTGCAGCGAGGTCACGGCGACGACGCCCGTCACGGTCAACACCCTTACGATTTCCAGCGCAGTCTCGCCGCGGTAGCCCTGAATGCCGTCGACCTCGGCGCGATCTTGGAAAAGAGCGTCGTGGAACGACATGCCACGCCGAATGACCGGCGGGTAAGGGTCGTGACTGAGCACGACGCGGTAGCCCTCCCGCGTCAGACGCGCCGCCACCGCCGAAGCAATCTCATTCGCGCCCAAAACGATCACGAAGGGGGCGCTTCGCTTGGACAGAAATTCGCAGAATCGCACGTGTGTCATCGTCCCCCCGCGCCCCAGCGAAAGCAAGACGCACGCCAGCGACTAAAGCGACGCGCGTCTTCGCTGCGTCGCCGAATGCGCTACAAAGCCACGTAAACGAACTTCCCCGCCTTCAGTCCGGGATAATTTTCGCGCAAGGCGTTCGCGATCTTTCCGACGAGCGTCTTGTCGGCGGCGGCCGAGGCGCCGACGAAATCAGTTCCCTGCATCCAGGTTTCGAAGAAACAGTGCAGAGTTTCGTCGTAATCGGCGCCGGTGGGATTGGCGGTCTTGTCGCTAAGCTCGGCGACTCCCGCGGCGTTGACCTCGAGGCGCCAGTCGCGGTCGTCTTCGACGGACGCCATCAGACTGGCGAGATCGTCATTCGTCCAATCGGTCTTCAGATCCACCGCCATGCTCGCCCACCTTCCTTGCGTGATCGCGGTCTCGCAATATGCGGACCAGCGTTGTTCAGGGTTCTGCGAAGATCGGCGCGACGCCTTCGGCGTCGATATAGACGACCCCGTCTTCGATCCGCACCGGATATTCAGCGAGCGGCGTCGCATGCTCGTGGGTGGGTTGACCGCTATTCATGTCCCACGACCAGAAATGCAGCGGACAGGTCAGCGTCGTCCCGTCGAAATCGGCGTCGGCCAAGGGAGCGTTGGTGTGCGGACAGACTCCCTGAAACGCCTTTACGACGCCGTCTTCCGGCCAAGCGAGAACGATGAGTTGCGCGTCGGCGATGACCACGCGCATTCCGCCCTCCATGAGGGTGTCTTCCTTGCAGACGCGAACAAACATGAAGGCGCTCCGTGCTGCTGGCTGCGAATTTGCATCGACGGCGAGCAAGATTCGAGCCGCGACCGACTGGAGGCGACGCCGTGCATAACAAGCGCTTGGAGGCGTTTCGCAATGATCCGGGCGGCGCCTGGACGCCCGCCGATTTTGAAATCACCGCCTCGCAATATGCGATCAAGTTCCGCAAGGTGACGGGAACGCATGTCGTGTTCACGCATCCTTCCGTGCCCAATTGCGTCGCCATCCCCATGAAGGCGAAAGTGAGAAGCGTTCACGTGAAGGCCTTCGTCGCGATGGTGGACCTCATGGATGAGTTGGACAAATGAGCGAGGCGCCCGTCTATCGAACCGAGATGGGCCGCGGACCGCCAGAGGAGGGCGGCTATTACGTCCTGTCTTACCCGGAGATACCCGGTTGTGTTGGCGTCGGGGAAACGGAGGAAGAGGCGGTGGAGGACGGGCGGAGGGCGCTGATCGCCGTGCTCGATGCGCTGAAGGCCGTCGACCGAGCGGCGCCTGAGGCGCGGGGGGAGAGCGCGTGAGGACGGAAAATCATGACTCCGACACGGCGGCGCTGCAGGAGTCTGCGGGCTGCGTCAACGCTGTGCCGGCGCTTTCCGTTCCGATGGGGTTCCGGCTGTTGGCGCTGCGTTGCTTTCACAACGATCCTGATCCGCCTGCCTTCGCCTGGCTTAACCAGCGCATCTTTCGCACGCCCGACCGCATGGGTCGGCACGGGCTGTTTTTTGGCGCCGCCTTTCGGCCGGAAATCATGGATTGGCTGATTGCACGCGTCGGCCGGCCGTCGTCGCGCGAGAGCGGCAAGCCGCAGCGAAATCCAGACTGGCCAAGCATCATCTGGCGTAGCGCGGAACGGGCATGGCCCGACGATACGCGCACCACGGAATGGTCGATCGAGGTCGTCTTTGCGAGCGCGGATGTGGCGAACGCCTTTCGCGAACGCTGGCGCGAGCGACTGTCCGGCGGATTCGACGACTGAATTTGCTACGCCGCATGCGCCGTGTCGAGGCCGCGGAAGATCGCGCAGCGGCGGAAAACGGCGACGCTCGGCGGCACATTCTTCTGGTGGCAGAACTTCGCCGTGAGCTTCGCCAACCCCTTTATGTCGCGGCCCGTGGCGGCGGGGAAAATCTCGACGAGGTCGTCGATGAGCGCGTCGTCGACTTTGAGCGCAAATTGCTCGGTCATCACGCGCCAGATCCGGCGCTTCGCGTCAGCGTCTGGCGGGTTGTATTTGATCAGCGCGATGCAGCGCGAGACGATCGCCTCGTCGATGTCGTCGACGCGGTTCGTCGTCAGGAAGAGCAGACCATTGAAATATTCCAGCACGCGCAGGAAAACGCCGACGACGGCGTTCATCGCGATGTTGTCGTCGCGGCGCTTGATGTAGACGTCCGCCTCGTCGATCAGCATCACCGCTCCCCAGCGCTGGGCCCGGGTTAAAATCTCCTTCAGCGCCGTCTCCATCGTGCCGACGTTGAGGCCCAGCTGCCCCGAATGCACGCGGTACAAGGGGCGCTGGATGATTTCCGAATAGACTTCCGCGGTCAGCGTTTTGCCAACGCCGGGCGGGCCGGCGCAAAGCACCGTCGTGCCGCCGGATTTGCCTTGGACGATGTCATCCATCAGCACGTCCATTTCGGCGGTCAGAATGTCGATGAGATCCGTCTGCTCCTCCGGCAGGACCAGCTTGCTCTTCAACTCGGGCTGATAGCGATAAAGCCGCATCTCGTCGACATGCACCCAGACGTGATGATGCAGATCGAGATGGAACATCAGAATGTAGGGATGCACGGGAACTTGCGTGAAGAGTCCCGGCGGAATCTGTTCGCGCAGCTCGGCGATTTCGTCCTCGCCGGAGAAATTGTTGCTTTTGCCCGCCTTGCGCAGGAAATGCCCGAGCACGTCGCCCGGCGCCTCTAACGTCAGATTGCGCGCCGAAAGCACCGCCTCGTCATTGACGAGGCGCGCCTCGCCGCCGCTCGTCGAGAGCACGATGACGTCCTTGCGGGTCCAGTCCGTGTCGCGATGCGTGGCGTTGGGGTCTTCGGCGTGAAAGCCGGAGCCTTTGCCGGAAAATTGCGCGCCATAGCGGCCGCGCCAATCGAAATAGGTCTCGCTCGCCGCGTCAAAGGCCTCGATCAAAGCCGGGGTCTCGCGCAAAAAGCCCTTGGCGGCGAGGATTTCGCTGATCGTTCGGCCGACGACGTCCGGCGCCATGATGCGCATGAGATTGGTTTGCAGCGTGCCCTTGGCGTTGGCCTTCAGTTCCACCAGAATCTTGCCGGCCTCGTCGTTGGAAGTCGGCACATAGTCGAAGCGCGTCACGACATAGGGCAGCGCCTTGGCGGCGACGCTGGCCGTGAACAGCCAGCCGCGCAGCGCGTCGGTCGTCATGTAATTGACCAGCGCCGGCAATACGTCCTCAAGATCGCCTGCCTCAAAACGCTTGCCCTGCGACTCCAGCGCCGAGCGCAACGTCGCAAGCTGCGCGGCTCTGGCGCGCAATTCAGGACCCGATTGCTGATACAGCTCCTCGAGGAAATCGAATTCGGCGCCGGAGAGATGCGCGAGATCGAGTTCGACTCTGTCGCCGAAACGCAGTTGCGACGAGAGCCCCGAATGGGCGGGAAAGCGCGCAATCAGCGCTTCGACATGCGGCCTTTCGATTTGGATGTTCATGTTCGCTCGCGCATCTCTTCAGGGTAGGCGGGGAGCGTCAGCATGCGTGGGTCTTCCAGCGCGGCGCCGACGGTGAAGTGGTAGACGTCCTGAAAGGCGTATTGCTCTGGCGACAGGCCGAGCATCGCGTGGATCTCGTCGTCGAAGAAGCAACCGATCCCCGTGCCGGAGAGGCCAATGGCGCTGGCCCAGAGATAGAGCGCCTGCCCGATCGCGCCGGCCTCCCAGTGCAACCGGCGATAACCGAAGCCGCCATCCTCTTGAAGCGTGCGTTCGAAATCGGCGATCATCGCGACGGCGAAGCAGCCCTTGCCGGCGATCGCCTGTCGGCAGGCGTTCATGCTCGCCTCGCGTTCGACGGCGCCCCGCCGCAGACGAAAGAGTTTGAGCGGGCCGATCTCGATCGGCGTCCAAAGCAACGCCAGCGCCGACATCTCGCGCAGCCGCGCCGTGGTTTCGGCGTCGCGCTGCAGCAGATAGAGACCCGGCTCCACGCCCTCGACGCGGTGCACGAAGAGCAGCAGATTTAAGCGCGGCGGCCAGGGGAAGGGCGCGAGGCAAGGCTCGGCGCCGGGAAGCGTCGACGTCAGCATGGCGCAAAACGCCTCGTGCGAGAGGCGGGCGATCCCGTCCATACGCTGCGCGCTGCGCCGACGCCGCACCACGCGCCCGATGTCTGGCAGCGGGAATGGGAAGGCGGCTTTCGGCGCCATGCGTGACAAGGGCTCCACTGCCGGCGTGCGCGGCTTGACGCAGAATCGCGCCGCGCGGTCGACGAGCGGCCAGCCGTCGTGATCTTCGCTCAAGCGATTTGCTGCGCCCGTCCACGTTCGCGGCGCGCGCGCAAGTCCGGCGAAGTCGATGTCGGGCGGCGCGTTCCCATCCGCGGCGATCCACAAAAGCGCATCGGGATGTTCTTCCTCGCGCCGATGAGAAGCGTCCGGCCGATCAAGTCCGAGCAGCGCCGCAATGTCGGCGTCGCCCGGTTCGCACAAAAGATGCGCGCGCCAGCCCAGCGCGGCGGCGGCCTGCGCGGCGGCGCCGATCGCATGGCCGACGTCGAGTTGGCAATAGCGAAACGCCCGCTCGCCATATTTCCAGCTTTCGCGCCAGGGGACGGAACTCAGTCCGAGCAGAAAGCCGCCCTCGGGCAGAACGAGCGGCGTTTCAAAATCAGCGCGCCGCTCCAGCGCATGATCTTCCTGCGCATAGTGATAAAGGGCGGCGGTCTCGCCGAGCCCCTCGGCGGCGTTGGCGAGGAGATAGGTTTCGGTCGGATGCAGATTGCCAGAAGACGGATTGTTGCGCAGCGCCCACGTCGAGCCTTCGTAACTTTTCCAGGCGCTGATCCCGAAGCCGAGCTCCATGAACAGGCCGAGCGCCATGCGGTCGAGCGGCGCGGCGCGCAGCGCCGGGCCGGGGAAAGGCGCGGTCTCTTCGCGATCGCGTAGCGGCAGTTCGATCCGCGGCGCGCCGTCGAAGCGCCGGAAGGGCGAAGGCTGCGAGGTCCAATCGAGAAAGGCCGGCCCCAGCGCGTAGCGCGTCGGGGCATGTTTCGTGCGCCTGTGATAGCCGCGGATGTCGCTTGGCAGAGCGTCGGCGTCCTGCGGGCGTTCTTTCAGGCTCTGAATTTCGGTTTCGGCGTCAGCCATGCGGCCTCCTCCTCGACTTCTAATTCAAGAAGGGCGCCCAGTTTGGTGGGTTGAGAATAGCCAACGAGATCAATGATCTTCACAGGCCCGGGAAGGAATGCGCCCAGATAGCGAGGAAGAATGTCGCACAAGACCGCGACAGTGGAGACGCAACCCTGGGCTTTTGGCCGATAGGTGACATTGTCGGTTCGCCGGGGCTCGGGTCTGCGGCGACTCCAAGGGTATGCTTCTTGCTACTTTCTGCGCTCTGTTCCGCATCTTGATCGGACGACGCGATGGACGAAACTCTGCGTGAAGTGATTGTGGCCAAGAAGAGCGAGGAGGCCCACAACATGGCCTCGTTCGAACTGGTCGATTCCACCGGCGCCGAACTGCCGACCTTCTCGCCTGGCGCGCATGTCGACGTCACGCTTCCCGGCGGTTTGGTGCGTCAATATTCCTTGTGCAACAGCGCCACCGAACGCCATCGCTACGTCATTGGCGTGTGGAACGACGCCAACAGTCGCGGCGGCTCCAAGGCGCTGCATACGCAGGTGAATGTCGGCGACAAATTGCAGGTGGGCTTGCCGAGAAACCGGTTTCGCGTGCCACGGCAAACGAAACGCGCGATCTTGATGGCGCGAGGCATCGGCGTGACGCCGATCCTGAGCATCGCCGACCATCTCAAGCGCCAGGACATTCCCTTCGATCTGCATTACGTCTACGCAATGATGTCGCCGCGTTCATTCAACGAGATGATCGCGACGTCGAATTTCGCGGAGAATACGAAATATTATTATGAGGCGAGCGAACTCAATCAGCTGCTCAATCCAGTGACCCTTCTGCAGGACCAACCAGAAGAGACGCAGCTCTTCATCTGTGGCGTGGATTGGTGGCAGGATCCGATCATCCACCTCGCCGAGCAGAAAGGTTGGGCGAAGGAGCGGATCCACGTCGAAAGATTCACCGCGAAAGTGCCGCCGGCCGTGCTCGACAAGGTCTTCGAAGTCAAGATCGCCAGCACGGGCGCCGTCTATAAAGTCCCCGGCGACAAGACGGTCACGGCTTTCCTCGAGGAGCAGGGCGTCAAGATTCCCACGTCCTGCGAACAGGGCATGTGCGGAACCTGCAAGATCCAGGTCATCGAAGGCGAGGCGGATCATCGCGACAAGCGTCTCTCCGATCAGGAAAAGGCGGACGGCTTTTTTCTGGCCTGCGTCTCGCGCGCCAAGAGCAACCTGCTGGTGCTGAATTTGTAAGGCTGCGCGCGGGCGCTCGATGGCTTAGACACGGCCCATCGCACACCCTTGATCGTTCCGCCTGACCGCGCTAGTGTCTACTTATGTTGACACTGGCTGAGCGACCCCGCTTGGCGGCGGCCACCGGGAGGAAGCCCCGCGCCGTCGTGATCGGCAGCGGCTTTGGCGGGCTCGCCGCCGCGATCCGGCTGGGCGCGCGCGGCTACAGCGTCACCGTTCTGGAAAAGCGCGATGCGCCCGGCGGCCGCGCCTCTGTCTATCGTCAAGATGGATTTACGTTCGACGCCGGGCCGACGATCATCACGGCGCCCTTTCTTTTCGAAGAGCTTTGGACGCTCTGCGGGCGCCGGATGGCCGACGATATCGAATTGCGGCCGATGTCGCCCTTTTATCGCATCCGTTTCGCCGACGGCGCCTGCTTCAACTACAGCGGCGATATGGATGCGATGCGGGCGGAGGTCGCACGCTTCTCGCCGGGGGATGTCGACGGCTTCACGCGCTTCATGGATAAAAGTCGAGAGATCTGTCGCATCGGCTTCGAAGAGCTTGGCGATGTTCCGTTCTCCTCGCCGCTCGACATGGCGCGCATCGCCGGCGATCTCATCCGCCTTCAGGGCTACCGCAGCGTCCATGGGCTCGTGTCGCAATTCTTTCGCGACGAGCGGTTGCGCACAATCTTCAGCTTCCATCCGCTGCTCATCGGCGGCAGTCCGTTCCGCGCCAGCGCGATTTATTGTCTGATCGCGGCGCTGGAAAAGCGTTGGGGCGTGCATTTCGCGATGGGCGGCACGGGCAATCTCGTCGCCGGACTTGTGAAACTCATCGAAGGTCAGGGCGGCGAGATTCGCTGTAATGCGGAGGTCGGCTCCATCATCGTCGAGAAGGGCGTCGCCAAGGGCGTGCAATTGGCGTCGGGCGAACGCATCGACTCCGAAATCGTGGTTTCGAACGCGGATTCAGCCTGGACCTATCGCTATCTTTTGCCTGCGTCCGCTCGGCGTCGGTGGAGCGATCGCAAGCTCGATCGCGCCAGCTATTCGATGGGACTCTTCCTCTGGTATTTCGGCGTGCGGCGCAGATATGAGGACGTCGCGCATCATACGATTCTGCTCGGGCCGCGTTATCGCGAGCTGCTGAAGGACATCTTTCAGCACAAGACCCTTGCCGAAGATTTCAGCCTGTATCTGCATCGGCCAACCGCGACCGATCCGTCGCTGGCGCCGCCGGGCTGCGATGCGTTCTACGTGCTTTCGCCGGTGCCCAATCTCGAAGGCGGCCAGGACTGGTCAGCGCTCGCTGAGCGCTATCGCCAGAGAATCGCGCAGGCGCTCGAAGCGACGATCCTGCCGGGCCTCACCTCGGAAATCGTGACGTCGCGCGTTGCGACTCCGTTGAGTTTCGAAACGGACCTCAACGCCTTCCACGGCGCAGCCTTCGGACTCGAGCCGATATTGACGCAAAGCGCTTGGTTCCGCCCGCACAATGCGAGCGAGGACGTGCGCAATCTTTTTCTGGTCGGGGCGGGCACGCATCCCGGCGCCGGACTGCCGGGCGTTCTGTCGTCGGCGCGGATACTCGACAAGGTGGCGCCCGATGCATCCGTTTTCGCCTGACGTCGCATTCGCCGCTCGAGACGATCATGCCGCCTGCCGGGAGGCGATCAGACAGGGCTCGCGTTCTTTCTTTGCGGCTTCGCTGATCTTGCCGCGTCGCGTGCGCGCGCCTGCCTATGGGCTTTACGCCTTCTGTCGTCTCTCGGACGATGCGGTTGATGTCGACGGCGGCTCCTTTTCCGCCTTGGAACGGCTGCGGGAGCGATTGGCGGGCGCCTATGAGGGCCGTCCGTATCCCGTCGCCGCGGACCGCGCGATGGCGGATCTTGTGCGCCGTTACGCCATTCCGCGCGCCGTGCCTGAAGCGCTGCTCGAAGGTCTCGCCTGGGACGCCGAAGGGCGCCGCTATGAGACGCTCGATGAACTCCATGATTACGCCGCGCGCGTCGCCGGAACCGTCGGCGTGATGATGACGTTGATGATGGGCGTGCGCGCGCCGCAGACGTTGGCTCGGGCGTGCGATCTCGGGATCGCCATGCAACTGACCAATATCGCGCGCGACGTCGGCGAGGACGCGCGCGCCGGCCGGCTCTATCTGCCGCTTTGCTGGCTGCGCGAGGCGGGCGTCGATCCTGAAGGGTTCCTCGCGCGTCCCGGCGCAACGCCGGCGCTCAAGAGTGTCGTTCGACGGCTGCTCGCCGAAGCCGACGCGCTCTATACGCGCGCGCGGCGCGGCATTGCGCAGCTTCCTCTTTCCTGTCGGCCCGCGATTCTCGCCGCTGCGATGCTTTATGCCGAAATCGGGCGCGAACTCGAAGGGCGCTACGCGCTCGACTCGATCACGCAACGCGCGCGAGTCGGCGGCGCGCGCAAGCTGGCGCTGGCCGCAAAGGCCTGTGCAGCGTCGCCGCTGCTTTTAGGCGGCGCGCCTTCGCCGCCGCATGGCGCCGCGATGTTTCTGATCGAAGCGGTTGCGCTTCATCCGGTCCGGCCGCTGCGCGGAGCAGACAATGGCGCCGTGCCGCAGTTCCTGCGCGTGCTCGAAATATTCGAACGTTTGGAGCGCGCCGAACGCTACGGCGACTAGCAGATGTTGGATGACTACTTCGGCGCGGTCGAACTGGTGTTCTCTTTCGGCGTAGTGATCGGTCTCTGCCTCTGGCAACTGTGGTCGCTGGAGAAGGCAAGAAAGCGCCTGCGTGACGAACAGTCGAAGCCTGACGAAAGAGGCTGATCTTGCGCGGCGTCAGGCGCGGCGCGGCATCCGGAACGGCAGCATCAGCCGGACGAGCGGATTCGCGAAGCGATCGAGCGAGAGACTCTCATTGATCCAGTTGACCGTCTCGCCCTGAAACTTCGCCGCAACAAGCGAGCGTGAATAGAAGGGCGCGTCCTCAAAGCTGCGCAGCGCCTGCGCGACTCCATCATCGGCGCGCGTGCGGCGTTGGACGCGCCATTTCGTCGAAGGCAGCGGCGCGAGGGGCGGAGGGTCAAGCGTCTCCATCTTGCCCGACGCGCTGAATCGCAAGGCGAGCGATAGCGGCGCTTCGCGGCGCCGTTCCGCGTCATAGAGGATTGCGGCGTCGTCGCCGATATTGGCGCGCGACCATGTCCAAAAAGCAAAGGCCTTTTCGAGCGGCTCGTCGCCGGCGTTCGCGTCGAAATAGCCGTGGCCCTTCCAGCGCAGGTCTGGCGCATGAAGATCAAGCGACACGCGCGCCATTGGCGCGATCGGCCGCCAGATATGATTGCCCTTGGTCTCCAGCGTGAATTCCTTCGTGTTGATCGCCAGCGGCTCCACAACAATTTCGCCGCGGATCGGTTTGGGCAAAGGCGCCGCAATCTCGTTAAGGCGGATGGTCAGCGCGCCATTACGCCATTCGAGCGAACTCGGTCCGATCAAGAGAACGTCGCTGGTGCGCTTCAAGCTGCTGCGGCCGCGTTCGGTCATCGCCCAGCGCGCGCCGCGCGGCCCGTAAAGCGCGACATTGACGGCGCAATGATTGAAGGGGTCGGCCCATCCCGACCAGGCGTAATAGGGCGAGAAGACGCTGCCGATGAAAGCGATGACGGTCAGGCCATACTGGCCGTCGTCGCTCAGCGCATCGACATACCACCAGCGATAGCCGCTCGGCGCAACGGCCGCGTCGAAGCAAGGTCCGCCATCAGACTCTTCGCAGCGAGACGACCCGAGATCGCCGCCATCGGCACGCCCGGGCCCGGATGCGCGCTGCCGCCCGCGAGATATAGACCCGGAAGCTTCGTTCGCGATCCCGGCCGCGTGAAAGAGGCCATCCAGCCGTGCGACGCCTGGCCGTAGATCGCGCCGCCCGTCGCCGGGAAGAGCTGCGCGAAATCCTTGGGCGTCGTGCGCGCGATCGCCTGCGGCGGCGCTTGGATGTCGAGACCGCAGTCGGCGAGAAATCGAAAGGTCCTCTTCTCGCATTGGCGCAACTCCTCAGTCGAAAGTTCTCCTGCGCCATCGACGGCGGGGACGTCTTCGTCGCCGCGATCCTGCGCGCACACATAGACCGTCGGCGCGCGCGGCAGCCGGCGATCGCGAAAGATGTCGTCGAATTCGGCGCGGTAGTCGCGCGAGAAGAACACATTGTGATGGACGAGGGGAAAGCCGTGAGTTTGCGCCCGCAAGGCGAATGTCACGGCTGAAAGCGACGGCTGCGCACGCGGCGCGCTGTTCAGCGCGGCGATCGCGGGCGCGCCGAGAAGTCCGGCGCGCAGCGCGCCGGCGTCGCCGTTCATCACCACTGCATCGGCGCTGATGATCTCGCCGTGCTCGGTCTCGACGCCCGTGGCGCGCCCGCCCTCGATGAGAATGCGTTTGGCGTTTTGGCCATAGAAAATACGCGCGCCGCGGTCGCGGGCGAGATCGGCAAGCGCGACAGCGAGCCGATGCATGCCGCCTTCGACGCGCCAGACGCCGTCCATCTCGACATGCGCGACGAGCATCAGAGTCGCCGGCGCCAAAAACGGCGAGGAGCCGCAATAGGTCGCGTAGCGCCCGAACAGCTGGCGCAGCCGCGGATCGCGAAAATATTTGCCAAGTTCATCCCACATCGACGCAAAGGGCGAGATGCGCGTGAGATTGGGAAGGCCGGAAACGCCGGCGTGGCGCACGAGATCGATCGGACTCGGCCGCTGCGCGAGAATGAAGGGGTCGCGCAGCGTCTCGTAGATGCCGCGCGCCCGCGCGCAGAAGCGCGCGAAACCTTCGGCTTCTCTTTTGCCGGCGAAGGCGTGGATGGCGTCGAAGCTGCGCGCCGGATCAGCGAAGAGATCCAGCCTTTCGCTTTGGCTCCAGGCGTGGCGCGCAAGCGTTTCCAGGCGAAGCAGCTTTACGCGATCGGAAAAATCGGCGTCGGCTTCATCGAAGATTTGGTCGAACACCCATCGCATTGTCATGACGGTGGGACCGGCGTCGAGCGCTACGCCGCCTGCTTCGATCTCACGCATCTTGCCGCCGGGAGACTGCGCGCGCTCGATCAATGTGACGTCCAGTCCGCGCGTCGCCAGCAGCATCGCGGAAACGAGCCCGCCGATCCCAGCGCCGATGACGACGACGCGATGCGTTCTCATTCGATTTCATCCCGATAGCAGATAGCGGCGCACGAGCGCCGCGCCGCTGCGTCACCACGTCGGAAAAGTGTTGATCGAACTCCCAGCTTGTGTCAATCTATATTGACATAAATGAAGGCTACTAAACATTACATAGCGGAGGCGGGCCATGCAAATTGCCGACCGTATCGAACAGGCGCTCGACCAGGCCGTGGCGCTGGCGCAAGGCCCCGGGGCGCCGCCGCTGCTGGCGTCGGCGCTGCGCTACGCCGTGTTTCCCGCAGGCCACCGCATCCGCCCTCAGCTTTGCCTTGCCGTGGCCGGCGCCTGTGGCGACGCCGATCCGGAGTCGGCCGACGCCGCCGCTGCGGCGATCGAACTTTTGCATTGCGCCTCGCTCGTCCATGACGATCTGCCCTGTTTCGACGATTCCGCCCTGCGTCGCGGCAAGGCCTCGGTTCACGCCGAATATGGCGCGCCGATCGCGGTGCTGACCGGCGACGCGCTGATCGTTCACGCCTTCGCGACGCTCGGGCAGGTTGCGACGCGCGACCCGGCGCGCATGGCGGCGCTGCTCGGCATCGTCACGGAGGCGGTCGGCTCGCCAGGCGGCATCGTCGCCGGCCAGGCGTGGGAGTGCGAAGTCGCCGTGCCGCTCGCCGATTACCAGCGGGCGAAGACCGGCGCGCTCTTTGTCGCCGCGACCCGCGCCGGCGCGGCCGCCGCCGGCGTCGAGGCGGAGCCCTGGCGCATGCTCGGCGACAAACTCGGCGAGGCCTATCAGGTCGCGGACGATCTGCGCGACGTGCTCTGCGACTCTGACGAACTTGGCAAGCCCATCGGCCAGGACGCCGTGCGCCTGCGCCCCAACGCGGCGGCGCAGCTCGGCGTCGGCGGCGCCAAGGCGAGGCTCGAGGAGCTGGTCAGGGCGGCGGTGGAGTCAATTCCCGATTGTCCCGGGGCCATGGAGCTGCGCGCGCTGATCAAGGCGCAGACGGCGCTGTTCTTTCCCAAACAGCTCGCCCGCGAAGCGGCCTGAGCGGCCCGCCGATGTCGGCCGCATTGCATCCTGCGCCTGGCGGTCGCGCCGCCTGGCGCGAACGCTGGCTCAACTGGCGCAACGGCCTCGTCGCCGATCCGCGATTCCAGCGCTGGGCGGCGATTTCGCCGTTCACGCGTTTCATCGCGCAGCGCCGCGCCAAGGCGCTTTTCGACCTTTGCGCCGGCTTCGTATATTCGCAGATCCTGCTCGCCTGCGTGCGGCTGCGCCTCTTCGAGACGCTCGCGGCCGGCCCGCAGGATGTAAGCGAGATCGCTTCGCGGCTCGCTCTCTCGCCCGAGGCCGCGCATCGGCTGCTTCGCGCCGCGGCGTCGCTGCGTCTCTTGCGCGCACTGCCGAATGACCGTTTCGCCCTCGACGATCTTGGCGCCTCGATGCTCGGCAATCCTTCGGTCGCCGCCTTTGTCGAGCATCACACGCTGCTGTATGACGATCTGCGCGACCCAGTCGCCCTGCTGCGCGGCGAAACGACGACGCGGCTCTCGGATTTCTGGCCCTACGCCAAAGGCGGCGAGAGCGATGAGGCGGCGTGCGGCGCCTATAGCGAGCTGATGGCGCGCTCGCAAAAGCTCATCGCCGAAGACGTGCTCGACGCCTACCCGTTCGGTCGCCACCAATGTCTGCTCGACATCGGCGGCGGCGAGGGCGCGTTCGTCGCCGCCGTCGCGGCAAGGCATCCGGCGCTGCAGCTGCAGCTTTTCGATCTGCCGCCGGTCGCAGCCCGCGCCAGCCGTCTCCTCGCGGCGCAAGGGCTGTCGCGGGTCGAAATCCACTCGGGGAGCTTTCTCGAAGCGCCGCCGCCCACCGGCGCGGACGTCGTTACCCTTATTCGCGTGCTGCACGATCACGACGATGAGAAAGCCCTCGCCGCGCTAGGCGCCGCCTACGCCGCTCTGCCTCCTGGCGGCACGCTGGTCATCGCCGAACCCATGGCGCAGACGCCCGGCGCGGAAGCGATCGGCGACGCCTATTTCGGCTTCTATTTGCTGGCGATGGGCAGCGGCCGCCCCCGCCGCCACGCTGAAATGACGCGGCTGCTCCAAGCCGCCGGCTTTGAACGGGTTCGCGCCCTTAGATCGCCGCGTCCGCTTTTCGCCAGCGTGCTGACTGCGCGTCGTGTGTAATATTTACTTGACGCAATTTAATGTCAATATAGACTGACGATCGATCCAAGTTTGGTTCACCTTCAGCGCGCATGCGCGAAAGGCCGATGATGTTGGAAGCGCTCGCCATCGTCCTTGAACAGCCAGGAAGGCTGGCGCTCAACCGCCTGCCGCTCGATGCGCCGGGCGCGGACGACGTCGTCGTCGAAACCGCCTGGAGCGGAATCAGCACCGGCACCGAGCGGCTCCTCTACAGCGGTCGCATGCCGGACTTCCCGGGCATGGGATATCCGCTGGTCCCCGGCTACGAGACCGTCGGCGAAATCGTCGAAGCGGGGCCCGACAGCGGCTACAGCGTCGGTCAGCGCGTCTTTGCGCCGGGAGCGACCTGCTAC
>WSXZ01000059.1 GCA_009773555.1 Methylocystaceae bacterium | reverse complement strand
GGCTCTGACTCATATTTGATGAAGTTTGGGCGCCGGCTTGTGTTGGTTCATTGAAGGAATCAACGACATGCCCCGTAGCCTTCGCCCCTCGGCTTTTGTGCCACCCGGTTTCCACGTTGAAAAGGCTGTCCAAGATGGCGGGATCGCCATCATCACTGTTCGCCCCACGAGCAAAACAAGCGGATGCCCGAGCTGCGCGGTGATCGCAGAGCGAGTCCACAGCCGCTATATGCGGCGCCTGGCCGATCTGCCGCTGGCGGGACGACAGGTTCGTCTTGTCGTCATCGCGCGGCGGTTCCGATGCGATGTTGCTTCCTGTCGTCGCGCGATTTTCACGGAGCGCTTCAGCGCCAATGTCCTTGCGCCGTGGGCTCGCCGTACGGCGCGGCTGGATTGCCTTGTTCATCATCTCGGACTCGCGCTCGGCGGCCGTCCTGCCGCGAGCTTTGCTCGCCGATTGATGCTGCCGGTTAGCAACGACACATTATTGAGAGCCGTTCGCCGGCGAGGTTGTGCGCCATTCCCCACCCCTACTGTGATCGGGATCGACGACTGGGCATGGAAGCGCAATCAGCGTTACGGCACGATCATTTGCGACCTCGAACGACGACGGCCCATCCGTCTTCTGCCCGACAGGGAGCCCGCGACCGCGCAGGCTTGGCTGGCCGCTCAGCCGCAAATCGCCATTGTCGCGCGTGACCGCGGCGGCGCTTATTCGCTGGCCGCCACCAAGGCGTTACCAGAGGCGATACAGGTCGCCGATCGCTGGCATCTGATGGAGAACACCAGCCACGCCTTCCTTGATGCCGTGCGCAAATCCATGCGTCAAATCCGCTCCGCAATCGGCGCGGCGACCGTCAATCCCAACCTGCTCACCGCCGCCGAGCGCATACAATACGAGGGATATCTGCGTCGGGAGGATGCGAACGCCGCGATCCTTGCGCACGCCAAGAATGGAGCCCCGATCAAACAGATCGTTCGCGAGACGGGGCATAGCCGAGGCCTCGTGCGCAGGATCTTGCGCGGCCAGCGTTCAGACGTATTCCGAATGCGCGAAAGTTCGCTGGAGCCATATCTTCCCTGGCTTGACGCACAATGGGCCGGTGGGCTTCACAACGGCTCCGAGCTTTGGCGACGTCTTAAGAGACAAGGCTTCCGAGGTTGTTTGCGGGTCGTCTCCGAATGGGCCGGGCGGCGACGCCGTGCTGAGAAAGCTGACGCCGGAACCTTGCGCCGCGTCCCTTCCGCCAGAACTATCGCACGGCTGATGACGACTGGTCGCGACGCGCTTTCCAAATCAGAGGCTGTAACGATCGCAGCGGTAGAAGACGGCGTCCCGCTGCTTGTCGACGCGCGAAGCATCATCGCCGCTTTCCATGAGATGATACGGAAGAAGGATGAGGGAGAACTCGACGCCTGGATTGAGTGAGCGAAAGCAAGTCTGGTCGCGTCCTTAGCTAACGGGATCATGAGAGACAGGGCTGCCGTGCGAGCCGCAATCATCTCCGCTTGGTCCAACGGACTGAAGCGACAAATGTATGGGCGCGCAAAAATCGATCTACTCGAAGCCCGTCTCATCGGCGCAACCTAATCAGCGCTGCACCAATTGTGCGTCAGAGCCAGACGATATGACCGTTTGGTGGCGGACGGGGCGGCCCGTCTCCACGATGTGCAAGCAGCGAGGGTTGCGCCATAAGCGCCTATCCTCATGCACAGGGAGACGGACCGTCATGGAGTTTAACAGCTACATCGGGCTCGATGTCCACAAGGAAACGATTGCCGTCGCCATCGCGGATGCTGGCCGCGACGGCGAAGTCCGATTCTATGGTGAGATCGTCAACACGCCCGACTCGGTGGCCAATTTATTGAAGAAGCTCGGCGGCCGGCGCGGCAAGCTGCACTTTGTCTATGAGGCGGGCCCCTGCGGCTATGGTCTCCATCGCCAGATCAACGATGCCGGCCATGTGTGCGAAGTCGTGTCGCCCGCCCACACGCCGCGGCGCGCGGGCAATCATGTCAAAACTGATAGACGCGATGCGGTCATGCTGGCGCGCTTGTCACGCGCCGGGGAGCTCACATCGGTCTGGGTTCCGGACGAAGCGCATGAGGCGATGCGCGATCTCATTCGCGCCCGCGAGGCTGCGACGAAGGATCTGCGCCAGGCTCGTCAGCGCATCCAGGGCTTTCTCCTCCGTCATGGTCGCCGCTATGCCGGCGCAGCATGGAAGAAGAAGCATCGTGTGTGGCTTGCCAATCAGAGCTTCAATCATCCCGCGCAGCAGATCGCCTTTCAGACCTATCTCAACGCCATGGATCAAGCAATCGCCCGCAAGGATCTCATCGAAACGCAAATCGAAACTCTCGTTCCGGAATGGTCCTTGGGTCCCGTCGTCGAGGCTCTCCAGGCGTTGCGCGGCGTCGCCCTTGTGGTCGCCGCCGGTGTGGTCGCTGAAATCGGCGATATGCGGCGCTTCGACAATCCCCGCCAGCTCATGGCCTTCATCGGTCTCGTTCCGGGCGAGCGCTCGAGTGGCAGCAAGCGGAAATTGACCGGCATCACCAAAGCGGGAAGCCTCGTCGCGCGGCGACTGATCGTCGAAGCCGCTTGGGCCTATCGTCTGCCCGCGAAGATCGGTCAGGCGATAATGCTGCGACAGCAGTCGATTGCGGTCTCGATCCGTGAAATTGCATGGAAGGCGCAGGTCAGGTTGTGCGCCCGATATCGTCGCATGCTGGCGCGCGGCAAGAAGGCGCCGATCGTCATTACCGCCATCGCGCGCGAACTCGTCGGCTTCATTTGGGCGATCGCGCAACAGGTCGATGCGAAGACGATCACCGCATAACGAGCGCGACGACACTATCGAGGCAGTGGCCAGGGCGCCGGCGCCGGTCAAGGGATCCTCCGCCAAAATTAGGAGCGGCACGACCGATCTCCGAGGGTCAGACCGAGGCTCCCCTCCGACGTAAGCTCCGTATGCGGTATCCAACCCGCGAATGAGAAACGGCTCAACCGTCGAAATCACGCCGGCGTCCTGACCTCTGACTCGACGAAACATATTCGCCTTCGTCTCATAGAGACGGGGTGGATCGCGCACGTCGAAATTGTTTGCAAAAGGTCATAAGAATTTTGTGAGCCGATTGACAGGTGGGCCGCAGGCGTGGCAAACGGCCGACCGGTTTTACAATGTGACTAACATGCGCGAGGCCATTCAGATCCAACTCAGCCGCGCGCCCGGATTTAGCGCAGGTCCTTTGTTGCGGAAGGACGGCGAAGAGGTAGCCAGCGTGAAAGAGTTGCCAGCGTGAAAGATAAGCACGGCGGCGCCGAGCGCCGCGCGTCACCAGAATCGCGAACCAACATTCAAGGCAAGCGGTTTTTGACCACGTTCGCGCGCTCTGTGAACGAAGGCAGAAATGTCCGTGAGTTCGTGCGACAAACGGGGTTCGATCGCTGCACGATCCCAAATAGATTCGAGCATATACGCTTCCCGAACGGAGCGCTTCGGCGCCTAAGACGACCGACGCTGCTGGGCTACGGACCGGCGGCTTGGCTTATGGCGGCGTGAGCATCAATCTGAGCAGTTTCCAATCGTTGCTTGCCGCCCTCTTGCCCGTTCGAGGCGGGACAGTCGGTGTCTCCGACACGCGCGTTGGGTGGAGGCTGGCGGAGGATTTGAATGGATGTTCATGCCTCGCTGGAGCGCAAGGTCGAATATCTCTACTACGATCTCGGCAATGTTTCGACGTCGGCGGCATCACCTCTGCGTTCTTCCCGGTCGCCACTTATCGGGATCAGGCAGCAAACGACGCGCTTTAACGGCAACATCGTTCGCGCCGGCGTGAATTTCACTTCAACTGGGGCGCTCCCCCGATTGTGGCGAAAATACTGATCGCCAAACAGTCGAACATGGAAGCCCGGCCGAAAGGCCGGACATTTCTTTCGGTTTAGACGTAGAAGCGGCGGATGTGGCAATTGTGGCTTTGGCGCCACAATCGCGCAAAAAGCGGCCACAGCGACGCTTCACGAGGCACTTTTTCTTTGACTGTGCACGGGGAGAAGGTTTCCTTGAGCATGCGTAGCGAGCGATCGCTGAGGTTCCCTAGTCATGTGAATCTAAAGTTCGCCACATAATGTCTGCTCTGTTTTTTGGCAGAAGCGTTTGACTGAGGCGAGGATTTCACCCGCGGATTTGGTCCACCGATATGGCTTGGGATTTTCATTGTGCCGCTCGATGAAGGTGCGGATGTCTGCTTCGAGCTGGCTCGTTGACGTATGGACGCCGCGACGGATTTGCTTGCGAGTGAGTTCGGCGAACCAGCGCTCAACCTGATTGATCCAGGACGCCGATGTTGGCGTGAAGTGCACGTGGTAGTGAGGGCGGCGCGCCAGCCAGTTTTTGATTACAGCGGTTTTGTGAGTGGCGTAGTTGTCCATAATGATATGGATGTCGAGCCCTTCGGGAACGCGCGCGTCGATTTGCTTCATGAAGTCCAGAAACTCCGTCGCTCGATGACGCTTGTAGCATTTGCCGATCACAAATCCGGAAGCGATGTCGAGGGCTGCGAACAGCGACGTTGTGCCGTGGCGGACATAAGAGTGAGTCCGTCGCTCCGGAACGCCCGGCATCATCGGAAGGACAGGCTGCTCGCGATCAAGCGCTTGTATCTGGCTCTTCTCGTCAACGCTCAGCACCAGCGCCCCGGTTCGGCGGCGACAGGTAAAGACCGACGATGTCGCGGACCTTGTCGACAAACAGCGGGTCGCTGGAAAGCTTGAAAGTCTCCGTGCGATGCGGCTGCAAGCCGAAAGCGTTCCAGATCCTTCGGATCGTTGTGTGCGAAAAGCCTGTCTCCGTCGCCATCGAACGGATCGACCAATGCGTGGCGTCCTTTGGCGTGGACCGAAGCGTACGCTCAATGACGGCGGCGACCTGATCATCATTGATTGTCCGAGGTCTGCCAGGACGGGCTTCGTCCAGGAGCCCTTCGATGCGGTCCTTCAGAAAACGCCGACGCCACTTGCCGACCGTGTGCTCGTGGACGCCAATCTCACTCGCAACGGACTTGCTGGGAACGCCGTCCGCGCATCGGAGGATAACGCGGCAGCGTTCCGACAAAGACCGCGCCACACGATGACGACGAACCTGTCGTTCGAGATAGGCTCTTTCTTCTGCGCTGAGGATCAACGGAGCAATCGGTCGTCCTGTCGCACTGGCCATAATCGCGCTCCCGCTCTCAACCGGAAGCTTGAGATTATAATCAATTGAACTTCAGTTCCAGATGACTAGGGTCCAGACCCATAATTTGCTTGGCACGATCCAAGCGTTGTGATTCACGGCTTCCGAAAGGAAGCGCACATGATTCCCGATCGATTCTGGCTGACAGACGAGCAGTTTTCAAAGATCGCGCCGCATCTTCCCACCGACACGCGGGGCAAGGCGAGAGTGGATGACCGGCGGGTGATCAGCGGCATCGTTCATGTGCTCAAATCCGGTGGACGCTGGATTGACGCGCCGCCGGACTATGGGCCGAAGAAGACGCTCTACAATCGTTACGTTCGCTGGGCCGCCAAAGGCGTTTGGGTAGATCTCTTTCACGCGCTCGCGCAAGCAGGTGGGCCGCCCGCGCAGGTTCTCATCGACTCCTCGGCGGTGAAGGCGCATCGCTCGGCCAGCGGCGGCAAAGGGGGGAGAAAAATCAGGCCATCGGTCGTTCGCGCGGCGGGCGCACGACCAAAATCCATGCGCTGACCGATGCCCAATGTCGCCCGCTCGCCTTCATGCTCACCGGCGGCCAGGTAGCCGATTGCACCGCGGGCGCGGAACTTCTGGCGCGGCTTCCGTCTTGCGACATTCTGCATGGCGACAAGGGTTACGACAGCGACGCTCTCCGCCGGCAGGTGGAAGATCGAGGCGCGATGCCGAACATTCCGCCAAAGGCCAATCGAAGCTGGAAAAACTGCTTCTCGCCCTTCCTCTATCGCAATCGCAACGCCATCGAGCGTAACCGCTGTTATCAGGCCACGTCTTTGAGCACGGCGGGCGTCGCGTAGGCCCAAGGCATCAGTTCATCGAGTTTGCTCGCGAGATGGCCGTCGACGATCTTCGTGAGGACGTCGGCCATATAGGCTTGCGGATCGACGCCATTGAGTTTGCAGGTTTCGATGAGCGACGCGATGATCGCCCAGTTCTCTGCGCCGCCGTCGGAGCCGGCGAAGAGCGCATTTTTGCGATTGAGGGCAATGGGTCTGATGGCGCGTTCGACGATATTGGAGTCGATCTCGATCCGTCCGTCATCGATGAAGCGGGTGAGGCCGTCCCAGCGCGAGAGCGCGTAGCGGATCGCTTCGGCAAGCTTGGTCTTCTGGCTGATCAGCGCGAGTTTTTCGCGCAACCAGGGTTTGAGCGCGTCGACGATTGGGCGGGATTTGTCCAGTCGCGCCGCACGCCGTTCGTCTGCGTTGCGTCCGCGAATGTCTTTTTCAACGGCGTAAAGCGCACCGATGCGCGTCAGCGCCTCCTTGGCGATCGGCGCCTGGCCGGCGGCGGCGAGGTCATAGAAGCGCCTGCGGACGTGCGCCCAGCAGAAGGCGAGCGACACGCTGTTTTTCTGCGCCAGCGCGCGATAGCCGGCGTAGCCATCGACCTGCACGACGCCGCTGAACCCGGAAAGATGCGCGAGCGGCTGCTCGGATTTTCTGTTTTGCGCGTAGACATAGACGGCGATCGGCGGATCGACGCCGCCGAACGGCCGGTCGTCGCGCGCATAGGCCCAAAGTTGACCGGTCTTGGTGCGTCCGCGCCCCGGATCCAGCACGGGTGCAGTCGTTTCGTCGGCGAAGATTTTCGTCGAGGCGCGGATATGCTCCAGAAGCCGCTCATGCACGGGGCGCAAATGCCAGGCGGCGCGGCCAACCCAGTCGGCGAGCGTTGATCGATCGAGGTCGATCCCTTGCCTCCCGTAAATCTGCGCCTGACGATAAAGCGGAAGGTGGTCGGCGTATTTGGAGACGAGCACATGGGCGACAGTTGCTTCCGTCGGCAGGCCGCCTTCGATCAGCCGCGCCGGGGCCGGCGCCTGCACGACGCCTTCCTCGCAGGCGCGGCAGGCATATTTGGGACGCCGCGTCACCAGCACGCGGAACTGCGCCGGCACGATGTCGAGTCGCTCGGAGACGTCTTCGCCGATCTGGTGCAGCGCGCCCTTGCAGCACGGGCAGGCTTTGTCCTCGATATCGATGATGGTCTCGATACGCGGCAGATGGGCAGGCAGCGCGCCGCGATTGCGTCGACGTTGACGCGCGGCTTCGGAGCGCTCAGCAGCCGAACGGCTTTCTTTTTCTGCCGCAGCGCTCGCTTCTGTCTGCTCGACATCCTCCAGCGCCAGCAGCATCTGGTCTTCTGGCAACGTCTCGGCGCGGCGACCGAAGCGATGACGCTGCATCTCCTTGATGATCTGAACGAGCCGCTCGTTGCGTGCCCGTTCGGCAAGAAGCATCGCCTTCAGTTCGTTCGGATCGTCGGGAAGCGCTTCGATCGCTTGCGGCATAAGCAAAGCAGATCATATTTTCGGGCGCGTCGCGACGATATTTGCAGCGCCGATTCACAATGCCGCAGATCAGCCGGCCAGAGCCGGCGCCGGCGTCTCTTTCGCGCGCACGCGTTTCCAGTCCAGCCCTTCGAGCAGCGCCGAAAATTGCGCCGCGGATAATCGCATCACCCCGTCTTCGATCTTCGGCCAACGGAACTCGCCGTCCTCCAGCCGCTTGGCGAACAGACACACGCCGGTGCCGTCCCAGAATACAAGTTTGATCCGATCCGCCCGCTTGGCGCGAAAAACATAAATGGCGCCGTCGAAGGGATCGGCCTGCATCGTCTCGCGCACCAGAGCCGCCAAACCTTCCGCGCCCTTGCGGAAGTCAACGGGCTTCGTCGCCACCATGACGCGGACCGCGCCCGTCGGGCCGATCATGCGCGCCTCTTCAAGGCGCCGACAATCGCCGTGACCATCGCCACATCGGCGCCGCGCCAGACCCAGACGCTCGTGCCGTCAATATCGAGTTCGATCACATGCGGCCGCGCAGCGATGGATTTGCTCTCCGATAATGACGGCACAGGCGGTAACGATGCTTCGTCCCACGCCTCGACAACGACAGGCGCGAAGGGTGCGCCTCCGGACAACGCCGCTTTCCGCCGGGCTTCGCGTCGCCAGGAAAATAGTTGCTGCGGCGTCAGTCCGCGGCGGCGCGCAACTTCCGAAACGACAGCGCCAGGCGCCAAGGATTCCTCGACCGCTTGCGCCTTCTCGTCATCCGACCAACGACGACGGCGCTCGCCGCCGCCCGCGATCACTTCGATCCGCCGAACAGCGTCGCGCTTAGGCTCAAGCGTATGATCAAGTCTGGACACAAGCCTTATCTCCGTCAGGAGATCAGACTCGCTGCTTTCAGCGTCCGTTGGAAGGTGTGGCCGCAACAGCGCTTACCATCGAGCGCATGTTCTGCCGACTGAAGGACTTCAGGCGCGTGGCGACCCGCTATGACCGCAACGCCACGAATTTCCTCGCCGCCGTTTGCATCGCCGCAACCGTCAGCTACTGATGGGGTGGACGCCCCCGGCGGCATCACTGTGCCAAAGTGGCGGTGTTGAGAACACCTTTTTGAGGAGGCGTCCGTGGGAGAGGTTAGCATGATCGGCTTGGATATCGCGAAGAACGTCTTTCAAGCTCATGGAGTTGACGCCTTAGGGCGCGTGGTGTTTCGAAAGAAAATTGCCCGACGGAAGCTCATCGAGTTTTTTGTGACTCAGCCGTCTTGCCTCGTGGCGTTGGAAGCATGTGGCGGAGCCCATCATTGGGGACGGGAGATCAGAAAGTTGGGCCACACCGTCCGTTTGATACCCCCTGCGTATGTAAAGCCCTTCGTGAAGCGGCAGAAGAATGACGCAGCCGACGCCGAGCTATGCTGGATTTTCGGTGACGGCGTGAATCATGCGGCGGACTTTTCATCGCTTGCGACTTCAATGCCGTCGCGGAATGTTACACCGCTGACGACCTTCGGCAACTGATTTTGTCCTTGCAGTCGTCTCCAGCTTTTCGCCGCCGCCATGATCAGCTTGAAGACCATGAGGCGCGCCGTGTCCTGGGAAAGCGCACCCTTCATACGAACTGTTCGATGTCGCACCGTCGCGAAGGCGCTTTCGATTGGGTTCGATGTGCGCAGATGCGCCCAATGTTCGGCGGGAAAATCGAAGAACGTCAGCAGCGCGTCGCGGTCCTTGAGCAGGCAATCGACAGCCCTGTCGTATTTGGGCGCATATTTCTCGGCGAAGGTCGTCATCGCGGCTTCGGCCGCCGCGCGGTTCTCGGAAAGCCAAATTTCGCGCAAATCCCGATGCGCGTTTGGCTGCATGGACTTCGGAAGCTTATCGAGAACGTTCAAGGTTTTGTGCTGCCAGCAGCGTTGATGGCGCGTCGATGGGAACGTCTCCTCCAGCGCCTTCCAGAAGCCGAGCGCGCCATCGCCGACGACGACCTCTGGCGCGATCGACAAGCCGCGCGCTTTTAAATCGACGAGCAATTCCTTCCAGCTCTGCGCGCTTTCCCGCATGCCTGTCTGAAAGCCAAGCAGCTCCTTTCTTCCTTCGGGCGTGGCGCCAATAAGTACCAACATGCATTCAGCCTGCGGCTCCATGCGCGCTTGCAGATAGACGCCGTCGGCCCAGACATAAACATAGCGTCGTGCTGACAGATCGCGCTCTTGCCAGCGCCGATACTCGTCCTCCCATTCGCTCTTCAGCCGAGCGATCACCGCAGGAGATAGGTTCGGCGCGTCTTTCCCGAGCAACGCCGTCAGCACTTCCTGAAAGTCGCCGGTTGAAACGCCGCGCAAATAAAGAGCCGGCAAAAGAACATCGAGCCTCTTGGTGCGCCGCGCCCATTTCGGCAGGATCAACGACGCATAGCGGATGCGCTCCTCAGCGGTTGCCGCACCACGGTCGCGCGCTTTCGGCTTCGCCACCTCGACCGGTCCGATCCCCGTCTGGATCGGACGAACCGGATCATGCCCATGCCGAACGACCCGCCGGCGCCCGTCCGGCAGTGCCAGTTCCGCGTGCGCAGCCAGGAAGGCGGCGAACTCCGCCTCCACCGCCTGCTGCACCAGCTGCTTCGCGCCACAGCGCAAAATATCAGTGAGCGGATCGTCGATTTCGTCTTTCTGACGAAGGGAAACAACCTTACTCTCGTTCATGGCGTAACGCTCCTTCGGGAGGTTCGGGTCGGCTCGACACCAACCCCGTTACGCCGCCTGCTTCACACCGTCATCACCTAGATTCCGCCATAGCTCTCGCCGAGACCGCTCAACCGCTTTAGCCGTTCGTCCACGTCGAAAAAGCCAGGCTGCCCGCGCATCGACTCGCCTCCGATCCTCTCGGACCGAGGGAATCAGAAACGCGGCGATTTGGCGAGGTTTTTAGAAGCGTCCAGGTTCTTAGAAGCGTCCAGCTGCATCTGGGCGTTGACGCCAACACCCATGAGATCGTGGCTGTGGAATTGACCCTGGACGATGTCGGCGATGTCTCGACAATCCCCGATTTGCTCGATCAGATCGAGAGGCCTGTCGCCTCGATGATCGGGGACGGCGCCTATGACGGCCAGGCCGTTTACGAGTAACCGGCCGATAAAGACCGCCGTTCATCAGGATCAAGCGGCTGCACGTTTCGCGTCAATGGAGTGCGCCCAATTCCATGGAAGAAGCTGATGGAGCTGGGTAACGAGATGATCATTGATACGCGCAAGCACGTCCGCGAGATAGGCTTCAGGATCGAGGCCTGACATTTTCGCCGTTTCGATGAGCGTCATCGCATCGGCAATATTGTCGCCGCCGACGTCGGAACCAGCGAACAAGTAGTTTTTCCTGCCCACCGCTACCGGCCTGATGGCCCGCTCCGCCGCATTGTTGTCGATCGCGACGCGGCCATCGTCGAGAAAGAGCGTGAATGCCGGCCAGCGGTTGAGGGCGTAGCGCATGGCCTTGGCCAGATCGCTTTTGCCTGGGAGGCGTGGAAGCTGAGCTTCGCACCAGGAACGAAAGGCTTCGACGCGCGGTCGGCTTTGTTCCTGCCTCACACGTTGGCGGCGTTCGACAGATTTACCCGTGATCTCGCGTTCGATGTCGTAGAGCGCGCCAATCCGGTCGAGCGCATCCTTGGCGATCGGCGAACTCGTCGCCTTCCACTCATCGTGAAAGTCGCGGCGAAGATGCGCCCAACACGCCGCCTCGCGAATGCGCGCATCGCCGTTCACCGAGGGCTCGTAGAGCTTCTTGAAGCCGCCATAGGCATCGGCTTGCAGCACACCTGAAAAGCCGGCGAGATGAGATTGCGGGTGTTCGCCCTTTCGGTTCGCGGAGAAGTAATAAGCGACGCCCGGCGGATCACCGCCACCCCAGGGCCGATCATCACGGACATAGACCCATATGCGGCCTTCCTTGACGCCTTTCGTCATCGGGTCCGCGCTTTTCCGCGACAAATCGAGGACCTTGATCGGGGTGTCGTCGACATGCAGGCGATCCGTTTGGAAGATCTCGGCCTTGATCAAGTCGCTAAGGGGCCGCAGCGTCGCGATTCCGGCGCCGCAACCGTCGATCAAGGTCGAGCGTGGAATGTCCGCGCCCAGACGCGCGAAGATTTCGCCCTGCCGATACAAGGGCAAGTGATCGTCGAACTTCGAGACGAGGATATGGGCGATCAGACTGGGGCCGAACATGCCGCGATAGATCGGACGCGTCGGCGCGGGCGTCTGCACGACTTTCTCGCAGCACCGGCAGGATTTCTTGAGACGCACGGTCTCCACTACCTTCAATTTAGCGGCGATGTAGTCGAGTATCTCGGAAACGTCCTCGCCGAGGAGACGCAGCGGTTCGCCGCACCGCGGGCATTGATCGCCCGGATCGAGCACGATGCGTTCGCGCGGCGTTGTCGCGTCGACACGTGGTTTGCCGCGCCGGCGCGGCTCGGGCCGTTCGAAGGACGACGCCTCGCCTTCGTCGGCTTCGGCCGTCTTGTTGGACGCGTCAGCCGCCGCCATCGCCACTTCGAGATCTTCGAGCGTCAGCTCCAACTGCTCGATCTCGCGCTGGATCTTTTCCGAACTCGGACCAAATTTTTGCCGCTGGAGTTTCGCGATCCGAATCTTGAGGGCTTGGATCAGGGTTTCGTAGGCCCGAACCGAAGCCTGCAACCGTGCGGTTTCCGCCCGCTGCGCGATAATCATCGCCTTCAGCATCGCTGGGTCGTCAGGAAGAGCTTCGGATGAGCATTCCATTCCGAAAATATACCGCAAAGCGCAATGCAAGTACAGCGCTGAAGCGGTGAACACCCAAGAAAATCATACAACGCGCGCAGGCGGGGCGCTCCACGCGGGACGGCGCCAATCGATGCCTTCCCACAACATTGCGAGTTGCGCCGCTGTGAGACGCGCGGATCCATCGGCCGGCGATGGCCACGGAAAGCGGCCCTTCTCCAGAACTTTGTAATAAAGGCAAAAGCCTTGTCCATCCCAATGTAAAAGTTTGATCCGATCGCCCCGACGACCGCGGAAAGCGAAGAGCGCCCCCGAAGCGGCGTTCTGTCTCAGTTCCTCTTGGGCCTTCGCCGCGAGGCCTGTAATGCCTTTGCGCATGTCGGTCACGCCGCAGGCAAGGTAGACGCGCGCGTTCGCGCCCGGTGCAATCATGATTGCTCCGCGATCCGCATCAAACGATGGAGGACCTTGTCGGGAACGTCGACCATGACGCGCAAACTGCGGCCATTGCGAAGCATGATCTCTACGTGATGCGCGACGACTGCGCCGGGGACTTCGGCCGGACCGACCATATCGCGGTTTTCATCGCGCCCAGCTAGTTCGACCGCGACAAAATGCGATTGTCCGATCAACGGCTGGCCATTGTCCCGCAGCTCACGGCGCCACTGATAAATATGCTGCCTGGTAATGTCGTGACGGCGAGCGACATCGGCGACAAGCGCGCCGTCAGCCGCGGCTTCCATGACAATCCTCAGCTTCTCTGCGTCGGACCATCTCCGGCGTCGTTCAACTCCGGACAAAATCTCCTGCCGCATAAATCACCCCGCTGACGACGTACATAACGACGTCGGTAACGACGCAAATCTACACCGCAGATGTCATCGCCGTAAGGCGGCCGTTATCGGCCGGTTACGTTTACGAGGCGGCGCTGAAACGTCATCCGGAGGCCGCTGTCACCATCCCGCCACGCTCGACGGCCGTTTCGAGCGAGACGGCGTCGACGCAGCGTGACAAGCATCTGGAGATGATCACAAGGCATGGCCGCATTGGCTGGCAGCAGCGTTCGGGATATTCTCGGCGCAGCCGGGTCGAAACGGCAATGTAC
>WSXZ01000058.1 GCA_009773555.1 Methylocystaceae bacterium | reverse complement strand
GGTCTGGTCATGGGCGCCTTTGGCGCGCCGCCGCCCGATAAAGGCGAGGCCTTGCGCATTGAGCAACAAGACGCCGACGCAGGGCCGATACAATCCGCGGCCGCTCATCGTCCCGTCTCGCGGCGCGGCCCATGTCGGCGCGCTCCATTGACTGCGTCTGTCATCCGCTCCCCAGCATTCGAAATTTGGCGCGGACGCTTCCGCCGGCCCGAGCCCGCTGTCCAGCCGCTAGACGCGCCGCATCAGCGCGCCGTCGGCCTCCATTAGCTCCAGCAGCATGCCTTCCCGCAACCCCCGGTCGGCGATGCGCGTCCGCTGCGCAGGAAAAAGCTCGCGAATCGCCTCGAAAATCGCGCAGCCGGCAAGGACCAGATCGGCGCGTTGCGGTCCGATACAGCCGTTGGCGACGCGCTCATCGAAATCCATGTCCCGCAGCCGCAGGATGGCCCGGGTCGCGTCATCGTCGCTCATCCACAAGCCGTCGACGCGCCAGCGGTCGTAGCGCTCGAGTCCCAGATGGACGCCGGCCAGGGTGGTGACCGTTCCCGACGTGCCCAAAAGATGGAAGCGCGGACAGCGGCGCTCCGAGGCCATGCGCCGCGCGAAGGGGGCGAGAGTTTCGCGCACCTGCTGCGCCATGGCCGCGAACGTCTCGGCTGAGACGCAGCGGCCGCCGAAATGCTCCGCGAGCGTCACGACGCCCAGTTCGAGCGACGTCCAGGCGCGAAAAGCGTATGCGCCATTCTCGCTGCGCCGTTCGCGCGTCAGCCAAACGAGTTCGGTGGACCCGCCGCCGATGTCGAACAGCAGCACGCTTTCGGCGGCCGGATCGGCGAGCGATCCGCAACCGCGGGCGGCGAAGCGCGCCTCGGTTTCGCGGTCAATGATCTCGAGCTGCAGTCCGGTGCGTTCGCGAACGCGCTCGACAAATTCATCGCCGTTCGCAGCGCTGCGGCACGCCTGGGTCGCGACGAGCCGGGCGCGGGTGACGCCGCGCGCATCCATTTTTTCGCGGCAGATTTCGAGCGCCGCGATGGTGCGCTCGATCGCTTCCTCGCTGATCCGGCCAGCCTTGCCGAGGCCTTCCCCCAGCCGCACGATGCGCGAAAAGGCGTCGATAATGCGCAAGAAATCATTGTTGCGCCGGCGCGGCCTGTGCTCGGGCCGGGCGATCAGCAGCCGGCAGTTGTTGGTGCCGAGGTCGAGCGCGGCGTAGGTATGGCGCGCGTCGAGCGCGCCAGAAGCGACGCCGGAGTTGATGTGAAGCTCGGGCGCGGCCTGCGCCGACGCCGACGCCGTAAACGGTAGACCGGTTTCCCTCACTCGATCCCTTCCGCGAAGCCGCTCCGTCTCGCCTTGCGCCGCATCGACGGGAGCGGAGCGGCGATCATCGTAACGCCAGAAGGCTGGCGTAAATTTCTTTCATGCAGGATCGGCGCGCCGCCCGCAAGGGCGTTTCCTGCAGGCATTTGGAGCGCCAGCGGCGGCGTCGGGCGGCCGGAAGGTTGACACTGTCGGCGGCGCTCTCTAAGTCACCAGCCGTTCGCGCGCGCTTGGCGCGGCGCCGTTGGGGGATAGTTCAACGGTAGAACAGCGGACTCTGACTCCGTTAATCTTGGTTCGAATCCAGGTCCCCCAGCCAACAAAATCAATAAGTTGGTAATGAGCAGTTCTGATTAGGCTCTAATTAGGCTCCCAAGCGGGCCGCTCCTAGGCTGTTTCGCCACCCGCTCAAACAGCAGTGCTTAAGCACCTCGACAACAAGTGACGCCCTCGGTAGCTTCGACAGCCATGTCCGTTTTCCTAATCACCCTTTTCTCGGTGCTCTTTATGTTGTTCGGCGTGCTCGCCTACGGCGCGATCAACGACGGGCTGCGGTACCTGTTCACTGCCATTTCGATTATCTGCTTCGTCTGGGTATCGGTCTTGGGCCTTCGCTTAGCGACTCAAAGCGATACGCCCGGTCAGACACAGGCGGATATCGACGCGCCGAAGATCCTCTCCGCCGAGCCAATCCATGCAGCGCCCGTCCCTCCGAGGCCATCGCCGGTTGTGGTTCCCGCGACGCTGCCGCAGCTGGCTAGCAAGGGGACTTCATTTCATTTGGAGTCGGGACAAAGCAGCCCGATCTTCCGCATCCCGAGCGGCAAGAAAGCCCATGTCTCCGTCTACGGCGGCGGTCTGACTGTCTATTCGGGTGGCGTCCTGAAACTCACCTGTGATCGGCGAGGCTTCACCATGTCCGGCAAGGGTGACGGCAACCAGTTCGTCGCCTGCGATACGACCGTTGACGTGGTGATCGATGACATGAGCGACTGAATCGTAGCTGGAAGTCAGCCGTTACAGATCTGCATCATCAGACATTTCGAGAAGGTCGCTGGGGCTACATTTCAATGCGACACAAATTTTCTCGATGGTGCTCAAGCGGGTGTTGTATCCGGGACGTGCGGCAAGCGATTGCAAGGTCGTCAGGGCAATGCCCGTTTGCTGGGCCAAAAGCTCGTACGTGAGCTTTTGGCCGGTTCGCTGCCGGTAGGAATCCATAGCCTCTCGAAGTTTGACGCGGATCATCGAAATTGTATTGACAATACAAGTTCTCCGCCCCAGAATCAGGGCAACCGTGAATAGCATGAAGAGCTTGCTTAGGCAGCGGCAGGAGGGAGGCCAATGAACCGTATTGCACTTGGGATCCTGATCGGAGTGCTCGCCGTTGTGGCGTTCTCGTCCCCGACGGCATTCCCTCGTTTCGTGGCGCATCTGCGTGAGACGGGGGAGACGATTATGGATATCTGGGCGAACCCGGAAGTGGCGCGGCAGAGCCCTTTTTACGGCAACCAAGCCCTGTCGCGCTCCATCACCGCCGAAAGGAAGGAATTGGAGAATCGCGCGATCGCCTTCAACAAGTGGAAAGCGCACAAGGAATGCAACGCGGACACCGCAGAGTACCGCGCGTTTCTCAAGGAAACAGGAAGAAATGCACCTGTGATTGACTGCGATTAGCTTCGCGCTGCCGATTTCGCGCGCCGACCAGAGCAGACGATATCGCATCTTCGCGCAAAAAATGTCCCCGCACCACAAAGCGCGGGGACTGACTTATGCGATTTCATCCAATTTTCTACGCGCTGCCGTCGCCATCCACGAGACGCGACAATGCATCGAATGGTGGCGACGGGAGCGGAGTCTGTGTCTGAGGCCTTGGCGTCGCCGATGACTTCTGCGGGCATGTGCGCGCGGTGTGTTCCATGCTTCCGCATATCGAACACTTCTGCTTCTTCGGCGTTCCCCCCGCAAAAAGCTCCGCAAGCTGCTGGTCGATTTCCTCGCGCTTCCGGATGAGTTCTTTCGCTGCGGCGATGCGGCTTTCGATGCTCATGCCTTCCTCCTGTTGTCGTTTGCCGGCACAGCGCTGCGCAGGCGTTCGCGCGCCATCGCGACATATTCCTCATCCTGCTCGATGCCGATGTAGCGGCGGCCGAGCAGCTTAGCGGCGACGGCTGTGGTGCCGGAGCCCAAGAAAGGATCAAGGATGGTATCACCGGGCTTGCTGAACGAAGCGATGCACCACTTCATCACTTCGAGCGCCTTCTGCGTGGGATGCCCGACGCGCGGCTCTTTGCTGTCGCGAATGAATCCGCGCCAACGGCTGTTGAAGACCTGTGCATTCTTGTCGAAGGAGGTCCAGGCCATCTCGCAATCGGCGAAGGTATGGCATGGCAGACCGTCATTCTTCCACCACACGAGCCAGCACCGAGAAGCCGGGAGCATATTCGCAAAGTAGTTGCCGCCCCATATGATCTGCGCTTTGCTGACGCGACGCATTTCGTCGAAGTAGGCATTAGGGGGCACGCTGCTGTCCCACGTTTTCGGGGTGAATAGACGGCCGGTGCCGATCTGCCCTCGTTTTGAGATGCCGATACCGTAGGGCGGATCGGTGCAGAGCAGATCGATGCTCTTGTCGGGAAGCTGGACCAACGTGTCGAGACAGTTTCCGAGAATGATTCGATTCATTAATGTCCTCCGTTTCGAGAGGACGCCCATTGATATCGAATTTTCGCGCCTGTCACCGTTCGCAGTGCTTCGCCGCGCGCGCATACGGCAGCCCATGAGAGCGGATGCGAAAACGAAAAAACCTGTACGATTCAAAAAATTGAGGAGGGGCAGCTGTCGGGGATCTTGACGGCAAGCGCCGAAGTGTTCTCTATTTGTTCTCAATGATCCATGGCCGACGCGTCCCTCAAAACACCGCCGAATATGCGCGATGGCTCGCGGGAGAAATCTCGCGCCGCTACCGCGACACCTGGTTCACGCGCGACACGACGATGTTCGTCGCCATGGCGCTCGAAGGATACGCTGACCTGCTCGATAGTAGGGAAGCCACGAAGCTGACATTCACGGTGAACGCCATCGATGACTCCGGGCATTCAAGTGTGATTGCCGCGGCAAATAATGTCGAGATTGCATGGGCCGCATACAGCGCCGCCGTCCCGAAGCAGACGCAAGGGAGGCTGCTGTTGCATCAGAGTGCGCGGATCATCGCACAGCATCCGCCCGAAGCGGGCCAGAAGTGATTTCGAGCGGTCGCTAGCGGCTGCGCAGAGCGAATATGAACGTTACCCATAGAACGACGAAGATCGCTATGCACACCCAGTCAAGGCGCTCTCGCACAGGGCGCTTGCGCCTCTCCCGTTTTTAATCCTGGTCGCGATTGTCTTGCCCTCGCCAGCCCATTTATGCAGCCTCAATCAAGCGCGGGTCGTCATCACCGACGCCGGATTTGTTGACGCGCGTCGAGACAATCCATTCGCGAAGCATATCCTCGGGCGGCGGCCGCAACAGGGAAGCGGGGTTATCGCCGCGCATCCATGCCGTCGCGTCATGCCAGTCTAGGATGACCGGCTCGCGATCATGATAGGCGCTCATCCACTCGTTGGCCTGGCCGACAATTATCGTTGCTGAAAGAATGTCCTCGCCCTCGGGGCTACGCCAATTATCCCAGAGCCCCACAAAGGAGAGGGGCCGGCCATCAGGCGCGCTAAAGTAGTGCGGGATGCGCGCTGATTTTGGCCCCGTCCATTCATAAAAGCCGAGGGCCGGAATGACGCAGCGACGCGACTTGAAGGCACTGCGCCACATCGGCCCTTCCGCGACACGCTCGGCGCGCGCATTAAATGTAGAGGGTACTTCCTTGAGGGATTTCTTCCACCAGTAGGGAACCAGTCCCCAGCGCATCGGCACAAGCTCGTTGGCATCGCCGGCGACGCGAATGACCTCGATGGAAGTCGTTGGCGAAATATTATAGCGCGGCGCGAGATTGCGCGGCTGGCCGATCAGGTTGGCGAGGCGGTGAAGTTCCGCCCAACTAAGCTGCTGCGTAAAGCGTCCGCACATAAAGCGCCCCTCATCAAGCCGTGAGAATTGGGTAGCCGCGGCATGGGTTGGTTATGCTCGGCGGCGGGAATTCCGTTGAGTGGGCTAAATATTGATGCGCCACCCCCCAGTTCGGACTTCATTCGCGGGCCGGCTTCATTGCGGCCTCGATGAGTGAGCGGATCGCCCAGCGCTTTACCTTCCGAGCATCTGCGTCGTTCAGCTGCAACACGTCTTTAATCACGATCATCCCTTCCGTCCCGATGATGAGCGCGAGCGCCTTGCTCAAAGTGTTCAGCGCGCCTGCCCTGAACCGATGTCGGGCGGGGGTGAGGGCCGCGTCTATTAAGGCCATGCGCCGATTCTGACGAACAGGACGTTTGTCTTGTGGATCTTCGCTGATTGCACGCTCAAGAGAATGCGCCAGCATTATGCGAAGCGAGGCTTCATTGGCGAGAATTATGTCGTGAAGCGTCGTATCGACCAGCTGAACACGCGAGACCGGATCAGCCGGGGGGGCATCGCGAAGCAGATCCTTGGGTTCCGGAATAGCGATGTCGAGTGACGCCTCTGCAAGGAGCGCTTCCACGTTCGGGAAGTAGCGGTACGCCGTTGCCCGCGACACGAGCGCTTCCTCGGCGATCTCCTCCAGACTTGGCTTGCGACCCTGCTTCACGAGGCGCGAAGCGGCTTCGAGGAGACCTTTCCGTGTGCGTCTTTTCTGGTTTGCGCGACCCGAAACTTCGGCGTCCATCACATCAGCCCTGCGGCAGCTGCGTGAGGATTGCGGCGAGATCGATCCACACATTTTCGCGTTTGATATAGCCATTCTCGGCGAACTCGATGATATGCAGGAGTCGAAATTGGAGTGGCTGGCCCTTGCCGTCCAATCCGAAGGGCTTGCCTGGAGCTCTTCCACTCCAAATCGACTCGTCGACGAGAAAATTGTCTCCGTAAAGTCTCTTTACACACGCGACCTTGCTCTCCGACAAGTCGGCGAACATTGCCTCATAGAAGGCGCGCGCGGCCGCACGACCGTGGGTCGGCCCGGTCGGCCAGCCGACGATGTCGTGCTCGACATCGGGCGCAAGCGTCGCCAGCACGCCCTCCACGTCGTCGGTTGCTTCAAAGCCGAAATGCTCGTCGATTTTCCGATCCATCTGTTCGCGGGTCATCGCCATCATTCGATCCCTCCCTCGACCTAGTCCACACTACATAGGCCTACTAATGAGACAGTTATCGCATGTCAATATATTAGTATCATTCTATGAATTTGAATCAGGAGTTCCCATCTTTGGAGCGGGGCCGCCGCGGATGAACGGAGGCCGCCTCTCAACGCGCATCGCGGCCGTGAGCAGATTGCGCAGCATCTGCTGCTTGTGCATTCGCAGAATATCCCGCCACATGAGTTGCTTGCTGTCGATGGCTATGAAGCGCGAAGCGGTCATCGCTAATACTTGTCGTGTCGGCTCTTGGTATCTGCTGCTCGCGGTCTTTTGTGACGGCGGGGTCCTACAAAAAGCGCGCATTATCCTTCCTCACTTTGTGCGATGGCGCACCGCAATGCGGCTCGTTGAGCGTATGACAGAGGAACGAGCAGCTGTGCCGTCTTCTATCTGGAGAAAAAATGATCCGCCTTCGCCAACCCATCGCATGTGCAACCCTTTTGTTGCTGACTGCCGGCTGGATATCCGGCGCGTCGGCCGCCGGGTGCCAGCGCGCCGATGCGTCACTCGCCGGTCATTACTATATGCGCGGCGTGATGGAAGTCGGTTCGGAACTGCAGCTGAAAGCAAACGGCGAGTTCGAGTATATGCTCGCCTATGGCGCGCTCGATGAATACGCCACGGGCTGCTGGTCGCGCGAGGGACAGGTCGTGACTCTTGTCGCGACAAAGTTCGAAGCCAATGCGGAAGACCCGATGAAGTTCGAACGTCTCGAATTGGCGATCAATCCCGACGGCAAACTCGTCCGCCGTTTCGATGGCGTCCAAACGGCGACCTATTCGCGTTAACGCAGACGCAGAGAAAACCCCGCGACGAAGTGCGCGGGGCTCTATGAGTTGGAGACAGATCGCATCATGTCTCCTCGAACAGTGTCGGCTGTTGGTATCTTCCGCACGCTGTCTTCTGGCTCGGCGGCCGGCAGTCTTCCTTGAGCGAGAAGAGTGCCGGCTGCTCCTTCTTGGCGGCTTTGCGCTGTTCCTGGCGCAGACGCAAGATGTCTGCCCACCGATAGCGCTTGCCGTCGATGACGAGATAGCGCGGGCCGCTCATGCTTCTTCCTCCAATTTCTCGGAGAACGAACGCAGATAGTCCGCCGCCACGCTTGCTTTCGACGCGGCTGTGAAGATTGCCCGGTCGTCGTCTTTGAGCAGCAGCAGCCAGCTATCGATATAGCCGGCGTGTCGCAACTGTCCCTGCACACCAAGGTGAGCGCAGAGGAATGCCGCGCCCAGCTCGGCCACCAATTCCTCCGCCGCGTATGCTTGCGTGCCGAAGCGGTTTTTGAGATCGCGGTTGAGCCGCTTCTCGTGTCCGCTCCAGTGAACAGTCTCGTGGAGCAAGGTCGCAAAATAGTGCTCCTCGCCCGCGAAGCTGCTCGGGTTTGGGAGTGCGATGAAGTCTTTGGAGGGAACAAAGCACGCCCGATCTCCGCCGTGTCGGATGTCTGCGCCGGTCGCCTCGATGAACGCTTTGACCGCGCCCTCCGGCGGCGACTCTGGTGTCGCTTGCAGCGCGTCGACTCCTTCCACCTGAAAGACATTGAAAACGGCGAAGCTCTTGAGCATCGATATTTGCTTGTTTTCGTCGTCCTCTTCTTTCACGCTAATGCGCTTTGTGAACACGATCTGCGTTGCCTTCTCTCCTTTCTTGACATGGCCGCCCTTATCCAGCGCCTGTTTGAAAGTGAGCCAGGCATTTGTGGGGAAGCCATTGATGTCGGCCGCGTGCCACAGGATCGGGACGTTGATGCCCCGATAGAGATGGCCCGTGATCGCATTCATCGGCATGATACCGACGCGCTTTCCTGCTTTCCAAGGTTGCGTCCAGGGGGCGCATCCTTTTTCAAGTTCGGCGATTATGGATTGCGTGACGGTGCGATAAACGGCGGCTATGTTCATGGCCGCCTCCGTGTGAAAGAACGCATGTACCTGCTCCTCGCTATCGACGCACGGGATGCGCCGAAGCGCTCGGAGCAGCAGAGGCAAGTGTATGAAAACGGCGGTGAGGATCTGATGTAGTCGCGGAGCCTTGAAATGGCCGAACAAAAGAAGCGAATAAAGAAGCAATCTAAGCGCGCTCAGGAAATAGACCACGCTGATCGCTTGAGGTTATTGCTCGAAGAAACACAGGCTTTTTGCCGCGCGGTTGGGTTGCACGAAAACCTCATTGTCGAGATCGCCAAAGCCGATAACGACTGGGCTTTCATTCTAAAAATTGAAGCGCTCATCGAGACGGGCGCTAGGGAAATCGTCAGACACGGCCTCAAGATAAAACTCTTGAATCGTGTAATCAGCAATGACGCCTTACACGATTTTGTGGATACGCTTCCCATGAACGGCAGAACGTCGATCCTCAAATTGCTCGATGCCTCCGGGCTTCCTCCAGAAGAACTTGGTTTTGTCGAAGCTATCCTGCGAGTACGTAACGCATACGCACACAACATACGATTCGCGGATGTTAGCTTGATTGATTTGGTAAAGCAGCGACCGGATAAGGCGCATCTTTTGAAACACCTCAGCGCGATAAAAAATTACGACGAAGCCAAGCTGATCCAAATGTATGAAAAGGATGGTGGATTTTTGCGCTTCGGTATTCTCGATTCAGCAATGCGCTTTCTATTCTTCGCCTATCACCTCGCCGCAAAACATCGGCCACCGATCGCCGCAGCTCCGCACTAGGTTTCCGAGAGCTGTTGATTTTCGTCTGCCAGGGGCAATACGAAGCTAAAGATCGTGCCGCCGCCGGGATTGGGCTCGACCCACAACCGTCCATGATGCGCGTTGATAATCGAGCGCGAGATAGACAAGCCAACGCCCAGCCCGTGCGGTTTCGTGGTCGTAAACTGTTCGAACAATTTGGCTTTGATCGCTTCCGAAATGCCTGGACCAGTATCAGCGACATCGACCCGGATTTCATTCCCGTCGATCAGGCGCGTCGACACGACTAATTCGCGCCTCTCGCAATTTTCCATCGCTTCGATGGCATTGCGCTTCAGGTTGACGATGACCTGCTGGATTTGAACCCTATTAATGAGCACCTGGTCCGTTTCCGCATCCAAATTCACCATTGTCACGACGCCGCATTCTTTCGCGATGGAGTCGGTGAATTCACAGGCGGTCCGCACAACCTCGTTCAGATGATGGAGTGTTTTGATCGTTTCGCCCCGCGCGATAAATTGGCGCAAACTGTCCACTATTTCGGAAACACGGAATACCTGCTTGGAGGCGTTGTCCAAGACCCGCTCTATTTCTGTTGAATCCCCCTTCTTAAGGAGCCTGCTCGCAATGTGGAGATAGGCGTTGATCCCAGAGAGGGGCTGTTTGAGTTCGTGGGCGAGTCCGACCGTCATATTCTCGATAATATCGAGCCGGTCCGCGTGCAGATCATGCATTCGAGCTTCAAATCTGCGTCGCTCGCTGAGGTCATGTATGAAGCCCACAAAGTAGCGTTCACCCTCGGCTTCGACTGCGGCGACGCCAAGCTCCATAGGAAAGACCGAGCCGTCCCGACGTTGTCCCTCGACCTGCCGGCCAATGCCGATGATCTTGGCTTCTCCGGTACGGAGGTAACGGCGCAGGTAATCATCATGCTGACTGCGGTATGGTTCGGGCATCAGCATGCGGACGTTTCGCCCGAGCACTTCGTCGGGCGTGTATCCAAACAACGTCACTGCAGCAGGATTGAACGACAGGATCGTTCCGGTCTCGTCGATCGTAATGATGCCGTCCAAGGCGTTGTCCACGAGCGCAGCCAACAAAGGCTCACGCAAATGAGCCTGAGACAAGGGGGGGCTCGGGCGCATCAAACTGTATCGCTTTGGCTGTAGGACGAGCGCCGCTCTTCTCGCCGCGGCTTAAGGCATTCAGCGGCGCAGATCTTCTATCACATTGAAAATAATGCGTCCAATTCCCGAGCTGTTCGTGCGCTTAGAGCGATGAGCCGGTGCAGCAGCGTGCTGCTCGCCCCGCGCTCGCGTTTCAACGCGCCTGATGCGCTCGTTCATTTTTGGATAGGCGTCATCTGCTTGAAGCTAAGGCAGTTCGCGAAGTGCCCGCCCATGGCGTCGCGACGATGTCTTGCTTCACTCTGCGATACGAGGCGTCAATGGCCGCGGCGAACGTATCCGACATAAAAGCAGCTCGTCATAATCGCGTAGATCGCTTCGTCCGTATCTACCTGATCGGACATGATCGATGCCGACCCATCCTCGCAACCGCTGCAGTCAAAAATCAGATAGCCGTCTGAGTCTCGATCTGCGGCGAATGGCGTGAAGATGTAATCTCGAGCCGTCTTGCCCAAGCTCTGGTCCAGAAAGCGCGCCGCGCAGGCGGCCAGGCCCGCGGTATCATCGTCGAACTGGTCGACGATCGAGGCCCAATTTCGCGCATGCGGCCCGAGAGCCGACGTGTCGCCGCAAACTCGATTGCTCGTTCGATCGACGAGAACAAGGCGCTTCATCGCGCTCTCCGTAATTCGCCAGTCAAAAAAGCTAACCTTTAGGGCGGCTCAACGCCAGTTAAAAACGAGGGAATTTGCGGGGCTACGCTTTCCTTGTCCGTCGTCTGCGGCGCGTCTGATGCACTGGTTGTGGTCGGTGGTGTCGAAGCCTTGGGTGTAGTCGTCGCAAGGAAGTTGCGCGCCGAAGCATGGGGAAGATGCTGCAATAGGGGAGAGGCCTCTTACTATTTTACGCCTATCCTGACAGCCGGCGAGGCGGATACAGAAAACTGTCTGAGATCAATTGAAGGGATCAGTGTACGGCGCTTTCGATGGGGGAGCGGGTACTGGCGGTTGTGCAGCCGTCACGACGTTGGTGGGCTTGAACGCTTCCTTAGTGAGGCTCGAATACATCTCGACGATCTTCGTGGCTTCCGCGACGAAATCCTCATAGGCTGATTTGGCGAAATCCGACTGCAACTGAATCGCCTCGTCGATTTTTTTTACGCCGAGCAGCTTCTCGAACAACACGCGGCCGTTCTCGAAGGACTTCTTCGAATATTCCATCCTTTCGGTCGCAATGGCCTGCAGCGCCTTCACCGTTGAGGCGTTCGCCGCGCTAACGGCCTCGAACTGATTTGAGAACTGCGTCTGCATCTCGTTGAGGTTGGTTGACATCTTATGTCCTTTTGGCCCTGTGCGCCTGGGTGATTCCGGTCGCCGCGCCTCCTTGTACATAGTGTGCGCTGCACAACATTCCTATTGCGGCGCAAAAATAAAGGCGGCGCAACGGGCTGAACCGAGAGTGGAGAAATGGACGGTGGTTGAATCTGGGGAGGGGAGCGTGACGCAAGCGTGGGTGTGGAGCCAATACAAGGGAGGGCATCGTGCAAGATGAGATTTCTAACGCCTGGGTGTGGACTGAGTACAAGGGAGAGCTGCCGCAATCCGCTTCTGATGAGCGCCGACTGGCTGAGCGGACGGCATCGACCGTTTTCGCGGGCGCAGGGCAACGCGCGATATATGTCGCCGTCGGACTCGCGACCGGGATACTCGTCGTCGCGTGGTTGATGTGGCTCTTTTCGCCCGGC
>WSXZ01000057.1 GCA_009773555.1 Methylocystaceae bacterium | reverse complement strand
TGAAGTGCCGTCCGAAGGTCTCGACGTCGACATCCGGGCGACGCCGGCCGAGTGCGCCGCACTGGCGCAGCACAATGCGCTGCCCGCTGTCCATTCGCTTCAAGCAGAGCTGCGCGCGCGGCAACGGCGCGGAGGCGGATTGGAGATCGAAGGAGAGTTGCGCGCGCGCATTCGGCAAACCTGCGTCACGACGCTCGAGGAGTTCGACTCGGAGCTTGTCGAACCCATCCAGATGCGCTTTGCGCCGCCGCGGGACGAGTCGCCGCGCAGCCGAAGGCGACACGAAGAGATGACTGAAATCACGTTGGACGAGGATCCGCCTGATCCATTGATCGGCGGAATTGTCGATCTCGGCGCCGTCGTTTCCGAGTTCTTCACGCTGGCGCTTGATCCCTATCCGCGCAAGCCAGGGGCAAATTTTGTCGAACCGCAACCTGGGGACGGAACTCAGGCAGTCTCGCCTTTCGCCACCCTGGGACGGCTCAAACCGCGCCGCGAGGCTTGAGGCGAGACAGAATAGGCACTTGCGCCTATGGCCAGCAAATGGCAAGTCGCCCGCAAGGGCGGGAGCGCGAACGCGCTTCTCGGACGCGTCACAAAGGCCGGCCAAGAATTAAGGCGGATCCAGGCGCGCAGTCGGGAGAAACGGGTCAAATGCCGCAAACTATTCGGATCGCGCTCGACGCGATGGGCGGCGATTTTGGTCCGAAGGTGACCATCGCGGGCGCCGCCAACGCGCTCGAACGACGTCCCGAGAGCCGCTTTCTATTGATCGGCGACGAGCCGGCCATCCGCGCGCAGCTTCAGCGGCATCCGCGCCTCGCCGAGTGCGCCGACGTGCGCCACTCTTCGGTGTCGATCCGCATGGACGACAAACCGAGCCAGGCGCTGCGCTACGGGCGGCGGGTCTCGTCGATGTGGCTCGCGATCGAAGCGGTCAAGAAAGGCGACGCCGATGTCGCGGTTTCAGCCGGCAACACCGGCGCGCTCATGGCCATGGCGAAAATCTGCCTGCATACGATGGCGCGCGTCGATCGTCCCGCGCTCGCCTGCCTTTGGCCGACGCTAAGGGGCCAGTCCGTCGTGCTCGACGTGGGCGCCTCGATGGGCGCCAACGCCAGCCACCTCGTCGATCTTGCGATCATGGGCGCGGCGATGGCGCGGGTCATCCTGGGACTTGAGCGCCCCACCGTCGGCCTGCTCAACGTCGGCACCGAAGAAATCAAAGGCATAGAGGAAGTTAAGGCCGCATCGACCCTGCTGCGCGACCTCAACCTGCCGGGCTTCGATTATCGGGGCTTCATGGAGGGCGACGGCATCGGCAAAGGCGTCGTCGATGTTGTGGTCACCGAGGGCTTTACCGGAAACATCGCCCTTAAAACCGCCGAGGGAACCGCGGCGCAGGTCTCCGCCTATCTCAAAGAGGCGATGAGCGGCTCGCTGCTCGCCAAGCTCGGCTATCTTCTGGCGCGCGGCGCCTTCCGTGATCTCCGGGCGAAGGTGGACACGCGGGCGACAAATGGCGGGGTGTTCCTCGGGCTCGAAGGAATCGTCATCAAGAGCCACGGCAGCGCCGATTCGGTCGGCTTCGCGCGGGCTGTCGAGATCGGCCACGAGATGGCCGGCAGCGACCTTCTCAATCGTATTCGCGACACTGTCGCGCTGGCGCACCGCCTCGAGGGGCAGGACGGCGCCGATTCAACCAGTCCTCCCCGGGAAGCCGCTCAGTGACGACAAGCATGCCTCAACTGCGTTCCGTCGTTCTCGGCGTGGGCGCCTATTTGCCGGCGAAGACGCTCAGCAACGCCGAACTGTCCAAGCTCGTCGATACGAGCGACGAGTGGATTGTGCAGCGGACTGGAATCAAGGAGCGCCATATCGCCGCGGAAGGCGAGACGACGTCGATGCTCGGGGAAATGGCCGCGCGCGATGCGCTCGCCAACGCCGGCATTGCCGCGAAAGACATCGACCTGATCGTCGTGGCGACGTCGACTCCCGACTGGACCTTCCCGTCAACAGCGACGCAGATTCAAGCGGCTCTCGGCATTACGCATGGCGTCGCGTTTGATCTGCAGGCGGTCTGCTCGGGATTCGTTTTCGCCGTCGCGACCGCGGAGAAATTTCTGCGCTCGGGTTCGCACAAGCGCGCGCTTGTGATCGGCGCCGAGACCTTCTCCAGGATCATCGATTGGACCGACCGAACGACCTGCGTGCTGTTTGGCGACGGCGCCGGCGCGATGGTGCTCGAGGCGCGACCGTCGCAGGGCGGATCAGACGAGCGCGGCGTGTTGACGACTCACCTGCGCTCCGACGGACGCCATCGCGCGAAACTCCATGTCGACGGCGGCCCTTCCGCGACTCAAACCGTCGGCCATCTGCGTATGGAGGGGAAAGAGGTGTTCCGCTTCGCGGTTGGCCAAGTCACCGACGTCGTCAAGGACGCTTTCGCCGCGACGGGACTGACCCCCGAGGATCTCGATTGGTTCGTGCCGCATCAGGCGAATCGCCGAATCATCGACATGTCGGCGCAAAAGCTTGGGATTGCGCCGGAAAAGATCATCGCCACCGTGCATTTGCACGGCAACACCTCCGCCGCGTCGGTGCCCCTGGCTTTGGCCGTCGCCGCGGCGGACGGACGAATTAAACAGGGCGATCTCGTCATGCTTGAAGCTGTCGGGGGCGGCTTTACCTGGGGATCGGCGCTGATACGCTGGTAAGCTGGCGTAATACAACAACTATTTCAATGTAAGCAAATATTGGTAAGAAATATTGCACGCGCGGTTACAACCTGCGCTTGATTTCCTCATTCAATTCTGAAAAATTCCGACAATAGCCGGTGGCGAATTCCCGCTGTGGGCGGGTTTCGGAGCGCTAACGCGCCGCCCCTGATCGCGCCCCGTCGTCCCCCCGGCGCGCTCCGGACAGCCCACGACCGTCGTTTTTAATGAATTGTAGGGCAAAAAATGGCCAAGGGGGACGCGACCGCTAAGCCCATCGGCGAAGCGATAGAAGAGCGCATGGCGAGCCGGGGCACCGTAACCCGTTCGGACCTTGCAGACGCAATCCATCGGAAAGTCGGAGTCCCGCGGGCGGAGTCCGCGAAATACGTCGAAATGGTGCTGGAAGAGATCTTCGAGCGCATCGTCGCGCGCGAAGACGTCAAGCTCTCGTCCTTTGGCGCCTTTGTTGTGCGCTCAAAGAAGGAGCGGCTGGGACGCAATCCGAAGACTGGCGCAGGCGCCAAGATTTCGGCGCGGCTGGTCGTCTCCTTCAAGCCATCCAACATCATGCGTGCGAGAATCAACGGCGACGAGTGACGCTCGCGCCGGCGGGCGCGCTTACCCGCTTGACAAGCGTCGGCGCGTCATGCGCCAAGCATACATGGCCAAAAGCCGCGCGGTCTACGTCTGTCAAAACTGCGGCGCCGTCGCGTCGCGGTGGCAAGGTCGCTGTGACTCCTGCGGCGAGTGGAACAGCCTCGTTGAAGAGTCGGAGGCCGGCGCGCCCGCCGTTTCCCGCCGCGCCGCGCGCGGCCGCGTCTTCGAACTCGAGGGGCTGGCTGGCGAAGGCCGGGCGGCGCCAAGAATTGCGACAGGAATCGACGAATTCGACCGTGTCACCGGCGGCGGCTTCGTGCCGGGCTCAGTGCTGCTGCTCGGCGGCGAGCCTGGCATTGGCAAATCCACTCTGCTCATCCAGGCCTGCGCGACTTTGGCGCGCCGCGGCGCGCGCGTCGTCTATATTTCGGGCGAGGAGGCCGTCGCCCAGGTGCGCCTGCGCGCGACCAGGCTCAATCTCGCCGATGCGCCGGTGGAGTTGGCCGCCGCAACTCAGGTCGAGGACATTCTCGCCACCTGCGCGACAGGCGCCCGCCCGGCGTTGATCGTCATCGATTCGATACAGACGATGCACACCAACATGGCGGAGTCGGCGCCTGGAACGGTGACGCAGGTGCGCGCGAGCGCCCAGGCGCTCCTGCGCCACGCCAAGACGACGGGTTCGACGATCGTTCTCGTGGGCCATGTCACCAAGGACGGGCAGGTCGCAGGTCCGCGCGTCGTCGAACACATGGTCGACGCCGTCCTGTCCTTCGAGGGCGACGGCGCGCATCATTTCCGCATGCTGCGCGCCTCCAAGAATCGTTTTGGCGCGACAGGCGAGATTGGCGTCTTCGAGATGACTAGCCTCGGGCTCGCCGAAGTCGCCAATCCGTCGGCGCTTTTTCTCGCTGGCCGCGACTCTGGCGCGCCGGGCGCCGCGGTCGTCGCCGGCATGGAGGGGCAGCGTCCGCTACTGATCGAAATCCAGGCGCTCGTCGCGCCGACATCGCTGGGCACGCCGCGACGCGCCGTGGTCGGGTTCGACCAGAATCGGCTGTCCATGATCCTGGCCGTGCTCGAAGCGCATGGCGGGCTGAAGCTTGGCATGCACGACGTCTATCTGAATGTCGCGGGGGGATTTCGAGCCCACGAGCCGGCCGCCGATCTCGCCGCGGCCGCTGCGCTCGTCTCGTCGCTTACCGGCGCCGTCCTGCCGCCCGACATGTGCTTTTTCGGCGAAATCGGGCTCTCCGGCGCCGTGCGGCCCGTCATTCACGCCGGCATGCGACTGCGCGAGTCGGGCAAACTCGGTTTCCATCACGCCGTCGTCCCGCAATCCCAACAGATTTCCGATGACGGGCGCGGCTCCGGCGTCACGATCCGTCCCTGCGCGGACGTCGGCGGCCTCGTCGCCGCGATCGCCCGCATATCGACGCGCGAAAGAACGATCGCGCGCGGCTAACGAGGTCGCGCATTAGTGTTTCCGGCTAGCCTCAAGATGCGTTAGAAGGCTGCCAGTGCGAAAGCGAGACGCCTGCCGGACCGACGCTTGCCTACCCGCGGCGGCGCAAAGTTGACACAGGTTCTGGAGAGGGTCGTGCGGATGCCGCCCGGAAGTCGGCCAACAGCCCATTCAGAAGCGTTCAGAGCTCGGGGCGAACAAGCAAGGGGCTAGCGATGCCATCATATCTTGATTTGGCTGTGATTACCGTCGTTCTGATTTCGGGGATGCTCGCTCTTTTGCGCGGCTTCACCCGTGAAGTCCTTGCAATCCTGTCCTGGGTTGCGGCCGCGGCTGCGGCGTATTTCTTTTATCCGCTCGCCCTGCCCTACATCAAACCATACGTCAGCAAGGACGAGATCGCTCTCGCAGCTTCCGTGGCCTCGGTGTTCTTCGTCGCTTTGATCGCTGTTTCTCTCGTCACGGTGAAGCTCTCGGACGTCATCCTCGATTCGAAGGTCGGCGCGCTCGATCGCACGCTCGGCTTCCTGTTCGGCGCCGTTCGCGGCGCCCTCCTCGCCGTGGTCGCCTTCGTCTTTTACAGCTGGCTCGTGCCCGAAACCAATCAGCCGGAATGGGTCAAGGACGCACGCGCCAAGCCCTTCCTCACGGCTGGCGGCGAGAAGCTGCGCGAAATGCTGCCCGACGACATCGATAGCCTCGTCGCCAAGATCAAGGCGAAGAAGGGCGCTCCGACGAATGAGGAGCCGCCGGCCGACGTCGAGCCGGACAAGATTCAGCCTGCGCCGACCGACGCAAGCTCCGAGGCGCCGGCTGAGGCGGCGCCGGCGTCGGGCGATAAGCCTGAATGATGGTCTTGCGGATGGGCCCCGCCGCTGGCACATATGACGGGAATACGACGCCCGGTCGTTTGGGAATGCTGAGCGGCGGCGCGTCACGGGGGACGAAGCATGACCGAGGCCGCCGAGGATCTTCAGCGATCCTCATCGCGCGAGATTAACGCGACAGACGATCTCGACGGCGACAGGCTTCGCGAATACTGCGGCGTTTTCGGCGTCTTCGATCTGCCGGACGCCGCAGCGATCGCCGCCTTGGGCTTGCACGCCCTGCAGCATCGAGGCCAAGAGGCGGCCGGCATCGTCAGCTTTGACGGCGGCCGCTTTCATGGCGAGCGCCGACTGGGACTGGTCGGCGATCACTTCTCTCAAGAAAACACCATCAAGCGCCTGCCCGGCGCCGCGGCGATCGGGCATGTGCGCTACGCCACCACCGGCGAAACCATGCTGCGCAACGTGCAGCCGCTGTTCGCGGAGTTGAACACGGGCGGCTTCGCGGTCGCCCACAACGGCAACCTCACCAATGCCCAGACGCTGCGCCGCGAACTGATTCGCGAAGGCGCGATTTTCCAGTCGACTTCGGACACCGAGGTCATCCTTCATCTCGTGGCGCGCAGCCGCAGGCCGCTGCTCATCGACCGTTTCATCGAAGCGCTTCGCTCGATCGAAGGCGCCTATTCGCTTGTCGCGCTCACCAACAAGAAGCTGATCGGCGCGCGCGATCCGCTCGGCATCCGGCCGCTCGTCATCGGCGAATTCAACGGAAAATATATTCTCGCGTCGGAGACTTGCGCGCTCGACATCATCGGCGCGCGCTTCGTGCGCGACGTGATGAATGGCGAGATCGTCATTATCTCCGAGGACGGCATTCAGAGCTTGCGGCCGTTTCCGCCGCAGCCGATGCGCCCCTGCATCTTCGAATATATCTATTTCGCCCGTCCCGATTCCATCGTCCATGGCCGTCCGGTCTATGAGGTGCGCAAGGCGATGGGCGCCGAGCTGGCGCGCGAGCGCCTGATCGAGGCGGACGTCGTGGTGCCGGTGCCGGACTCCGGGGTTCCGGCCGCGCTCGGCTATTCGCAGCAATCAGGCGTGCCGTTCGAACTCGGCATTATCCGCAATCACTATGTCGGACGCACCTTCATCGAGCCCACGCAGATCGCCCGCGATTTCGGCGTGCGCATGAAACACAGCGCCAATCGCTGTGTCGTCGCCGGCAAGCGCGTGATCCTTATCGACGATTCCGTGGTGCGCGGCACGACCTCGGTGAAAATCGTGCAGATGATGCGCGACGCCGGCGCGACGGAAGTGCATTTCCTGATTTCATCGCCGCCGATCACCAATCCGGACTACTACGGCATCGATACGCCGCAGAAGGAGAATCTGCTCGCCGCGACGCATACGCTCGATGAAATGCGCGAGTATATCGGCTGCGACTCGCTTGGCTTCCTGTCGGTCGACGGCATCTACCGCGCCATGGGCTACGAACGCCGAGATCCCATCCGGCCGCAGTTCACCGACCACTGCTTCACCGGGGATTATCCGACGTCGCTGACCGACCTCGTCGGCGAAAACCGCGCGCAACTGTCGCTGCTGGCGGAGGCGAGCTGAGAGGCGGGCCGACGCGAGATCCGCGTGCTATGAGAGGCCATGAGCGCAACGGCCCAGAGACGCATCGACGCAACGGAATTTCTCGCCTGGGCCCAATCTCAGGAGAAGGGCCGCTATGAGCTGTTTCGCGGCGAAACCTTCGCTATGGCGCCGGAACGCGCGGAGCATGTCGCCGCTAAGGCCCGAATTTGGCGCGCGCTGGCCGATGCAATCGCGCGCGTAGGGGCGCCGTGCGAAGCATTTGTCGACGGGCTCGGCGTAAAGATCGACGATCATACCGTTTACGAACCCGACGCACTGGTCAATTGCGGCGATCCTGTGCCCGCCGATTCTCTCCTGGCGCCTACGCCCATCGTCATCGTCGAAGTCATCTCGCCCTCTTCTCGGAGCTTCGACAAGAATTCAAAGCTCAGCGATTATTTTCGGCTCGCGAGCGTCATGCATTATCTCGTCGTAGATCTTAGCCGACGGCTGATCTTGCACTATCGCCGGCAAGCCGATCAGATCGTCGTCGGTATCGTCAAGGAAGGCCGCATGACGCTCGATCCTCCAGGCCTGGACGTCGCTGTTGACGAGATAATTCCAGAGATCCCTGCGTGAAGCCCGACCGCATCGCACTTGTCACCGGCGCCTCGCGCGGCATTGGACGCGCCCTGGCGCTCGAACTCGCCCGCGACGGCGCGCATGTCGTGGCTCTGGCGCGCACGCAGGGCGCGCTCGAAGAACTCGACGATGAAATCCGCGCGCAGGGCGGGCAAGCGACGCTCGTTCCCTGCGATCTTGCCGACTTCGACGCGCTCGACCGTCTCGGGGCGGCGCTGTTCGAACGCTGGGGCAAGCTCGACGTCTTCGTTGGCAACGCGGGGATTCTGGGACCTCTGTCGCCGCTCGCCCACGTCGATCCGAAGGACTGGAGCCGCGTTATGGCGGTCAACGTCACCGCAAACTGGCGGCTCGTCCGCTCACTTGATCCGCTCCTGCGCGCGTCAGGCGCCGGACGCGTCCTCTTCATCACCTCAGGGGCGGCGCATCGCGAGACAATGAAGCCGTTCTGGGGCCCTTATGCGGTCTCGAAGGCGGCCCTCGAGGCGATGGCCCGCACCTATGCGTCTGAAAGCGCTGGCGACGGCGTCACCGTCATGCTCGCCAATCCGGGTCCGCTGCGCACCCGCATGCGCGCTCAGGCGATGCCGGGCGAAGATCCGATGACGCTCAAAACGCCAGAAGAATTCGCAAAAAAATGCCTCGCGCCGCTGGCGCCGGAATGGCGCGAGAGCGCGAGGCTTTATGATTTCCCTACCGACCGGCTGCTGAGCTTCTCCGCGCCTGCCTAAGGCGAGGTTTACGCCGAAGGCTTAGCCGTGATGGTGGTGATAATGGTGATGATGGTGGAGGTGATGGCGGCGCAGCATGGGCGCCGGCGGCGGGACGTAAGCGAGCGTCAAGCGCTCGACGCCAGCCGTCCAACCGACGCCGGAGTTGGATCCGCCGACGAGCGCCGCGCCGCCGCCGCCAACCAAAACTTTGGCTGAGAAGCCAGGGCCATAATAGGCGCCCGCGAGCGCGCCCGGTCCGATGTGACTCGTGGCGGAGACGACGCCCCATGCGAGCTCGCCAGGACCGTTGATCGTCACATTGGCGCCGACCTTGGTGAGCGCGCCGACATAATGAGCAGGAACACCGCCTTCGGCGTCATCGCGATAAATACAATCGATCTGCTGATTTTCGACCAAAACGCTGATGCCATTGCCGAGCAGCCGGCACTGCAAGGAGCCGATGCGGTCGCCCGCGAAGGCGCTCGCCGGCGCCAGCAGGGCCAGAGCGAAAACGCCGCTCAGCGCGCGACCCAATCCAAATTTCCGCATTTAGTTCTCCTTTTTTGATCTGCGGCATCCCCGCCTGAGCGGAAGCCGCAAATGCACGCCTTGCAGTACAGGACAAGCGCCAAAATGCAACAGCGCCGCTCCAGACAGCGATTTAGCCTGCGCGGGCGCACGAGCGTTGCGCCGCCTGCTGCTTCGCCACACCTTGCCGCGCTTGCAAAGGACGCGGAAGAGTCCGATTTCTAAAGATGATCTCAAGAACCGAGGATCCCGTGGCGAACTCCTATCCGCTTCCCGTTCTCGTGGACCAGGGCCTTTCCCAGTCCGACGTCGAAGCGCTACGCGCCGCCGTCGCGGCGCTGGAAAGACAGAGTTTTGCGACGCGGCTTGCCGGATTGGCGACTGCAGGCGACGGTCGCCTCGGCGACGCAAAAGGCGCTCGCCGCGGCGATGAAGATAGCCTTGGCGAGCCTCGACGCGCAGCCGGCGAAGGACACCATACGCATTCACCGTCGTCTCGCGGCCCTGTCGGGAGGCGTCGGCGGCGCCGTGGGCCTCGCGAGCCTGCCGATCGAATTGCCGGTGTCGACGACGATCATCCTGCGCTCGATCGCGGAAATTGCGCAGGCCGAGGGAGAGGACCTGCGCCACCCGGGCGCCGCCCTCGCCTGCCTCGAAGTTTTTGCGCTGGGCGGCCCTTCCGCCGGGGACAATATTCTGGAAGGCGGCTATCTCGCGCTCCGCGCGCTTCTCGCGAAATCCGTGTCCGACGCCGCCCGTTTTATGACTGTCCGTCAGATCTCCAGCGACGCGGCGCCCGCTTTGGCGCGTCTGATCGGCGCGGTTGCCGCGCGCTTCGGCATGGTCGTGTCGCAAAAGACCGCGGCGCAGGCTGTCCCGATCATCGGCGCGATCAGCGGCGCGGCGATCAATGTCGCGTTCACCGAACACTTCCAGAGCCTCGCGCGCGGCCATTTCGTCGTGCGCCGACTGGAGCGGCTCTACACCCCTGCGCTGGTGCATGCTGAATACGCGAGGATCGCCCGTTCCGAGGGCTATTGGGACGATCCCTCGCAGGCGGCGTGAGCCGCGCGATTAGGGTACGCGGCGCAGCGCCTCGGCGAGATGCCCAACCTGCTTCGTCGTGGCGATGCTCGATTCATTTTCTTCGAGCAGGATGACATCGGCGCCCGCGAGGTTCTCATCGAGTTCCTCTGTCGTGGCCGGCAGCCGTTCGCCGTTCGAGGCGTCGCCCGGCGCGCGTCGGTAATGGCCAAGTTCGACAGCGTTGTCCTCGGTCCGCATATAGAACCAATAATCGATTTGAGGCGGACAGGGCGCGAGGGTCGCCGCCGCCAGAACTTCATGCAGGAAGCTGCCGCCCAGCGCGAGCAACCGCGGCGGGCGTGCGCAATCGCCCTTCTCCCCTGCCCGGCCGATCGCCGCCGTGGGGTAATGCGCGTCCGGCGATAAGAGATTGAGGAGATCCAGCAGGTCGCGGTCGGTGCCTAGGGCTTCTGGCGCCGGCGCAGACGAAAAAGCCAGCACGCCGATAGGAGAAGCGGGCAGCGCGCGTGTCGCTTCACGCATGGCGAGCGCGCCGCCGACGCTGTTCCAATGCGTGCCGCCACGCGGAAAAAGCGGTATCGGTTGCTTAAGTTTCTCGGCCGCGATGAGCGCCGGGCCGTCCACATAGCGCATGTGAGCTTCATCGAGCGTCGCACGGTAAGGCGCAAGCTTCTCCGGCATCGCCGTCGCGCGCAGGGCGCAAGGCGCGGACTTTGGCAGATCTTCCGGGTAGCGCGCCGCCTTCGAGGGCGAGATGAGATAGACGAAGCTCTTGCCGCGGCCTTGCGCCATCTCCTGAATGTCGCGCAGCGTCGAAGACCACGCGCCGAGCCGCGCGGAATCGAAGGCGCCGTCGCGTGCGCAAAATTCGTCGATGTAGAACTGCTCATAGAGTTGGCCATTGCGGCCGATCACGACTCCGGGCGCGGCCGAGCCGCCGAACAGCGAATAGACCAGCTGATTTTTCGCGCGCACGGAGATCGGAAACACCGGCGACATTCGGCCGAGATTGATGGAGACCGCCTTTTGCGTTTCTCCTGACAGGAAGGCGTCGAACGTCCAGGACGCGGGCTTTGGCTTCGCGACGCCGTAAAGCGGCCAGGCGCTGCGGATGCGCAGCTTCGGCCAATCGCCTTCGACGGCGAAATTCCACAGATTGGCGAGGAACAAAAATGCGATGAAGCCCGCGCAACCGAAAATCGGCAGACGCGCAAGCGTCAGCGACTTCAAAAAGGCGATGACGCCCTGAGCCCGAACGCGCGACTGCAACGGCGCTCCAAATTCCGCCTCATGTTTCTCGATGCGCTTATCCATTTCGGCTAAAATCGCTCATCCGATTCAAAACCGGAAGTAGATGAACGGCTTGAAGGGATCGGCAAGTCCCTTCGCCAACGCCGCAAGGAAGAGCATGGAAAGCGCGCTGTTCGACGCCAATGCGTAGCGCTGCGCCGCGCTTCCCCAATTGAAGTCCTTGACGTAAAGCGACAGGCGCTGCGCGACGCAAATCGCTCCTGCGACCAGAGCCACGACAATATATTCCTCGGGAATGGCGATCGGCGCGCTGGCGTGCGCCCAGGGAGTCGCCATCAACGCCAGCAGCGCGCCGGCTTGCGACAAAGAGGTCGCGCGAAAGAATGTCCAGCCGACGATCACGATGACCATCGCGATGATGTTGGAGAGCCAGTCCGGCAAGCGCTGCAGGCGATTGACCAGAAAGAGCCGGTCGAGCACGAGGAACACGCCGTTATAGGCGCCCCAAGCGATATAGGTCCAAGCCGCGCCGTGCCAAATCCCCGAAGCGAAGAAGCAGATCCACAGATTGAGGTAGGTGCGCGCTTCGCCGCGCCGATTGCCGCCGAGCGGGAAATATAAATATTCGCGAATCCAGCTGGTGAGAGAAATATGCCAGCGCCGCCAGAAATCGGTGATGCTCGTCGCGACATAGGGCATGTTGAAATTTTCAAGCAGGCGAAAGCCGAACATGCGCGCGAGCCCAATCGCCATGTCGGAATAGCCCGAGAAATCGAAATAGATCTGGAAGGTGAAGAACAGCACGCCCGCCCAGGCCTCCGCAAAGCCAAGGGAGCTAACGTCATGCGCGAAGATCAGATCCGCGCCGCTCGCAAGCGTATCGGCGAAGAGCAGCTTCTTCACGACGCCGAGCATGAAGCGGGAAAAGCCCACGATAAAGTCGTCGACGTCGGCGTGCGGCATCGCCTCGAACTGGCGCGCGATGTCGTGATATTTGATGATCGGGCCGGCGAGGAGCTTGGGAAAGAAAAAGACGTAAAGCCCGTAAAGCAGCGAACTACGCGCCGGCGCCGTGACGCCGCGATAGACGTCGACGAGATAGGTGATCTTTTCAAAGACGATGAAGCTGACGCCGATCGGCAGCGCGATCTGCGGGATGTTGATTCCCGGCAGCGTCAACGCCTTCAGCAGCGCGTCGACATTGAGCGCGAGAAAACCCGTATATTTGTAATAGACGAGGATCGCGAGATTGGCGACGACGCCGAGCGCGAGCCAGAGCTTGCGCATGTCATTCCCGGCAGGCCGCAGGCCTGACGGGGAATCCAGAGCAATCACAGCCTCGCTCGCAAGTCTGGATTCCCGGACGCTTCGCTTATGCGAAGCGTCGGGAATGACGCCGCCGACAGAAAGAGCGGCGATCTTCTGCCCCACGTAAAGGTCGAGCCCGACCGACGCGAAGACAAGGAGGATGAAGACCGGCTCGCTCCAGGCGTAAAAGACGACGCTTGCCGCAAAGAGGATGACGGCCCGCCGCGCGCGGACTTCTCCAAAGAAGAGATACAGGAGGTAAACCGCCGGGCCGAACAGAAACAGGAACAGCGGCTCGTAGAAAAGCATGATTGTCCTGCGTTACTCAGCGCGCTGGCGCGAGCGCGAAGGCCTGCGGCTTCTACCAAAAGCCCCGCAGCGGGGCAAGAAAGCGGCCCGCCACGGGGACGGTCTCTATGAATTCTTTAATTCCTGTCGGTAGGCGCGGCGGCGCCTCTCCCTTCTCCCGCTTTAGCGGGGGAAGGTGGCGCGAAGCGCCGGAAGGGGGCAAGAAGCGCTCGCCGACAAGCAAGAAACACCGACCCCTCCCAACCCTCCCCCGCTTCGCGGGAGAGGGGGCGGATCGCGCCCATCATTAGGGCCGCGGACCGCTCACCGGCCGAGCAACTCGACGCCGGCGAGTCGGGCGAATTTGCGGTCGAACGTCACCGTCATTTGACACTGTCGCGACCTGCCCACCTCGTGAATGATCGCGTCGACAAGATCGACGCTGGAATGATTCAGCGCCGCACGCACGGCGTTTGCCTCGCCGATGACAATCTGCCGCGTATCGAGAAGCGCTTTGATGATCGAAACAACGTCCGTCCTTTTCAGATCATAGCGGCTTTCGAGCACCCAAATGATCTCGCAAAGAACGATCGCCGAAATGAACCCTGGATCGCCGGCCGTTAGCGCCTCTTCGATAAATCGCGTCGCGGCTTTGGCTTGCTCGCGGTCGTCCTGGGCGAGGTAGCGCACGAGCACGTTTGTATCGAGCGCTATCACTTTTCGCTGGCCCGGCTTCGGATCGCCGCTTCCATTGCCTCGAGCGTGACTGGCGTCGCGGGCGCCGGAACAACGCCTTTAAGGCGTCGTATGTCTCCAGAGGCGGCGCGAACGAGAAAGGCGTCGCCGCTTGTCTGTTCGAAAACCAGACTGTCGCCAGTATCTACCCGCAAGGCTCGGCGTACTTCGGCGGGCAGAGTGATTTGACCCTTGCTGGTTAGGGTCGCCTTCGACATTGGGGGCCAAGCTCCTTCTCGTTAGAACTCCTTACATATCGTAAGGGGCCATTAATTTCAACCAGAACTCTCAAGCCGGGCTCGCTTGCGCGGGCGCCGCGTTGCGCCTATCACCCGGCCTCATGACTTCCCCGAGCGATTTCACCCCAAAATCCGACTTCCTGCGCGCGCTGATCGAGCGCGGCTTCGTTCATCAATGCTCCGATTTCGAGGGCCTCGACGAGAAGGCGCGGTCCGGGACGCTCTCCGCCTATATCGGCTTTGACTGCACGGCGCCCTCGCTGCACGTGGGTTCGCTGCTGCCGATCATGATGCTCGCCTGGCTGCAGCGCGCCGGCGGCAAGCCGTTGCCGCTGATGGGCGGCGGCACGACGCGGGTCGGCGATCCCTCCGGCAAGGACGAGAGCCGCAAGCTTTTGACCGTCGAACAGATCGACGCCAACAAGGCGTCGATCCGGACCGTCTTCGAACGCTTTCTCACATTCGGCGACGGCGCCAGCGACGCGCTGATGCTCGACAACGCCGATTGGCTGGCGGGCTTAAACTACATCGACTTCCTGCGCGACGTCGGCCGCCACTTCTCCGTCAACCGCATGCTGACGATGGATTCGGTGAAGCTGCGGCTCGAGCGCGAGCATGAACTCTCCTTCATCGAGTTCAACTACATGTGCCTGCAGGCGTACGACTTCGTCGAGATCAACAGGCGCTACGGCGCGCTGCTGCAGATGGGCGGCTCGGACCAGTGGGGCAATATCGTCACGGGTCTCGATCTCGGACGACGCATGGGCTGCCCGCAACTCTATGCGCTCACCTCGCCGCTGCTGACGACGGCGTCGGGCGCCAAGATGGGCAAGACCGCCGCCGGCGCCATCTGGCTCAACGCCGATATGCTGTCGCCCTATGACTATTGGCAGTATTGGCGCAATACGGAAGACGCCGACGTCGCCCGCTTCCTAAAACTCTTCACCTTCCTGCCGATGGAAGAGATCGCGCGCCTCTCGGCGCTGCAAGGCGCCGAGATCAACGAAGCCAAGAAGACTCTCGCGACGGAGGCGACGGCGCTCATCCACGGCCGCGTGGCGGCGGATGAGGCCGCGGCGACCGCGCGCACGACGTTCGAAGAAGGCGCGCTTGCGCTGTCGCTCCCCAAGGTCGCCGTTTCGGCTGAGGAAATCGCCGCCGGCCTCGGCGTGCTGACGGCCTTCGTCAAAGCCGGTCTCGTCGCGTCGACCGGCGAAGCGCGACGCCAGATCAAGGGCGGCGGGCTGCGCGTCAATGATGCGCCGGTGACGGACGAGCGCGGAATCATCGGCGCGCGCGAGTTTGAAGGCGAAGGCGTCGTCAAACTCTCGCTCGGCAAGAAGAAGCATGTGCTGCTCGAGCGCGCGTAAGCTCGAAGACTACCGCTGCTGCGGCATTCGCGCGGTGCCGTCGATGACGCCCATGATCTTGCGCATCAAGCCGGGCGCGATCGCCGAGAGCGGATTGACGCTGATCGAAGGCGATGGGAGCGCGCCATAGAGGCGATAGCTCAGCGCAAAGACGCCTTCATGCTGGCCGCCGGCGAGCACGACGCCGACCACCGGAATATTCGACAACAGATTGTTCAGCGCATAGGCGGGAACGTAGGAGCCGACGAGGTCCAGCCGCTCGCGCGGGAAATCAATGTAGCCGTCGAAGGTGAGGCCGATTTCGGGACCCGACAGCACGCCCTCGCGCACGGTAAGCTGTCCGCCCGACCAGCTGAAGTCGCTCTCCAATCTGCCGACGCGAACGAGATCGGGGTCGAAGCGGTAATTGCCGCGATCGTCCGGGCGCGCCGTTCCGCTTTGCGCCATCAGCTGGCGAACGGTCGGTTCGCCGCGCACGAAGAAGTCGCGAATGCGCAAAGCGCCATCGGCGCGGTTTTGATTAATCTGCACGGTCGCGGTCAGCGCGCCGCTGTCCATCTTCCGATAGATGTCAAAGAAGGAGAGCAGCGAGCCGCCGTCGTTTGTCGCAATTTCGAGTTGCGACTGGTTATCCTGACCGCGCCCCATGCCGACCGTGAGCTGCTCGCGGCCGAAAAAGCCTTTAAGCGCCACCGCGCGGGGCTTGCCGCCGCGACGCTCCAATTTCAGTTCGACGTTTGCGAGAATTTGCTTGCCGTAGCCGGTGACGATCGGCGACTTGAAGTCGAGATCGAGGTCGTCGACGCTGCCCTTGCCGCGATCGGCGCGCAGCAATCCCTGCATGATCGGACGGGCGTCGAAATTCGCGCCGCGCGCGACGATCTTCACCAGTTCGCCGCTACGCTGCACGTCGACGCGCATGTCGTCGCCGGGCGAGAGCCGCGCCTGCGAGAGACGGGCGGCGCGGAATGCGCCTTCGCGTCCGAACTCGATGACGCCCTGCGCCTGCGTCGGTCCCGCGTCGAACACGAATTGTTCGAGCGACATCGCCTCGCCGTGGCGCGTCAGCGTGAACGAAGACTTTGCCGGCTTTCCCGCCGGTTTTACCAGACCCGGCAGCGGGTTATCGAAATTCGTCCGGGTAAGATCGAGATCGATCTGCGTGTCGACGTTCTCGACCGGGAGGGGCGTGCGTATCGTCGCCAGAATCGGGCCGCTGACGCCGGCGATGGCGTAGCCGGCGCGCTGGCGCGCCGCATCGTCAAAAGTGAATGCGACCTGCGCCTGCGCGGGGCCTTTGTCGCCAAAGCCGCGGCGCACGTCTAGGGTCGCTGGCGCGCCATAGATTTTGCCGGTTCCGTTCACGCGCAGTCCGGCTGGATCAGCGACGATGTGCAACGCGCCGCTCTCGAGCTTCTCCCTGCCGATCAGCTTCTCGATCACAAGGTTCGACGTCGTCGCGTCGATGGCGAAAGTTGTAGCCGCGTCGCGCGCGGTCGCCCCTGTCTCGAAATCGACGCGCAGCCGACCTTCGAGGGTTCCTTTCAGCGCGCCTGCTTCGACGGGGACAGACGCGTGGTCGGCGATCGCCGGCAATGAAAGCAGGTCAGAGACGGCTTCGACGTCGCCGCCCACAGCAACCTCGACCATCGCGGGCGTCGGGCGCAGCGCGCTGTCGGCGACGAGGAAGCGGCCGGACGACAGCGCAAGGCGGCGACCCGGCCCAGTCTCCATGGCGCCTGAGGTCGCGTCGAAAGACGCCGTCTGTCCGGTGATCCGCAGTCGCCCGTTGATGCCGGTGAGCGGCGCCATGCCCGGCAAGATGTCGGACACTGTCGCATCGACGATGTCGCCCTCGGCGAACAGCGAGCGATCCGGCGGCGCCTGCTCGTAACGCATCGCGTTCAACGCCGCGCCGTCGAAGTCGGCGGCATATTGGGCGCGCTTCAGGACGCCGACCGGCACATGATCGACGAACCAGGTGCGCACGGACGGCGCGACATGGGTCGGCCATAGACGCGCGAGCGCGCGTATCTGCGTCTCCTCGATTCCCATCTTGAGTATGACGCGGATGTCGTCGCGCCAACTCAATGCGCCGTTGAGGTCGACGCGCGCATCGGGACCGGCAAAGGCGAATTTGTCGAAGACCATCTGACGCTCGTCGCGAAACAGGCGCGCGTTGAGCAGTCCGTTATCAATGCGGACATTTTTCTCTCCCGCGCGCTCAGGCGCGACCACGGTTGGCGCTTTGAGCCGCAACGCGATCGTCCATGGCCCATCCAGGCTCGCCGCATCGGCGATGGTCCTCGCCCCGTCAGGTGGGCGCGCCTCGCCGACGATGGTCATGTCGAAACCGCCGGCCTTGAACACGAGCGGTGCGACTGCGACCTTGCGCGCGGCCCTGTCCCAAACCGCAACGCCGGCGATCTTTTCGATCATCACCGGCTCGTGATCCGGCTCGTCGAAGCGGAAATAGCCCCGGCCGATCTCCATTTGGCCCGATGCTTCGAGAACTTCGTCGCCCGGACCGAGCGCGAATCTCAGGTCAAAGGAGAGCGGCGCGTCGGTGTCGAAGCGGGTTGTGCGGAAGCCCCCGGCAAGCGAAATCTCGTCGATTGAAAAATTGCGAAACTGCGCGTGGAAATCGCGCCTTCCTCCCGGCGCGCCCTTTGCGACGGCGACGGCCGTCCAACGCCCCGAGGGGCCGTTGGCCGCCGCGGAGAAGCGCATGCCGCTGTCGCCCTTGTCGAGGCTGAGCGTCACGTCTTCATAGCGGATGGCGCGATCGATCGTCCGGTCGTCGATCGTGAGCCGGCCATGCGACACGGCGAGACGATCGAGCGCGGCGATTGGACTGTTCGGGCTCGTGGCGAAGTCCATGAGCCCGCGCAGGGCCCCCGCCGCGTCGCGCAGCAGAGTCACGCGCTCCGACCCGGCGCCGTTCGCCGGCGCGCCGGGCGCAATCGCGGGCGCTGGCGCTGGAACAGGTTGCGCGCCGGCTGAAATCACGACGGCGCCGTCTGGATTGACCGACAGGCGCAAATCCAGGTCAAGAACCTCGAGGCGGCGCAGCTTTATGCGGCCGATCAACAGGGAGCGAAGGTCGAGCGACAGTTCCGCGCGCGGCGCCGCCACGATCGGACGACCCTCTTTCTTAACGATGAAATTGTCGACGGACAGCGTCGGACCATGATCGCCGTTGCCGATCGCGGCGGCGCCCAGCGAAAATTCGTAGCGGCCGCCTGCGAGTTCGTCGAGCGATTCGACGATGCGCGGCGCGAGCCAGGCAAAGGTGATGGAGCCCTGCGAAAGCAGCAGGAAGAAGCCGCCGAACGTCAGCGCGCACAGAAGCGTTGCGGCAAGCCCGCTGAGCATGATCAGGCGGGGAAGTCCGCGGGGCGGCGCCCAAAAAAATGGCGTTCGCCACGCCGCGCGACAGGCCCGCTGAATCGCGCGCCGCGCCCTGTCGACGACGATATCGCCGCCGCTAGGCTTGCGCCCCGTCCTGTCGGTCAATTGGCCTCGCTCTCGGCTCGATCGCAGCGCGGACGCGGGCGGTTAAGCCGGTCTTGCCGGCTGGCGCGCAGTCTGCATTCTACGCACTGATTTTAGCTGCAGATGCGACGAAAGGAAGGCGCCATGAGCACGACCGCCAGCAAGGCCGAAGCTACACTCAAGGAGGGGGCGAAGAAGGAAGGCTTAAAGGAGGGAGATTTGGCGCCTGCCTTCGACCTTCCAGGGGCTGGCGGGGAGAAAATCTCGCTCGCCGCCCTGAAGGGCAAAAAAGTCGTGCTCTATTTCTACCCTAAGGACGACACGTCGGGCTGCACGAAAGAAGCTATAGAGTTCAACGCATTACGCGAGAGTTTCGCGAAGGCCAAGGCCGTGGTCGTCGGCATGTCGCCGGACCCGATCAAGAACCACGACAAATTCCGCGCGAAATATGAATTGTCGCTGCCCCTCGCGTCAGATGAGGGAAAGGACACGCTCAGCGCCTATGGCGTCTGGGTCGAGAAAAGCATGTATGGCCGCAAATATCTGGGCGTCGAGCGCACGACAATGCTCATCGGTCCCGACGGCCGCATCGCCAGGATCTGGCGCAAGGTGAAGGTTCCCGGCCACGCCGAGGAGGTTCTGGCGGCGGCCAAGACGCTGTAACGCGCCTTTTCGCCGCCAGGGCTTCAGTTGTGGTCGTGTTCGGCTTCGGCAGGGGCGGAATCGGCCGGCGTCGCCGCGCTCGAACCCTTTTTGGCGATGAGCCTGGCCATGTCCTCCGATCCCTTCTTCGCCGCGGCGAGATCAGGCTTCGCCGCCAGCGCGGCGTCGTAATCGGCCTTGGCGCGGGGGAAGTCCTTCTTGGCCCGCCAGGCGTTGGCGCGGTTGACAAGCGCGCCGACGTAGCTGGCGTCGATTTTCAGCGCCGCGTCGAAGTCGGCGATCGCCTTATCGAATTCGCCCTTGGCGTAGTGGCAGGCGCCCCGTCCATTGCGCGCCGCGGCCAGTTTAGGATCGCGCTTCGCCGCCTCGGAAAATGCGGCGATGGCGCGCTCATGATCGCCTTTCCCGTGATAGAGAGCGCCCGCCGCGACGTCCGGCGCCGTCGCTTTTGGGTCAGCTTTCGCCGCATCCCTGAGATCGGCGAGAGCCTTGTCGACATCGCCTTTCGCGCGCCAAACATAGGCGCGCGCCAGAAGCGCGGCGGCGTTCTTTTTGTCGGCGGCGATGGCCTGATCATAGTCGGCGAGCGCGGCGTCGAGGTCGCCCTTCGCATGATGCGCGGCGCCGCGTGCGGCCAGAATCACCGATGATTTGGGTTCGAACTCCAGCGCTTTGCCGAAGTCCTCCAGCGCGTGCGCATAGTCGCCCTTCGCCTGATAAGCGCCGGCGCGATTGACATAGGCCGCCACCTTGTTGTGCGGGGTCTCCTTGTCGATCTCCTGAATGACTTGCGTGCAGCCTGCGATGCGCGCGTCTGGATCAGGCGCGCGGCACTGGCTCCACGCGGGGCTGACGCCGCCCTTATGCGCAGCCATGGCGGGCGCGCTGAGGGCGAGAAGTGAAGCGGCGATGACAGCCGCCGGACACCGCGCCCGCGCGGCCGCGCGCGCTGCGAGAGTGAGACGCTCATGCATGAATTGGGTGGCTCCCCGGATAGAGTGGCGGCGGCATGCTACCCCATCAGGCATCGGCCGCAACTTGGAAATCTTGGAACTCCAGAGGCCGGGGCCGTCTTTTTGCGACAGTTGAGCGTCTATACGCCCCCCTGCTGCACCGCATCGTCGTCACGTTGCAGCTTTTCGCCCGGTCCCGTGCGGACGTGGCCTCCGATGGTCTGCGAAATTCGGCAAAACCGTGTATTTTGGTCGGGGCCGAATCCGGCCGAACGCCGCTGAGACGTCCTAAGTCGCTCCTTGGGACTTCAGACCGGGACCAAAAACGTTTAGAACCAATTCAAATGAGTCTTCTTACCACCAATCCCGAACTGACGGCGGTCTGCGACCGTTTCGCTCAGCATCCCTTCGTCACGGTCGACACCGAATTTTTGCGCGAAACCACGTTCTGGCCGCAGGTCTGCGTGATTCAGCTGGCGTCGCCGGAAGAGGCTGTGGCGATCGACGCCCTTGCCGATGACCTTGATCTTTCGCCGTTTTTTGGCCTCATGGCCAATCCCGACGTCGTCAAGGTGTTTCATGCCGCCCGCCAGGACCTCGAGATCATCTGGCGCCTCGCCCGACTCATCCCTGCGCCGATCTTTGATACGCAGGTCGCGGCCATGGTCTGCGGATTCGGCGAACAAGCGTCCTATCTCGAGCTGGTGAAGGCGATCACGCGCGCCAGTCTCGACAAATCGTCGCGATTCACCGACTGGTCGCGCCGGCCGCTGTCAAACGCCCAGATCGAATACGCCATCGCCGACGTCACCCATCTTCGCGACATATACACCGCCTTGCGGGCGCGGCTCGAACGCTCCAATCGACTCGACTGGCTTGTGGACGAGATGCAGACGCTTACCTCGCCCTCGACCTATGAGCAGCATCCCGAAAACGCCTGGGAACGGCTGCGCCATCGCGCCCGCAAGCCGCGCGATCTCGCCGTTCTGATGGAGCTGGCCGCCTGGCGCGAGTTCGAAGCGCAATCGCGCGACGTGCCGCGTTCGCGCGTCCTGAAGGATGACGTGCTCCTCGAGATTGCTCAAGCCGCGCCGCGCTCTGTCGAAGCTCTCGGCAATTTGCGGTCGTTTCCAAAGGGCATGGAGCGCTCCCGCGCGGGAACCGACATCATCGCCGCTGTCGAGCGCGGCCTTGCGCGCGATCCCGCCACGGTGCCCCGCATCGAACGCGACCGACGCAACTCAAACGGCGCGACGGTGACGGGCGTCGCCGCCAAGATGATCGCGACGGTCGAAGACCTCGAAGCCGTCGCACATGACGATCATGCCGACGTTCAGGCGCTGAAGGGTTGGCGCCGGGCGATCTTCGGCGACAAGGCGTTGGAGTTGAAGAGCGGTCGCCTCGCGCTTTCAGTGGAAAACGGCCGGGTCGTCACCTTTGACTGGCAAGCGGCGGACGAACCAGCGAACGCCGAATAAGCCTCACGCTTGCGCCGCAGCGCAGCATGCCGCTGCGCCATTTTTGCGCGCAGGCAAGCGACTGACGAATATTTGTGCGCCATTAAATACCATTAAATATCATTCAGTTAATGCGACATTACGATAAGTTATTGCAGTGCGGTGTTGTCGTGCTGCAATGCGGTAACTACCTTCCATCCCGAGTGGGGCGCAGTTCGCTGCGACGGTTGTGCGTTACGCCGGCCCCGCTCCGAAACGGAAGGATAAGATATGACTACAGGAAATCGAATTGTCGCGGCGGCGTTCGGCGGAGCGCTGTGCCTTGCAGCAAGCTCGGGCCTGTCCGCAGCTGATGCTTCCTTGACGATGAAGCCGCTTATGGCGGCGAGCTTTGACGCCGGCCCCAAGCATGTCGTGAGCTATTTCGTGGGCGGCGAGAACGGCTGCCGTCTGACCATGATGGTCATCGATTCCGCGTTGGAGGAGGATCCGACGCCGGCGACCCAGGCGACGCGTCTCGTCGTCACCGTCACGGACGGAAAGGCGGCGTTTTTCGACTCTGCCGTCGGCACATCCCTGCGCTTTAATTGCGCCGCTGGCGCACAGACCATGCGCGTGGACAAGATCAATCGAGTCGCGCGCGCTCCGGGTGAATAGCGTCAGATAGCGGCGCGTCCTAGGGCGCGCCGCCAAAAGCCCAGAAATGCCCTGCGCGTCAGTGCGACAGGAATTTGAACGGCTCGGCGGGAACGAATTTGTCCGAAACTTCGCCCGCCAGAATCGGGCTGCCCGCAAGGTCGAGCTTCGCGGGCTTGGCGCCCGGTTCGAGCTTCAGTTTCGTCAGCTCGACCCAGAAAATCGAAGGGTTCAGCGTCGGCTCGAAATAATAGAGCCGATCCTTGATGTCGGTGACCGAACGCCATCGCGTCGAGGCGATGTTCGGCTCCTGCGGCGTTGATATCCCAAGCGGCACCGAGACGTTCCGAATGATCGAAAAAACGCTGGCGATCGCCACGCGCTTGTCGTCGACTTTCGGCGTCGCGTCTAAATTCCAACTGGCGCGGGCGAAGCGATCGGACGCGCGATGCGTGCCGGGAAGGAATTTCGACCCCCCGATCTCAACCCAATAGGTGTTGAGCGCAAGCTGCTGATCGAAGGGCGGGGAGTTGGTCATCACAGTGTATTTCGGGTTGTGATGAATGACGAGCTTGCCGCCGAGATATTCGAGTATGGCGCTGTCGCCTGATTGATCGGCCAGCGCCATATGGCTCGCCGCTTTGACGCCGCCGGGAAGATCGGGCGCGACGATCGCGAAGGGCTCCTTTTGCAGCGCCTTCACCGCATCAGCGACGTTCGCGTAATTGTCGAGGACGTATTGCGCCCAGCCGCCAACGGACAGAAGCGGCTTCTTGGTGGCCTTCGGGTCTCCGTAATCCGCCTCGGCCAGATAGAGAAGATTAACCGCGAGCCCTGCGTCGTTCATGCCTTCAGCCGTGGCCGCATTGTAAAAGTCGGCGATGAGCGAACCATATTTCGCGGTCCATTTGATCGACCCCGGACCAACGCCGCCGTCGCGCGCCATGCCGCGCGGGAACGACCACAAGCTTGTTCGCGGATCGACGTCCCAGTCCATCGTCCGGCCCACAAGATAGTCCTTGTCGCTGGTCCCATAGAGCACGCGCGTGCAGGCCTCGGCGCTCGCGCTCATCAATGCGACCGCACCGGCGGCCGCCAGAAGCCCTTTTGCGAATTGCCTGTCCATCTCGAATTCCTTTCAAATAAGTTCGTTGGAGAGTGAAACGCTTTGCGTTCAGGGCGCGACCTCGATCTGCGCGTCGGCGCCCATGAGCTTGCCGAGCGCCTTCAGACGATTGAGCACGCGCTCGCTCGCAAGATCGGCGTAAGCGGCAGGCAAAGTGAGCGTCGCCGCGCGATCGCAGACACGCAAGCGCGTGCGCGGCAAAACGCCGGGCATCGACGCTGACAATAAATAGGCGACCCGCATGAGCGCCCCGAGAATGCGCGCGCGCGCGAACAGTCGCGTCGTCAGCAGCGTGCGCAAATCCGAAAGCCCTTCCACGCCGTCGAGCCCTTCGTGACGGAAAACGATTGCAAGCGACAGGAAGGCGCGGCCCGGATGATCAATGGCGACGAAGGGCCCCTGCGTCACGATGTTCATGGCGCGCTGCGCGCGATATTCCGGATGAGCGCGCCACGCGATGTCGGAGAGCAGGCAGGCGGCGTGGCGCAGCCGGCGCTCCTCGTCGGTTTCGTCTATGCCGCTCTTTTCCATATAGGCGTCCGTCCAGTCGATGAGATCGTCGCCATAGCCCGGCGCGCGCGCGAAAGTCGCTTCCAATTCGCGGGTCGCCGCGAGCAAGGGGTCGACGCGCCGCTCGGCCGGCGATAGGCGCTCATACAACAAGCCTTCGCGCACGCCCGCGGCTGAAATGACGATCTCGCGAGGCTTGGCGCGGCGGATGATCTCGTCAAGCACGATCGCGCCATAGGCGAGCAGAGGCCGGCGCGCCGCCGAAACGAAGTCGATGTCCTCAAGCGCCTCACTGTCGATATGTTCGACAAGTTCAGCGAAATCGGCGGCTTCGCTTGTCTGGATGCGGTAATGATGCATGACGCCGAGCGCATAGTTGCGCTGACGCATGTGGAGTTTGGCGAGCGATCGCCAGGTGCCGCCGACCGCGTAAAAGGTGCGGCCCTTAAGATGATCGAGCGGCTTCGCGTCGGCGATCGCCTTGCGGGCGATGCGCGTCGCCTCGCGCATCGAGCGCCGCGACGCGTCCATCAGCGCGAGCCCGCCAAGCGGCAGGGTGATCCCCTTGCCGAGCGCTTCCTTGTGGACGTCGATCAGTTCGAGCGACCCGCCGCCGAGATCGCCCACGACGCCGTCCGGCTCATGGATCGCCGAAATGACGCCAAGCGCGGAAAGCTCCGCCTCGCGACGGCCCGAAAGCAGCGAAATGTCGCGCTGAATGGCGTCGCGCGCCGCGTCGAGAAAAACGTCGCCGTTCTTGGCGCCGCGCACCGCCGCGGTGGCGATCACCTCGATGTCGTCGACGCCCATCGTCTCGCAAAGCGCGCGATAGCGGCGCAGCGCCTTCATCGCCTTGTCGACGCCCTCATCGGGCAGTCGGCCTGTCGTGACGACGCCCTTGCCGAGACCGCACATCGCCTTTTCGTTGAAGATCGGGGTCAGCGCGCGCGCGAGCGCCTGATAGGCGACGAGACGCACCGAATTCGAGCCAATGTCGACGATCGCGACAGGCTTTGGCGCGGAGTCGGAGCGCTGCGTCGCGCCGCGCGCCGCCGCCTCAAGCATTTTGGCCGCGCTTTAAGAGCGAGCGCGGCCGCCAGTCCTTGAGCGACTTGCCGCGTCCCGAAAGCGAGGGATTGGTCATGAAATATTTGTGCGCGTTGAATCGCTCCTCGCCTTCGGGCGGAACGATGCGCAGCGACGAGCCGTCCGGCAGGACGCGATAGCTCTGCTCATTGTCGATCAGATTGGCGAGCATGATCTGATCGAGCACCTGCTGATGCACCGTCGGATTGACGATCGGCATCATCACCTCAACTCGGCGATCGAGATTGCGCTGCATCAGGTCCGCGGAAGAGATGTAGACGTGCGCGCGCGGATGCGGCAGCACATGGCCGCCGCCGAAGGCGTAAACACGCGCGTGTTCCAGAAAGCGGCCGACGATCGACTTCACGCGTATGTTGTCGGAAAGGCCCGGGACGCCGGGCCGCAGACAGCAGATGCCGCGCACGATGAGTTCGACCGAGACGCCCGCCTGCGACGCCGCATAAAGGGCGTCGATGATTTCGGGATCGACAAGCGCGTTGCATTTCGCCCAGATGACGCCAGGCTTGCCGGCTTTCACAAAGGCGATTTCCTGCTCGATATGTTCGAGAAGCTTCTTCTTGAGCGAAATCGGCGACACCGACATGCGCTCAAGCCCGGCGGGCTCCGCATAGCCGGTGATGTAATTGAAGATGCGCGAGATGTCGCGTCCGATCACCGGATCGGCGGTGAACACCGAAATGTCCGTGTAGATGCGCGCCGTCACCGGATGATAATTGCCGGTTCCGACATGGCAGTAGGTGACGAGGCCGTTGCCTTCCCGGCGCACGACGAGCGACAATTTGGCGTGCGTCTTGAGCTCGATGAAGCCGAAGACGACTTGCGCGCCGGCGCGTTCGAGATCGCGCGCCCAGCGAATATTCGCTTCCTCGTCGAAGCGGGCCTTCAATTCGACCAGGGCGGTGACGGATTTGCCCGCCTCGGCGGCTTCGACGAGCGCGCGCACGATCGGGCTGTTGTTGGAGGTGCGATAGAGCGTCTGCTTGATGGCGATGACATTGGGATCGCGCGCCGCCTGTTGCAGGAACTGGACGACGACGTCGAAAGATTCGTAAGGGTGATGGACCGCGAGATCCTTCTGCTTGATCGCGAGGAAACAGTCGCCGCCATTGTCGCGCACCCGTTCCGGAAACCGCGGGTTATAGGGCTTGAATTTCAGTTCCGGCCGGTCGAGCGCGACGAGTTCGGAGAGATCGTTGAGCGCCAACATGCCGTCGATCTCGAAGGTCTCCGGCTCGTTGACGTCGAGCTCCTCGGCGACGAGCGCGCGCAAGGTCGCGGGCATATCCGCCGCCACTTCGAGCCGGATCACTGAACCGCGCCGGCGCCGCTTCAGCGCGGTCTCAAAAAGCAGCACGAGATCTTCGGCTTCTTCCTCGACTTCGAGATCGCTGTCGCGGATGACCCGGAACAGCCCCTGCGCCCGCAGCAAATAACCCGGAAACAGCCGCTGCGCGTTCATCGCGATCAGCGTTTCGAGCAGCATGAAGCGCTCGCGGCCGGCGACGCCCGCCGTCGCCGGCAAGCGCACGAAGCGCTCGATCTTTGGCGGCAGGCGGACCAGCGCCTGCAGCGTCTTGCGATCGCCGGGGCGCACGAGTTCGAGCGCCAATGTGAAGCCGAGATTGGGGATGAATGGAAACGGATGCGCCGGATCGACCGCGAGCGGCGTCAGCACCGGAAACACGCGGCTGAGGAAATATTCCTCGAGCCACTCGCGGTCGGCCTTGGACACGTCCGCGGGCTCGACGATAATAATGCCGACGTCTTCAATCTCGGCGCGAAGCTCGCGCCAGCGCCGCAATTGCTCGCTCGTCAACAGCGTGACGCGTTCGGTGACCTTCGTTAGCTGCTCGGCGGGCGTCAGGCCGTCTTCCGAGCGCGCCGTCACGCCGGAGCGCACCTGCCCGCGAAGGCCGGCGACGCGCACCATGAAGAATTCGTCGAGGTTATTGGCCGAGATCGATAGGAAACGCAGCTGCTCGAGCAATGGGTGGCTGCGGTTGGAGGCCTCCTCCAACACCCGGCGGTTAAATTCCAGCCAGGACAGTTCCCGATTGATGAAACGTTGTGGAGAGGTCGCAAGCTTGGCGGGATCCTCCACGAGAATCTCGTCGGCGCAATCCATAACGGCGATATCGGCGCCCGTGCGCTGGGCTGCGAGTTTATCCTGAATATGCGGCTTCATTTCCACTTCCGGTTCCCAGCCATCATGCCACAGGCCTGTGCGGCGACGAAATCATTCGATCAAACCCTCAAGTGAACTTCTCAATAACCTTGGCCGCGAGCGCCCGTGTGACAGGCCGCCCCTGCGCCAAAGCCTCGCGGTCGAGAGCGGCGACGAAGGCGCGTGCGGCGGCGAGCGAGCGCTCCAGCCTCAGCGCGGCGAAGGCCAGCGCCGGCGGTTCGACGAGGAGCTGCCGATCCGCGAAGAGCTTCACCAGAACCGCGCGCATCAACGCCTCGTCCGGCGCGCCGATTTCGACGATCGGGGCGCGGCGCAAACGCGACAGCAGGTCGGGAAGCCGGGTGTCCTCCGCTCGCGGCGGGCGGGCCGCGCTCATCAGCAGGAAGGCGCCGCTTTCGTTCACGAAATTCAGGAGATGGAACAGCGCGGTTTCGTCAGCCGCCCGGTCGACATCGTCGATGACGATGGCGCGCGGCGCCTGCGCGACCAGAACTTCCAGCGTCGGCAGGGCGTCGGGCGTAACGACAAGCGCGCCCGCGCGCGCCGCCCAAATGGCGCAGAGGTGGGATTTGCCCGCGCCGGCGGGCCCGATCAGCGCGAGAACCCGGTCCGGCCAATCCGGCCAGCGTTCGATCATGTCGAGCGCCGCGAGGTTCGACGCGGCAGGCAGAAACTCGTCGCGTCCGAAGCGCGGCGTCGTCGGCAGATCGAGCGGCAACTGACGTCCCGGCTCGCATGTCTCCGGCGCGCCGGCTTTTGTCATGCGCGATCGGGGATCGGGTGCTTATAAAGCGCGCTCCCGCGGTAGCGCTTTGCAAGAAAGCGCATGAAGGCGCCGAGCGCCGCCGCGACAGGCACGGCGACGATGAGGCCCGTAAAGCCGAACAACGCGCCGAAGGCCAGCAAGGCGAACATGATCCAGACCGGATGCAGCCCGACGGAGGCGCCGACGAGCCGCGGCGACAGCACATAGCCGTCCATGATCAGTCCGGTCGTGACGATCGCCACCGCCTCGATCGGCAGATTGATGTGCGGCCAGCCCTGAACGATCGCGACGATGATCGATAGAACGAAGGCGGTGACGGAGCCGACATAGGGGATGAAGCTCAGAAAACCCGCGATGACGCCGATGAGAAAACCGAAATTCAGCCCGATCGCCGAAAGCCCGCCCGCATACCAGACGCCAAGGAACAGGCAGACGAGCGACTGCCCGCGCACGAAGCCGGCCAGCGCGCGATCGATGTCGCGGGCGAGCGAGCGCACATCCTCGCGATGGCGCGGCGGAATCAGATCGTCGATGATGGCGACCATGTGATCCCAATCGACCAGCATATAGAAGGCGACGACTGGCGTGATGACGATGAGCGAGACCACGTTGATCAGCGCATAGCCCCGCCACAACAGCGATTTTACGAAATCGCCGAGCAACGTCGCGCCCTGGCTCGTGAGATCGTTTATATATTTTTGCGCATCGAAAGACGCCGCGGCGCCGCCCAGCCCGAATTCCTGCAGCCAGCCATTGATGGAATCGCTGGTGAAGCGCTCGCTCCATTGCGTGAGGAGGCCATGCAGCGTCTGCAAATAGCCCGGCAGCGAGGTGATGAAGCCCGCAAGCTGATGCGAAAGAATCGGCACCAGAATAACGGCCGCGGTCCCGACGACCAGAAGAAAGACGACGAGCAGGAGACCCGCGGCGCCCAGCCGCGACAGGCCCAGCCGCTGCAGCCGATCAGCCACGGGGTCGAGCAGATAGCCGAGCGCGGTTCCGGCGACAAAGGGCGCCAGCACCGGGCTCAGGAAATAGAGCGACAGGCCCAGCGCCAGAAGCGTCAAGCCCCAGAGCGCAAGCTGCCTTTCGAGGCTCAGCCCCGCCCATTGCAGCTGCCGCATCTCGGCGCCGTCGCCCGCGTCGAGCGGCGGCGGAATGACCGCCGGCTGCGCAGTATCCGAGCTGAGCGACGGTTTTCTCTGTGACATGTCACAGCCTCATATGCTGGACCCAAAGCCACAGATAGACGCAGGCGGAAGCAACGGTCAATGCGGCGACGAGGGCGATGAGCGTCACATTTAGCAGCGGAATATGAAGGCCGTACGCCTGAGCGGCCAAAACCACGCCCGCGAACACCAGTTGCGCGGCGGTGGTCGCCTTGGAAGAAAAGTGTGGATGCACCTTCATCGGCCGGCCCATGAGCCAGGACAGCGACACCGCGCCAGTGATCATGACATCGCGAAAGACCACCATGATGGTGAGCCACGCCGGCAGCGCGTCGACAATGGCGAGCGTGACGTACATTGAAACGATCAGCGCCTTGTCTGCGATGGGATCGAGAATCGCGCCAAGTTCAGATTGGAGATGGTAGGTCCGGGCCAGCCAACCGTCGAGGGCGTCGGACAGGCCGGCGACGGCGAAGAGCAGAAAGGCGGCGGTCCATTGCCGCTCGACGATCAAGATGATGGCCGCCGGCGTCAGCACGAGACGGCCGATGGTGATGAAATTCGGAAGAGAAGCGAACCAATTTTTTGTCATGATGCATTATCTGGCGCGCGCGCCAAGCTTGTCACCACTTGGCCATCGCGCCGCGCGCGCCTGGAAGAAACAAGCGCCGCGAGTCCGAGCGCTACGGCGACGAGCGCCAGAAGCAGCGTCGAAATGGCGTTGATCTGCGGCGAAACGCCCAAACGCACTTGTGAGTAAATTCGCATCGGCAGCGTCGTCGCGCCAGGGCCCGTCGCAAAACTGGCGATGACAAGATCGTCGAGAGAAAGCGTGAACGCCAAGAGATAAGCCGTGACGATCGCCGGCGCGATCTGCGGCAACGCGACGCGGACAAAGGCTCCCAAAGGCGTCGCCCCCAGATCCATCGCCGCTTCTTCGAGCGCTGGATCGCTATCACGCAACGCCGCGAGAATAGCGACCGTCGTGAAACACATTGTCAGCGTAACATGACCGATGACAAGCGTAATGAAGCCTCGTCCGACCCCAAACGCGACGAAACACGTCAGCAGCGCGAGTCCGAGCACGACCTCCGGCAGAACGAGCGGCGCGTGCACGGCGCCAAAAAACAGGAAACGCGTGCGAAAGCGGCCGAAACGCGTGAGCGATATAGCCGCCAGGAGGCCGAGAAAAGTCGCGATCGTGGCCGAGGTCAGCGCGGCGGCGAGGCTGATCTTCGCCGAATGGAGAAGCTGCTCATTCTCCAGAAGCGCCGCATACCATTTCGTTGAGAATCCGCCCCACACGGAAACGAGACGCGACGCGTTGAAGCTCATGACCGCGAGAATGACGATCGGCGCGTAAAGGAAGATGAAGCCGACAAAGAGAGTCGCGCGACGCGCCCAGGAAACGACCGCGTTCATCCGGCGTCGGCCTCATCGGCAAGCCGCGCCCGCTCCCACAACAGTAGCGGAATCATCAACACAGCGACGAGCACGATCGCCGCGGCCGAGGCCGCCGGCCAGTCGTGATTGGAGAAGAAGTCGTTCCACAAAGTTCGCCCGATCATCAGCGTCTCGGAGCCGCCGAGGAGATCCGGAATGACGAATTCGCCGACCGCGGGAATGAAGACGAGAAGCGCGCCGGCAACGACGCCTTCACGCGAAAGCGGCAGCGTCACGCGCAAGAATGCTTGCGCCGGCGACGCCCCGAGATCCGCCGCCGCTTCGCGAAGGCTCGGGTCCTGGCGCTCCAGCGCCGCATAAAGCGGCAACAGCATGAAGGGCAGATAGGAGTAGACGATGCCGACGACGACAGCGCCCGTCGTCGCGAACATTTGCAGCGGCGCGGTGATGAGCCCCAGCGCCATCAGCGCATTATTGATCAGCCCTTCATCCTTCAACAGCGCGATCCAGGCGTAGACGCGGATGAGAAAGCTCGTCCAGAAGGGCGCTGCGGCAAGGCCCATAAGGAGTGGACGCAGGCGCTCGGGCGCGCGCGCCATGGCGAGCGCGAAAGGATAGGCGATGATCAGCGTGATCAGCGTCGAGACCGCAGCGATCGTAAGCGAGGATAGATAGGATTCGAGATAGAGCGTGTCGCTGACGAGGGCGCGATAGGCTTCAAACGTAAAGGTCTGCGCCTTGGCCCAGATATCGGCGAGACTGTCGGAAAATTCGAAAATCGGCCGATAGGGCGGGCGCGCCAGCACCGACTGCGAAACGGAAATCTTGGCGATGAGCGCCATCGGCGCAAGGAAGAAGGCGCCGATCCACAGATAAGGCGCCGCGATCACGAGCCGCTCGCCCAAAGAGAGTCTGCGGCGCACGCTCATCCGACGCCTTCGCTGCGCGCGGCGCATTGGGCGCCCTCATCCTGAGGAGCCTGCGCAGCAGGCGTCTCGAAGGACGAGGGCGCGGCTTCTCGCGCGACTGGATTTCCTCGTCCTTCGAGACGGCCTCTCCGAGGCCTCTTCAGGATGAGGAAATCCGCGTTGCGCCGCGAACTCATTGTTAACCTCACCCTATCTCTCCTCCGCGAGAAGCGCGCCGGCGCCAGGCGGGAAGCTGAGCCTCACGGAGTCGCCAATTGCGTGGCGTTCGCCGTGGCTTGCCGCCGCCCGCAGAACGATGTTGCTGGCGACGCGCACCCGCAGCAGCGTCGTTTCGCCGCGAAAGACGAAGTTCTCAACGACGCCCGCGATCCCCTCGCCGTCGCGCGCAACGCCGATGCGCTCGGGGCGCACGCTGAGCGTCGCCTGCGCGCCGTCCGGAAGATTTCCGGGCTCGCAGGGGATTCGTCCAAACTCAGTGATCAGCGCCGCAGCGCCATTGCGGTGCAAGCGTCCCTCGATGAAATTCGTTTCGCCGACGAAGCCGGCGACGAAACGCGTCGCCGGCCGGTCGTAAATCTCCATCGGCCCGGCGATTTGCTCCACCCTGCCCGCCCGCATCACTGCGATGCGATCGGCGAGCGCCAGCGCTTCGTCCTGGTCATGCGTGACGATCAGAAAACAGCTTGCGATCGAGCGCGCCGAGCGGCTCGTCGAGCAGCAGCATTTTCGGACGCGGCGCGAGCGCCCGCGCCAGCGCGACGCGCTGCTTCTGTCCGCCTGACAGCTCGGCGATTCGCCGAGGGCCAAAAGCCGAAAGCTGCGTCATCGCGAGCAATTCGTTGACGCGCGCGTCGACGGCGTCTCTCGTCCCACCCTGCCGGCGCAGTCCGAAGGCGATGTTCTCGAACACGTTGAGATGCGGAAACAGCGCATAGGACTGGAACATCATATTCACCGGTCGCCGATAGGGCGGCACGCCGGAAAGATCGTCGCCATTCAGTGCGATCGTTCCGGCGTCGGGCGACTCGAAACCCGCGATACAGCGCATCAGCGTGGTTTTGCCGCAGCCCGACGGTCCAAGCAGCGCGAAGAATTCGCCGGCCCCCACGTCGAGCGACACGTCCTCGAGCGCAACGACCGCGCCGAACTTTTTGCTGACGCTTTTAACCGACAGCAGCGGCGCGCTCACCCGCCAGCCTCGCCGCGACGAAACTCGGCGCGCCAGTGGCGCGCGAGGCCGCCGCTTGCCGGAAGATCTTCCAATGAAACGAGCCGAAGACCGTCGACGGCGAACGCCTCGATGTCCCTCCGCGCGAGCGGCCAGGGCGGGCCGCCCATCTCCTCATTGTCATCGCGCGCCCGCGAAATGACGAGCAGCGTTCCGCCCGGCGCGACAAAGGCGGCGAGCGCCCGCGCGGCGTCGGGCAGAAGCGTCTCGGGAAGCGCCTGCAGCGTATAGAGCTCATGCACGAGATCGAAGGCGCCGCGCCATTCGGATGGCGCATCGAAGAGATCGGCGATTTGATAATCGACCTCGCTCTGAGGAAAGCGCTCGCGCGCCCACTCCACGGCGCGCGCGACGAGATCGAAGGCGACGACATGCGCGCCCGCGCGCGCCAGCGCTTCGGCGTTGTCGCCCAATCCGCAGCCGACGTCGAGCGCGCGAAGGCCGACGAGCGAGCGCGCGGCCAGCCAATCTTCAAGCAGCGGGCGCGGCTCAAGATGCGCCCAGGGCACGGCCGCCGGATCGTCCTCGGCGAGAGCGTAGACCGCCTCGAACCATTCCCGGCGCTTGGGATCGGCCTCGATCCCTCCTGCGCGTTTATGCGGATCAACGGCGTCGAGCCTTTCGCGCGCCTTGGCGCGGCGCTCGGCGAAATCTTCGCCCAGAGCGCGCTGCGAAAAAGTGGAAGTCGGGTTTTCGTCTGGAGCGCGCTCTTTGCCTTTGGAATCGATCACGTCATCCGCATCTTGGCGATCCCGCCCAGATGCGGCGTGATCTACGCTTTCGGTTCGCGCGCCTTCTCTTCCCATCCGCCGCTCTCGCTCTGCTGGTGATAGACGAGGCTATAGCCCAGATCGCGCAGTTCTTTCCATTGCGCGCGCGCGTCGGCAAGTTCGGCGTCGTCGCGCCCGTCGAAAACCAGCGCGGCGCGTTCGCGCGGCGCGCCAGAGCCGGCGAGCGCCGGGGCGATGCGCGCGCCCTCGATGAAAAACCGCACCTCGGCGTCATTGGGGTTGTCGGTCTCGCAGGTGAGATAGATCGGCTGCGCCTGTGGCGCGCCGTCCGCCTTCGTCCCGTGCGGGAGAAAGCTCTCCGGACGGTACGACCAGAGATCGGCGTCGAGCCGCTGGAGGCGCGTTTCGCTCATCGCCTGCACGATGGCGCGCCAGCCACGCGCGCGCGAACGCTCGAGGAGCGTCGGCAGCGTCTGCTCCACGGTGGCGCGGGTGAGATGATAGAAGGCGATCTCGGGCATGGCGGGCGCCTTTCGGCCCCGGCTATGTCGGAACTCTTCCGCTCGCGCAAGCTTTAAGGCTGGCCGCTCGTCCTAGGGGCGCCCTCAGCCCGGAGTCCAGGAGGGCGGATCGCTTGCGGGAAAGGATTCAAGGCCAGCCTGGTAGACGTCGTCTTTCGGCGCCTCCCAAACCCCGCTGATGGTCAGGGCGTTTTTGACTTTGAGGGGCGAAGAGGCTGTTGAAGCGGCGTATTCGGCTTCCATCCATTCAGCCGCCGAGGCGACCGAGCCTTTCAGCACGACTTCTCCCTCGGCGATCTCGACCGAGATCGACTTGGCGTCCGCCAGAGGGCTCTTGTCGAGGGCCTCGCGGACGGCGTCGCGAAGCCCTACTATGTCCATACCGGTCATTGCAGCCTCGGCCCAAAGCGCCTCAGCCCGAAGACTGAGGCGCGCGCGTTTTGCAGCTTACATATGGGCCGTGGTGACCGAATGTTCCATGGGCTTCATAAAGCCGATCGCGAGCAGGACGACAGCGAGAACCGCATGTAGCCAATGGTCGGCATGGTTCATGGCGATCAGCCCGCCGAGTTCAGCGACGTTCGGCGCAATGAAGCCCAGGATGGCGAGCGCCGTGTAGACGATGGCCAGCGTGCGAATCATGAGGACCGGCACGCCGAAATAGGGGCTGAGCAGCAAAAGCGCTCCGGTGATGAGATGCACGAAGTTGTGCGCTGCATTCACGTGGAAGTAGCCGCCGTCAGAGACGATCGGATTGGGGACGAACCCCAGCAGGCCGACCGCCACGAACACGACGCCGAGGATGGTCGCGATGAAATCGGCGTTCCATCGAGATTCGATCATGATGCGTTCCTTTCAGTCCAGGACCAACTGAACTGACCATCAGATTGGGCGGCGCCAAAGCATTTCCATTAAATTTGCGCAATATACTAAGCTGCAAAGCTATGGTGCGAGCGTAAAGCTATAGTGAGCTGGATATAAGCCCGTTGTTTCTTCGCACTTCGGCTTGACGACGCAAGCGAAGCGGTTAAGCATCGAGGTGGATTGCTATTGTGGGATGCGGAGAAACCGGACGTCATGTTGGCGGACCAGATGCGACCGACCGAGCGGGTCGACGACAGCGCTGACATCGAGCCGCTCTGGGCGGTTCGAGCGAACGCAAGGCTCTATGCTTTTCGATGGCCTAATATCGTGCTGCTCACAATGATTGTACCGTGGTTATTTCTGGCGGCTTCTGGGGGAGCCGTGACAGATCTAGCAGTTACAGCAGCGATTGTAGCCGTGTCGTACCCTATCTTGTTGCTGCTACACTACTATATGTTGGGCAAACGCCTCATCTACGTTGGAAGTCGTCGTGGCATATCAACGTGTTATTGCGTTCAGAAAAGTGCTAATGTTTTTTTTGTTAAATATTCTTTGGAGAGCTATGACTATGACATTGCCACGTGTGTTAAAATATTTGAGTTCAATAATGGTTTCGCGATATCGCTTGGGCGGTCTTTCGCTGCATCATCTTCAGGGGTTGGGGCGAGCTTTTTTAAGCCTGTTCCGGCCGGCCCTCTCGCAATCGACAAGAATCCATATTACAGTTTTGTCTTTGAGCTCGATAAAACGGGTGTATGGATGAATAAGGCCCGTTCGGCGATTCAAGACATAAGCATCGACAAGAAAATTGTTAGCAGTTTTATCTCGATGAAAGTGAAGAGCGCACGCTATGTGCCTATACTATTTATGCTCGACACGATTTTTTGTGACAAGGTAAGTGCGGAGGTGATTATTGGAGGTATCTTGAGTTCCGACCGCGGTATTGAACTGCAAAAGGCCGGAACAGCGCCATGACAATAAATCGGTGCTGCCGCCGGAGCGGCGACAATCGCCGTCCTCCTCAGCGCGCAATTTCCCTGGACAGCTACCCCCGGCGCCCCAGCTCTGGTTGGTGTCGCTCATCGGCGAGCCCATGCCCGTGCCCGCGATGTCGAGATGCGCCCAGGGCGTCTTGCCGACGAAACGCTGGATGAAATGCGCGGCGGTGATCGAGCCGGCGTGCCGGCCGCCGGTGTTCTTCATGTCGGCGAACTTCGAGTCGATCAGCTTGTCATAGGCGGGACCCATCGGCATGCGCCACAGCTTCTCGCCGATATGGTTCCCCGACTTGGTCAGGCGTTCGGCGAGTTCGTCGCTATTGGTGAAGAGCCCGCAATATTCCTGGCCCAGGGCGACGAGAATGGCGCCGGTGAGCGTCGCCAGATCGATGACGGCGGCGGGCTGATGCTTCTCTATAACGTATGTCAGCGCATCGGCGAGGACGAGCCGCCCTTCCGCGTCGGTGTTGATGATTTCGATCGTCTGGCCCGACATGGATTTGACGATGTCGCCCGGCCGCTGCGCCTTGCCGTCCGGCATGTTCTCGACGAGGCCGAGCACGCCGACGACATTGGCCTTCGCCTTGCGGGCGGCGATCGCGTACATGGCCCCGGTCACCGCGGCGGCGCCGGCCATGTCGCCTTTCATGTCCTCCATCGAGGCGGCGGGCTTGATCGAAATGCCGCCGGAGTCGAAAACGACGCCCTTGCCGACGAAGGCGAGCGGCGCCGCGCCCGCGGCGCCGCCGCTCCAGCGCAGCACGACGAGCCGGGCGCCCGCCTCGGACCCCTGCGCGACGCCGAGCAGCGCCCGCATCCCGAGTTCGGACATCGCCTTCTCGTCGAGGACCTCGACCTCGACGCCAAGCTTCATCAGCTCCGACGCGCGGCGGGCGAATTCCGGCGGAGTCAGGACGTTCGCCGGCTCATTGACGAGAGTCCGCGCGAGCATGACCGCTTCCGCCAAATGGCCGCCATCCGACATCGCGGCGCTCTGGCCGTCCGGATCGGCCAGGGCGACGACGACCTCCATCGGCCCGTCGCGATCCGCCTCGTCCTTCTTCTTTGTCTTGTAATGATCGAACTTATAGGCGCGCAGCCAGCCGCCCAGCGCAAATTGGCCGACCGAGTCGTGAGCGGCGGAAATTCCTTCCGGCAGGTCGAACAGCACGACCGCCCGCGCCCCCGGACCCATTTTTGCCGCGGTTTGTCCGCCAAGCGCCAAGAAGTCCTCGAAGGGCTTGGCGGCTTCGCCGCCCTCGGTCTCCTCCGCGGCGCCGAGGCCGATCAGAATCACCCGGCTCGCAGGCGCGCCGGGCGCCGCCAGAACCTCAAGCGACGTTCCCGATTTGCCCTTGAATTTCGCCGCCGCGGCGGCGCGCGACAGATGCGCGGCCGCATCCTTGAGCACGCTCGCGGCGCGCTCGCCCATGGCGAGATCGCGGCCCACGAAAACCACGAGCGTTCGCGGATGCCCGGCGTCCTCGGGCTGGCGCAGCAGCGCTTCAGCGGCGTCGAATGGCTGGAGTTCATATTTGGCGTTGACGAGCATCAGGGCCTCTTGCCTCCTCCGCCGAAGCGGAAGTCGTTCCGGCGCGAATGCGTCGGTTTTTGAGAAAGTTAGCGCCGGCGGCGCGCCAGGCGCGCAATTTGACGGGAGCGGCCCGCAATATCTTCCGGCGGGCGGCGGCGGTCAATCGCGGCTCTGGTCATATTTTGAACTATTCCAGATTCGCATCCCGCCGCGGAATCGCCGCGATCTTTACGCAGAAATCCGGCGTGGCGCAAAAGCAACGCTCGCGAATTGAATATGTCGGGGCGGCTCAGAGGAGCCGCGCAACGCTTGCGCGCGAAGATGCGAGCGACTAGCGATCGTTAACAGGGCTTTAACTGCTCCGGCCTGGAGCGGCGCGCCAGAACACTAAGGAGGACAGCCGCAGCCATGATCGGGGCGACGATCACGCGCTATTTTGCGCTGCGGTTTATGCGTACGATTCTGGCGATCTTTTTTACGATATTCTGCCTGATGTTCGTCGTGGTTTTCGTCGAGATGCTGCGGCGCGCCAGCGACAATCCGCAGGCCGGCGCGGCGACCGTCGCGCTGATGACGGCGATGCGGGTTCCGGCGGCCGCCGAGATGATCCTGCCTTTCGCCGTTCTCTTCGGGTCGATGGCGACCTTCGTCGACCTCACCAGGAAGCTTGAATTGATCGTCGCTCGCGCCGCCGGCATGTCGGTTTGGCAGTTCATTGCGCCGCCGGCGCTCACGGCCCTGCTCATCGGGGTTGTGTCTGTGGCGATTTACAACCCGCTCTCGGCGTCGATGAAACAACGCTCCGAGCAAATGGAGTGGGATCTTTTCGGCGTGCCCGGCAGTTTGCGCATCGACCACGGCGTCTGGCTGCGCCAGCATGGCGTCGACGGGCTCGCGATCATGCACGCCATGAACTCCTCGAATGGCGGCTCGGAGCTCGCGGAGGTCAGCGTCAACATTTATGCGGCGCGCGGCGGTTTCCTGGAGCGGGTCGAAGCGCGTCACGCGCGACTCGAGCCCGGGGTCTGGGTGCTCGAAAACGCGCAGGTCAGCCTGCCCGGAGAGCCGGCGCGCAGCGTCGGCTCCTACATGCTCGCCACCGACCTGACGCCCGAGCAGGTTGCGGCGGCGACGACGCCGCCACAAGGCACGCCGTTCTGGTCGCTGCCGGAAATGACGGCGCGCACCGCCGAAGCGGGTCTCGACGCGACCGGCTATCGGCTGCAGTTTCAGACGCTTCTTGCGCGGCCGCTGCTGCTCGTCGCGATGGTTCTCGTCGCCGCTTCCTTTTCATTAAGATTCTTTCGATTTGGCGGGGTCGCAAAAACCCTTTCGGGTGGCGTGGCCGCAGGCTTCGTGCTTTACATCGTTACTAAAGTCCTCTCGGATCTCGGCGGCGCAGGCATGGTCAGCCCTGTAGTGGCCGCATGGTCGCCTGCGCTTGTCGGGAGCATGTTGGGCACGGTCATTTTGCTCTATTCGGAGGACGGCTGATGGCGCTCACCAGCTCCTCCCGGCGCCTATCCCTTCTTGCGGGCGCGCTCGCTCTCGTCGAGGCGGCCTTCGCCACGCACTCCGCCGCTGCCGCGCCGCCGGCCGCGGGCGCCGAGGCGCGCATGGTCGTCGAGGCCAAGGAGCTCGTCTATGACGAGAAAAAGAACACCGTCACGGCGCGCGGGGCCGTCCAGATCTATTACAAGGGCCGGCTGCTCGAAGCCGACCGCGTCACCTATGACCGCAACACGTCGCGCGTCTTCGCCGAAGGCCACGCCACGCTGACCGAGATCGACGGCTCCATCGCCAGGGCCGAGCGTTTCGACTTCACGGACGATTTCAAGAACGGGTTCATCGAGAGCCTGCAGGTCGACACCGTCAACAACACGCATTTCACCTCGCCGCGCGCTGAGCGGACCGGCGAGACGACGACCTTCGAAATGGGCACCTACACCGCCTGCGAGGCCTGTCGAAACGATCCCGCAAAGCCGCGCACGTGGTCGATTCGCGCCAAACGGATCATCCACGACAACGTCGAGAAGATGGTCTATTACGAGGATGCGTCCTTCGAACTTCTTGGCGTGCCAGTGGCTTATGTGCCGTTCTGGTCGTCGGCAGATCCGTCGGTGAAGCGCAAATCCGGTTTTCTGTCGCCGGTTTTCATCTATCGCCAGCAGCTCGGCGCCGGCGTGGGCGTGCCTTACTTCTGGGCGATTGCGCCGGATTACGACCTAACCGTAACGCCGATCTATTTTTCTCGGCAGGGCCCGTTCGTCACGGCCGAATTCCGTCAGCGCTTTGAGAATGGCGGCTATACGATCCGCGGTCAGGGCACCCATGTGGGAGACACAGGCGCGTTCGCGCAAGCCCCGCTCGGCGCCGGCAACAAGCAGTGGCGCGGCGCCCTCCAGTCTTTCGGCGAATTCTGGCTCAACGACCGTTGGCGCGCTGGCTGGGACATCACGGCGCTGTCCGATCGCTACTTCCTGCAGGACTACCAGCAATACAACTATCTCCTGCAGAACTATTTCTTCCGCGAAGCGTCATCGACGATCTATCTGACCGGCCAAGGACCGCGCAGCTATTTCGACATGCGCGGCTACTATTTCCAGCTGCTGTCGCCCAATGACGTGCAGGCGCAGCAGCCCGTCGTCCATCCGGTGATCGACTATAACCGCGTCTTCGACATCGATCCTGCAGCGACGGCAGGCGTCGGCGGACAGGTTGAACTCGACGCCAATGTGACGAGCACTTCCGCCAACGTCGCGAACTTCGAGTCCATACAGCCGCGCACGCTCGACCGCATCTATAGCCTGTACAACGTTTGCCAGATTTACGGGCGGGCGCCCGACCCGGCGCAGAGCGGCTGTCTGTTGCGCGGCGTCGGCGGCGATTACCAGCACGCAACGATCAGCGGCGCCTGGAAGCGTAAAATCATCGATCCGGTCGGCGGCGTGTGGACCCCGTTCGCGTTCGCGCGTTTCGTCGGAAGCTATCTCGATTACGACCGGCAAGGCTTGTTCCCGATCTATAACCAAAGTCTGTCGGCGATCCCCAATGCCGCGCAGGGGCAATTCTTCAACGGCGCCGACAACCGCTTCCGCGGCCAGGCGCTCCCGGGCTTCGGCGCCGAATGGCGCTACCCGATCCTCGCCAGAAGCTTTATCGGCGACATCGTCTTCGAACCGATCGCGCAGGTCATCGCCCGTCCCAACGAGACTTCAATTCCATCGCTGGTGAACATCGACGCGCAAAGCCTCGTCTTCGACGATTCAACGCTGTTCGAGTGGAGCAAGTTCTCCGGCTACGACCGGTTCGAGACCGGCACGCGCCTCAACTATGGCGGCCAGGCCACCCTGTCGCTGTCCAATGGCGGCTTCATCAACGCGATGATCGGCCAGTCGCGGCAGATCGCCGGCGCCAACTCCTATGCGCAGGCTGACGCGGCGAATGTCGGCCTCGATTCCGGCCTCGACTCGCGCGCGTCGGACATCGTCGGGCGGTTCGCCTTTGCGCCTTCGTCCGTCCTCAGCCTCGTCGCCAAGGGCCGCTTCGATAAGGGCGACTTGCGCGCGCGCCGGCTCGACGTGTTCGCGACAATGAATCTGGAGCCGATCTCGCTCCAGCTCCAATACGCGAATTACGCGTCACAGCCGGCGATTGGCTTTGACGTGCGTCGTCAGGGACTCTCCGCGACCGGAAAATACGACATCACCAAAAACTATTTCCTGATGGGCACCGTCACCTTCGATATGAGCCGCTATCTCTATAACTCGCTCACCAATCCAACGACCACCTACTACGGGACGACGCTTACGGGCTCAAATCTCACCGGCACGGCGCCCCTGTTCTCGGTCGCAACGCTCGGCGGCGGCATCGGCTATCAGGACGAATGCACGACGCTGTCGATCAATTATTCGCAGATCTATCAGCCGCAGTCCTACACCGGCCTGCCGGCGCGCAACCAGACGGTAATGGTCACGCTCCAGCTGCGCACCCTGGGCGAAGCGAAGTTCAACTACGGCGTCGGTTCGATGCTGGTGAACGACGGCGTGGGGACCGCCGCCGCCCTGCCCCGCTGAGCTGTTCTAGATAATTGTTCTATCCTCGGTCGAGAGGACGGCCGCCGCCTCGCGTGCTACAAGCGCCGCGACGAAGGGACCCCGACACGAACGCGCTGTCGCGCAAAGGAGAATGCAATGGGCTTTTTTATCTCGCTCGCCGCCGGCGCATGTCTCGCTCTAGGCGCGGCGACGCCGCTCTTCGCCGAGGAGCTTTCAGGCAAGCAGAAGGTTGAGATCGAGAAGGTCGTGCACGACTATCTCATTGCGAACCCGGAAGTGGTCCGGGAAGCAATTGACGAACTTGGAAAGCGCGAGAAAGTCGCCGAGGCCGCCACACGCGAAAAGGCCGTCGGCCAGCACGGTGATAAAATCGTGAACTCGCCCAACCAGGCCGTCGTGGGCAATCCGAGCGGCGACGTCACGCTCGTCGAGTTCTTCGACTACAACTGCGGCTACTGCAAGCAGTCGATGGCTTCGGTCGCCAAACTGATCGAGGCGGACCCCAAGTTGCGGGTGGTGCTCAAAGACTTCCCCATTCTCGGCCCCGACTCCGTCGAGGCGGCGCAGGTCGCGACCGCTGCGCGCATGCAGCTCGACAGCCAGAAGTTCTGGGAGTTCCATCGCAAGCTGCTCACGACTCGCGGCCACATCGGCAAGCAGCAGGCGCTTGCGGCGGCGAAGGACGTCGGCGCAGATATGCCCCGTCTCGAGAAAGACATGTCGAGCGCAGAGACAAAGGCCGCACTGAAGGAAGTCGCGACGCTGGCCGATGAGCTGCGGTTCGATGGAACGCCCGCCTGGGTGATCGGCAAAGAGGCGATCGTCGGCGGCGTGCCCTACGCGCAACTGAAAGCCAAGATCGAAAACATGCGCAAATGCGGCAAGTCCGTCTGCTAGCGCGGCGACGGGCTTTCTTTGCGGCGACAACGAGGCTAAGACAGGCGGCCTGCCGCCCTTGAGATTTTTCTGGGAACGTTTTCGGAAGCGCTATGTCAGCCGTCCATGTGCTTAACGGTCCCAATCTCAATCTTCTCGGCAGGCGTGAGCCCGCGATCTACGGAACGGCGTCGCTCGACGATATCCGCGCGACGCTGGAGAAGCGTTGCGCCGAACGCGGCGTGTCGCTGGTTTTCCGGCAATCCAACCACGAAGGCGATCTCGTCGACTGGATCCATGAAGCCGGCAGCGCGGGGGCGCCTGTCATTTTGAACGCTGGCGCGCTGACGCACACATCGATCGCGCTCTATGATGCGATCAAGGGCGCGGAAGCTGTGGTCATCGAAGTGCACCTATCCAATGTGCACGCACGCGAAAGCTTTCGGAGCCATTCCTACATCTCGTCCGCGGCGCGCGGCGTGATCGCGGGCTTCGGCCCGCTCTCATACATTCTTGCCCTCGACGCTGTCTTTGAAAACGAACTGAGAAAGAGCTGAGACACTTATGGCGCGCAAAGCTCAACCGCCTCGAACCGCTTCCTCCCGCAAACCGGCGTCGGTCTCCGCGCCCGCGCCCGTCATCGACGCGGATCTGCTGCGCACGATTGCGGAGCTCGTCGCAAACTGCAATTTGACCGAATTTGAGGTGGAGAAGGGCGATCTGCGTATCCGCGCGGCGCGCACGCCTGCCGCAGCAATTGCGAGCGTCGTCGCGCCGTCGGTCCAGCCCCTGCCGCCGCCAACGGCAAAGCCGGTCACATCCCCGGCTCCTGTCACGGAGCCCCCCGAATACCTGGACGCGGTGAAGTCGCCCATGGTTGGCACCGCCTATCTTCGGCCGAACCCCGACGCAAAGCCCTTCGTCGAGATCGGCGCGCGCGTTTCGCTCGGCGACAAGCTCTTGCTGATCGAAGCGATGAAGACCTTCAACGACATCGTCGCCACCAAATCCGGCGGCGAACCTCTCCTCGTGATCGAGTAGGCGGCGGTAAGAGATGTTCGACAAGATCCTTATCGCCAACCGCGGCGAAATCGCGCTGCGCATCCTGCGCGCGGCCAAAGAACTGGGCGTCGCAACGGTCGCCGTGCATTCGACCGCCGACGCCGACGCCATGCACGTCAAGCTCGCCGACGAATCCGTCTGCATCGGGCCGGCGGCCGCCCGCGATTCCTATCTCAATATTCCTGCCCTGCTTTCCGCCTGCGAGATCACCGGCGCGGACGCGGTGCATCCGGGCTACGGGTTCCTTTCGGAGAACGCGCGCTTCGCCGAGATTCTCGAAGAGCACAACATCACCTTCATCGGCCCGAAATCCGAGCACATCCGCCTGATGGGCGACAAGATCGAAGCCAAGGCGACGGCAAGGAAGCTCGGCATTCCCTGCGTGCCGGGCTCCGACGGGCCCATCCTGAGCGAAAAGGAAGCGCTTAAGATCGCCGAAAGGATCGGCTTTCCCGTTCTGGTGAAGGCGGCGTCCGGCGGCGGCGGCCGCGGCATGAAGGTCGCGCGCGACGCGCATGACCTCCCCATCGCGATCGCCACCGCGCGCACCGAGGCGAAGGCCGCGTTCGGCGATGATACGGTCTACCTCGAGAAATTTCTCGAAAAGCCGCGCCATATCGAGTTTCAGATTTTCGGCGACGGCAAGGGCCAGGCGGTTCACCTCGGCGAGCGCGACTGTTCGCTGCAGCGCCGCCACCAGAAGATCTGGGAAGAGAGCCCCTCGCCCGCGCTCAACGACGCGCAGCGTTCGGAGATCGGCGAGATCTGCTCGCGCGCCATGCGAGACATGCAGTACGCCGGCGCCGGCACGATCGAGTTTCTCTACGAAAACGGCGAATTCTATTTCATCGAGATGAATACGCGCATTCAGGTCGAGCATCCGGTGACGGAGGCGATCACCGGCGTCGATCTCGTCTGCGAACAGATCCGAGTCGCGGCAGGCTCGCCGCTCTCCCTGCGACAGCAAGACATGTGGTTCTACGGCCACGCCATCGAATGTCGCGTGAACGCCGAGCACCCCACGAGCTTCAGGCCCTCGCCGGGGCGCATCGCTTATTACCATCCGCCCGGCGGCGTCGGCGTTCGCGTCGATTCAGCAGTCTATCAGGGCTATACGATCCCCTCCAACTACGATTCGCTCATCGGAAAACTGATCGTTCACGGGCGCAACCGCACGGAAGCGCTGATGCGACTGCGTCGCGCGCTCGACGAATTTATCGTCGACGGCATCGACACGACGCTTCCGCTGTTCCGCACGCTGGTGCGCAACGCCGACGTTCAAAACGGAATTTACGACATTCATTGGTTGGAGCATTTTTTGGCGACGGGCGGCATCGAGCCCGGATTTTAGAGCGAAGGGCGGAATAAGATGAACCGATCCTTGGTCATCGTCGCATCGGTTCTGGCGGCAGCTGCGCCGCTCTCATCCGCCCACGCAAAAACCACCGTCCGCGGTCCTTTCGTCTTCACTTGTTCGGGCGACGCCAACGCCGCTCTGAGCGTCACTTTCCTTGGCGCGAACGCCGATCGCGCCAAACTTGTCTTTAAAGGCGAGACCGTGATGGCGAAACAGGCCATGGCAGCGAGCGGCGCGCGCTACGTCGCCAAGAATATCGAGTTCTGGAACAAGGGCGACGACGCGATGGTCGAATGGCGCGGCAAGAAGCTCAACTGCTCGACGCGCAATTAAATTCGACTTTCTTTCAAGAAACTCGCCGCCCGAGGGTGGCGCGGCGTTCTCGCGCCGCTATCCTTGAGTATATGTCCCGCCTCAACGCTCCCTATGCGATCACCCCGCATCTTCTGCTCCGAGCCTATTCCATCGGGCTTTTCCCAATGGCCGAGAGCGCCGACGACGATCAGCTTTACTGGGTCGATCCGGAGCGGCGCGCGATCTTTCCCCTCGATGACTTCATCGTGTCGCGCTCGCTGGCCAAGACGGTAAGGTCCGATCGCTTCGAGGTCGTCGTCGATCGCGATTTCGACGCGGTGATCGACGCCTGCGCGGCTCCCGCGTTTCGACGTGAGCGGACCTGGATCAACGCCGAAATTCACCGGCTTTATCGCGAGCTGTTCGATATCGGCTTCGCACATACGGTCGAATGCCGCCTCGACGGGCGTCTCGTCGGAGGGCTCTACGGCGTCGCTCTCGGAAGCGCCTTTTTTGGGGAGAGCATGTTCCATCTGGAGCGCGACGCCTCAAAGGTCGCGCTTGTCCACCTGATGGGGCGGTTACGGGCGGGCGGCTTCCAGCTGCTCGACACGCAATTCATTACGCCGCATCTCGCCTCGCTCGGCGCGATCGAGGTTTCGCGCGAGGAATATCATCGCGCGCTTGAACAGGCGCTCCCAGAGAAGGCCAACTTCAACGTCTGGCCGAAGAACGCGCCCGTAAGCGGCGCTCAGGCGCTGGCCGCGGTTGAGGTTTAGAACGGAAACAGCGGGTTGCTCGCTGGAGGCGGCGCCGCAGCGGGGCTGGGCTGTTCGGCGCGCCGCTTCTTCTTCTTGCGTCCGCCCGGTGACGCGGCAGGATCTTCCGCTGGCGCAGGCGCCGCCTCAGGCTCGACGGGCGCCGGGGCGGCCTGATCTACGGGCCCGATCGGCTGATTTTCCATCGGCGGCGGCGCCGTCGGCTCGACTCTGCGCGAGCGGCGCTTCTTGCCGCTGGTCCCCTCGGGCGGGGCCGTCGCCTCGGCCTCGGCAGGCGGAGCCGCCGGCGCGGCCGCCTCGGCCGGCGGCGCGACCGTTTCCTTGCCGCCTTTGCAGTCGACCAGCCAGACGTCATAGACGGGATGCTCGACTCCGTGGAGACCGGGACTTGCGGCGAACATCCAGCCCGAGAAGATGCGCTTCGCCTCTTGTTTAGCGTCGGTTTTGACCGTTTCGGGCTTGGGGTCGCCCCGGCGTTCCGGCTTGAGGATGAGTTCGTCCACCTCGACGAAGCTCGTCGTCTGCGGCGTTTCGGTCTGCGGTCGCGTGTTGCACACGCGCGGCGTCACCTGAAGGGCGCCGAACTGCACCGTTTCGTCGATCGCGACGTCAAAATTGATGATGCGTCCAGTGGTTTTGTCGAGGCCGGCGAAGATCGCGGTCGGATGCCGGATCGGCTCGGCTGACGCGGCTACCGCAAATAAAGCCCACGCGCCGACAGCCGCTGGCGTCAGGGATAAGGGCAACTTCATCCGATCACCGCATGATTCTCCGCCCGCCTCAAAAACAAGCCGGGGACGAAAGCAGGCAAGAAAGGCCTTTCCAAGGAGAGCGCCGCTCAGCCTTCGGGCCGCCAGGGGGCGTAGTCGCCGCCGGCAGGCGGCCGCTCGCCCAGCGCCAGCTGAGAGCCCGGCGGCCGATAGGCCTGCGGCGTTCCGGTCAAATTGGCCTGATGCGGAAGCTCCCAACCGCGCGGCCGATAGGTCTCGTCCGTCGGCGGCGTGTCCACCGTGTGGTGCAGCCAGCCATACCATCCGGGCGGCGTCGCCGAACCCTCGCAATAGCCGTTATAGATCACCCAGCGCCGTTCAAAGCCGAGCGCGGAATCGATCTTGCCGCCGCGCCGACGGTAATAAACATTGCCGAATTCATCTTCGCCGACGCGCTCGCCGTACAGCAGCGTCCACAGGCCGGTGCTGAGCGTGGCGCGGTTCCACCAGGTGAAGAAGCGAACGATGTAGGACATGTATCTGGCGTCCTCGGTTTTGTGGCCCCTTATTGCGTCTGATGGCGCCAATGTCCAGCCTTGCCGCAACCCCGCAATCGAAGCCGCTCGCGCTTCCGCTTGCGACGCCCCCAGACGGAGGATGCATGCCCACGACACTTTCGACCCAGTGCTGCGTCGTCGGCGGCGGCCCTGCCGGCTTGATGGCCGGATTTCTGCTCGCGCGCGCCGGCGTTGACGTCATCGTCCTCGAAAAACACGCCGATTTTCTGCGCGATTTTCGCGGCGACACGATTCACCCGTCGACGCTGCGCATCATGGACGAACTCGGCCTGCTCGATGAATTCCTGCGGCTTCCGCACCACAAGACCTACGAGCTTTCGGCCTGGATCGGGGAGCGTCAATATAAGGTCGCCGACTTTTCGAGCCTCCCCGGCGCGTGCAATTTCATCGCCTTCATGCCGCAATGGGATTTTCTCGATTTCATTGCTGAGCATGCGCGCGCGCTGCCCAACTTCCGCCTTCTGATGAAGACTGCCGGCGAGCGCCTCTTGTTAGAGGGCGAGCGCGTCTGCGGCGTTTCGGCGACTGGGCCGGAAGGAGACGTGGAGATCGAGGCCAAGCTCGTCATCGCCGCCGACGGCCGCAGCTCGCCGATGCGCGCCGACGCGAAGCTCCCCGTCGAGGACTTCGGCGCGCCGATGGACGTGCTGTGGTTCAAACTGCCGCGCAAGGAGAGCGATCCCGACGAAAGCTTCGGCCGAATCGCGCCGGGGCGCATGCTGGCGATGATCGATCGCGGCGCCTATTGGCAGTGCGGCTGCGTCATCCCCAAGGGCGACGCCGAAAAATTGCGCGAAAAAGGCATCGGGACGTTTCGCGACTCCATCGCCGGCTTAACGCCCTTCCTCGCCGATCGCGTCGACACGCTCAAGGATTGGAGCGACGTGAGCCTGCTGACCGTTCAGGTTAACCGCCTCAAGATTTGGAGCCGCCCCGGATTGCTGTGCATCGGCGACGCCGCGCACGCCATGTCGCCCGTCGGCGGCGTCGGGGTGAATCTCGCGATCCAGGACGCTGTCGCAACCGCCAATCTTCTCGCCGCCAAGCTGCGCGCCAACACGCTAAGCGACGACGATCTCGCCGCCGTGCAGCGCCGGCGGGAGTTTCCGACCCGCGTGACGCAGGCCCTTCAGCTCGCGATCCAGAATCGCGTCGTGCGCAGTGTGCTCTCGGCGCAAAAACCCTTCGATGCGCCGCTGGCGCTGCGGCTGCTCAACGCCATTCCGCTGCTGCGCAGACTGCCGGCGCGGCTCATCGGTCTCGGCGTGCGGCCCGAGCATGTTGAAACGCAGCCGTGATGCAATCCCTCTTGTCATTCCCGGCAGGCCGAAGGCCTGACCGGGAATCCAGAGCAACTCCCGCAAAGTTTAAATATTCTGGATTCCCGATCGCGCGCTTTGCGCGCGTCGGGAATGACATCCCAACTGTTCCTGCCGATGCTGTATGACGGCCGCGTCACTTCGTCCCGCGAATGAATGCGCCGAAAGCCCGCGGGCCGTCGCCGGTCTCCGCTTTTCCCAGAACTTTCAGCGTCTGCGCGTCGACCGCCCAAAGCTCGTTCGAGAACCAATTGGCGACATAGATTCGCGCGCCGTCGCCGCTGACCGCCAAGCCTTCCGGATATTCGCCGACCTTCAGAGTTTGAAGCGGCGCCAAGGTCTCGGCGTCGAAGACGCTGACGCTGTCGGCATGCTGATTGGCGACGAAGACACGGCCCTTGGCGAGCGCCACCGTGTAAGGCCGGCTGCCGCATTTGAGCGTCGCGACGACTTTGCGGGACGCGAGGTTGACGACGCTGACGTCGTCGGATTCGACATTCGCCGAATAGGCGCGCGCGCCGGAAGCGTCGATCGTCACGCCGAAAGGATGCTTGCCGACCGCTATGGTCGCAACGCGTGAAAACGTCGCCGCGTCGATGAGGGACAACGCATTGTCGTCGCGGTCGGCGACGATGATCGTCTTGCCGTCCGGCGCCACCGCGACGCCCGACGCCATTGCGCCGACGCCGACGCTGCGCTGCGCGCCGCCTGCGAGATCAATCTCGACGAGGCGCCGGCCATAGAGATCGGCGACATAGACGCGCTTGCCGTCGGGGCTCACGGCGACGCCGAGCGGCCCGCCTTCGACCGGAATGCGCTTCTCGATCGTGCGGCTCGCCGCGTCGATGACGGTGAGAAACTTGCCTTCGGGGCTGGTGATGAAGGCGCGCGCGCCGTCGCGCGACACCGCGACTCCCGCCGGTTTGCCGCCGATGGGCAGCGTCGCGACGGTCTGCATCTTGGAAAGATCGACGATCGAGAGCGCGTCGGCGCCTTGCGCGGTGACGAACGCCTCGTCGGCGATGGCGGGCGCGGCGAGAATGACGATGGAGAGAAACACTCTCGCCGTCATGGCCGGGCTTGTCCCGGCCATCCACGCGAGCGCAAAATGCTTGAATGCTTTTCCTTCGGCGCATCGCATCGTCTTGGCGTGGATGCCCGCGACAAGCGCGGGCATGACGGGTTGAAGCCTCACTTCGCTTCCACCTTCGTCTTCAACGCCGCAAGATAGGCGCGCTGCATCGCCGTGACCGCCGCGATGGCGACGTCGTCGTTCAATTCCGGCGGCGGGTCGTTGTTGGGATAACCGCGGTAGAAGCGCGCCTTCCATTCGACCTGCGTCTTGCCGCCTTCGGCAGGCCGCAGCGTAATCAGCGCGGTGTAATTCGTCGCCGGCAAGCGCTTCACATCATCGCCTTCGCGATGCACGCCAAGCAGCATCCGTTCGGCGTCGCGCTTGGTCAGCAGTTCCTCGATGACGCCGCCGTCGGCCATGATCAGCCTGCGCCGCGCCTGATCGGGCACATCGTCGCCCGACGCTTCGATGCGGGCGACGCCCGGCAGCCAGTCGGCGTGAGCGAAGTCGGAGACGACCGCCCAGACTTTTTCGGGCGGCGCATCGACGATCGTCGTTTCGACGACTTTCAGCGGCGACGCGCCATGCGCCGCGAACGCGGCGATCGGCAGAAACACCGCGAGCCCCGCCGCGGCGCCAAGGATGCGTCGGCGCGTTGCGGCGATATCGCCCCAGGGCGATCGGGTGAAGGGCTTCCTCATCCTGAGGAGCGTGCGCAGCACGCGTCTCGAAGGACGAGGAAGCCCGCTTTCGCGTGTGTTTTCCTCACTCTCATGAGCGGCGCTTACTTGCTCTCCGCCTTGGCCTTCAACGCGGCGAGACCTGACTTGTAAATATCGCTCACCGCCTTCAGCCCCGCCTCGTCGGAAAGCTCCGGCGGCGGATCATTGTTCATGAAGCCGCGATAAAACGCGCCCCTCCATTCGACGACGCTCTTGCCGCCCTCTTCCTTCACGCTGATCGTCGCAGCGTAGTTATTGACCGGCAGAACTTTCACGTCGACGGCGTCGATCTTGTAGCTCAGCGACTTGCCGTCGGCGTCGTATTTCGTCAGCGTCTCGTCGATTGTGCCCCCATTCTTGAGGGTCAGCTTGCGCTTCGCGTCGACGGCGTTGCCGCCCGTCCCTTCGGTCTTCGCAATGCCGGGATGCCAGTTCCAATCCTGGAAATTGCCGACGATCTCCCAAACCTTCGCGGCCGGGGCGTCGATTTCGATTTTTTCGACGACCTTCTGGCGCGATGGGCCATGCGCGAAGGCGGGACCGGCGAGCAGCCCGGCGGAAAGAAGCGACAGGGCCGCAACGACACATGCGCGGCGCGCAAGCACAAACGTCATTAGGATCTCCCAGAAAGCCTGATCTTGGCCGCCAGTGTGAGCGGGCAGGCGCACATAAGGGCGCCTGAAGCGGCGGCGTCAAGAGTAGCAAAGAACACGACCGCGCGGGCGCAGTCGTCAGGTCGACGATGGCATAAAGGGCGTGCGCGCCACTTGCGTTCCAAGTCGCCACCATCCATATACCATCCATACAGATGGTAAGAGGATGGCATGGCTGACCTGCACAAATTACGAGAAAGGCCGCCGGAGGCCGAGAAAATCACGATCAATGTCGGATATGTCGATCTCGGCCATATCGATCTCTTGGTGCGCGAAGGCTTCTATTCCAACCGCACCGACTTCATCCGCACGGCGATTCGCAACCAGCTCGGCGCGCATGCGGACGCGGTCAAGCAGTCCATTGTGCGCAACACGCTTGATCTCGGCTTGCGCCACTACAGCCGTGAAGATCTCGAGACCGTGAAGGCGGCCGGCCGCAGACTGCGCATCCATGTCCTCGGACTGGCGTCCATCGCCGAAGACGTCACGCCGGAACTCGCGCGCGAAACCATCGAATCCATCACCGTGCTCGGCGCGCTGCAAGCGAGCAAATCCGTCAAGGCGGCGCTCCACGACCGCATCAGTTGACCTCCCCCATTCTCCCGCGAGGCGTAGACAAAATGAAAAACCTCCTGACGAGCGCCTTCAACCGGGCGACGCAATTGACGCGCGAGCGAAATCTCGCGGAAGCGACGCGCGTGCTGATGGGCGCGCTGACGGCTGGCGGCGCCGCGCCGCCAACGCCGCAGCCGACCGCACATGCCGAGCCGCATCCCCCAACGTTTCGTCTGCGCCGCCCGCTCGGCGAGACGGTGGAGTTGCTGCGTCACGCCGGTCTTCCAGGCCTCAATCAAAGCGGCGCGCCGCTCGTCGCGCTGCGACAAGCCCCCAAAATCGACGTTCCGCCGGGCGCCGCTTATCTCTCGCGCAGTCATGTCGGCCCGGCCGGCGCGCGCGACTATAAGGTCTATGCGCCCAATGGCGTTGGAGACGGCAAACGGCCTTTGATCGTGATGCTTCACGGCTGCGCGCAGAACCCCGACGACTTCGCCGTCGGCTCGCGCATGAACGAGCTGGCTGAAGAACATGGTTTCATCGTCGCCTATCCGGCGCAGTCGACCACGGCCAATCAGATGGGCTGCTGGAACTGGTTCAACCCGGCGGATCAGACCCGCGAGAAGGGCGAGCCGAGCCTCATCGCGGGCCTGACCCGCGCCGTCATGGCGGAATGGCGCGTCGATGAGTCGCGCGTCTATGTGGCCGGCTTGTCGGCCGGCGGCGCCATGGCCGCGACCATGGCCGCGACCTATCCGGAACTCTACGCCGCAGTGGGCATTCATTCCGGTCTCGCGCATGGCTCGGCGAGCGACGTCGCCTCCGCCTTCGCGGCGATGGGCGGTAAATTCGAACTCGGCGCGGCGCGCAGGTCGCTGTCTGACGACTACGTGCGGACAATCGTTTTCCACGGCGAAGCCGACCAGAAGGTGCATCCGACCAACGGCGAAACGATCATTGCAGGGGCTCGGCTCGATCTTGCCGATGCGCTCGCGCGCGAAACCCGCGAGACCGGATCGGCAGGCGGCCGCAATTACAGCCGCACCGTCATCGCGGACGCGCGCGGCGTGCCGCAGCTGGAACATTGGGCTGTCGAGGGGCTCGGCCACGCCTGGTCGGGCGGCAATCCAGACGGCTCCTTCGCCGATCGCCATGGTCCCGAGGCCTCGCGCGAGATGGTGCGATTTTTCCTCTCGGACGCCGCGACGACGCCGTAGCGCAGGCGCTGTCATGCGCCTGTCTTACAGGCGCGCCATCTGCGCGCCATGGCCTATCTGCGCGCGCTCGCCTTCGTCCTCACGCTGGCGGGCGCTTTCATCTTTCTCGTTCCGCTACAGGCGCTGGCGCGCCGGCGCGGCTGGCCGATTCAGCACGCGATCCAGACGCGCTTCTGCCGCGCGGTCTGCGCCGTCATTGGCATAAAGGTCGACGCGCGCGGCGCCCTGCCCTCGAAGACGCCGCGCTTTGTCGTCGCCAACCATGTGTCATGGACCGACATCATCGCGCTCGCGAGCCTTTATCCCTTCGTCTTCCTGGCGAAGAGCGAAGTCGCCAGCTGGCCTGTGCTCGGATTGCTCGCGCGGCTGCAAGGCACGATCTTCGTCGAACGCGGCGCGAGGCAGGATATTTCGCGCGTCAACGATTCACTCGCTGACGTATTGCGCGCGGGCGGCGATCTCGTCGTCTTTCCCGAAGGCACATCGAGCGACGGCGCGGTAGTTCTGCCGTTTCGCTCGGCGCATTTCGCGCCGCTGGAGGCGATGGCCGCGCGCGGCGAAGCGCCGACGCTCGCGCCTGTCGCGATCTCTTACGCCGATGGCGTGCGCAGGATCGATGTCGGCTGGTATGGCGACATGAGCTTCCTGCCGCATCTGTGGCGCCTGATGAAGCGCGGCCGCACGCTTTGCCACATCGCTTTCGGCGACGCGATCGAGACGACCGGCAAGAATCGCAAGACGCTCGCGGCGGAGACGCGCGCGCGTGTGTGCGAGTCGCTCGCCTCGGTTGATGGGGCTGACAGAGATGCGCGCCAGTTGCAGCGGCAATAAGCAGTCCTGACCGTCATTAGGAGCGTGTGAGGTGCGCGGACTGCGAGAAGACCGTATTCGGGAAGCAGCAATCCCTATTTTTTTGGAGTTTCTTTAGCGACGCCCTTAAAAGGCGCTCGCTCTCGCCCGACGTCTATGAAGCGACCGGACGAAGCATCACGCCTAACCCAAAGGTCAAAACCGCTAGGCACTGGCTTAGGAGTTAGAGGACGTACCCCGCGACCCTCGACCCCCGAGGAAGTGGAACTTCTCGAGGCCCGTGCATCGCCGCTTTTCTTAAAGTTCGTGGACATGGGGTGCATCCGATCTTACCGAAGAATCTCAATCGCGACTACGTCGTCAAAGTTGGACAAGTAGACGCCCGGCCCCTCGATATCTGAAGTAATCACTTCTCCGGCTTCGTTCAAATCATACCACGTGGCCTCCGCGAGGAAAATCTCTCGGGGCCTGCCCATGGATGAGAACATCTCGGGCCATCCGGTCAGGCGACGACCGTCGCGAAAGCTGATCGCAATCCAAAAACCTTGGTTTGCGTAAAGCATCTTTTGCCAAACATCGTTCGCAGGCGCCTTCATCGAAAGGCCGAGCCGTCGCATCAAGGAGTAAATGAGACCATGATTATTTATTATGGCAAAAACGAACGCTATCATTGAAGACAATGCAGACGTATAGAGTAAGTTTTTTGCGATAAACGCATTAATGATAGAATCTACCCTTGTTCCCGTTGTAATCTCTATATTTGGTAGGATTGGCGTGTGGGCCGCATAGTGCATGATGATTGAGCTTAATAATGTCAGAATGAGTGCTGTTGTAATTTTATCTGAATTTTCTCTTGGCTCCCCTTCAAGGAAATAATCATAGATGAATGATCCCAGGAGCCCCGGCAGTAGTAGAAAAAATAGATAGAGCGCGACGCTCCCGCCGCTAAGCGCGCTGTCCATTAAAGCACCTTACGATTCAATAATTTTTGATGCTCGCGGAGGGCAAAGCCCTCCGCGCCTCACGAACACCCCGTCGTCGCCCCACACGTCTCGCACTTCAGACACGTGCCGTTCGCCGACATAGCCTTTCATGCGCGCTTCGGCGCGTTTTTCGGCGACGCCGGTTACCGTCTTCGTCGGCTCGGTCCAGCCGAGCGTCGAGGTCGGATCGTCCGCCTCATGCGCCGCGTCCGGCGTCTCGCGTAAAGCGACCGCCCCGCCCTGCACCACCATCAGCCTGTCGGTCTTGGAGCGCAGCAGACCGCGCGAGACGACCGAATTCGTCTCCGGCGCCTTGCCCTCATGCTGGCCCTTGCCGAGCACGTCATGGCCGACGTCTTCGGGCGAGACATGCGCGAGATCGTTGCGGCCGAGATAGGAGACGGCGAGCTCGCGGAACACATAGTCGAGGATCGAGGTCGCGTATTTGATCGCGTCATTGCCCTGCACCGGACCCGCCGGCTCGAAGCGGGTGAAGGTGAAGGCGTCGACATATTCCTCGAGCGGCACGCCATATTGCAGGCCGAGCGAAATCGCGATGGCGAAATTATTCATCAGGCTTCGGAAGGCCGCGCCTTCCTTGTGCATGTCGATGAAGATTTCGCCTAAGCGCCCGTCTTCATATTCCCCCGTGTGCAGATAGACCTTGTGGCCGCCGACCGTCGCCTTCTGAATGTAGCTCTTGCGCCGGTTCGGCAGCTTCTCGCGCTCGCGGATCACCTGATGCACGACGCGCTCGACGATGCGTTCGGCGATGGCCGCCGCGCGCGCCGGCATGTTGGCGGTGACGAGTTCCTCGACGACGTCCATCGCGTCGATGTCGTCGTCGCCGGCGATGAGCTGCGCCGAGAGCGGCTGCGAGAGCTTGGAGCCGTCGCGATAGAGCGCATTGGCCTTGAGCCCGAGGCGCCACGACAGCAGATAGGCCTGTTCGCAATCCTCGATCGACGCGTCATTGGGCATATTGATGGTCTTGCTGATCGCGCCCGAGATGAAGGGCTGCGCCGCCGCCATCATGCGGATATGCGAGTCGACCAGGAGATAGCGCTTGCCGGTGCGCCCGCAGGGATTGGCGCAGTCGAACACCGGATAATGCTCGCGCTTCAAATGCGGCGCGCCTTCCAGAGTCATCGCGCCGCAGATATGGACATTCGCGGCGTCGATGTCGGCGCGCGAGAACCCCAGATGCGTCAGCAGATCGAAGTTCTTGTCGTCGAGCGCGGCCGCTGGGACTTTCAACACGCCGGTGAGAAAGTCCTGCCCGAGCGTCCATTTGTTGAAGACGAATTTGATGTCGAAGGCGCTGCGCAGCGCTCCTTCCACCGCCGCGATCTTCTCGTCCGTGAAACCCTTCGCCCGCAGGCTCGTGGTGTTGATCGCCGGCGCGTTGGAGAGCGAGGCGTGGCCGACGGCATAGGCCTCGATCTCGGCGATGTCGCTCTCTCGATAGCCGAGCGAGCGCAGCCCTTCCGGCACGGCGCGGTTGACGATCTTGAGATAGCCGCCGCCGGCGAGCTTCTTGAATTTGACGAGCGCGAAATCGGGCTCGATGCCGGTCGTGTCGCAATCCATCACGAGGCCGATGGTGCCGGTCGGCGCGACGACGGTGACTTGCGCATTGCGATAGCCGTAGAGTTCGCCTTGCGCGAGCGCCTTGTCCCAGGCGGCGCCGGCGCGCTCGACCAAGAGCTGATCGGGGCAGGACGCGACGTCGAGCGGCACGGGCGCGATCGCGAGCTGCTCATAGCCGACGCGTTCGCCATGCGCGGCGCGGCGATGATTGCGGATGACCCGCAGCATCGCTTCGCGATTCTCCATGAAGCGCGCGAAGGGGCCGCGCTCCTTGGCCATTTCGGCGGAGGTCGCGTAGCACACGCCCGTCATGATCGCCGACAGCGCGCCGGCGATGGCGCGGCCGGCGTCGCTGTCATAGGCGACGCCAGACGACATCAACAGGCCGCCGACATTGGCGAAGCCGAGGCCCAGCGTGCGGTAGTCGTAGGAGAGCTGCGCGATTTCCTTTGAGGGAAACTGCGCCATCAGCACCGAGATTTCGAGCACCACCGTCCACAGCCGCACGGCGTGCTCGTAAGACTCGACGTCGATGCGCTTGGTCTCGAGATCGCGGAACTGAAGCAGGTTTAGAGACGCAAGGTTACACGCCGTGTCGTCGAGGAACATATATTCCGAGCACGGATTGGACGCGCGAATGGGGCCGCCCGCCGGGCAGGTGTGCCAGTCGTTGATCGTCGTGTGGAACTGGATTCCCGGATCCGCGGACGCCCAGGCGGCGTAGCCGATCTTCTCCCACAGATCGCGGGCTTTCAGCGTCTTCGCCGTCTTGCCGTCGAGGCGCTTGATGAGGGACCAGTCGTCGTCCTTCTCGACCGCCTGCAGGAACGCGTCCGTGACGCGCACGGAGTTGTTGGAGTTCTGACCCGAGACGGTGAGATAGGCTTCGCTGTCCCAGTCCGTGTCATAGGTGTCGAAGTGAATGTCCTTGTAGCCCTGCTTGGCGAACTGAATGACGCGCTTGATGTAATTGTCCGGCACGTCGTTCTTGCGTGCGAGCTTGATCTCGCGCTTCAGCGCCGGATTGATCTCGGGGTTGAAACAGTCGTCGCCGGGCCCTTCGCAATTCATGCAGGCGCGCATGATCGCCTTCAGATGCTTCTTGACGATCTTCGAGCCGGTGACGAGTGAAGCGACTTTCTCCTCCTCCTTCACCTTCCAATCGATGAAGGCTTCGACGTCGGGATGATCGATGTCGACGACGACCATTTTCGCCGCGCGCCGCGTCGTGCCGCCGGATTTGATCGCGCCCGCCGCGCGGTCGCCGATCTTGAGGAAGGACATCAGGCCCGAGGACGAACCGCCGCCGGAAAGCTTCTCCTTCTCGCCCCGCAGCTTGGAGAAATTGGTGCCGGTGCCGGAGCCGTATTTGAACAGCCGCGCCTCGCGCACCCACAGATCCATGATGCCGCCGTCGTTGACGAGATCGTCGGCGATCGACTGAATGAAGCAGGCGTGCGGCTGCGGATGCTCATAGGCCGATTTCGACTTCACCATCTTGCCATTGGCGTAGTCGACGTAGAAATGCCCCTGGCTCGGCCCGTCGACGCCGTAAGCCCAATGCAGGCCGGTGTTGAACCATTGCGGCGAATTGGGCGCCGCCATCTGCATGGCGAGCATGTAGCGAAGCTCGTCGCTGAACGCCTGGGCGTCTTCCTCGGCGTCGAAATAGCCGCCCTTCCAACCCCAATATGTCCAGGCGCCGGCGAGACGGTCGAAGACCTGCTTGGCCGAGATTTCGGAGCCGTTGCGCTGGTCCTTGGGGAGTTCGCTGAGCGCTTCCGTATCGGCGACGGAGCGCCACAGGAAGGACGGGACGGAATTCTCCTCGACGCGCTTCAAGCGCGCCGGCACGCCGGCCTTGCGGAAATATTTCTGCGCCAGAACGTCGGCCGCGACCTGGCTCCACTGGTTGGGGACGTCGATGTTGTCGAGGGAAAAGACAATCGAGCCGTCGGGATTGCGGATCTCGCTCTTTGTCGTGCGGAACGGAATGTTCGCATAGGGGGATTCGCCCGCCTTGGTGTAGCGCCGCTCAATTTTCATCGTCTCATCCCCTCAAAGCGCAGGCGTCCGCCCGCACGCAGCCATTCGCTGGCCCGCGACGCAATCGCTATTGGTACACGAAGCCCACGCTTTCCGACGCAGGTTGCTTTCGGAGCCGCCAGGACGAATGCACGCGCTGAACTAGAGGGCGCCGCACAGAGCCCGCGACCCGAGCAGAAGGACTCGAAGATTATCCGCGGCAGCGTCATCGCCTACTGCCTAACTTGGGATGAGTCTGGGCGCTACGTCAACCCATTGTGGTGACTATGAGTGAAATATCAATATGTGGACAATTCGTAAATACCGGGGATAAATCAATCGTGCGGCTAGCGCGCGACGGACACCCCTCCTAGAAGGAGCAATTAGCTTTCGATCAGTCGCTATAATCGCCGTCCGGAAAGGTGTCTGACACAGTATCACAGTGATGGCACATATACTTCGATCCTACTGGGAACACCTTCCTCTCTCCACATTTAGGACAAGGAGAGGCCAGGAACCTTAAGTCGTGAGCATGGGGGTGCTTCACCTCAGCGCTAAACGATGAGGCAAGCTTGCGCATCTTCTCTGCAGCTCTACCTCGGTCGCGCCGCTCCAATATTTCTTTATAGTATATTTCTGCGCACTTAAGACTTACTCCGAACTGAATCGACACTTCTTCGGCAGAATCGAGACTTTTTGCGCCGTCGTCATCGATTAAAAGGGCCGCCGCGAAAACATTTGCTTGATGCTCAGCCGACTCATATGGTCTAATCCATCTATACTTATCATTCCCTCCTGCGCGACGTGGCATCATGGAACGATTATGTATCACTGCGTGGCCGAGTTCGTGCGCGACAGTATTTCTGGCGCGACCTTCACCAAGAACCGCGGCACGATATACCGACTGCTTGAAGGCAATAAGGATCAACTCTTCCGTATGAGACGTCAGAGCGTCTGCGGTTCCCAATTCAATATCCGGAAGCACTTTGACCATTAGTCGCTTTACGCCACTGACAGTCCAAATCGTCTCTTTCCGCAAACACGCGACGATGTCGACTCGTCCCCCTTTAGCAAAGCCAAGATAGGCTCGCGCCCTTTTTGCAATTTGGCGGACCTCGCTGTCAGACCGCCGCTTAACAAGAAAATCGTCGGTCATCGAGGCAGCCCCCGTTTAATGGCCCATTCTCCGGGCAAAACTAACGACCGAGCTCATTTATGTCAAGATATGGTGCAAAGCGCCTGCCACACCACTAGATATTGCTACGCTAAACTGAAGTCAAGTTTGTGGCGAATAAAGGCGAATGGAGAGCCCGAGGGGGCATCAGAGGGCGTTTTTGATGGGATACAGAAGCGGCTATTTGCGCGCGCCCGGCGACGCCTTCAGCAGAAAATCTCGATTCTCCGCATTGTCCGGGCTGAGATAGAGATAGCTAGCGCGGCCGCCCGCATCGGGCCCCGGCATTTCCAGCCGTTCGACGACCGTCACGAGCACGCCCTCGTCGGGCTGCGCGGCGATCCGGAAGGAGCCGGACTCGCTGTAGCCGATCCGGCAATGATGCACGCCGTCGTTCTTGGACTTGCAGCGGTCGGTTTCCTCGGCGGAAAGCGACGCGTTGCATAAGAGGGCGCCGCGGTCCTCCTTACAGGCGCCGAAGGTGGAGAAGATCGCTTTGCCGCGCCCCTTGGTCGAAAATTGCAGCGTCGCCAAAAACGGATAGGGCGGCGTGTCTTTTCGCGTCTCGATCGACAGCCACGCTTTGTCGACGATCTGGTTTTTGTGCGCGGAAAGATGCGCCCTGTCATAGGCGCGCGCGTAACAGCCGAGCGAAGGGAGCGGCTCCGCCTGCGCTGCGACCGTTGCGAAAACAAAAGCGCAGATCGCAGCGCTGACGGTCAGATGAGATGTGAACATTCGGACTCCTGGGGCGAGAAGTTCAAGTGTAAACCGCAACTGGTGCGTCACAGCAGCAATTCTCGCGTCACAAAAGCTTCGCCTCCCCGTGATCTTCAAGCGGGGAGATCGCAGCGGAGCGAGTCGCACATGTGGACGGTTAACGCGGATTTCGGTCAGACGATCTTCGCCCTCGTCAATTTTCCGCAAGCGGATGCAAAAAAGCCGAAAGCGGCCAAGAAGACGCTCAATGAAACGCTTGGCCGTCTGGGCTCGCTGGAAGTGCGGCTCGCGCGCGGCAAGAGGGAAGTGCGCAAGGCGCAGCGCCTGCGTTACGACGTCTTCTACAAGGAAGGCGGCGCCATTCCCGATGCGCGCACGGCCTTCACCCGCCGCGACGCCGACCGGTTCGACAAATATTGCGATCATCTCATCGTCATCGATCACGCGGCGCAGACACGGCGCGGCAAGATCAGGCCGAAGATCGTCGGCGCCTATCG
>WSXZ01000056.1 GCA_009773555.1 Methylocystaceae bacterium | reverse complement strand
GAGGCTATCCTTGAAAAAATCCATCGGGCCCGCGCGGCGCTCGTCACCGCCGACGCCGCTTGAGTTTTTGGGCGCCAATTGAGAGTCAGGACACTAGCGTCCACTTCTCGTTGGCGTTGACCGCAGCCATCGTCGCAGGCTGTGCGACGGATATCTCCTTGGAGATACGGCCGCGCGCATCGGAGATGCGGATAAGATCCTCGCGCGACAGAACCCCCGCGACGCAGAGCGCGACATATTCGCCGTAGCTGTGGCCGGCGACGAAGTTGGGCTTCACGCCGAAGGCCGACAGCGCGTCATAGGCCGCGAGGCCCGCCAATCCGAGCGCCGGCTGCGCGACGCGCGTGTCGTTCAATGCGGCCTGCTGGCGCTCCCGCTCCTCCTTGCCGAAGACAGGCACGGGATAGACATATTGCGACAGCGGCTTCGGCAGCGCGCCCTTGAGCATCGCGTCGGCCTTTTCGAACAAGGCGTATGCGCACGGACGCGCGAGGACGAGATCGCGAAGCATGTTGATCTGCTGCGATCCCTGCCCCGGGAACAGGAAGCAGACGGCGCCGCTGTCGGCGCGATGTTGCAGGTTCCGATAGTAGATCCCGCTCGGCGCGTTGAGCGTCGCCTTGCCTTGATGGCTGCGCAGGAAGAATTCAAGCTTGCCCTTCAGGTCGGCGACCGAGTTCGCCACGAAGGCGAGCTGCACGATCTGACCGCCGTTCTTCGGCCGTAGCCTGGCGTCGTCCAGGGACGCCGAGTAGGCAAGCTGCGCGAGATCGAGCTCCTGCGCCTGCTCGACGCCTTGCAGCAGAGTCCGCGCTGCTTCTTCGATCGCCTCGATGCTCGAACGGCTGAAGGCGAAGATTTCGGCCGCGCGCGGGTTCAGGTCCTGCGCGTCGGAGACCCGGAAGTCGCCGCGATATTCTTCGAGCACCGTATGAAAGTTGGTGCCGCCAAACCCGAAGGCGCTGACGCCGCAACGGCGCGGCGCGCTGTCGCCGGCGCCCAGCCAGGGGCGAATTTCGGTGTTGATGTAGAAAGGCGATTTGGCGAAATCGACGCCTGACACCGGTTTTTCGACGCCGATGGTCGGCGGCAGCACGCGGTGCTTGAGCGCGAGGCTCGCCTTGATGAGCGCCGCGAGTCCCGCCGCGACTTTCGTGTGGCCGATCATCGACTTCACAGAGCCGACGGCGCAGCGCTGCGGCGTTCCCGACGCGGAACCGAAGACCATGTTCAGCGCGCCGATCTCGGATTTGTCGCCGACCGACGTGCCGGTGCCATGCGCCTCGATCAGCGTCACGCTCGATGGATCGACGCCGGCGTCGGCATAGGCGCGTTCGAGCGCCAGAACCTGCCCTTCGGGATGCGGCGCCGTCAGGCTGCGATTGTGGCCGTCGCTTGAACTGCCAATGCCCTTGATGACGGAATAGATCCTGTCGCCATCGCGTTCGGCGTCGGCGAGCCGCTTCAACACAACGGCGCAGACGCCTTCGCCAATGGCGATGCCGTCCGCGCTATCATCGAAGGGGCGACAGCGACCGCGCGGCGACAGCGCGTGGGTCTGCGCGAAGGACATGAAGCTGACGGGACCGTTGGTGCCGTCCACCGCGCCGACAAGCGCAATGTCGGCGTCGCCGCTGCGCAACTGTCTGATGCCGACGTCGAGCGCGGCGAGCGAGGACGCGCAGGCGGCGTCGACGGTGAAGTTGGCGCCGCGCAGATCGAGTCGATTGGCGACGCGCCCGGCGACGACATTGCCGAGGAATCCCGGAAAGGAGTCTTCCGTCCACTTCGGCAACTCATCCTGATAGAGCGACTCCAGGATCTGCTTGCGCGCTTCCTCGGAGACGCCTTCGGCCTTCGGCAGATAATGCGCGAGCAACGTCCGGAAGATGTAGATCGTTCCGAGATCATTCATGCCGCCAGAGGCAAAAATCGTCGCGGTGCGCTCGCGCGGGAACGGCCGGCGATCCAGGCCGGCGTCTTCCAGCGCCATGCTCGACACCAGCAGCGCGAGGAGCTGCACGGGTTCGATGGAACGCAGACTGGCGGGCGGAATCCCGTAACGCGTCGGGTCAAAAGCGACGTCGTTAAGGAAGCCGCCCCACTTCGAATAGACCTTGTCCTTCACGCCGCGTTTTGGGTCGTAGAAGTCGGACGCGCGCCAGCGATCCTCGGTCACCTCCCGAACTGAATCGACCGCCAGCATGATGTTGCGCCAGTAGCTGCGCACGTCATTCGCGCCCGGCAACAGACAGGCCATGCCGACGACGGCGATTTCTTCGCGCGGTTCTCGCTTTGGCGAACTCTTACGGTTGTCGCCGCGGGCCAGCGCCGCCTGAGCGCCGGAGGAGACGGCCTGGTGCAGTTCGGCCATGCTCAACCGCGAGTCGCGCAAACGCGCGACTTCGCCCATCATATACATGCCTTCACGGCGCTGCGCCTCGGCGTCGAGGCTGACGTATTTCTCGTTGTTATCCTCGGCCGCAGGATTCTCGTTGCGTGCGACGCCCTTTGATGCGATGCGCAGCCGCCCGATGTTGAGCAGCTCGAGCGCCATGAGAATTTCTTCTTCCGACTTGCCCTGCAAAATCAGATCGCGCCGCGTCTTATCGAACTCATCGCAAAAGCTGGTGTTGGCGCAGCGTGTGAATGAGCCGACTCCCGATTGCAGCAGCGCAGTCTCACGGCAATCGATGGCTTGATCCTGAAATTCGTTGACGATGGCGCCGGTTCGCACCGCTTCTTCGGTGAAGAGATAGGCGGTGCCCATCAGCACGCCGACTTTCATCCCCTTCGAGGCCAGCGGCGCCGCCAACACCGAAACAATCGCGGCGGAAAGCCCGTTATGAATGCCGCCGGCGAAGAGGATCTGCACCGTCTCGGGATCATCAATCTTTGCGCTGAGAAGCGTCTCGATAGCCGACTCCCACAGCACGAAACTTGTGCGCGGTCCGGTGTGCCCGCCGCACTCGCTTCCTTCGAAAATGAATTTGCGCGCGCCTTCCTTGATAAAACCCTGCAGCAGACCGGGCGACGGCACATGCAGATAGGTGGAAATGCCCAGCGCTTCGAGTTCCTTGGCCTGGCTCGGCCTGCCCCCGGCGACAATCGCGAAAGGCGGCTTGACGTCGCGGATGGCCTCCATCTGCTCCTGTCGCAGGTCGAGCGGCATGAAGCCCAAGATGCCGACGCCCCAAGGCCGCGCGCCCATCAGCTCTTTGGTCTTCGTCAGCAGCGAACGCACTTCCACACCGCGCATCACGGCGAGCGCCAGGAACGGCAAGCCTCCCGCCCGAGACACCGCGTCGGCAAAGGGCGCGACGTCGCTGACGCGCGTCATCGGACCCTGCACAATTGGAAAACGGGCGCCGTGCAGTTTGGCGAGCGCTGAGTCGGGTCGCAGCACATTTTGCGCACGGGCCTCGCCGATCGCGGGCGCTATTGCGTCGCGCAGCGCGGCGATCACGCGTCCTGTTGTGCCGTAGCGACGCCCGAGCGAGGCGGCGAAGGCGATGTCCTGTGCGAGCGGCGTGAGCGCGTCTTCCGCCAACAATCGTCGCAAGAGATCCCGCAGGTCGTCGCCCTTGGCGACGCCGACTTCCAGCTCGCGGAGCTTGCCTCGACCGTGTCGAGCGGAAAGACGAAACAGATCAGCGCCTCGCCCGGCGACGATCGTTTCGCTGCCGTCGAATTGGCTCCAGAGCTTTTTTTGCTCTGCGGACGCGCTCGGCCCCTCTTCCGTCAACCAAAGCTGCTCGGCGAGAACGACGCCGCGCGCGCCGGAAAGCACGGCTGCCGCCGCGCTGCGCATATGGACGCCGCCCTGTATCCAGTAGGGAATCTGGACCTTCCCGCTCAATTCCTGCAGCAGAATGAATGAGGTGGCGGAGCCGATCCATCCCCCGGCCTCGTGGCCTTTCACGATGAGTCCGTCGAAGCCTTCCGCCTCTGCGAGCAGCGCCGAGTCGAGATCATGGACCTCGAGCAGGACTCGTTGCGCCAACTCTTTCGCGGACTTGAGTAAATCCGCCGCCTCTCGCGCCTTTACGCCCGCAAAAACAAGAAGCGGAACTTTGCCTTGCGTGAGCTGCGAAAGTTCGTTCAGATCCCGGTAAGGCCCTGCGGCGGCGTCCCATCTGACGCCCCATGTTCCGCGGACGCCCACCGACTTCCGCAGAGCGTTTATCGCGTCAGTGATGGCGGAGGCGTCTGCACGCCACCCCAAATCGAGGACGCCAGTCTCGCCCGCCTTGCAGGCGGCAATGGCGATTTGCGGGTCGAGGCAATGGCTCGGAGTGATGGCGATCACCGTTTCCATCTATATCTCCTCGAGTTCAGCTTGTGTCCAAAGAACACGGCTAAAAGCTTATTTCAGCAATGCTTATTGCGCTTTAATGTTCTCTTCGTCATCTTGTCCGCTTGCGCTTTATCGCGCCCGCACATGAAAATATCTGTGTTGCAACACACTCACCAACGCACTTTCGCATCGAGCGTCGCCTCGCTATCGATACCGAGCTGTTGCAAATAGGATGCCCATTGCGCGGTGGCCTCGAAGCAATGCACGCTTCCGCCCACCATTGCATTCTTCGGCGGCGCCCTGAGAAGCTGCGCGGTCGCGCTGCTCATCGGCAGAAAGCCCCCGTCATGGCGGAGAGCGCCGTATCCCAGAAGAAGACGCCGAAGCGTCGCCGCCAGACTTTCAACGCGCGCCAATTCAGCCGCGATCGGCTCCATTTCAGCCGCGGCGACAGCGACAGCCGCCTTTTTAACTTCGCCCTCGGCTAACTTCAGACTGCTTTCGGCGTTCGCGAGGTCTTTACGAAGGCAATCTGAAGCGCGTCGAAACGAGGCCGATTGATTTTCAAGAGAGAAAATCCTTTCAGCGAGCCTCTTCGTTTTCGGTGATAGCTCGAGCGCGCGGCCCGCCTCTTGTCCTGTCGAACGAAGTATCGATGCCGCGCACTCTTCAGCGATCCGCTTGTCAAGATTGACGAATCTGGAAAGCCTTCTCTGGATCGCAGCAGAAAAATTGTTGGCGCGGTCTACGGCTTCCTGGATGCGGTCTCTCGTCGCCTTGGTTATATCCCGCTCACGCTGCGCCAGTTGCAGCGCCGAGCGCGCTTTCGCGCGCAACACATTCACTTCGTGATCGAGAGATTGATCTTCGGCGGTCGCGAATTGCCGATTTAAGACAATTACGCCGACCTCTTCCGAACGGCGCCCACGAATGGATTCATCCGATTCAAAGCATGTATTGAGCGTGACCGCATTGATGGCTTCCATCAATGTCCCTCCAAGAGAAATCGCCAACGCGCCCTGGCCAAATTATGTGCATTGCGCCTAACAGCTAGATGCACTGCAGCAATCGCTAAACTGTCAACGCTTCATTCCGAAATTCGTTGCATTGGGCGTACATTTTTTCCTGAATTTTTGCGTCACACACCGAGCAAATGCGCAAATTTATTTCGAGTTGTCAGCGACTTCCTTGATTTAGAAAATTTTGACAAGCGAAAATTGCGCCGTGATCCAATCGGAAGACGATCCATTCCTGAAGCGTGTTTAAAGAGATGGCGCAACTGCCGTCGACCATCTCTCTGGCTGACTCCCAATCGCAATGACGCCAGGAACATTTTTTGCTTGTTGACCGGAGAAGTTTTCTCCGATGTCATCGCCACGCGGGGGATCTCAGATGAGCGCGCCGGAGCGCATCACACCTACTCCAGAATCGTCTTTGATAGCGCGCGCTGGAACGGCCTCATGCTACGCGCGGGCGACGTCATCGTCTGCACACCGCTCAACTGCGGCACGACCTCGACGCAGAAGCTGTGCGCTCTCCTCGTGCATCAGAGCGCGACGCTGCCGCATTCGCTGACGCGCCTTTCGCGCTGGCTCGCCCCCCTAGCGCAGCCAAATGTGAGCTTAACTCGATGTCGAGATATTCCGACATAGCAAGCACCACAAGTCGACGAAGGAGATACACATGAGGGCGCTAAAAGTCGGGATAGTTGCCGCCCTTCTCGCTTCGCCAGCTTACGCCAACCGAAAAAAGGCGGACGCATGTGCAGCGGGTCTTTCACCTGACTCTAAAGTCATCTATGCGGCAGCAGTCGGGAAAATGCGTCGAGGAGCTGACAATGAGGCGGTCGTAACAGCAATCACCCTAAGCAAGGTAAGCTCCGGCAGATTAAGCCCTTTAACCGCAAGGAAGACCGCCGAGGCCGCCGGCGATTGCCTGAAGATATTGGCAGATTGAAATCAATCGGGTCATTGCGGTCTTGGCTGAATTCTTGTTGTCGCCCCTTAATTTCCGGACACGGGGATTGGCGGCAGAGGCGGCCGGTGTTTGTTATACGAGCGCCGAATGGGGGCGCTTATGATCGTAATCGCTGACCTAGTTCGCGATCTTCGCCCGAGCGTGATCAAGCCCGAGAAACAGCGTCTCATTTAGCAGCTCGTCCAGCATACGGCGTTGAAATTTTCGTAGAAGCCATTCTTCGGCTTGCCCGGTGCGATGTAATGCCACTCGATCTTGCTTTCGGACCACGCGCCTGCCCGAGATTGATGTGTCAGTGATCGCCGCCAGGCATTCGCGCCTCTCGCTACACCCCTCTGACCCTTTGTAGCTGGTTTCCTTCGTCCGAACTTTGGACGCAGATCGGGCTATGGAATCCGAAGAAAGAGATGCGGCTCACCGGCAGTCAGGAATGGACCAAATTCTAACGGCACGGCTGTGTAATTCGGGCCGAGTTTACGCTATTGCCGCCGAGGGTATCCGGTCACTCCCACTCGATCGTCCCAGGCGGCTTTGACGTCACGTCGTACACCACGCGGTTGACGCCCTTCACTTCATTGATGATGCGCGTCGCGGCGCGGCCCAGAAAACTCATGTCGAAGGGATAGAAATCCGCGGTCATGCCGTCGCTCGACGTCACGGCGCGCAGCGCGACGACATAATCATAGGTGCGTCCGTCGCCCATCACGCCGACGGAACGCACCGGCAAGAGCGCCGCGAAGGCCTGCCAGATGTCGTCGTACAATCCCGCCTTGCGGATCTCGTCGAGATAGACGGCGTCGGCCTTGCGCAGGATCGCCAGCTTCTCGCGGGTGATGAGGCCCGGGCAACGGATCGCGAGTCCGGGCCCCGGAAACGGATGGCGCCCGACGAAAGCTTCCGGCAGTCCGAGTTCGCGCCCGAGCGCCCGCACCTCGTCCTTGAAGAGTTCGCGCAAGGGTTCGACGAGCCGCATGTTCATGCGCTCCGGCAAACCGCCGACGTTGTGATGCGATTTGATCGTCACCGACGGCCCGCCGGTGAAGGAGACGCTCTCGATGACATCGGGATAGAGCGTGCCTTGCGCGAGAAACTGCGGCGCGCCGCGCCCATCCTGCGCGATCTTCTTCGCCTCGGCTTCAAACGTCTCGATGAACAGCCGGCCTATGGTCTTGCGCTTCACTTCCGGATCGTCGACGCCCTCTAACGCGCCGATGAACAGGTCCGCCGCTTCGACGTGGTGCAGCGGGATGTTGTAGTGATCGCGGAAGAGCCGCACGACCTCTTCCGCCTCGCCCTGCCGCAACAGGCCGTGATCGACGAAGACGCAGATGAGGCGCTCGCCGATCGCTTCGTGAATAAGCACCGCCGCAACGGCGCTGTCGACGCCGCCGGAGAGGCCGCAGAGCACGCGCCCGTCGCCGACCTGGCGCCGGATGGCCGCGATCGCTTCGCCGCGAAACGCCGCCATCGTCCAGTCGGACTTCAGTCCCGCGACCTTGTGCACGAAATTCGATAAGAGCTTGGCGCCGTCAGGCGTATGCACGACTTCGAGATGAAACTGCACGCCGTAATAGCGGCGCCGTCCGAAGCGGCGATGACGCGAAAGCCTTCCGGCAGCTTCGTCACGCGGTCGCCATGGCTCATCCAGACCGGAAAGCTGCCGCCCTTCTCCCACACGCCGTCGAGCAGCGCGCTGTGCTCCAGCGCGGTCACATCGGCGCGGCCGAACTCGCGATGATGCCCGCCTTCGACGGTGCCGCCGAGTTGGGTCGCCATCGTCTGCTCGCCGTAGCAGATGCCGAGCACTGGCACGCCGGAGTCGAAAACGCTTTGCGGGGCGCGGGGAGACCCCTCGTCCGTCACCGAGCACGGCCCGCCCGAGAGGATCACCGCCTTGGGGCGGATCTCGGCGAAAGCGCGCTCGGCGTGCTGGAACGGCGCGATTTCGCAATAGACGCCCGCCTCGCGCACGCGCCGCGCGATGAGCTGCGTCACCTGCGAGCCGAAATCGACGATCAGCACCTTGTCATGGCGCTCGGCGATGTCGTGATGGAAGGCGTCGGGCGCGGTGGTCATGGGCAAACCTGATTGAACCGCAGTTCACCGTCATGGCCGGGCTTGTCCCGGCCATCCACGACGGGCCGCCGCGGAATGTCGGCGTGGATGCCCGCGACAAGCGCGGGCATGACGCGGGTTGGAGCACTCGGACTGGTCTTACTCAGCGCTTCGCCAAGACACAAATGTAAAACCCGTCCGTGCCGCTTGTCGCCGGCGACAGGCGGATGCCGGGGCCATGTGGCGAGGCAAAGCGTGCGAGGTCGGGGAGGCCCGCGCTTTCCGTAATTTCGGCGGCTGAACGCGCCGTAAAATCTGGATTGGCGGCGAGAAAGGCCGCGATCTGGTCCTCGTTTTCCTCGCGCAGCGTCGAACAGGTGACGTAAACCAGCCGGCCGCCGGGCTTCACGAAGCGGACGGCCATCGCCAAGAGTTCGCGCTGCTCCTTCAATCTTCGGTCCAGCGCGCCGGGCGCGAGCCGCCATTTGGCGTCAGGGTGGCGCCGCCACGCGCCGACGCCGGTGCAGGGCGCGTCGATCAGCACGAGGTCGCAGCGCGCCTCGAGATCGGCCAGCACGTCGGCCTTGCCGCGCGGCGCGCGAACCTGAATGTTGCGGGCCCCGGCGCGCTCCAGCCGCTCGTGGATCGGCATGAGGCGCCGCCCGTCCGAATCATAGGCGTAGACCTGCCCGCGATTATGCATCTGCCCGGCGAGCGCCAGCGCCTTGCCGCCGCCGCCGGCGCAAAGATCGAGAACTTGCTCGCCCGGCCCAGCGGCGCAGAGCAGCGCCGCAAGCTGCGAGGCTTCGTCCTGCGGCTCGACGAGCCCCTTCACATAGGCGGTCTCCGCCGTCAGCGCCGGACCCCGCCCCTGCCCCGCCTCGATGCGCAGGCCGATCGGCGAAAGCGACGTCGGCGCAGGAGAGAGATGCGCGAGCTTTTCGAGCGCCTGTTCGCGCGAGCATTTCAGAATATTGACGCGCAGATCGACAGGCGCGCGGGCGGCGAGCGCCGCGCCTTCTTCCGCCGCGCGCGCGCCGAACGCCGCCTCAAAATGCGAGGCGAGCCATTCCGGATAGTCGCCGCGCACATGATCCGGCGCGTCAGCGAGCGAGGCCGTCTCCAACCGATGGCGCTCCTCGTCCGAAAGCGCGGCCGGCGCATGGCCCGCGCCGGAGCAGAACGCCGCGATCGCCTCGGCGTCCTGGCCGCGCGCCTCGCGCAGCGCGCCCAGCATGATCGCGCGCGGATCGTCCGCGCCCATAACGTAGATCGCCGAAGCGCGCTTCCGCAGCGCATCGAAGACGAGGCTGGCGATGGCGGCGCGATCCTTCGAGCCCGCGAAGCGATGCGCGATGCCCCAATCCTTTAAGGCCTCGGCGGCGGGCCGGCGGCGCTTTGCAACATCGTCCAGCACCTCGATCGCGGCGGAGATATGAGCGGCGGGAGTCACGTCGCGCCCCTACCTCCCCCTTGCGGGGAGGTCGGCGGTCGAAGACCGCCGGGTGGGGGGAAAGCCATCATCGCCGCCTCGCTCGTTCGCCCCACCCGGCTCGACTTCGTCGAGCCACCCTCCCCGTAAAGGGGAGGGATTCGCGCCCTTTTCGGCAATCACTCATGCGCATCAATCGAACTTCCCCACCGCCCGGTGCGTCGCACGGATGCGGCGGATCGTGCCTGTCGCCGAGCGATAGACGATCGTCTCGGTGTCGATCGTCGTCTTGCCGAGCGACACGCCGCCGACGAGCGGCCCGGCGGTGACGCCGGTGACGCAGACGACGACGTCGCCGGCGGCCATGTCGCCGACCGAATATTTGCGGCGCGGATCAAGAAGGCCCAAACGCTGCGCCTGCGCGATCTGATCGCGGGTTTCGAGCGCCAGCCGTCCCTGCATCTGGCCGCCCGCGCAACGCAGGACGCAGGCGGCGAGCACGCCTTCCGAAGCGCCGCCACGGCCAAGATACATGTCGACGCCAGTTTCCCAAGGATGCGTAGTGAGAATGATCGCCGCCACGTCGCCGTCAGCGATGAGGCGCACGCACGCGCCGGCGTTGCGGCAATTGCGGATGATTTCGGCGTGGCGCGGCCGGTCGAGAATGCTCACCGTGATTTCGCTCGCGCGCACGCCCTTGGCGATCGCAAGCGCTCGGATGTTGTCGCCGGGATCGCGATCGAGATCGATCGTGCCTTCGGGATATCCCGGACCGATGGCGATCTTGTCCATGTAAACGTCGGGCGCATGCAGGAGCGAACCAGCCGGCGCCATGGCGACGACGGCGATCGAGCCCGGCATGTCCTTGGCGCAAAGCGTCGAGCCTTCGAGCGCCGCGACGCCGAGATCGACGCGGGGACCGACGCCCGCGCCAATTTCTTCGCCAATGTAGAGCATCGGCGCGGCGTCCTCATCGCCCTCGCCGATCACGATGCGGCCGCGCACGGGAAGCTGCGACAGCTCCTCGCGCATCGCCTCCGCCGCCGCGAGGTCGGCGGCCATCTCGTCGCCGCGTCCCCGGAATTTGGCGGCGGCGACCGCGGCGCGCTCTGACGCGCGCGCCAGCTCCAAGGTCAGGTAGCGGTCGATCTTCGACGCGTCGGTTTCAGGCTGCTGCGTCATGTCTCGCTACTCGCGCTCGATGCGGATGACCTGCGCGCGCGAGACGATGACGCCATCCTGATAGATCAGGTCCAGCGCCTCGCGCACGAGATGTTCGCTCGTCGCATGGGTGATGAGGATGACATCGACGCAATCCCCCGGCGCGCCCCGCGCGCCGCGTTGCACGATGCTTTCAAGCGATATGCGGCGCTCCGCCATGCGCGTCGCGATCTTGGCGAAGGCGCCGGCGACGTCGCGCGCCGACATGCGGATGTAATAGCCGCCTTCGTGGCGCTGCATCGGCGTCCGCTTGAGCTCGGCGAGCTTCGCGGTCGGCAGACCGAACGGCGCCGAACGCACGCCCTTGGCGATGTCGGCGATGTCCGCGACGACGGCCGAGGCTGTCGCGTCGCCGCCGGCCCCAGGTCCGACAAGCGTCAGCTCATGCACGGCGTCGGCGTCGATGGTGACGGCGTTCAGGACGCCCATCACCTGGGCGATGGCGGAGTTCTTGCTGACCATCGTCGGATGGACGCGTTGCTCGACCCCATCAGCGGTGCGCTGCGCAACGCCAAGCAGCTTGATGCGGTAGCCAAGCTCAGCCGCCGCGTCGATGTCGGCAAGCGTCACGCGCTCAATGCCCTCGATATCGATGGCGCCGGCGGCGATGCGCGTGCCGAACGCCAGCGAGGTGAGGATCGCAAGCTTGTGGGCGGTGTCGAAACCGCCGATGTCGAAGGTCGGATCGGCCTCGGCATAGCCGAGCCTCTGCGCCTCCTTCAAGCATTCCTCGAAAGACAGCTGCTCACGCTCCATGCGCGACAGGATGTAATTGCAGGTGCCGTTGAGAATGCCGTAGACGCGCTCGATTGAATTGCCGGCGAGCCCCTCGCGCAGCGTCTTGACGATTGGAATGCCGCCCGCAACGGAGGCCTCGAAAGCAAGCGCGGCATGGTTCTCCTCGGCGAGCGCTGCGAGATGCAAGCCATGCGCGGCGAGCAAGGCCTTGTTAGCGGTGACGACCGCCTTGCCATGCGCGAGCGCGGTTTCAACGCTGGCCCTCGCCGGCCCTTCCGAGCCGCCGATCAATTCGACGAAAAGATCGATCGCTGGCGAGGACGCGAGCTTGACCGGATCAGGAAAGAACTCCGCGCCGGAAAGATCGGCGTCCCGATCCTTCGCGGCGTCGCGAGCCGAAACGCCCGCCAGGACGATCTGCCGTCCGGTGCGGGCCGTCAGCGCCTCGGCCTGGCGGCGGAGCAGGCGCGCCACCGCCGCGCCGACGGTGCCGAGGCCCGCGATGCCGACGCGCAAGATCTCCGACATTGCAACCTTTCCGGGAAAATGAGCGGGCGACGAAAGCCCAGAGACGCTAGCGCCTTGTGCCCGATTTGGCGCCTTCAATCAAGAAACCGCCGACGCCACGAGGGGATTGAGCCATTGCAATTGACGCCCTAACTCTTGGACAAGCTGAAGCCAAGCCCACTGGCGGCGATGGGGAGATGACAATGACGACTCGAATGAGCGTAGTCGCGATTCTGACCGCTTTGACGCTGGCCTTTTCCGGCACTTATGCGCTGGCCGGCATCGGCGTGCATGTGCAGGCGGCGATCGAGCATACTCAAGAAGCGATAGACGACGGCGCGAAGGGCGACTCCAAGGAGATCGTTACGCATGTGATGAGCGCGCTCGGCCATGCGCGCGAGGCGCTGCATGAAAAGGCCATCGAACGGGACCGCGCCGCCAACAAGCTGCTGCATCGCGCGATCAGGCATCTGCGCTTGGCCGAAATGCGCGCGCGGTTTGGCGACTCGGCGCGCGCCGTCAAGCACGCGACCAGCGCGCTGGCCGAACTGAAGAAGATCAAGTGACGGCGTCGCGCGGCTCGTCGGCAAGCGCGCCGCCTAACTAATGCGGCACGTTCGACCAGATCATGCGCTTGGTGAAATAGAGCAGCCCGACGAAGACGAGCAGGAAGGCCATGACGCCGAGCCCGATCCGTTTGCGGGATTCAAGATGCGGCTCGGCGACCCACATCATGAACGCGCATGCCGATGCGCCGGCCGGGCATATAGGGATCGTAAAACTGGCCTTCCGGCAGTTTCACGTCTGGCGGCGGGTCTTCGTAGCCCTCCATCAGCGAGGCGATGTAGTCGACGCCGTGCTCCTGATAGGAAAAGCCCGGCAAAGCGTCGATCAGGAACAGCGGAAAGCCGCGCGAATAGCCGCGCGCTTTGGCCAGAACCGACATGTCCGGCGGATAATTGCCGGCAAGCGCTGCGCGCGCTGCCTGTTCATTGGCGAAAGGCGGGGGGAAGCGGTCGCTTGGGCGACCCGGCCGATCGAAATATTCGCCCGCCTGATTCGGGCCGTCCTTGATCTTGTAGCTCGCGGCGAGCGCTTCGACCTCTTTTTCAGGAAACTCCGGCCCGCCGGGCTGCGAAAGATTGCGGAAGGCGAGCATTTTAATCGAATGGCAGGAGGAGCAGACCTCCTTGTAGACTTTGAAACCTCTGCGCAACTGCGCCTTGTCGTAGCGGCCGAAGGCGCCGGCGAAGCTCCAATCAAAGCGCTTGGGCGTCTGCTCATGTCGCTCGCTCTCGTGCCGCGATTCCTTTTCCTTGGCCTCAGGCGCCGCGACCTGATCAGTCGCGGACGGCGGCGCCTCCTGCTGGCTCCAGGCGGGGCTGACCAGCGTCATCGCCGCAGCAATCGTGAGGGGAACCAGCGACAGGCGCTTCACGGAGGACCGCCGTTTCGTGGATCTTGCGCGCGCCTTAGACATGGGAGGTTTCCCCCCGCAGGATAGAAGCGTCGATGGATTCAGGCACCGGCTCCGGCTTCTCCACTTTGCCGATGACCGGCAAAATGACGAGGAAGTGCAGGAAATAATAAGCCGACAATAGCCGGGCGAACCAAAGATAAGCGCCTTCGGCGGGCTGCGCCCCCAGATAGCCGAGCCCGATGCACACCGCGACAAAAATCCAGAACTCCTTGCGAAACAGCGGCCGATACACGGCCGATTTCACCTTCGACGTATCGAGCCACGGCAGCGCCGCGGTGATCAAAATCGATGCAAAGAGCGCAGTGACGCCGAGCAGCTTGTTCGGGATCGCGCGAAGGATCGCGTAGAACGGCAGGAAGTACCACTCCGGCACGATATGCGGCGGCGTGACGAGCGGATTGGCTTCGATGTAATTGTCCGGATGGCCGAGGTAATTCGGCACGAAAAACGTCAGCCAGGCGTAGACGACGAGAAAAACCGCGATGCCCACCGCGTCCTTCATGGTCGCATAGGGCGTGAAAGGAACAGTTTCCTTCTTGATGTCCTTCACCTCGACGCCGGACGGATTGTTCTGGCCCGTCACATGCAGCGCCCAAACATGAAGCGCGACGATGGCGAAGATGATGAACGGCACCAGATAGTGCAGAGCGTAGAAGCGATTGAGCGTCGGATTGTCGACGGAATAGCCGCCGAGCAGCCAGGTGGTGATTGCGGTTCCGACGACGGGAATGGCGGAAAAGAGATTGGTGATGACGGTCGCCGCCCAGAAGGACATCTGTCCCCACGGTAAGACATAGCCCAGGAATCCCGTGGCCATCATCAGCATGAAGATCACCACGCCGAGAATCCACAAGACCTCGCGCGGGTCCTTGTAGGAGCCGTAATACATGCCGCGGAAGATGTGGAGGTAGACGGCGAGGAAGAACATCGACGCGCCATTGGCGTGCGCGTAGCGCAGCACGGTGCCCCAATTCACGTCGCGCATGATCTTCTCGACGGAATCGAAAGCGAGCGTCGTTTCCGGTGTGTAATGCATCGCAAGGACGACGCCCGTGACGATCTGCGCGACGAGCATGAAACTCAAGATCGCGCCAAACACCCACATGTAGTTCAGGTTTTTTGGCGTCGGATAGGAGACGAAAGAATCATGCATGAAGCTCAAAATCGGCAGACGGCGCTCCAACCAGCGAGCGAAGCCGCTCTTGGGCGTGTATTGGGAATGTCCTTCCATGGGCTTGGTGCTCTCGGAATCTCACGCGGGAATGAAAGGCGCTTGGCCTCGGCTAGCCGATCTTAATTTTGGTCTCGGCGATGAAGGCGTAAGGCGGCACCTCCAGATTGGTCGGCGCCGGGCCGCTGCGAATCCTGCCCGAAAGGTCGTAGACCGAGCCGTGGCAGGGACAGAACCAGCCGTTGTATTCGCCTTCCTTGCCGGTCGGAATGCAGCCAAGATGCGTGCAGACTCCGATGATCACGAGCCATTCGGGTTTTTGAACGCGTTTCGAATCGGCCTCCGGATCCGGCAGAACCGACAGCGGCGTGTCCTCCGCCGCCTTGATTTCGGCCGGCGTCCGATGGCGCACGAAAACCGGCTTGCCGCGCCATTTCACGGTGACGATCTGGCCTTCTGGAACCGACGAAAGATCGACTTCCGTCGAGGCCAACGCGAGGATGGACGCGTCCGGGTTCATCTGGGCGATCAGCGGCCAGACCATGCCGGCCGCGGCGCCTGCTGCGGCGGCGCCCGTTGCGATATAGAGAATGTCCCGCCGGCTTGGCTCCGCCGGTTTTGCGGCGGTGTCTTTGCTTGTCACGCTCGAACCTCTCCCAACGCTCTCAAGTCTTCGCGGACGAGGCAGCGGCTGCGCCCAAGGCGGCCGTTCCACGTTTTGCCGCTTCCGGCCAATCGCTGCGGTGCGCCGCACCAAGGCAATGCCAAGGTTGCGGCGGGGCGGAGGTGATATGTGACGCGAATCCCCGCCGCTGTCCACAAGCCGAAATAGGGAAATTTGGGTATTCACCCTGCTGCACAAGACCGTTGCCGATATTCGCGGCGATATGCCGCAAATTCACCATCTCCTCCCACTCGAACGGACCATGACCTCTCTTAAGCTAGCCTTGTACCAGCCGGACATTCCTCAGAACGCCGGCGCCATGCTGCGCACATGCGCGTGCCTCGGCGTTTCGGCGGCCATCATCGGGCCGGCCGGATTTCCCACAAGCGACCGCGACTTTCGCCGCGCCGGCATGGACTATCTCGCTCACGTGACGATTGACCGACATGCATCCTTCGCGGCCTTTCAAGCTTGGCGGGCTGCGTCCGGCCATGCGGGCGAGAGCCGCCGGCTGCTGCTGCTGTCGACGCGAGCGGCGGCGTCCTATCTCGACTGCGACTATCGCGAAGGCGACATTCTGCTCGTCGGCCGCGAATCCGCAGGCGCGCCGGAAGAGGTCCACGCCGCCGCCGATCTGACGCTGCGCATTCCCATGTGCGGCGGCATGCGCTCGCTGAACGTCGCCGTCGCCGCGGCGATCGTCATGAGTGAGGCGCTTCGGCAGTTGCGCGCCCCCTGACTGGGTGCGGCGGCGCACAGCGCGTTGCGAAAATGTCCTGTTTGATTTGAAATCGTCGCCGCATTTAAGGCGATCTTAATGAATTTTGGGAGGGCGATATGACCCATCAGGCAATTCGCGTCTCGCTCATACTTTGGCAGCGACTGCTCAAATCTCTCAATGCGGCCGTATTCACGGGAATGCTCTGCGTGGGCCTTTACGCCCTCGTGACCAATTTCGCCGAGGCGCGCGGCGCGATCGGCAAGGCCTTCGTCAAACTCACTCAGATCCAAAGCTTCGAAGGGTTCAACGTGAAAGCGGCGTTCGCAGTGGATCAGATCGCCGAGTCGACGCCTATCTATCACTCTCTGCCTGCGGAAATGCGGGGAATGCTGCCCGACGACATTCTGTCGCTCCGCGCCAATTGGGTGGAGCGCATTCTCTACGTCGGCGATCAGGGTAAGCTGTGCGACTTCGCGTCGGCCAATCAGAAAATGAACGAGGACTATGCCGCCGACCGGCATTTGGCGGCTGACGGGCTGATCACGATGAAGGATTCTCGGGAGGTTAAGGCGCAGGTGCTCGAAGACATGCGCCAGGCGAAAGCCCGAAACGACGCCTGGCCCAACGGCGAGCCGCGCTTTTGCTACGTCACCGAACTCACGGAGCGCGGCAGAAACGTCAAGACGGCGCTCGCGCAGTTTCTGCGCGCCGGCTTCGCGGCGGCGACGGGAGCGCCGGCCGCGCCGCGTGACCCCAAGTTGAAAGTCGCAGGCATGGCGCAATAGTCCTGCTGAATTGACAAGGCGCGGCGCCGGCGGGAAGAAGCGGCGTCAAGAGGAGACGTCGATGAACGCCGCGCCCGATCAGCTCGAAACCCGCAAGGAAGCCGCCCGCGCCTGGTTCGAATCGTTGCAGCTGCGCATCATCGCCGCTTTTGAGGCGCTGGAGGATGAGGCTCCGGGGCCATTCGCGCAAGACGCCGACGCGCCGGGCCGCTTCGTTCTCACGCCCTGGAGCCGGACGGATCAAGGCGGCGCGACTTCAGGAAGCGCCGCTAAAAACATCGGCGGCGCGACTTTAGGAAGCGCCGATCGAAACATCGGCGCGCCGGGGGGCGGCGGCCGCATGGGGATGATCCATGGCCGGGTGTTCGAAAAGGCCGGCGTGCATTGCTCGACGGTCTTTGGAACCTTCGCGCCTGAATTCGCCAAGCAGATCCCGGGCGCGGCGGAAGACCCCCGCTTTTTCGCGACGGGCATCTCCCTGATCGCGCATCCGTGGAACCCGAATGTTCCCGCCGTGCATATGAACACGCGCTTCGTCGTGACGAGCAAGGCGTGGTTTGGCGGGGGCGCCGACCTCACGCCAGTGCTCGACGCGCGCCGCACGCAGGAGGATCCCGACACGATCGCCTTTCACGCCGCCATGCGCGGCGCCTGCGAACGCCATTCCGTCGCCGACTATGCGCGGTTCAAGCAATGGTGCGATGAATATTTCTTTCTCGCCCATCGCAACGAGCCGCGCGGCATCGGCGGAATATTCTACGACTATTTCAACAGCGCCGGAGACGCGCAGAATTCCGCCTGGGATGCAGATTTCGCCTTCACGCGCGACGTCGGCGAAAGTTTTGTCGAGATCTATCCGGAACTCGTTCGGCGCAATTTCGCCAAGCCCTGGAGCGAGGCGCAGCGCGACGAGCAGCTCGTTCGGCGCGGCCGCTATGTCGAATATAATCTGCTCTACGACCGCGGCACGATCTTCGGACTAAAGACGGGCGGCAATGTCGACTCGATCCTGTCTTCCATGCCGCCGCTGGTGAAGTGGCCGTGAGCGCGGTGGAGGCGCCAACAAGCCGTCATGGCCGGGCTTCTCCCGGCCATCCACGCGATCCGGCGCGCGCGATCCTTCAATAGTCACCGCGATGTCTTGGCGTGGATGCCCCGCGACAAGCGTGAGCATGACGCGCCGAAAGCCCGGCCATTCCGTCCAGAACCACCCTATTCGTGCAGGCCTTTTTCTAAACACTTAAGCGTACACTTGACTTTCAGCCAACGCCGCTGATACTCAAGTGTATGGTTGAGTATTCGAAAGAGCTGGATCGAGCGTTCCACGCGCTTGCTGATGCGACACGGCGCGGAATTCTTGAGCGTCTGTCGCGCGGACCTGCGTCTGTCAGCGAACTGGCGAAGCCGTACGCGTCATCGCTCGCAGCTATCCAGCAGCATGTCCAAGTACTCGAAGCGAGCGGCCTAGTCGTCACGCAGAAGCGCGGACGCACCCGCGAGTGCCGCATTTCCAGCGACGCCATCCTGCGCGTCGAAAATTGGCTGAGCGAACGCCGTCAATTGTGGGAACACCGTTTCGATCAGCTCGAAAGATTGCTCGAAAGCGAAGAAAAACCCGTCCATCCCAAGCATTCCAAATCCCCAACCCAGAAAGGCAAAAAATGACTGCCCTACCCTTGTTTCACGGAACATTCACGATAAAGCGTTCTTGGTCGGCGACGCCGGAACGCATCTTCAGCGCATGGTCTGATCCCGCGGTGAAGGCGCAATGGTTTCGGGGTCCGCCGGAGCAATGGCGTGAAGTGCGCCGTTCGATGGATTTTCGCGTGGGGGGCGTCGAGTTGGCGGAAGGCCGTTTCGATAATGGACTTACGACTCTTTTTGAAGCTCGCTATCACGTCATCGATCCGAACTGCCGTCTCATCTACGTCTATGATCTCCATCTTGCTGGCGCACTCCACTCCGTCACTCTGTCCAGCCTTGACGTTCAACCGGACGGCGACCGGACTGGTGTGTCCTATACCGAGCAGATCGTATTCATGGACGGGAAGGATGGCGTCGAGATGCGTCGCGGCGGCACCGAATGGCATTTCGAAACAATCGAGCGGCTGCTCCAGTAGCCGCCCGTCATGCGTCGCGGGCGCCCACGCCGTGACGTGGATGGCCGAGTCGGGACAAGCGTGGCCATGACGCCCCGAGAGTTCGTCACCCAAATGTCCATCGCCGGTTCAGCGCAAAGGTCACGAACATCGCCAGCACAGTGGTGACCATCTGCGCCGGGAGATAAGGCGCGCTCCAGCGGTCGACGAAAAGGCTCATCAACAGATAGGTGACGCAAAAGCCCACGAAAGCGACCAGCGCAAAGCGCCAGGTCGCCTCAGCATGCGGCCGATCGCTTGTGAAGGTGTGGCGCCGGTTCAACAGATAGGCGATGAGCCCACCGACCACATAGCCGCACAGCGTCGCCGGCACCGCGCGCCAGCCCGCGCCTTCGACCAATGCGATGAGAACGGCGTAATGCGCGAGCGTCGCGCCGACGCCGACCGAGGCGTAAGTCGCAAGCTGACGCGACGTCGACATGCTCAGCGCGACGGCATCGTTGCGTAGTGGCGCGCGATGTCCCGCATCTCGGCTTCCGACATTTGGCGGCTCATATAGCGCATCTCCTTGTGCGCCCGCCTGCCGGTTTTGAACGCCTTGATTTGATTGAAGAGATAGAGTTCGTGCTGGCCGGCAAGATGCGGAACGTCGGCGCTTTTGGCGATCCCGTCCGCGCCATGACATGCCGCGCATTGCGCAAAGACGGCTGAAAGGTCGTCAGCCTGGGCGCGTCCCGCGCCGGCGAGGAAAAGCAACATCGGAAAAAGCAAACAGCTCGTAATCCGCATGGCCGCCATTTCGAGTGGGACAAGGAACGGGAATGATAGCGCGATTCGCCGGCCTGAAGCTCAGTCCCTCCCCTGTGAGGCCCCTCTCCCGCCCTTGCGGCCCCTTCACATGTCCGTCATTCTCGTCTAGACAGTCGGCGACTTTCGAGCCGGGCGCGCCCCGCTCGCCGCCCGCATCACCGGTTCGCCGATAGAATGACGGGCAAGTTCGGGACGCGTTCTGGTCCAAGGGCCGGAATCGCGGCCCTTTTTTATGCGCGCTCGCCTCCCGCGCGGCGTGCGCCGGGCAAAAGACGAAAGGTTTCCTCATCCTGAGGAGGCGGCGCAGCCGCCGTCTCGGACGAGGAAACCGCTGGACAAATCTCGCTCTCCTGCTTCGAGACGCGCCTTATGGCGCTCCTCAGCATGAGGGCGAAAGAGCGCTGACGAGCGGACGACAACTGAGGCGGCATGCCGAAAAGAACCGACATTTCCACGATCATGATCATCGGCGCCGGCCCAATCGTCATCGGCCAGGCGTGCGAATTCGACTATTCGGGCACCCAGGCGTGCAAGGCGCTCAAGGCGGAAGGCTATCGGATCGTTCTCGTCAACTCCAATCCGGCGACGATCATGACCGACCCGGACATGGCGGACCGCACCTATATCGAGCCGATCACGCCCGAAATCGTCGCCAAGATCATCGAGAAGGAACGCTACGCGGCCCCCGGCGGCTTCGCGCTGCTGCCGACGATGGGCGGACAGACCGCGCTCAATTGCGCGCTCAGTCTCGAAAAAATGGGCGTGCTGAAAGAATTCGACGTCGAGATGATCGGCGCGACCGCCCATGCGATCGACAAAGCCGAAGACCGCGAACTGTTCCGCGAGGCGATGACGAAAATCGGCCTCGACACGCCGCGCTCGCATCACGTCAAGACATTGTCCGCCGCGCTCGAGGCGCTCGACGATATCGGTCTGCCGGCGATCATCCGTCCGTCCTTCACGCTCGGCGGCACGGGCGGCGGCATCGCGTACAACAAGGTGGAGTTCATCGAGATCGTCGAGCGCGGCATCGACGCCTCGCCGACCAATGAAGTGCTGGTCGAAGAGAGCGTTCTCGGCTGGAAAGAATACGAGATGGAAGTCGTCCGCGACAAGGCGGACAATTGCATCATCGTCTGCTCCATCGAAAACATCGATCCGATGGGCGTGCACACAGGCGACAGCATCACCGTCGCGCCGGCGCTGACGCTGACCGACAAAGAATACCAGATCATGCGGGACGCTTCGATCGCGGTGTTGCGCGAAATCGGCGTCGAAACCGGCGGCTCGAACGTGCAATTCGCGGTCGATCCTTCAAACGGCCGCATGATCGTCATCGAGATGAACCCGCGCGTGTCGCGTTCGTCGGCGCTGGCGTCGAAAGCCACCGGCTTCCCAATCGCCAAGGTCGCGGCGCGGCTGGCGGTCGGCTACACGCTTGACGAGATCGCCAACGACATCACCGGCGGGGCGACGCCTGCCTCGTTCGAGCCGACGATCGACTACATCGTCACCAAAATTCCGCGCTTCGCCTTCGAAAAATTTCCGGGCGCCGAACCGACATTGACCACGGCCATGAAGTCGGTCGGCGAAGCGATGGCGATCGGCCGCAATTTCGCCGAGTCGCTGCAAAAGGCGTTGCGCTCGCTGGAGACGGGCCTCTGCGGCCTCGACGACATCGAGATCGAAGGCTTCGGAAAAGGCGACGACATGAATGTGCTGCGCGGCGCGCTCGGCACGCCGACGCCGGACCGGCTGCTCATTGTCGGCCAGGCGCTGCGGCTCGGCATGACCGCTGAAGCCATTCACGAGGCAAGCAAGATCGACATCTGGTTCATCGAGCGCATCGCGGAAATCGTCGCGCTCGAAAACAAGGTCAAGAACTTCGGCCTGCCAGAGGACGCCGAAAATCTGCGCAAGCTCAAATTCGCCGGCTTCTCCGATTCGCGCCTCGCGACGCTTGCGGGCCTGGAAGAGGCAGACGTGCGCGACATGCGCCACCGTCTCGACGTGCGACCCGTCTACAAGCGTATCGATACATGCGCGGCCGAATTCGCGTCGCCCACAGCCTATATGTATTCGACCTATGAGACGCCGTTCATAGGGATTCCCGCGAATGAGGCGCGGCCCTCGGCAAAGAACAAGATCGTCATTCTGGGCGGCGGCCCGAACCGCATCGGGCAAGGCATCGAATTCGACTATTGCTGCTGTCACGCCTGCTTCGCGCTCGCCGAAGCCGGTTTCGAGACGATCATGATCAATTGTAATCCGGAGACGGTTTCGACGGATTACGACACGTCCGACCGGCTGTATTTCGAGCCGCTGACGAATGAAGACGTCGCCGAGATTCTCGATGTCGAGAAGTCCAACGGCGAGCTTGTCGGCGTCATCGTGCAGTATGGGGGGCAGACGCCGCTGAAGCTTGCGCACGGCCTCGAGCAGGCGGGCGCGCCTATTCTGGGCACGCCGGTCGATTCGATCGACCTCGCCGAGGACCGCGATCGCTTCAAGCGGCTCCTCGACAAGCTGGGGCTGAAGCAACCCAAAAACGGCATCGCCTATTCCGTGGAGCAGTCGCGCATCGTCGTGCAGGAGCTTGGACTGCCGCTCGTCGTGCGCCCAAGCTATGTGCTCGGCGGCCGCGCCATGGCGATCATCCGCGATCAAAGCGATCTCGACGATTATCTGCTCGGCACGCTGCCAAGCCTCGTGCCCTCCGAGATCAAGGCGCGCTACCCGAATGACAAGACCGGGCAGATCAACACGGTGCTCGGCAAGAATCCGCTGCTCTTCGATCGCTATCTGACCGACGCCATCGAAATCGACGTGGATTGTCTCGCCGACGGCGACGAGGCGGTCGTCGCCGGCGTCATGGAACATATCGAAGAGGCGGGCATTCATTCAGGCGATTCGGCCTGCTCGCTGCCCCCGCGCTCGCTCGCCCCGGAGACGATCGCCGCGCTGGAGGCGCAGACGAAAAGCCTCGCCATGTCGCTTGGAGTCGTCGGCCTGATGAATGTGCAATTCGCGCTCAAGGATGGCGCGATCTACGTGCTCGAAGTGAATCCGCGCGCCTCGCGCACCGTGCCCTTTGTCGCCAAGGTGATCGGCAGCCCCATCGCCAAGATCGCGGCTCGGGTGATGGCCGGCGCGAAGCTCGTCGACTTCGATCCGCTCGACACGAAGCCGGCGCATGTCGGCGTGAAAGAGGCTGTCTTCCCCTTCGCGCGGTTCCCGGGCGTTGACACCGTCCTTGGCCCCGAAATGCGCTCGACGGGCGAAGTCATGGGTCTCGACACCTCGTTTGACGCCGCCTTCGTCAAGAGCCAGATCGGCGGCGGCACCAAGGCCCCGCGCGAGGGCGTCGTTTTCGTCTCGGTCAGGGACGCGGACAAAGGCCGAATCATTCCGGCGGTCCGCCTGTTGAAGGAGGTCGGCTTCTCCATCGTCGCCACGGGCGGCACGGCGCGCTATCTGGTCGAGCGGGGTATTCCCGCCCAGAAATTGAACAAGGTGTCGGAGGGACGGCCGCATATCGTCGACGCCATCAAGAACGGCTCGATCGCGCTCGTCTTCAACACCACCGAAGGGGCGCAGGCGCTTGCGGACTCGCGCTCCTTGCGCCGCGCCGCGCTTCTGCATAAGGTTCCCTATTATACGACCCTGGCGGGGGCGGTCGCGGCGGCCCAGGGAATACGCGCCTATGTGTCTGGAGACCTTAGGGTCCGGGCGCTGCAGGACTATTTTCCGCCCAACGCGACCAAGTGAAATTTGGGAGTTCTGCGACGCAAGCGGCGGTGCGGTGACATTTGACCACCACTTGGCGGCCTATGCCTTAGCGCATGGCCGCAGTTCGGCGGGCGCAACCTCCGCCGATGCGCCGCGTGATTGGCGAAACTCAAGAAAAGACTAGAAAGCGAAAGCAATGGTGGACAAGGTACCCATGACCGCCGGCGGCTACGCCGCGCTCACCGAAGAATTGCGCCGCCGACAGCAGGAGGACCGCCCGCGAATCATTCAGCAGATCTCTGAAGCGCGCGCACACGGCGATCTTTCGGAGAACGCCGAATATCACGCGGCGAAAGAGGCGCAGTCGCTGAATGAAGGCCGCATCGCCGAACTCGAGGACAAGCTTTCGCGCGCGGAAGTCATCGACGTCTCAAAGCTCAAGGGCTCGACGATCAAATTCGGCGCAACGGTCACGGTCGTCGACGAGGACACCGAGGAGGAGAAGGCCTATCAGATCGTCGGCGAGACCGAGGCCGATGTGAAGAGCGGCCGGGTCTCGATCACGAGCCCCATCGCGCGCGCCTTGATCGGCAAGACGGTCGGCGACACCGTGGAGGTGACTACCCCGGGCGGCGGCAAGAGCTACGAGATCCTGAAGGTTGCGTTTGGGTGAGGCGCGGGGCGGCGCCCCCTCCCTGTCCTAACCGCAAAGGTTGCGCGGCGTGTGTCACTGGCCCGGATCTGACCCCCTCTCCCGCGAAGCGGGGGAGGGTTGGGGAGGGGGCGCTTCGAGCATCCCCAACCTTCCGCCGGGCACGACGCTTCGCATTCTCTCCGACGGAAGCGCCGGACATGAGGCGCAGACGCTCGGCGTCGCGCAAGCGCTGGGCGTGACGCCTGATATTCGCTGCGTCGCGCCGCGCGCGATTTACGCCGCGCTCGCGCCGTTTACGCCAGCCGACCCGCGGGACGGCTTCGCACACGCCCCGCCCTACCCCGATATCGCGATCGCCGCGGGACGCCGGACGCTCCCGGCGCTCAAGCGACTGAAGCGCGACTCCGGCGGGCGGACGTTCACGGTCTATCTGAACAAGCCTGCGAACGGACTGAGCGCCGCCGACCTCATCATCGCGCCGCGCCATGACGGCCTTCGCGGCGCGAATGTCTTCTCGCCGCTCACCCCGGCGAATCGGCTCACGCCGGAACGGCTCGCCGCGGCGCGCGCGGCGCCCGATCCCCGCATCGCCGCCCTGCCCCGCCCGCGCATTGCGCTCATCGTCGGCGGCGACAGCCGACATGGCGCCTATGGCGCGAAAGACATCGCCGCACTGGAGCACATCGCCGCTTCGCTGCTCGCGAGCGGGCGCGGCGTGATGGCCACCGCGTCGCGACGCACCCCCACCGCCCTGCGTGAGAGGCTTCGGCGCGCTCTCGCGGCCCCAAGCGGCTTCTTCTGGGATGGAGAGGGAGAGAACCCCTATCTTTCGATGCTGGCGAACGCCGACGCGATCGTCGTGACCGGCGACAGCGTCAATATGGTGGGAGAGGCGGTCGCCACCGCCGCGCCGGTCTATGTCGTTCCGCCGCCGGGCCGCCGAGGCAAGATCGACGCCTATCTCGGCGCTTTGCGGGACGCCGGCGCCATCCGCATCTGGAGCGGCGCGCTCGAGGACTGGCGCCGCGCGCCGGTCAATGCGACGCCCGACATCGCCCGCGCCGTCGCGCAGGCCATTCGGCCTTTGCCGCGCCGCGTCGTAAATTTTGAACGTCCCTCCCTTTTCTGCGCGGCCCTGCCCTGGCAAGGCGCGAGGCTGCTTGAAGCCTTCGGGCGTCCGCCAATCGCCGCTTTAGCTCAGCTGGTAGAGCACCTCATTCGTAATGAGGGGGTCGGGGGTTCGAATCCCTCAAGCGGCACCAAACCAATATTTGACCACGCCGGAATAGTCCGCGTTGCGCTCGGCGCGGATCGCGACCATGTGCTGACGACCTTTTGCAGCTGTGGGACGCTTGCCATCGCCAATTGATGAGCCAGTCCAAGCTAAAGATCGAAACGTCCCTGGGCTGTCACCAACGGCCCTGCCGCCGCAGGCTTTCGGAGAGGTCTCCCGCATAGTTGTGCTGACCGAGATGCATCAGCTTGCAGTCGAGATCGACCCACACCTTCCCGCCCATGTCGCGCCACAGACGGCAAAAGGCGAAATCTTCCGATAGATAACGGCCGGAGTCGGGATCAATCATGCAATCATAGAATCGCCAATGCAGATGCGCTTGTGGATTGTTGGGCGGGCCGTCCGGCGTGTAGCGCAGATCCGGATAGCGTTCCATCATATCGTAGAACACATGCCGCTTGACGCACATGAATCCCGTAGGCGCCTCCGCCACCTCCACGAAGCCGTCGCTATCGGCAAATTCGCTTACCTGCTTCGAGCCATGCCCGATCGGATTGAATGGGTAGTCGGTGTAGCGCTTCTCGAACTCTTCGCGCGTCGTGCCGGCGGGCAGACCTTCTTCCGGCCAGTTGAAGCTTTTCATCGGATAGACGCCTGCAGCAATGTCGCGGTCCGCAAGCAGCAAGCGGCAAACGGACTGCGGCGTGAAGGCGATATCCGAATCAATCCAGAACAGATGCGTGAGCGACTCGTCGGATAAGAATTTCATCACCATCTTATTGCGGCCGCGCGTGATGAGGCTTTCCGCATGCATGTGCAAAATGCATTTGAGGTCGAAGCGCGCGCAATGCCAGGTGAGATTGAATATGCTTGTGACGTAATTCATGCTCACAGCCGAAATATAGCAGGGCGTCGCAAACATCACATTCATGGATTGCAATGCTGAATCTGGAAGCATTCTCTTCTCTATCTCGCTTCGACGCGCGCTATCCAGGGATCGTCATTTCTTCGGCGCTTGGCGGTTTTGAGGCAGTTGCGCCGCGGCGGGCGATGGACCGAGCCCCGCCGAAATGCCAAACAATCGCCACTGCCCGTTCACCGGCGCGAAGCTGAGGTCAAAGTTGAGCTGCTGCTGGCCGGCGGGGAAGAAACCAACCAAGCGCAACATGCCGTTGGGGTCGATCTGAGGCGGCGTGGACAGCTGCGGGTCAACCGCCGCGACGGCGGACAAATCGAGCTTGTCGCGCCGCTGGCCCGCGAAAATATCCGAAAGACGCGCGGCCGTGTTGGTTTGAAACTGAGGCGAACCCAGATCGCGCAGAACGGTGTATACGCCCGTTTTGTTGGCGTGATCCAAAGCAAGCAAGCTCGAACGCACCAGGATCAGCACGCCGGGGCGTTCGATGCTGGCAGGCTTCGCGGCCTGTTCGGCGCGTGCGGAATTCATAAGAGCGGCGCTCGCCAAGCAGACGCCCGCCGCGTAGAGGCTTAAGGCGATCGTAGCGAACCGGAGCTTCCGTGCATCGTCGATGGCTGGACGGAAAGACCGGAAAATACGCCGACGTCGCAGGTCGATAATTGTGAACAAGAGTGCTCTCTCCTTGCTCCCGGCGATCGGCATTCCCGAGCGCGGGTTGGCGCTGCGCGAGATACACCCCCGCGCAAACAGGCTGCAGGCGTGCGCCAGATTTCCGCATCCCCTCCCCGGCGTGACGCGATCACCACTCGTAGAGTCCGCCGACTCCGCCGCCGACGCCACCATAGCGCAGACCGACGGCGAGGCTCCCGTTGATGACGATATTCGGATTCAGGCGAACTTGCGCCATTGCGCCGAAGGCGTTCTCTCCGCGGAAATTACCCCATTTCGCCGAGACGCCGAATCTGGCGTCGCGCGAAATCGTCGGCGCCGTGTTGGCGATCGCGACCGCCGAACCTTCATAGCCGCGGCGAGCCGACCTCTGCAAATTGCCGACGCTCTGCCAAATGCCCACGACGTTCATGCCGAGACTGTTCACCGCGCCAGAAAGGCCGGCGATGGCGCTTGGGCCGTAATCGCTCGTCGCGAGATTGCCGTTTCCGTCCGAAGTCACGAAATTCGTGGCGCCGTTCTGCGCGGCGCGGCTCGCGGCGGAGGTAATTCCCGGCGCCGCATAGGTCGTCGTCACGCCGCCAAACATCATCTGATTGGCGGCGGTGTTCGTCGCTCCAGCGCCGATCGCGGTGGCGTTGGCATAGCCTGCGGTATTCGCGCCAGCGCCCACGGCCGTTGAATTATTCGCGGTCGCGCTGGCGTTTTGTCCGAGCGCCGTCGCGCCTTCGCCGACGGCTTTGGCGTTTTGGCCGAAGGCGGACGCCGTGGCCCCCGTCGCGACCGAACCCTGGCCGACCGCGGTGGCGTATTCGCCATAGGCCGCGCTCTGCTGGCCGATGGCGGTGGCGTTCTCGCCGCTCGCCGTGCTGAATTGTCCGCTCGCCGTGGCGTTGCCGCCCAAAGCGCGCGCAAACTGCCCCGTCGCGGTGGCGCGTTTGCCTTCGGCCTGGCTGTTCGCGCCGGTCGCGGTGGCCTCTTCGCCGATGGCGTTGGCGTTCCCACCCCATCGCGGTCGCCTTCTCGCCCGTGGCGTTGGCTTTTCTGCCCGTCGCCGTGGATTTGTCGCCGATCGCCTTGCTGCCCTGTCCGGTCGCTGTGGCCTCTTCGCCGCTGGCCATGCTTTCGGCGCCGGTCGCGGTTGCAAACGTCCCTGTGGCGTTGCTGGCGCCGCCGGTCGCGGTGGCGCTCTGGCCGGCGGCGAGGCTGCCCGCGCCGGTTGCAGTGGCGAATTGGCCGGCGGCGTTGCTATTGGCGCCCGTCGCGGTGGCGCTTGCGCCATGAGCGATGCTGTTCGCGCCCGCCGCCGTCGCGAATTGGCCGGTTGCATTGCTATTGGAGCCGGCGGCTGTGGCGTTCTCGCCGGTGGCCTTGCTGTTTGCGCCCGTGGCGGTGGCGTTCTCGCCGGCGGCGAAGCTCGCCCAGCCTGACGCTGTCGCGGCGTTGCCCGTCGCCTGGCTGAAAACGCCGGTGGCTGTGGCGTAGTCGCCGGTCGCCACGGCGACCGCGCCTGTTGCGGTGGCGCTCTTGCCGTTGGCGACGCTGCCGGCGCCAGTCGCGGTCGATGCGTCGCCCTTGGCCAGAGCGAGATGTCCAGTTGCGGTCGCGTTGTTGCCTTGCGCGACGCTGTCGACGCCGGTGGCGGTCGCCTTTGTTCCATCCGCTAAACTGTTTTGACCGGTCGCGGTGGCGTTCGCGCCGTTAGCCGTCGCCTTTTGGCCGGTCGCCGTCGCATGAAGGCCATTGGCGAAACTGTTCTCGCCGGTCGCCGTCGCGTTCTCGCCTTGCGCGATGCTTTCGGCGCCCGTCGCCGTGGCGAATGCGCCTTCCGCCTTGCTGCCCGCGCCCGTCGCCGTCGATTTGGAGCCGTTGGCGTTGGCGTTGCGTCCGGTCGCCGAGGCGAATTCGCCATTGGCGACGCTCCCTTGGCCCGTCGCGGTGGCGTTCGTTCCGTTGGCGACGCTGTTCTGACCTGTCGAGGTGGCGTTGAGGCCGTTGGCGACGCTGAACTGCCCCGTCGTCGTGGCGTTGGCGCCATTGGCCAAGCTGCCCTGGCCCGTAGCGGTGGCGTTGGCGCCGACGGCGAAAGCGTTCTGACCCGTCGATGTGGCGTTGATGCCGTTGGCGGAGCTGCCTGCGCCTGTCGCCGTGGCGGCCTCGCCCTGCGCAAGGCTCGCCTGCCCGGTCGCGGTGGCGTTGGAGCCATTCGCAACGCTCGCCTGTCCCGTCGCAGTCGCGTTAACGCCGTTCGCATCGCTGGCTTGGCCAGAAGCGGTGGCGTTAGCTCCCTTGGCGTTGCTGTTTTGGCCGGAGGCGGTAGCGTTTGCGCCGTCAGCGATAGCGTTCTGCCCTGTCGCTGTGGCCTGCGCCCCGTTGGCGTTGCTGTTCTGCCCGGTCGCGGTCGCATTGGCGCCATTCGCGTTGCTGGCTTGGCCGGAGGCGGTGGCGTTCGCTCCCTTGGCCTTGCTGGCCTGCCCGGCCGCGGTCGCGTTCGCGCCATCAGCGATAGCGTTCATGCCGTTCGCGGTGGCGAAGGCGCCGTTGGCGAAGGCGGCTTGCCCGGTCGCGGTGGCCTGAGCGCCATTGGCGAAGCTTAGAACTCCCGTCGCGGTGGCCGAGGCGCCATTGGCGTTGGCGCTGTTGCCCGTCGCTGTGGCGAAAACGCCGTTGGCGGTCGCGTTGGCGCCGGTTGCGGTGGCGGCGTCACCGTTGGCGAGACTCTGATGTCCCGTCGCCGTAGCTTGAACGCCACTGGCGTTGGCGGCGTGTCCTGTCGAGGTGGTGAAGTTGCCATTCGCCACGCTGCCCTGACCCGTCGCCGTGGCGGCGACGCCATTGGCCAGGCTGTTCTGCCCCGTTGCGGTGGCGGTAGCGCCGTTGGCGAGGCTGTTCTGGCCCGTCGCCGTAGCTTGAGCGCCACTGGCGTTGGCGGCGTGTCCCGTCGAGGTGGCGTTGGCGCCGTTGGCGAAGCTGGCCATGCCCGTCGCTGTGGCTTGATCGCCGTTTGCCTGACTGTTACCCCCCGTCGCCGTGGCCTGAGCGCCATTCGCGTTGCTCTGGGCGCCCGTCGCTGTGGCGGCGGCGCCATTGGCGAAGCTGTTTCGTCCCGTGGCTGTGGCCGCGCCGCCATTGGCGATGCTACCCTGACCCGTCGCCGTCGCGGCCACGCCATTGGCGTTGGCGTTTTGGCCCGTCGCGGTGGCGGTCGCGCCATTGGCGTTGGCCGCCTGACCTGTGGCCGTGGCCAGGTCGCCGTTCGCTACGCTGCTTTGGCCCATTGCAGTTGAATTTGAGCCGTTGGCGAAGGCATCAGCCCCGGTAGCTGTCGCGAAGTCGCCATTGGCGACGCTGGCCTGCCCGCTCGCCGTAGCGCTGGCGCCATTGGCGTTGCTGTTCTGGCCGGTCGCGGTGGCGAACTGACCATTCGCGACGCTTGCCTGACCAGTCGCCGTTGCGGCGGCTCCATTAGCGAAGCTGTTTTGTCCCGTGGCGGTGGCGGTCTGGCCCTCGGCGCGCGCCGCCTGGCCCGAAGCGCTGGCGAATTCGCCGTTAGCAAGGCTGGCCTGGCCTGTCGCCGTAGCGTTGGCGCCATTGGCGTTCGCGTTCTGCCCCATCGCGGTGGCGTTGGCGCCATTCGCGTTGCTGGCTTGGCCGGAGGCGGTGGCGTTCGCTCCCTTGGCGTTGCTGGCCTGCCCCGCCGCGGTTGCATTGGCGCCATCAGCGATGGCGTTCTGCCCGGTCGCGGTCGCCTGAGCGCCGTTGGCGTTGCTGTTCTGGCCCGTCGCCGTGGCGAACTGACCGTTCGCGACGCTCGCCTGACCCGTCGCCGTTGCGGCGCCGCCATTAGCGAAGCTGTTTTGTCCCGTGGCGGTGGCGGTCTGGCCCTCGGCGCGCGACGCCTGGCCCGAGGCGCTGGCGAACTCGCCGTTTGCGACGCTATTCTGGCCGGTCGCCGTTGCGCTTGCGCCGTTGGCTAAGCTGTTCTGCCCGGTCGCAGTGGCGTTGGCTCCAGTAGCGTTAGCGTTTTGCCCCGTCGCCGTGGCGTTCGCCCCGTTGGCAAGGCTGCTCACGCCCGTCGCAGTGGCGTTGGCGCCGGTGGCGTTGGCGTTCTGCCCGGTCGCCGTGGCGTTGTCGCCGTCGGCAAGGCTGTTCGCGCCTATCGCCGTGGCTTTGGCGCCGATCGCGGTGCCGGCGGGAACGCCGCCTGCGCCACAAGCCCCGGCTGCGAGATGGCCAAACGAATCGGTCGTGACACACTGTATCGCCCCGATTTGCGCCGCCGTGCTCGCGAGAGAGGTAATCCCTGGCGCGACATAGGTGGTTGTAGACGTGCCGAACGTCATCTGATTGGCGGCGGTGCTTGTCGCGCCTGCGCCGATCGCCGTCGACCCCAGGAATCCCACCGTGTTAGCGCCCGCGCCGACCGCCGTGCTGTTGTCGGCGGTCGCTTGCGCGTTTTGGCCGAGCGCCGTCGCGCCGACGCCTGTCGCGTTGGCGCTCTGGCCGAAAGCGGAGGCTGTCGAGCCATTAGCGACCGAGCCCTGGCCAACCGCCGTCGCATTCACGCCGTTGGCCTTGCTCGCTTGGCCCGTCGCCGTGGCGCTGGCGCCGTTGGCGTTGGCGTTCTGTCCCGTCGCGGTAGCGTTGGCGCCATTGGCGGTGGCGTTTTGGCCCGTCGCGGTGGCGTTCGCCCCAGAGGCGGTGCTGAACTGACCCGTCGCGGTCGCGTTGGCGCCGTCGGCGACGGAATTCTGACCGGTCGCGGTAGCGTTCACGCCGTTGGCGAAACTGGTCTCGCCTGTGGCCGTGACCTTATCGCCGTTGGCCCTGCTGAACTGCCCGGTCGCCGTCGCAGCGGAGCCGTTGGCGTTGCTCAACTGCCCCGTCGCGGTGGCGAACGCGCCGTTGGCGAAGCTGTTCTGTCCGGTCGCAGTGGCGTTGGCGCCATTGGCGCTAGCGTTCTGTCCGGTCGCCGTGGCGTTCGCCCCAGAGGCGGTGCTGAACTGACCCGTCGCAGTCGCATTGGCGCCGTCGGCGACGGAATTCTGACCGGTCGCGGTAGCGTTCACGCCGTTGGCGAAACTGGTCTCGCCTGTGGCCGTGGCCTTATCGCCGTTGGCCCTGCTGAATTGCCCCGTCGCGGTGGCGGCGGAGCCGTTGGCGGCGCTGGCCTGCCCCGTCGCGGTAGCGAACGCGCCGTTGGCGAAGCTGTTCTGTCCGGTCGCCGTGGCGAACTGGCCATTGGCGACACTGGCCTGCCCAGTCGCGGTGGCGCTGGCGCCCGTGGCGTTGGCGTTCTGCCCCGTAGCGGTGGCGTTGGCGCCGTTGGCGAGGCTTCCCTGTCCCGTCGCCGTTGCGTTAAACCCAGTGGCGTTGCTGCCGCGGCCGGTCGCGGTGGCGGAGTCGCCGTTGGCTTTGGCGAAGGCGCCTGTCGCCGTGGCGAAGACGCCGGTGGCGTTGGCGTTATGGCCCGTCGCCGTGGCGTTGCCGCCGTTGGCGAAGGCGGCCTGCCCCGTCGCGGTGGCCTCGGACCCAGCGGCGTTAGCAAGGGCGCCCGTCGCTGTTGCATTATCCCCATTTGCGCGGCTGTTCTGTCCCGTCGCGGTCGCCTGAGGCCATTGGCGAAGCTGTTCTGCCCCGTCGCCGTCGCATTCGCGCCAGTGGCGTTGCTCGCCTGGCCCGTCGCCGTGGCGTTGGCTCCAATGGCGTTGGCGTTCTGTCCCGTCGCGGTGGCGTTGGCGCCGTTGGCGACGCTGCCTCGGCCCGTGGCCGTGGCGGACCCGCCGTTCGCGCTAGCGAAGGCGCCCGTCGCCGTGGCGAAGTCGCCATTGGCGAAGCTGTTCAGTCCTGTCGCCGTTGCATTCGCGCCGTTGGCGACGCTGCTCCGGCCCGTGGCGGTGGCGCCCGAACCATTGGCGTTGGCGCTGTCGCCCGTCGCCGTGGCGCTCGCGCCATTGGCGTTGGCGTTCCGTCCCGTCGCGGTGGCGTTGGCGCCGTTGGCGACGCTGCCTCGGCCCGTCGCCGTGGCGTTGGCGCCATTGGCCGTGCTGCTCGCGCCCGTCGCCGTGGCGTTGCCGCCGTTGGCGATGCTGAAGGCGCCCAGCGCGGTGGCGTTGGTCCCGACGGCGTTGCTGCTCTGGCCCATCGCCGTAGCATTCAGACCGTCGGCGATGCTGAGTTGCCCGGTGGCGGTGGCGTTGAGGCCATTCGCGAAGCTGCTCTCGCCGGTGGCGGTGGCGCTTCCGCCATTGGCGAAAGCGCCGCGTCCCGTCGCGGTCGCCGAGCCGCCGTCGGCGCTCGCGAAGGCGCCCGTCGCCGTCGCGGAGTCGCCGTTGGCGAAGCTCGCGACGCCCGTCGCGGTGGCGAGCGCGCCATTGGCGCGACTGCTCACGCCGGTCGCCGTGGCGGCGTCGCCACTGGCGTTGGAATTGGCGCCCGTCGCGGTCGCCTCGAAGCCGTTGGCGAAGCTGTTCCACCCCGTTGCGGTGGCGAACTCGCCAGTGGCGCGGCTGGCTTGTCCCGTCGCGGTGGCGCTGGCGCCAAATGCGTTGGCGTTCTGGCCCGTCGCCGTTGCGTTGGCGCCGTCGGCGAGACTGTTCTGCCCCGTCGCGGTGGCGCTCGCGCCAGCGGCGGTGCTGAACTGACCCGTCGCGGTCGCATTGGCCCCGTCGGCGACGGAATTCTGACCGGTCGCCGTAGCGTTCACGCCGTTGGCGAAACTGGTCTCGCCTGTTGCTGTGGCCCTATCGCCGTTGGCCCTGCTGAACTGACCGGTCGCCGTCGCAGCGGAGCCGTTGGCGTTGCTCAACTGCCCCGTCGCGGTGGCGAACTGGCCGTTGGCAAGGCTTCCCTGTCCCGTCGCGGTGGCGCTGGCGCCGAATGCGTTGGCGTCTTGCCCCGTGGCCGTGGCGAACTGGCCGTTGGCGAGGCTTCCCTGTCCCGTCGCGGAGGCGCGGGCCCCATTGGCTACGGCGTTCTGCCCCGTCGCGGTGGCGAACTGGCCGTTCGCGGAGCTGCTCTGCCCCGTCGCGGTAGCGAGCGTGCCGTTGGCGCGACTGGCCTGCCCCGTCGCGGTAGCGGAGCCACCGGTGGCGTTGGCGAAGGCCCCGGTCGCCGTGGCGGCATCGCCGTTGGCGATGCTCTCGACGCCCGTTGCAGTCGTGAGGAAGCCGTTCGCGCGACTGTTCACGCCGGTCGCCGTGGCCGAGTCGCCGTTGGCGTTTGAGTTCGCGCCGGTGGCGGTGGCTCTGGAGCCATTGGCGCGGCTGCTCTTTCCCGTCGCAGTGGCTTGAGCGCCATTAGCCACGCTGTCCTGGCCCGTCGCTGTGGCGGACTGGCCGGTGGCGTTGGCGTTCTGCCCCGTCGCGGTGGCCTCGGAACCGTTGGCGAGGCTGCTCTGCCCCGTCGCGGTAGCGTTGGCGCCGTTAGCCGTGCTGCCGCGGCCCGTGGCCGTGGCGGCTCCGCCGTTGGCGCTGGCGAAGGCGCCCGTCGCGGTGGCGAACTGGCCGTTGGCGTTGGAAGAGGCGCCCCCCGCCGTGGCGTTTTCGCCGTTGGCGTTCGCGTTGGAGCCGGTGGCGGTGGCGCCCGAGCCGTTCGCGTTGGCGTTGACGCCTGTCGCCGTGGCGTCATCCCCATTGGCTGTGGCGAGTCTGCCGGTCGCGGTCGCGCTCACGCCATTGGCGAAGCTGTTCTGTCCCGTCGCGGTGGCGCTCGCCCCATTGGCGTTGGCGTTCATGCCGGTCGCCGTCGCATTGGCGCCGGTGGCGTTGGCGTTCTGGCCCGTTGCGGTGGCGTTGGCGCCGTTGGCGCGACTGCCTTGGCCCGTCGCGGTAGCGGAGCTACCGTTAGCGTTGGCGAAGGCCCCGGTCGCGGTGGCGCTCGCTCCAAAGGCGTTGCTCGCCTGGCCCGTCGCCGTGGCGCTGGCTCCAATGGCGTTGGCGTTCTGTCCCGTCGCGGTGGCGCTCGCGCCGTTGGCGATGCTGGCTTGCCCCGTCGCGGTCGCGTTGGCGCCGTTGGCGAAGCTGTTCTCCCCGGTTGCGGTGGCGTTGGCGCCGGTGGCGAGGCTCAAACTCCCGGTCGCCGTTGCGTTAGCGCCGGTGGCGCGAGCATTCTGACCCGTCGCCGTGGCGTTAGCGCCGTTGGCGGTGCTCAATGCGCCGGTCGCGGTGGCGGCGGTGCCGTTCGCGTTGGCCGTGCTGCCTGTAGCGGTGGCGAAGTCGCCATTGGCGCGGGCGCCGTCGCCTGTGGCGGTGGCGGTGGCGCCGTTCGCGACTGCGTCGTGACCGGTTGCGGTGGCGCTGGCGCCGTTAGCGTTGGCATTGGCTCCTGTCGCAGTGGCCTCGAAGCCGTTGGCGAAGCTCCCGAAGCCCGTCGCCGTGGCGATCGCCCCGTTCGCCTTGCTGAAGGATCCCGTCGCGGTGGCGAAGGCGCCGCTGGCGTTGGCGTTCTGGCCGCAGGCGGTGGCGGAGGTGGAGCCACTATCAATCGCTCCCGCGTTGCCGCCCGCCGGATTGGTGACGCTGTCGCAGGTAAAGGCTTGAGCGGGCGTCGCCGCGACCAGCCCTGTCGCCAGCACGAAGCCGCCTGCTAAGGCGCCGGACAAGACGCTCGATAAAGCGCTGGACGCGAAGAGCGTATGACGAGAGGATCGGGATGTTTTGGAAGCAGGACGAATACTATGTCGCGCGCGAACAATATCTTTATTGGACATGCGATCCATCCTGCACTGCTGCTTTGGAAAGCGTATGGGCAGTCGCCGAAAGTAACTGTGCGTTAACTTCTCGGATCATGTATTTTAATCATCAGATTCTGATTTTTACTACCAGTGCGGGAAATTTTCCGGGCTCTCTGATGTCGATTTTCGTCCTTTGTGGCAGAGGCGCCACAATCGGTCGGATGAGCCGGATCGCCCTTTGCGGCGCGCCTCCGCTGTCACGTTCTCTCGAACCCGGACTGATCCACTGAAGAGTGAGGCGAGCGCAGGATCGGCGAGCTGACGCGACCGCGTTCCACGCCGCCCCTTGCCGCACGAGGCCATTCTTCTGGCGATGCGCGCTTCGTCCTGGAAACAGATTTTCGATAGGCGTTCGCTGCGGCAGATCGAGCAGACGCGCCTTCAAAGTCGCTCGGCGACAGGCGGCTTCGGCCATCCGTTCAACAAGACTTCAGGCCGGCGTTGAAGCGATGCGCCCAATTGCGCAGCCTCTGCCGATCCATGCCGGCGCCTCGGAACGGTTCGCGCCGTCACGAAACCTCCGCCAGCAACAAAGCGCCCGCTCTGATTGATGTCCTTTTAGCGCCGAGCAAAAGCCCCGAAGCTGTCCAGCCGAGCAGTCCTCGCTGGCATGGCGCCAATCGCGCGAAATGAGTCAATCAGCGGAGCCGTTGGCATAAATCAACAAGCAAATTTTCAGCGGGCGCACGCAGTGAATGGGTCTACGGAACGCGTCTGCGGCGAGGCTTTCAAATTCTTCAATTGATTGCCCGCGTGGACGATCAGATGGCGACCGCAGAGTGCGAATCAGGGGTGTCGTGGCAAGAGTGACTGGCGATGGTGTAGACTCGTCAAATCAATCACTATGTCCGCGCGTCTGATATCCGCGCCCTCCGGTGAATAGCCGGCGCTTGCTATTCCTCTATGAGGCAGAAACTTTCCTTTGGCCGATTGCCCCAGCCGCCGACCCAGCCAGGTCCGCCGCCTTTGGCGATGACGCCCCAGCGGCCATAGATGACGTTTGCGCCGCTCGGTTCCGCGTCCAACATGTCGCCGGAGCCAATCGACCAGCCATGCACGCTATGCCGGCAGGGATTTTCCACATTCGGCGCATACGCTAAGTTTGCCTGCCAGAAAAAGCGGCGACCGACGGTGACGCCGTCGGCCATATAGATGTCGCCCCAGACCCTAATTCCATAGGCGTCCGTCGTTACGTCGTAGAGCGCATAGAGATGGCCGCCGGCTCCACAGCCGCTGGTGTCTAGTTTGACCCACTCGCCATCAACGCCCCGAAATTCTGTACGCCTCGCTCCGATCCGGAATCGCGGGCTTTTGTCAGCAATCCCGGTATCGCTGCGGTAGGCATCCAACCACAGGAAGCTTCTGCCATCCATGCAGTTTCGCCGGATTGACCACTCTTCGACTTTCGGCGGCTCTGGGGGGCTGCCTTTCTGCGCGTCGGGGCTCGACCATGAAATGTCCGTCTGCGTCGAGGTGACGGGCTTAATCGTCCACCTCGACATTCTTCGCCCGCCCGACATAAGCACGCCCGTGCTATTGTCGCGCAGAAGAAAGTAGTCCGTTGCTCTCTCTCCATTGAATTTGAGCGCGCCGAAAGGAGTCGCCGCCGTCTCCGCGGCTGCTTGCAAAGAAAGAAAAAACAAGAAAAACGCGCCAATCGCCGTAAATTTGACCCTTATCATCGACCCCCCGCATTCATGAACCCTAAAGCTGCGGTAGTCATAAAGGCTTCGACGCGATAATATACTGCGCCCAAGCAAATTTATACCAGATGGCGTAAGTCATATCGACGATGTTGTTCGAGTTCCTTCCATGAGCCATGAGTTGGTCTGCGACGAAATCAAACCACACGCGGCCACACGCGCTGATACGTAAACCGGCGGATTCAATTCCCGACGCAATATAATCCATCTCCCACGCCTCCTTGTGCGTGAGGTCGTCGTAGAAGTTGGTGGTCATAACATTGACGCCAACATCACGTAGCACGGTAAGCGACGGCATGTTCTTCGAGAAAGGATGCGGCCATTCGAGGTAGACGGCTCCGCCCGGCTTGAGCCGCTTCGAAAAGAATTGGAGCGCCCGAGTCGGATCGGCGATGTGCTCTATGAAATGCGAACACATAATGGCATCGAAAAGCATCCCATTGAAGTCAGGCAATGTTTCCTCGAAATTGCCTAATTCATAATCTTCGTATTGCGAAAATTGAGCGCCACACTCGAGTGAGACAGCGTGCATCCTGAGGTCGCGACGCGTAACCAAAGGCCAAGATTTTAACATCGCTAGGCCGCCGTCGCCAGCTCCCAGATCCAGCAGATGCGCGTTTTCCGGGGCGTTTCGCACAAAAATCGACCTCGGAATGACACTATTCACGTATTGATCGAGAAGACCTTTTTCCCAGTGAATTGGAAACTCAGACGCGACAAACTTCAAAACATGTTCGCGCAACTCCGCGCGGGAAAGGTTGTCGAAGGGCGCGCTCACGTTGAAAACCATAATCCCATATTCCTGACTGCCCGTGCCAATACGATCTTACAAGAACGTTTCCCTGGCGTACAAAATAGCAGCGCATTCGCCGAAGTTGCAAGGCCGTGATCGCGGTAAGGCGTTATACCACATACGGTATTGACAACAGAAATATATCCTGAGAGAGAGGGACGCCATTTTCGACTCTGCCGCGAGGAGTGACGTAATGACAGCTACGATGACTTTGGGCGAGAAACTTTTATTTGGCTCCTCGGGCAACGCCGTAAGGTTCTTGGGCCGCGGCTGGGATCAATTGGGGTCTGAAGACGGACGCTGGTCGGTCGATCATGTCGCCGATTTTCTATTCGAGCTTTCGCCGCCGCCTCAGAGCGATATGACGCTCGACATTGAAATGCTCCCGTTCGTGCACGCTCCGCAACTCGTTCGCCAGTCGGTCGAGATTTACATTAACGGACTGTGGGCGGGCTTTTTCTCCGCCCGGTCGCCAGTGACCGCTTCGACGACGATACGTTCAGAAATGCTGCGGATGCGGGGGACCAATGTGCTGTCATTCGTTTTCCCCGACGCCTGCTCCTCGATCGAGCTTGGCATAGGCAAGGATCCGCGTTCCTTCGGCTTCAATTTTCAGTCATTGAAACTGAACTCGCGCGTGCCGGCGACTAAATTTTCGAGCGGCGCCGTTAAATTCGCCTCGCGCTGATTGCT
>WSXZ01000055.1 GCA_009773555.1 Methylocystaceae bacterium | reverse complement strand
ATTTATGCTGGGCGCGATGTGGAACTCGGGCAGCAGCTATCCGCGCGACTAAGGTTTGACGGATGAATATGGCCGGCGCATACGCGTCGGCCATATTCAATTTCGGTCCAATGCGCCAGGCTATCGCGCGCGCTCGGAGGGTAAGGCGCTGGGCCAATCGTCGGCTTGAAGCGCTGGCAGCGCGTCGAGTTCCTTCCTAGATATTTTACTGTGCGCAAAATCGGCTGTGAACTCTATGTTCGCCGGATCGACGGCGCGTAGCGTCTCGCCAACGCCGCCCATTCCATATTGCGCGACGACCACGTAGGCGAGGCCGCGCTGATCGCGTTTCAGCATCAGATCGACGACGACGCCGAGCTTTTCTCCGCTCGCGTCTATGACATTAGCGCCAACAGCCGCCGAAGCAGAAAAGAGCGTCGGCACAGCGCCCGCGTGGCTGCTCTTGCGCACGGCCTTGATGCTTCCGTCCTCATGCCTTGCCTGCCTGCCCAACCACCGCCACACCCCAATCAAGTTGACCACCGTAAGAAAAAGATTGGTGAGCAGCAGATTGCGCTGATGGGAATACGTCGCGGTCAAGCTCCAGGCGACAGAGCCGATAGCAAACACGACGAAACCCCAGCCCGTGACGCGCGCGCCCGCATTGGCGGCGGTCATCATCGCGGCGATCATTGTTGCGGCTGGTGCGATCCAGCCTAACGCCCATTCCCACATGAGTGACCGCCATTAGGCCCACGCCCGCGCCGTTCAGCAGAAACGCGCCGTTAGAGACGCTGTTCCGACAGATCGGTGGCCACGCCGGAGATCAGCCGGCGCGCGGGAGCGCGATCGCGTTCCGCCGCCGGAATCTGTCCAACTGTTCATAATGCCGGAACAAAGTTGCTGAACCCGAGTTTGTTCAGGGAGACCGAAAAGCAAAGAAAGCGGCAAGGCTTGAGGTGGGGCATGATGTCAGTTCCAAGTCATCTCTTTTGTTTCTCCCATCTTCGTTGGAACTTCGTTTATCAGCGACCCCAGCATCTTTTGAGTCGAGCAGCGAGAAATCTCGGCGTCTTCTACGTTGAAGAGCCCATCTTTTCCCGAGATGACACAGGCGTTAAAATCCAAAGAGACGAAGCCTGCGGCGTCGTTGTCGTGACGCCTGTTCTTCCAGAAGGCCTCTCACCAGACGAAATCTCTAACGCGCAACATCGCGTCGTCAACGAGTTGCTTGCAGAGGTGCGGCCTTCGCGATGGGTTAGCTGGTACTACACCCCCATGGCGCTTCCGTTTACGCGCCATCTCTCTCCCAACCTGCGCGTCTATGACAATATGGATGAGCTTTCCGCGTTTGCTGGAGCGCCGCAGGGCATTCTCGATCTCGAACGAGAGTTGATGGCCAAATGCGATCTCATGTTCGTCGGCGGACAGAGCTTGTACGAATCCAAACGTCAGCGACACGACAACATTCACGTTTTTCCGAGCAGCGTCGACACCGCTCACTTCAAGAGCGCGCGAGACCGCGGCGTTGATCCCGATGATCAAAGGGAGATTCCGCATCCCCGCATTGGGTTCTTTGGCGTGATCGACGAACGCATGAATATGGATATCCTCGCCGGCATCTCGGCGCTGCGGCCGCAATGGCAATTGGTGATGATCGGCCCCACCGCGAAGATCAACCCCGAATCTCTCCCGCGCGCTGAGAACATCCATTGGCTGGGCTGCAAAAATTACCAGGAGCTTCCGAACTACCTCTCCGGATGGGACGTCGGAATCATGCCCTTCGCGTTGAATGAAGCAACGCGTTTTATCAGCCCGACGAAAACGCCCGAATTTCTTGCTGCAGGCGTCCCAGTGGTTTCAACGCCGATCACCGATGTGGTTAACCCGTACGGCGCGGCCGGGCATGTGGAAATCGCGTCGAGCGCGGAAGAATTCGTCGCCAAGATCGATCTGTTGCTTTCGCGGCCGAAGGCGCACTGGCTCAGTTCGGTCGATGCGCATCTTGCGGAAATGTCGTGGGACAAGACCTGGGCAAGGATGATGCTGCACATCGCGAGCGTCGGCGCCGAGTCCAAATCAGCGCGGGAGGGGCAACTTGTTTGACTGGCTTATCGTCGGGGCAGGCTTCGCGGGAAGCGTGCTGGCAGAACGGCTCGCGTCGCAGCGCGGCGAGCGCGTCCTTCTTATCGATCGTCGGCCGCACATTGGCGGAAACGCCTATGATCGCTACGACGACGCCGGCGTGCTTATGCATCAGTATGGCCCGCATATCTTTCATACGAACTCCGAAGCCGTCTTCGCGCATCTTTCACAGTTTACGCAATGGCGCCCGTACGAGCACCGCGTCCTCGCGAATGTGGACGGCATGCTCGTGCCCATTCCGATCAACTTGGACACCGTGAATCGCCTCTACGGTCTCTCCTTAGATTCGGAGCAACTTGCGCAGTGGTTCGCCAGCCGCGCCGAACATTGTGAAGAGATCAAGACGTCTGAGGACGTCGTCGTCAGCACCGTGGGGCGAGAACTCTACGAGAAATTCTTTCGCGGCTACACCAAAAAGCAGTGGGGCGTAGAGCCGTCGCAGCTGGACAAGTCCGTAACGGCGCGGGTGCCGACTCGCCTCAATCACGACGATCGCTATTTTGGCGATGAATACCAATTCATGCCGCTTCACGGCTATACGCGCATGTTCGAACGGATGGTGGACCACCCCAACATCAACGTCATGCTGCAGACCGACTTCGAGGAGGTGCGTAACGAAGTCTTCTATAAGCGATTGATCTTCACCGGGCCGATCGACGAGTATTTCGATTTCCGCTTCGGAAAGCTGCCCTATCGATCGCTGCGCTTCGAACATGTCACGCTCGATGAGCGGCAGCATCAACCTGTGGCGGTCGTCAATTATCCGCAGACTGAAGCCTATACGCGGGTGACCGAATATAAGCATCTCACGGGTCAGGAACATGCCAAAACAAGCCTGACCTATGAATTCCCGAGCGACGAAGGCGATCCCTATTATCCCGTGCCGCGCCCGGAAAATGCGGAAGTCTACAAGCGCTATGAGAAGCTTGCGATCGCGCAGCAAAATGTTTGGTTTGTCGGGCGGCTGGCAACCTATCGCTACTACAATATGGATCAGGTTGTCGGTCAGGCGCTCGCGACATTCCGACGGATCAACAAGGAGATCCCGGCTCGGAACAGCGCGGCCTTCGCTACTGCTTCAGTCGCCGCTGAATAGTCGAGTCGCGATCGCGATGAGCTAACTTTGCGGCGCTGCGCAATCCGGCCAAGCTTGAGTCGTGGATAAAAATACTGAGTGTTTTGACGGTCGCTATGTAGAAAATCGAAGGTGGATCGCTCATTGTTATATTCGACCAGGCAACGATGCTTCGGAGCCGGCACTCCTGGTCGAAGTGAGGTTAGGTGAGCGCAGCGCGCATATCCCTAGACGGGTCATGGGACTTCAAATATCTCGGCTATGGCGCCAAGCCGGCCGAGAGCAGGACGATTCTTGTCCCGAGCCCTTGGCAAGCCCAATTCGCCGATCTGCGCATGCGTGGCGGCGTCGCGGTCTATCGCCGAGAGGTGGAGATACCTGAAGAATGGCTGGAGCAGCGGGTGTTCCTGCACTTCGGCGCCGTTTTCCACGTGGCCCATGTGTTTGTGAACGGCGCATTCGTCGGCAGCCATGTCGGCGGCTTCCTGCCGTTTCATTTCGACATCACTGACCGGATCGTCAACAGAAAGGCCGAGATTAAGGTGAAGGTGGAAAGCCCCACCGACGACCCGTTCGAATTCCCCACGACGCCATTCGCCGAAATGCCTTTCGGCAAGCAGAGCTGGTACGGCCCCCTCTCGGGGATATGGCAGTCCGTGTATCTCGAAAGGCGGATCGCGGACCACGTCACCACGGTGCGCGTGCGTTCATCGCAGGCGAGCGGCGAGATTTCGGCGCAAGTGCGCTTCGAGAGCCCGCTCACCGACGCCGCCGACGTGACCATGACGGTCGTCGACGCGGAGGAAAACGCCGTGGCGCAGTCATGCGCCAAACTGGCGGCCGGGGTTGAAAACGCGCTGCTGTATTCGTTTGTGCCTGCGCCTCGCTGCTGGTCGCCCGACAGCCCCTATCTCTATCGTCTACAAGTCTCGATGACGCGCAAAGACGTCGTCGTCGACCAAATCGAAACGACATTTGGCTTTCGCAGCGTCGAAACCCGAGAGGGGAAATTATATCTCAACGGCAAGCCGTTCTATCTGCGCGCCGCTCTCGACCAGGACTATTATCCCGACACGATCTGCACTCTGCCCTCGGTCGAATTTCTCGAGGACAGATTTCACAAGGCGAAGCAGCTCGGGCTGAACGCCCTGCGCTGCCACATTAAAGTGCCGGACCCGCGCTATTATGAGGTTGCCGATCGCCTTGGCCTGCTGATTTGGGCGGAACTGCCGAACGCCGGGGATTCGACCGAACTCTCGCGAGAGCGCAAGGAGCTCACGCTGAAGGGCCTTATCGATCGCGATGGAAACCATCCTTCGATCTTTTGCTGGACGCTGATCAACGAGAACTGGGGCGTCGACCTTGTCCATGACCCCTATCACCGCGCATGGCTGAAGAAGCTGTACCTGTGGCTCAAGTCCTACGATCCGTCGCGGCTTGTCGTCGATAATTCGCCCTTGGCGCCAAGCTTTCACGTCCAGACCGATCTCGCGGATTTCCATTTCTATGCCGCCATTCCCGATAGCCGGGAGGACTGGGATCAGTTCGTCGAGGAACTCGCCGGAAGGGCCGAATGGCTGTTCAGCCCCGAGGGCGACGCGGTCATCACGGGACAGGAGCCGCTGCTATGCTCGGAATTTGGCAATTGGGGGCTGCCTGACCCTGAGAAGTTGAGAGACGCGGCCGGCGCCGAAGCCTGGTGGTTCGAGACCGGCCACGACTGGAGCGAAGGCGTCATGTATGCGCATGGCGTTCGCAACCGATTTCAAGACTGGAGTCTCGACCGCGTGTTCGGGACGTTTGAAAGCTTCATCGAAGCGACGCAGTGGCAACAGTTTCGGGCGCTGAAATACCAGATCGAGGCGATGCGCCGGAAGCCGCAGATCGCCGGCTACGTCATCACCGAGCTGACCGATTGTCACTGGGAGGCGAACGGCCTTCTGGACATGCGTTCGAATCCGCGCGTTTTTCACAATCTGTTTCACTCGATCAATGCCGATACGGTTATTCTGCCCACGCTCGATCGTCCCGCCTACTGGTCGGGCGACGCCGTTCGCCTCTCGCTCTGCGTCGCGCATGGCGGGCCAAATCCGTTGGAGGCGGCGGCTCTCGACATATCGCTCACCGAGCCGATGACGTTGGAAATCCCCTCCATCGAGCCCGGCGCTGTCGTTGATCTCGGCATGATGTCGGTGAAACTGCCGGTGGTCGAGCACTCCTGCCTGCGCCGTCTCACCCTGCGCTTGCACTCTCTTGACGGACGACTTCTCGCGAGCAACGAAATCGACGTTGCCGTGCATGCAAGGCCGCGACCGCCGGAGCTTTCGCTGTGGTCGTCACATGGCGACATTCGGGACCGGCTGCAGGCGCTTGGCTATGGATTGGCGGAAGGGGCCGAGACGGCGGACGTCGTCGTCGAGACGCACGCTTCGACCGCGCTTGCGACCTATGTGCGCGCCGGCGGGCGAGCAGTTCTCTTGACCGAAACGCCAGGCTCGCTCACGCCATTCTTTCCGCACTGGCAGAATGTCAAGGTGGTGGCGCGCGACGGCACGCTCTGGCGAGGCGACTGGGCGTCGTCCTTCGCCTGGCTTCGACGACAGGGTCCGTTCGCCGCGATTCCCGGCGGGCCTCTGCTTGACCAGGCGTTTGATCGTGTGATCCCGACGCATATCATCTCCGGCTGTAATCTCCTTGATTTTCAGGCGCGCGTTCACGCGGCGCTGGTTGTCGGATGGATTCATCGTCCAGCCGCGATTGCGGTCGGACGCAACTACGGCACAGGCCGCATCGTGATCGCGACCTTCAAACTGTTCCGTGATCCTCCGGGAGAAGATCCAACCGCCGCGGCTTTGCTTGGCGGCCTGATCGAGGCTGCGGCGCGAAGCGCCGGTCCGGCGCCTGCGATCTCCAAGCTCGAACCCGTGGGTTGGGAAGACCTTTAGGCGAGCTGGCGCGTTATAGCGCCATGCATTCTGCGCAAGACATGACAGACGTCGCGGTTTATCGCCGGGCGCTGACTTACTTCCTACAAGACCGGCTGCGGATCGCCGCGCTTGTCGCGATGATAGCGATCTCCGTGAGCGTGGGCCTCCTGGAGGCGTGGCCGCTGGCGGTGCTTGTCGACTCCGTGCTTTCCAGCGAGCCGAAAGGCAACTGGATACACAGCTACTTCCTCGCCGTATTGCCGAAGGACAAGCCGGGGCAGATCGCAGGTCTGGTCGCGATCGGACTTGGACTGCAACTCGTCGGATATGCGGCCTGGATGGGCCGCATGATGATCAACTATTACCTCAATTATCGCGGCACGACGCGGGTGCGGTTTGATCTCTTCACCAAGCTACAAAATCTTGGCCTCACCTATCACCGCAGCCGACCGCAAGGCGATTCGATCTATCGTCTGACGACAGACGCCTTCGGCCCGTGGGGCATCGTCGACGTCGTGATTGGAACTTCGGTTGCGGCCGTAACGCTCACCGTGATGACCATTATTCTTTTCTCTCGAAACGTCAATTTAACGCTCGCGGCATTTACCGTCGCCCCCTTCATGATATGGAGCAACTGGCGATTTGGCGTCAGAATTCACAAACGCGCGCTTGACTCAAAGCAGATCGACGCCGATCTGACCGCGCATATTCAGCAGGCGATGGCGCGTGTGCCTTTGGCGCAGGCGTTCCGTCGCGAGGCTTTCGAATTCAGACGCTTCTCCGGCGCGGTCGGCAGAAGCGTCGAGGCGCTGCTGAGTTTGAATTGGCAGGAACAGCTCTATCCTCTCGCGCGCGACGGCGTTCTATCCGTGGGCGGCGCGATCATCCTCGGCTATGGAGGTTGGCTCGTCTACCGAGACCAGTTTCTCGTGCCCGTCGCCGACGGCATGACGGTCGGGACGCTGCTCATTTTCATCGACTACTTGCGCAAGCTTTGGGACCCGCTGAAATGGCTCAGCGAGTTCTTCGCCAAAGTGCGCATCTTCGAGGCCGCTTCGCGTCGGGTTTTTCATGTGCTCGACGAACCGGGCGCGTAAGTTTTGACTACGGAAGCGGCAAGCAAATTCTCACCGACGTTTCGGCGACGATACGGCCGCGCCAGATGGTGGCCTTCGTCGGAGCGAGCGGGGCCGGCAAGAGCACTCTCTTAAGTCTCATGCTTCGGTTCTACGATCCGACGAGCGGGGCGCTATGCTTGGATGGCGTGGACTTCAGGAACGTACGGCTCGAGGCGCTAAGAGCGCATTTCGCGCTCGTCGCGCAAGACAGCCTCGTGCTGCCGGCGACCATCGCAGAAAATCTCTCCTATGGGCGGCACGACGCCACGCGAGCGGAAATCGAACGAGCGGCCGAAGACGCGGGCGCCGCCGAATTCATTCACCCTCTGCCCGATGGCTATGAGACCATGTTAGCCGAGGGCGGCGCGAATCTCTCCGGCGGTCAGCGGCAGCGGATCGCCATCGCGCGCGCGCTGCTGTCCAACGCGCCATTCCTTGTCCTCGACGAACCAACAAGCGCGCTCGATCCCGAGCAGGAGCGGCGGCTGATAGAGACGCCGTCTGGAGTCGGTTGTCGATTGTGATTGCATCTTCGTCATGAGCCAAGGACAAATCGTCGAGCGCGGCGCGCACGACGCGCTCATCTCTTCAGGCGGCGCTTTTTCGAAAGCGCGGAGACGTGCTGAAGCGGCGGAGTGACGACTTGCGGGGATAGGACTCCTCAACGCGCGGCGTAGCGCTTGCGCCTCGCAAGTTCGAACTGCGAGCCGCGGCGAGATTCAGCCTCCTGCTGCGCCTGATGCAGCGCCTCGAGCGGCGCCGCGCCTTGCAGCGCCTCGGCCATCGGTTCGCACAGAAGCCGGCCTGCGCCGGGATCGCGGTGACAGAGCGGATCCCACAGGCCCATGGGCGTCCAGAGATCGCGATCATGCCACTCGGGCATTCCCAGGATCGGATAAAGGCACGCGCCGCGCAACGGCACGTTCTGACGCAAGAGCGCATGGCAGGCGCTGACCACTTCGCACAGCCACGGTCCACGATTGTCCCCGACGTGACTGGTCTCGGTGATCATGACCTCGCGGCCGTAACGCTGCCAGACAGAGAGAACGAGATCCGACAGCGGCGCTCGGCGCGGGTCATCGTCGTGAAGCGGCGGCACGTTTCCGTCGGCGTTGGGCGCGTCGTTCAATTCCCACTGATTGGTCCAGTAATAATTGATTCCCACCACGTCCAAATGTTCAGGACTGCCGCCGAGTTCGGGCAGAAGCCTGCCGCACAACATGTCCCAGCTTTGAAACACAAGCCTGTTATTGAAGTCGTGGACCTGAGGAGCAAGATCCGGCCTGTCCTTGGGACAGACGACGCGGCACAAGGGATCGACACTGACGAAACGCGCATCGGGACAGGCGGCGCGTATCGCATTGATTCCCGCGATTGCGCCACGCGCGAGCGCGACCTTCAGCTCCCAGCCTCGTCCCGACCCGTATGGCGCGAACAGCGCCTTCTCGCCGCCGGCATAGGCCATGAACGAAGGCTCATTGATCGGCGTGAAGACGCAGGGACCCTCCATGCGCGCGGCGACGAAGCGCGCCACCGCATAGCAGTAGTCGGCGAATCGCCGCGGGAACGCCTCGGACCAGAGGTCGACGTCTTGAGGGAAACCATAGTGAAAGAGATCCCATATGACGCCAACGCCATGGCGGTTTGCGGCCTCTATGAACGGTTCGAGCGAGGAGAAATCGTATCGACCGCGGCAATCGACGAGCGGCCAACGAACGGTCTCACGCGCGGCATGCAAGCCCAGTCGCGCGATGTCGGCATAGTCTTCATCTACATTGGCGTCGTGACCTGTCGCGACGACCTGATCGAACCACTCGCCGTGCCGGTTGAAGCCTGTCGACCCCTCGAAACCCGCAAGAAAGAAACTCTGAAACATGCCTATACTCCCCGATCGCTCGTGGAGGCTGCGCTACGGCAGCCGTGGCGTTGGCGCGAGCGGACCCACCGCAGCCGCGCCACCGGACGTCAGTCGACGATAGGCGTCGACAAGGGGCGTCTCAACACGGTCCAGCCGCCCCGATGGATCGGGATCGAGATCCCATAGCCCCATTTGCAAAAGATGTTCGTGAAGGGGCCGCAGCCCTTGACGATAGGCCCATGTCACGAGCGCGAACATCGGCCACCACGTATAGCCCACAATCGGAACGCCTTCCGCGCGCAGCGTCTTCACCGCCTCGACCGAGTCAGTGAGCCATGCCTGTCGCTGTCTCACCGAACCCTTGGTCGCGGTTTCCGAGATCATGATCGGCGCGCCGTAGCGTTCAAAATACATCTCGCCGATCTTCGTCACGAGCGCGCCCGAAGCGTAAGGCATTCGAACGCGCAGTCGCCCGAAACGGTCTCGCGACATCCGTTTGAGCGTGAAGATCGGGTAAAGGTTCACGCCAATGACAGAGAGCTCAAGCGGGCGTTCTCGAAAGGCGTTCAGCGCGGGTTCCGCCGCCTCCTGCCTCAGAAGCCAGGTCCACAGCGGATGACGCGGATCGACGCGCCCGCTGATGAGATCGAGGGCAAGGAACACAATCCTTTGACGCCGCTCCGCCTCCTCGGCCAACGCCGGGTCGCTCGACTCGAAAACATCGGTGGCGTCGACGTGAAACGCGACGATTTCGGGGTCGACCTCATGTAGCGCGCGGGTCGTTTCCACGATTCCGCGACAGATCGACAGCATCACCGCAACGAAACTTGGCCAGCTGCGTCCGTACGGCGGCCACCAGCCCAAACGTCCGCAATACCACGCGGTGATCCGAGGCTCGTTCAGCGGCGTGTACCACTTGATCCTCCCACGGAAGCGTTCAGCCAGGCGGGCAGCGTATTCTGCCACGCGGCTTGGATAGTCCGCGTTGAGGAACGCGTGCTCCATCCAAGGCGGCAAACCGTAATGCACGAGGTCAACGATAGGATCGATGTTTAGTTCGAGCATGCGCTCGAGCGCGGCGTCGACGAAGCTGAAATCCCAACTCCCCGGCGCCGGTTGCACCCGATGCCAGGGCACGCCATAGCGCGCGCAGGGAACGCCCAATTGCGCCATCAACGCGATATCCTCTTCCCATCGCCGATAATGATCCGTCAGCTCATATTCGTCGAGCATGCGCCCGGTTCTTGGATGCGGATCGGTGATGAACGTGTCTTCAACGCCGGTTGCCCATAGAAAGGCACCCGGCGCAGTGAGCCGATCGAGTTCCGTCGCGCTCGGAAGCATCAGGCGCGATTCACAAGAACGCGGCACGCAGTAGCGGGAAATGGCCTGCCAGCCCGAGGGTCGCCGCGGTGGAACACAGAAAGCGTAGGCGCCGAATCCGATGGCGCAGGAGCGTCGTTCATCGAAGGCGTCCTCCGTCTCTTTGCCGCGGTCGTTCGTGACCCGTCACGAACGCACGCTCAAGCTCGAGGCAGCAGCGGCGCGCAGGCCCCTACCTTAACCCTAGAGATCGGCGTCGGTTCCGCCGCGCCGGCGCATCACGTTCCCGCAGCTGAGAAAGTCGGACGACGGCAGACTGCCGCGTTGGAGCTGTAAGCAATGATCAAGAAGAAATGGCAAAGCGCACGGCCGACTCCTGGCCGTGCGCTTCATTCGGGTCAGCGGGCGTTCTTCTGGATCGCATCCATGAGGGACGAATTGGGCTTCTTCTTGCAGTAGCGCGTGATCTTATCCGTATTGCGTTTCACGTAGCGCGAATCGATGACGGTGATGTTGTTCTTGGAGCTGAAATAGCCCCTCATCCAGTTGGCGACGAAGTCCTGAGTGTCTGCGTCGTATCCGGCGAACTGCTTGCAGGTGATTTCCGACATTTCGATCGTGACCTGCGCGTTGGCCGGAACGGCGAAGGCGGCCGCGGCGAGAGCGCCAGCGAAAATAAGTTTGCGATTCATGTGCTTCCCCGTTCCTGTTACTTCTGCTCAAAAGCGCGCTGCAGACCCGCCATGACCGACTCATTCGGATTGGAAGCGCACCAGCTCTTGACGCTGGCGGAATTTTTCCGGAATAAGTTCACGTCGATGAAGGTTCGGCCGCTTTGTCTGCTTGATCGTCGGCCGGCATCGCCAACAATTCACCGCAGGTGATGCGGGTCATGTCGATCTTGACCTGCGCGTTGGACAGCGAAGGCGCGAGCGCTCCCGCCGCGGCAAGCGCAAATATCAGCTTCCTCATAAGATTTCCTCCGATAAAACCAGATGTCCGAAGAGCCGCCTCACCCTGCGGCTTTCGCCGGGAAAGGGCTCGCCAACGCCGGCGGTCCGCTGGACTTGCCTATCGCTCCGCCTAACGCCCCAGCCCGGCGCTTGAACTAAACATTAAAAAAATGAAAGTCCATCGGCGTGAATTGACGATCCTTAGCCGCTCCCGGAGCCTTTCCGTTATACAGGCTGAGGCGTTTAAGCTTTTCCGGGCATCATCAGCCAGTTCGCCCTTATCGCCGGTTTCGCTTTAAATACAGCGTTTAGGCGAAGCGGTCGGCCCCTTCAGCGGAACACAGCGCCTGGCTAATTTCCTAGCCCAGCTCGGAAACGCGCACAAAAAACCAGTAAGCGCCAAAACAGGCGATGATCGCTGAGCACGCCTGAACGAGGAGCGGACTGCGCCGACCCTGAGTGAAGTTCTTATCGATCAGGAGAAGTAAAGGGAGAACGACGAGCACGACGCCGATCTGCCCGACTTCGACGCCAATATTGAAGCTCGCCAGCGCCGGCACGATCGCGCGCTGAGGAACCCCGAGCTCAATCAAACCGCTCGCGAAGCCAAAGCCATGGATGAAGCCGAACGCGAAGGTGTCGCGCCAGCGCTTGTCGACCTTGCGCGTAAAGAAGTTCTCGACGGCCACATAGATGATCGACAGCGCGATTGCGATCTCGACCCAACTGCTCGGCAAATTGACGAGTTCAAGCGCCGCAAGTGACAGGGTGATCGAATGTGAGACGGTGAAAGCCGTTACGATCTTGACGACGGGCCAGATTCGCGTCGCCCAAAGCATCACGGCGATCAGGAAGCACAGATGATCATAGCCCGACACAATGTGCTCGACCCCGGCGGAGAAAAATTTCGGCGCGAGTTCCCAAGGCGTCAGCAACGGCTTGGAGAGATCAACCATCGCATCGCCGGGATAGATCATGACCTGCCCGGGGGCCGGCTCCCGGCCTATGCGCTGCGCCTCGGTTAGACTGGATTCATCGCCTTTTTCCCCGATGCTGACGAGATGTTTCGCCCGCGCTCCTTGCGCATCGAGGAGTCTGAACGGATTATAGAAAATCTGACCCTCGACGGCGCTGCAATCCATCCGCAGCACGGCTTTTGAGTCATAAGGATTGGTCGGATCTTCGCCAACCGAAACCACCGCGCTCGTGCAGGCCTGACCTTCCGCATTCTGTAGATCGACGCGCTTCTGAATGAACTTGCCAATCATGCCCTCGATCACGCCCGGCTCGGTGAGATCGACCTCGTCGCTTTTCGGTTTGTTCTCGGCGAACATGCGCTCGATGTCAGTTCCCAGAAAGCCGACCTCGACGCGATAAAGACCGTGCCCTTCCGGCACGATTCGGCTGCTGGAAATATTCGCCGTATGGGCGTGCGCCGCCGGCGCACTCGCGAAAAACGCCACAACGACAGCGACCGCGCTGTTCAGCAACCACATCATCGGGCGGACTCCCTTGACGCGCCGCGCGCCTGCGGCGTATGCACTTTTCTAAAAAGATGCATATCGAGGGAGAAGGGCAAGCTCAAGTCGGGCGACTTCGAGCAGGATGCGCGGTGTTCTTGGAGAAAGAAGACCCGTTCGCGCGCTGACGTGGTGCGACGACGCGGCGGAATGGCGTCGCGGGGCGAGTCTATGACAAAATGAGCAAACGGCGACTTGCGGCCCGACGCACTTCTTGCGCGCGAGCGGCTTGGAAATGATTAATGAATCGGACTTCGCCCCATGACGAAGAGCGGACAGGCAAGATTCTCCCGTCGAAAAAGCCCTTCCTGGATGTCGGTCAACCGGCATGCGCGCCTACTGTCGCTTGCTGGGGCGATCCTGTCAGTCGGCGCGACGCCTCAACCCGCCGCGGCGTACGGAACTGTCTCTGACTCCCCACGTCGCGATCAACAACCGAGCGCTGCTCCCGGGATGGAACTCACCGGCCCCTCGCATCCGGCGAGAGAGCCGCAAAGCCCGGCGATCATTCTGGCGCATGCGATCGTTGTCCGCACCTCCCCCGCGCAAGGCGGCGTCGGCGCCGACGACATCGGAAAAGTGGAAGTGTGGTACGACGCCGGCATTCGCGACGCCTTTGCCGCATTGGCGGTTGTGAGCGCATCGGGCGAAAGGGTCGACAAGCGCGACGCGGCGATTGACAGCGCCGATCCAAGCCATGTGTCGGTAAGCGTGAACCGGTTGACTCCCGGCAAATACACCGCGCGCTACCGGGCGCTTTCGGCTGATGGCCATCTCGTCAGCGGCGCTTGGGAGTTCGAGGTGCGCCCGTAGAGATGTTTCTCAAAGCGTGGTCGTTTTGTGCAGGACAAGGAACAACAAACGATGCGTCCGACTGTTCGCCTGAACTTGTTGCTATTCGCGGGCATCATTCTGATCGCCGGCGTCAATATCGCGATGTTTACATATTCATTCTGGGGTCCGGCTTTCAACCAGCGTTTGAATGATTTTTGGAAGGCGCATGTCCTTCAGCCTGCGGTGAAGGCGGGCGATCGCACGATATCGGAATGTCTAGGAGTGAGCGACTTCTACTCCGTGCATCTCACGACCTACTTCCTGCCGGATTCCGAAGAGAGCGCCGGAGGGCCAACGGACGATTTGAGCAAGTATGACGAGTTCTGCGATCGCGTGCCCGGAACGGGCAAGGTCATTTTTTCCGTCACGCTCATGGAAAAGGAAGCGAGAAGCGAATCCGTCGCGCTTTCCTTCTATCAATATGATGCTGAAGGGGGCCTGAAACAGATCAACGCATTGCCATCTCATACGCATACAAGCGGCTTTGTGACTTTGGACGCGTCGGTCGCTCACAAGGGAAAATATCTCCTCAAGCTTGCCTTCGGCGAGGCGAAAAACGCAGAGGACACAATCGAAATGCCGATCTTCGTTGGGCGATAACTCGCGATTTATGGAACGGTCAGAACGGATTTGTCAGTCTGCCGCGCGCCTTCGCGCACGGCGCTTTTGTCGCCATCGCAGAAAGCCCGTGACGTAAAGGACAAAGGGCGTCAGCCCGACCACCAGAACGATCGATCGGCCGATCGCGCCGAAAGCCTCGCCGGTATGCAGCGGGAAGAGCCATTCGAGGAGCCTCTCCCCTGCGGTGAACGCACTGCGATCTTGCACATACAGAACTTGTCCGCTGTACTGATCGACGCCGACATTCCGAAACGTTGTGGTTCTGTTGGGCTCGTCTCTCGACTGCTTGCCCACGACATAGACGCCGCTTGGCGTGGTCGGCAGGAGAATCCAGTGAAGTCTGCCATCGGAGAAGATTTTTTCGGCGATTGCGACGGCTTCGTCGACGCCGATCGGCGGTCGGCCTGGAATTGGCGTCGATTTTCCATAATCCGGATCTGCGCGCACCTGAGAAAAAAGCCCAGCCACGGAACGCGTCGCCGGCTTGAAAATCATGGCGACTCCGGTGAACAGCGTAACCAACAAGAAAACGCTGAAGTAAGCGCCGACGCTTCTATGCGCGTCGTAAACGACTCTCTCTGGGCTTGCGCCCCATTTGATTTTAAAACCCAGCCGCCAATCGCCATTGCGCGGCCACCACAGATAAAGACCGACAAGGATGGAGATAAGAATAAGTGAAGCTATCGAACCGAGTATATAGGCGTTGTTGAATCCAAGCAGCAGGGTCCAATGAAAGGCCATGATGATTGGGACAAGGGGCTGTGACAGCGTCTTGTCTCCATGCAGATAAAAGCGCTGGCCTTTGACTTTCGCGGTGTAAGGATCGACGAACATCTCGTAGACATCGGTGTCGAGGTCGTCGGTCTCGACCATGTATGTGATCGCCGCCGCAGATGCGGAATGGCGCGGCATTGTGACTCTCTCCGCCTTGCCGTCGGCGGGCATCGCCGTGATCGCAGCTGCGAGAATATCATTGAGCGGGCGGCGCGCGGGCGGCGCGGGGATTTCAACGCGCATGATGGAAGCGTTCAGCCATTCGTCGATGTCCTCGCGATAGGCGAGAATGCTGCCGCTGAGCCCGACCAGAACGAACACCGCCCCGGCGAAAAGGCCGATGGTTCGATGAATCTGAAGAAAGACCTGGCGCGTGAATTCGCGTCGACGCAGGGCGCGCGACGGCGACGCGACTTCCTTTCCAACGTCGGTTTCGACCGTCCCATCGGACACTGCAAAAGACTCGGTCCAAGGCTCATTCGCACTCAGATCGCGTTTGATCGGACCGATTTCGGGCAATCTTGTCAACAAAATCGGCTCCCGGCCTAGCCGCGACAAGGCGTGATCGACTCCCCGGCGGGCGATCCGCCCTCGAACGCCCTCGTCACGTCCTCTAAAGGTGAACGACCAGATTCCGCTACGCGTGGGTCAATGCGCGCCGGGCGGTCGAATATACTACAGTTGCAAACCATCTGCATCGAAAAGCACAGTCTTCCGTAGCGCCGTCGGCCACGCGCTACTGCGTTTTCGCATGATTTCAGGTTGTCGAGCATTCTCGCGAATTCCTGACGCCTATACGGAGAGCGGCTGTGTGGGCGCCCTTCTCATAGCTCCAATACTATCGCCAAGGCGTGAGCATTTTTTGCTTTACCACCCGCGACTGGTAAACCATGGTGGCGAACTTGGTGCGATGCGGACAGGGATGAGACGAAATATGAAAACGGATAGATGAAAGGCGGCGTCGACGGGTAAAGTGCATTGTCTCGGCGCCAATAGCTGTAAGGGCAAGGCCGACTGTCACTCGCCCAAGAACGCGTGCAAGGGTATGAATTCATGCAAGGGCCAGGGCTGGGTCTTCAAGGACTCCGTCGCCGCTTGCGAAGAGATAGGCGGTAAGGCTCTCGACTGACGCTCGCCTCCTGGGAGAGCGCGACTTCTCCTCAGCGACAGTCGGTGAATCTTCGACGAAGTTACGCGCACGCCGGCGCGGCGCGCCTTCCCGCTTGGGGACGTTTGGCGCGCGTGCTGCCGTCGCACTTTGCAGCGCCGCACGCAGCGCACTCCCGCACACTAGCGTCCGCACACATCGCCGAGCGGCATCGCTTAAAAGTTCAGCCACATAAACGTGCTGAAAACACCAGCATACAGCAAACATTTTGATGCTGCATCGCAGCATCGCCGTGCTATAGTGCCGGGAATGATCCTTTCCGCTGCAGCTCTGCGCCTTCGCCGACTGACTCCGCCCTAGAGCGGTGCCGTCCGATTTAAGCGCGCGGCTCCCCCTTTAACGAGGCTGGCGAGTAAAGCCTAAACTTCACCTGCTGCCGTTACAAGCGGCAGGCAATGAAAGCTATTGTTCAGATGAACCTTGTCCATCTACGGAGCGAGTGGGCTCCCAACATAATCCGTGAGATCCTCGCCGGAACAGTCGTCGCGTTGGCTCTCATTCCTGAAGCGATCGCCTTTTCCATTATCGCCGGCGTTGATCCCAAGGTCGGCCTCTACGCCTCGTTCTGCATCGCAGTCGTCACGGCCTTTGCGGGCGGGCGTCCGGCGATGATCTCTGCCGCCACAGGCGCGATGGCGCTGTTGATGATTCCGCTCGTGAAAGATCACGGCGTCGGGTTCCTCTTCGCTGCAACAATCCTGACGGGCGTTTTTCAGATCGCGGCAGGAATGCTGAGATTGGGCAATCTGATGAGGTTTGTCTCGCGCTCGGTGGTCACCGGCTTCGTCAACGCACTCGCGATTCTGATTTTCCTCGCGCAAATGCCAGAGCTGCTGGGCCAAGGCACGACCGTGTACATCATGGTCGCCGCTGGCCTCGGCATTATTTACGGACTGCCCTGTCTGACGAAAGCCGTGCCATCTCCATTGGTCTGCATCGTGGCGATGACGGCGGTGTCTGTGTATCTTGGTCTTGGCATTCATAAAGTCGGTGACATGGGCGCGCTGCCAAGTGATTTGCCATGGTTCGCCCTGCCGCAGGTGCCTTTCACCCTTGAGACGATGAAAATCATTCTGCCGTATGCACTGACGCTAGCGATGGTTGGGCTTCTAGAAAGTCTGATGACGGCGGCGATCATCGATGAGATGACCGATACAACATCGAACAAGAATCGTGAGTGCGCCGGTCAGGGCGTCGCCAACATAACCTCTGGATTTCTGGGCGGAATGGCGGGCTGCGCGATGATTGGCCAGTCCGTAATCAACGTGTCCTCGGGCGGCCGGGGACGGCTGTCTACGCTATGGGCTGGCGCGTTTCTGTTGTTCTTGATCGTGGTGCTTGGCCCCTATGTTGTTCAAATCCCGATGGCGGCTTTGGTGGCGGTGATGATCATGGTTTCGATCAACACGTTTCAGTGGCAGTCCATGCGGACGCTGCTGACACACCCCAAGAGATCAAGTTTTGTCATGCTGGGCACTGTCGTCGTGGTTGTCCTTACACATGATCTGGCCAAGGGCGTAATATTCGGCGTTATCCTGAGCGGTTTGTTTTTTGCGCACAAAGTCACCCAGTTTTTCAAGGTCTCGTCTTCGCGCGACGAAACTCGCGCTGTGCGCACTTATCAAGTGACTGGCCAAATCTTCTTTGCAACCGCGGAGGCCTTTCACTCGGCTTTCGATTTCCGTGAGGAAGATTTGAAAGGCGTGGTGATTGATCTGCACGCGTCGCATTTTTGGGACATTACCAGCATCAACGCCTTGGATCGCGTCGTTCTCAAGTTCCGCCATCATGATATTCCGGTGGAGATCATCGGCATGAATGAAGCCTCGGCAACCATGGTCGAGCGTCTTGGGACACACGATAAGCCCGGGGCCGTTCTCGCAGGGCCGGGCACTAGGTGTTTGATCCCGAGATTTGATGCTGCGATCTTTTCCATGGAATGGAATGAATCGCTATGGCCAGATGTTGCACGAGAACGCCCGCACGACAGAGGCCGCGCGTTCTTGCGCTTCAAGACTCCAGCACGTGACGCGCGCGGTCACGCTCAAGGCGAAGGTTTTGGCGTCCGCTGATTGATCTTGCCGGCGCCAAATGGCCGCTAATTAGATCTTATCTTTGGGGGCATCGAAGTTGGGAGACGAACATGTCGATAACGGTCGGTGAATCGGCTTTCCCCGCGCGCGCTAGGCAAGGCGGCTTGATCGATGATGTTGGCGGCGTTGCAACCGTCATCCTCGCTATTCTTGGGCTGATCGGCTTCTACGCGCCGATAATGGCCGTGATCGCGACAATTCTGTTCGGCGTCACGCTGTTGATCCAGGGCAACGGCATGATGTCTGGTTATGCCAGATTTTCTGTTCCACTCGGCGCGAACTCTCCGATCAACGGTTTCAACGTCAGCAGCCGTTCGGCGCTTTTTCTGTTTGGCGCGGGCGGCATCGCTCTAGGCGTGCTTTCGCTGCTGGACTTCGATTCGGCGGTGCTGACGCCCATCGCGTCGATTTTGTTCGGGGGCGCCCTGGTCTTGAGCAGCGTCTCTGCCTGGCATCGTCATGTCGTCAGCCGCGCATCCGCCGGGGGCGAGGAGTCTTCGAGAGACATTCTCGCAAACCAAATGGTTTTTGATTCCGCCGGCATTCAGATTTTTGGCGGCTTCGCCGCAGTTGTGCTCGGCGTTCTTGCCGTGTCGGGCGCAAGGAACGACCTTACGTTCAACCTCGTGGCGCTGCTCATTCTCGGCTCTGCGCTCGTTCTCAAGGGGGGCAGCCTGAACGCCATTCTTCTCAGCTTTATGCACTCAACTTCGCGACGAGCATACTGAACCAACCTTGCCACGCATTGCGGCTTGGCTTGCGGTCTGCGCCGTTCGTTAACGCGGTGTCGATCTTGACTGCGTGAATCCAACGCTATCTGGAATCGCGCGCGCTCTTGCTCGTATGGCGATATCGCAAGTCTGGAGGCACTGTCATGTCCATTACTTCTCGGGAGTCGGCATTTCGTGAAACGGCGGCGTATGGGGGTCTGATCGACGCCATCGGCGGTCTGGCCACCGTCGTTATCGCCATCGTTGGATTATCGGGCGTGAATGCGCCGATGATGGCGTCAATCGCAACGATCGTCTTTGGCGTCGCCTTGTTGGTTCAAGGCGGAACGATGTTATCCGAATACGCCCAGATCATCTTTCCAGCTGGCTCGAGAACCACGAACGTCGAAGGATTCGGCGGCAGCAGCCTGTCCGTCGTCTTTCTCGTCGGCGTGGCCGGCATCGTTCTTGGCGTGCTTTCGCTGCTCGGCATTGAGCCTGCAACACTGACGCCGATCGCTGCGATCGCGTTCGGGTCGGCCTTGGTCCTGAGCAGCAACGCCGTGTGGCAACTGCATGTGCTCGGTCAGGAGTCGCTGAGGAGCAGAGATCAAGCTGGCGCTGGCGGCAGTGAAATTCTCGCAAGCGAAATGGCCTTTGGCTCAGCAGGCATTCAGGCGCTCTCGGGTTTGGCCGTGATCGTGCTGGGGATTCTCGCCATAGCCGGCGCGGCGAATGATCTGACGCTCAACCTTGTCGCGCTGCTTGCCCTTGGCGCAACGATCGTGTTCACGGGCGGTAGCCTGAGCGCCACATTGCTCAGCTTCATGCGCTCGCGCTGACACGTCGCGCGAGTGGCGATGACGATGCGAGGATCGCAAACTCGCATCGTTTGCTTCTTGGCCGCCGCATTTCAAGCGGCGGTCTCGGCCTCCGAGCTGTTGTGTTGGGATTTTGGCAGCCCTTCACGGGCCTGTGAAACACAGCGACCATTTTCCTGCTGATAACGCTGATCCGGGTCGCTCACCGACTTTCGCCTTGTATTCTGGTGATCGGATCCCCAAATATTTAAAGCGGTTTATGCGACCTTCACTGCGCCATCTCGAATTATTGCGGGCCGATCGTCTCCGCCGTGCTAACACTGCGTAGCCACAGAACTGGCTTCGAGAGCCGTTTGGCGCCGAATCGCCCCAAGGCGATAAGAATCATCCTGCCGCGCCAGCGCACGCAGTCCAAATTCGAAGGGATATCTCAATGGCCAAAGCTGAACTTGGCGTGAAACGCCGATGCCTGACGTGTGCAACGGCGTTTTACGATCTCAACCGCTCGCCGATCATCTGTCCAAAGTGCGCTGCGGCATTTCAAGTCGTGGAGGTCTTGCGTTCGGCGGCAAGGCGCCCGTACTCGACGAGTTTCGCGAGGCCCACGCCTGTCGCGCCGGTCATCGAACCGGTCGCCGATCATGTTCTCTTGGCGACGGCTGATGACGAAGAAGACACAACGGCCGATGAGGAAGAAGACAGCATTGACGAGGTGTTGGAAGAAGTCGACGAAGCAGACGCCGTCGAAACCGCTATCGAATGAACGGCGGCGTTTTAGGCCGTTTTAATCGAGGGTTGGATCCATCCCTGCCAAGGACAAGGCGAAGACGACGATGCACAGGGCAAGCGCAACCGTGACGCCGACAAGCGGCGCGGCAAAGCTTGGGAGTTTTTTAAGAAAGCGCATGAACCCTGTTCGCCTGAGAAAGATCGCGATCTAAATGGCGAGCCGTTAAGAGTAGGTTTATTGACCGCTGTCAAGTGGGAAAGCGATGCTCGGGGGCTCCCGCCCGCCGATAATTCGGCCCTACAGTTCTATTTGCGCCGTGTTCGACGCCAGGAGTGGGAAATCCAGGCGCCGACGAGCAGCACCAAAAGATAGATGATCGCCGCCTGAGCCACATCCGGGAGCTGATCCGCCACCGCTGGCCAAAAAAGAAACGCGAGGAGAGTGACGACTCCTGCGACGAGGGCAGCCAGGAGCGCATCGTAATGCATCGTCCGCGAAGCCTCCGAGCCTGACCAGTCCGATGAACTCGAGGCGGTTCGAGCGGAACGGAGCGCCCTTCAGTGACTGGCGCCTGTTCCCTGTCAAAAAAATCCCGGCCCGAAACACGCCAGCGCCCCAAACATAACTGCACTGGCGCTGAAGATCGAGCGCAATCGCCTCTGGACGTCGTGACGTTCGATCATCGCCGTTGGGGGCCGAAGCCTATCCGCTGCGCGATAGGCGGCGACGCCTGCCCGGCTGCTGGCCGTGCTCTGGGTGCGGTCGCGCCCTTGAGACGATGCGCGCCCAGCTCACCGCGCGTCGCCGCGTCGACGGCCCGCTTACCGCTGACCCTGCGCCTGAAACGCGCTGTATATATCGAGCAGCCCGATTACAGCGACGGCGGCGACCGCGAGCCCGGTCGCCAGTTGGCGGTTCCGGCGAATGCTGTAGAGGCCTGGCGCGAGGGTCGCCAGGTCGAGCGCATCGCCCGCAACACGCGCCCAAAGCCACGGCGCTTTTCGGCGTGAGGCAAGAATGCCGACGCCGGCAAAAAATTCGCGAAGGCCATAGGCCTGCAGGAGACTTCCATTGCCTTCGACGCCAACCATTCGGCCAACGCGGCGCGGCGCGAAGAGTTCGACAAGTCCTAGCGCAATCGAAAACCAGCCGAGAACATTGGCCAGTTTCAGAGGACGCCCTTGTTGAATCACCATAGCGGTCATAGCAATGCCTCAGCCGTTTGCTGTCGAAGCGTTGGACGCCGGCTGCCGCCGCCGGCGTCCAATCCTGGATCATTCCGCGGGCGAATGTCGCGCTTGGGCGCCGCCGCTGCTGCCCAGATCCGCGCCCGTCACCGGATCGGAACCGGGGTTCGACTTCGTTCGCGCTGCGAAATTGGCGAGGTCCTCGCTTTGTGAAGATCCCAGATCGACGCTCGCCGCGCCGTCTCCGCCGTCAAGCGGAATGCCTCCGAGCACATCGTCCATGCGCTGCCAATTCTCGCCCGTGTTCCAGGGACCCTTATGATCAGTCGGCCCCTGCGACGCGTTCACATAGAGATGCGAGAACTGCGGCATGCCTGCCATCTTGCCGGGCGGGAAGTTGGGTTGAATCGCGTAAAGCGCCTTCTCGAATGAGATCTGGTGGGCGATCTCACGCGTCATGAGGAAGCCGAGCGCCTCCTTGATGCCAGCGTCATCGGTGACGTTGATGAGCCGCTCGTAGACGATCTTGGCCCGCGCTTCGGCTGCGATATTGGACCGCAGATCCGCCGTCGGTTCGCCGATCGTGTCGATATACGCCGCGGTCCAGGGAACGCCCGAAGAATTGGTGAGAGCCGCGCCGGCGCCGTACAAGATCGCCTGCGTGTGGCTGTCGGCGCCCTGCGTGACGGAGCGATACAACTCGGCCTCGGATTGCGTCGCCTCCGCGAGCTGCCCCTTGGCGCCTTTGTTCAGCATCGAGACGATGCTGCCGATGATCTCAAGATGGCTGAGTTCTTCGGTGGCGATGTCGAAAAGCATGTCGCGCCGGCCCGGATCGTCTTCGGCGATCGCCTGCGTGAAGTATCGCATCGCCGCCGCGAGTTCTCCCTGCGGTCCGCCGAACTGTTCGAGCATCAGGCTCGCGAGGACCGGATTAGGTTCGGATACTCGGACCGTATATTGAAGTTTCTTATTATGCGTGAACATGATTGCTCCTAGGTTCACGGTTCAAGGTCGCGGGAAGCGTGGCGGCCGCATCGGCTCCCGTTGGTATCCCTGAACTTGCGGAAAGAGACTTCGTTCCTGATTCATTTAGGGCATGCATTTTTTACTGAGAGTGCTTTCACGCCTGACGCGGCGCAGCGATCGTCGTCAGGTTGGCGCCATCGCCGCCGCTTTGCGCTGGAGCCGCAGACGCCATCGCACCGGCCGGAAACTCGAAATGAAGTTCTGGCGCAGTCTCTTTAGGGAAGACTACAAACGATAGGTGGGCATCAGACGCTCGACGCGCCGCGCGCTTCAGCTTTCGCAGTTGCTCGGGACCACTTCGAGGAATGGAGGGCTCGAGCGTAACGGCCGTAGCCCGCGTTATGCTCGAAGCTTCCATCAAGCTGTGGAACACCGAGCAGGCGCGTTCGTTCTATTCTCGCCCGGCCCTCTATTGCCGCCCGGAAACTCGATCGCGCAGACCCGGAAATCCCGATGAATGTCTCTTTTGAAAAAAGTCGATCCATTTGGACGGACGCGCCCGTTGTCGAAGGCGTCAGCTCTCTTCTGAACGACGAACGCGCTGATGTCGTCGTTGTCGGCTCAGGCATCGCGGGGATGTCCGCGGCGTATGAGCTCGCGAGCAGCGGCAAGAAGGTCATCATTCTCGATCGCGGACCGATCGGCAAAGGAATGACGGCGCGCACGACCGCGCATCTCGCGTCAGCAAGCGACGACGGATTCGATGAACTCATCAGAATACGCGGGGAAGACATCGCAAGCGCCTGGCGCGAAAGCCAGCAGGCCGCGATCGATCGCATTGAAACTCTGCAAAAAAAACTCAAAATCGACTGCGACTTTCAAAGGGTCGACGGTTATCTCTTTGCGGCAAGAACAGAAGACGTCGAATGGCTTGAACGCGAGTTTGAAGCGGCGCAGAAGGCGGGACTTCCGGTCTTCAAGCAGACAGGCGTTCCCCTTGCCGGACATGACGCCACGCCGGCGCTTCGCTATCCGGATCAGGCTCGCGTGCATCCGCTCAAATATCTTCACGGCCTTGCGCGCGCGATCATCGACGCCGGAGGACGCTTCTATGCCGACGCCGCGGTGGTTGAGGTGGCGGAGGACGATGGCGGCGTGAGAGTCGTGACGGCCGACGGCCGTACGGTCCATGCAAACTTCGCGGTGGTCGCCACGAATGCGCCGATCACCGACCGCTTCGCCATTCACACCAAGCAAGCGCCTTACCGCACCTACGCCATGGCGTTCGAATTGCGTTCCGGCGCGCTTCCGGACGCATTGTATTGGGATACGCTTGATCCGTATCACTACGTGCGGCTGCAGCCTGGCGAGGACAATGTCGACATATTGATCGTCGGCGGCGAGGATCATCGCTCGGGCGAAGCAAATGATGCGCCTGATCGCTTCGCGGCTCTGGAGGATTGGATGCGCGCGCGTTTGCCGTCGCTCGGCAAAGAGCTTCGCCGCTGGTCCGGACAGGTTCTTGAACCCATCGACGGCATGGCTTTCATTGGCCGCGACCCTGGGAGCGAGCGCGTTTTCGTCGCGACCGGCGATTCAGGGCAAGGGATGACTCATGGCGCGCTCGCCGGCCTGATCATCAAGGACATGATCCTGACCGGCGCCAGCCGCTGGGCCGAGGCCTATGATCCCGCGCGCTCGCCGCTTATGTCACGCCCGGCGAAATCAACTCATGGGATCAGCTTAAGCCGGGAGAAGGTGCGATCGTGCGCAGCGGCTTGAGCAAGGTCGCCGCCTTTCGTGACGACGACGGGACGTTGTTCCTGCGTTCAGCCGTTTGTTCGCACCTTGGCTGTCTCGTGCACTGGAACGCCTTCGAGCGATGTTGGGACTGCCCCTGTCACGGATCTCAATTCGCGCCGGACGGCGAAGCGCTCAACGGCCCCGCTTACGCGCCCCTGCAAGAACACGAGCCTTGAGAGCGGCTGTTGATGGAACAGGATCCGACATTATTGGTGCTGATGTATTTTGTCGTGCCGGTCTGGCTGATGGCCGGTTTCGCCGATTGGCTGTGTCATCGCGCCACAAACATCGAAACCACCTCCGGCGCGAAAGAATCCGTGCTTCATCTCCTGCTCTTCGCCGAAGTCGCGGGGCCGTTCCTCGCGGCGCTTCTGCTGGATATCAACGCGCTCGTGCTCGCCTTCATGATCGTGATGTTGTTCGTTCACGAGGCGACGACGCTTTGGGATTTGAGCTATGCGGTGAATTTGCGCGAGATTACACCCATCGAGCAACACGTTCACAGCTACCTTGAAATGATGCCGCTGATGGGCGTGCTGTTGGTCGCGGCGCGGCACTGGCCGCAGTTTCTGGCGCTCTTTGGATTCGGAGATGAAGCGCCGCGCTTTGACATCGCGCTGAAAGCTCCGCCACTGCCCCTGGCTTATATCGTCAGCGCTCTGGTCGCAGCCTTGCTGTTCGCGGTCCTGCCCTACATGGAAGAACTCTGGCGTGGCTTGCGCGCCAATAACGGCCGCGTCGTTCCGCGCGCTGCAAGATCATTCTCAAGGTAGACGCCGCGCTTGGCCGACTACGAACAACGAACTCGGCGCGTTTTTCAACTGGCGTATAGGCGCCAGTTCTTTGATGAAACGCAGCCTTCGATCCTTGGCCTCGACAACGTCGTTATCAGCGCCCAAGATAAGGCGACGATCCAGCTCGTAAGGGCGTCGCATTCAAAGGCGAGTGAGGCAGACATGCGTAAGACGCTGAAATTGATCATCACCGGCGCCCTGTTCGGCGGTTTGGCCGCGACGGCTGTGACCCGTGACGCTTGGGCGACGCCAGTTGATGCGGGCGTCAGGGCGCCATCGCTTACTGACCAAGTCTATTACCGGCGTTATAATCGGGGCGGCTATTATCGCCGTGGATATAATCCCGGCGCAGCAGCCGCGGCCGCCGCGGCCGTTGGCGTGCTCGGCGCCGCCGCCGCCGTCGGCGCAGCCGGCGCCTACGCACAGCCGTATGATTATGGCTATCCGGCCTATGGCTACCCGGCTTACGGTTATCCCGACGGCTTCGGATGGTAAGTGCGGGGTTCGCCATTTCGGCGGCGGCGGTTCCAAGAAGACCGCTGCCGTCGACGTCAGGCTCGATCCAAAGGACGGCCCAAGGGGCGGCGCCGAGACCGCGCATGACTACTGCAGCCTTCGCGAGCGGCGCGGCCCCCTAGCAACAAATCGGCGGCGACAAGCGCGCCGACGCGGCGCTAAAAAGCAACGCGACGGCCCGATGGATGGCGCTTACTTCGTCGCCGCCGACTTCAATTTGGCGAGCGGCCGGATTTTGACGCGCACGCTTGCGGGCTTGGCGGCGGCTTTGACCATCTCGCCCGTCGCAGGATTGCGAACCAAAGTCCCCGCCTTGCGCGCCGGCACCTTGCGAAGGGTCGCTTTCAGAAGGCCCGGCAGGGTGAACTCGCCGACGCCGCGCGGGTGGACCGACCCGAGAAACACATTCTCCAGAGTCGCGTAGACGCCCACCGCGGTCTTGCGAGGAATGTCGTTCTCCTCGGCAATCCGGTTGATGAGAGCCGATTTTGTAAATGTCTCTTTGATCGGCCGAATGGCGGCAGGCTCAGCCTTGCTCACCTTCCTGGTCGCCGCCTTCACCGGTTTTCCTCTAGCCATAAGATGTCCTTTACGAGTTAAGCGCCTGCATTATTGCTCACCCACACACATTCAATTGCTAACGATTTCATTGGTGATTCGCAAATTTTTGCGCGGCAATTGCACGCGGCGGAAGATCCCGCGTCAACGCAATACTGATAATGTTGTGCGTGAGGAGCGAGCGGCGACGCCCTCGGACGGAGGCCAAGCCTCGTTCCAGGCGCCATCGAGTGAACAACACTCATCGGCGCTCCGGGGAACGCACGCGGAGGGCCGCGACGGCCCCAATGCCTTTTGGCGTCTCGAGCTAGCTTGAAGTTTGCGCCCTTTAGGTCGGCGCAGATGTTGCGCAGAGTTCAATAACCGCCGAGCCAACCTACTAGAAATCAGCTCTGTCCGAATTGCTCGAAATGATTTGCCAATGTGTCTCGCGCCGAGCCACGATTTCCGGCGCGTTCTCTTGGACGTTCGCGAGCATCGGCTCGCGGCGTCAAGACGACGCTATCTTGGGACGCTATCTTGGGACACTATCTTGGCAAGCGCCTCTTTCCGGTTTTAAGCGCATCGGGGCCAAGCCCGAGACCTTTGCCTCCCTGCGTCTCGCCGGTCGATCCCCCCAAGTCGAAACCGGGCCGGTCGGCTTGCTTGGAATCATCCGCCGGCTCAGGGCTGTCGGTCCCGGGTGACGATTTCTTCGGCTTCTCGGCGGCTAACTCGTCATCGTCATCAGGTTGAAGTCTATCGTCACTCGATGGGCGGCGATTGGCCGGGTTGTCCTTGTATTCGTCGACCTGAACGCCTTTACTGTCCAAGCTCTGTCCAGGTCGTCTTTGGGCCTTTTGACGATTGCTGAGGATGTCGTTCTTCCTCACCTTTTCATCGTTCAGTTCCGTCCTCGCCCCGGTTCCACTGCTTTGTCCTGCCGACATCTTCCTGCTCCTGTTCGCTCCACGGGGACTGCGGCGCCTGACAGAAACTAACCCCTGGGCTCGGCGCGGGTTCCCTTCCCGGCCCTATCCACTCCGCAACTCATCGCAAGGATGATCAGAGCCTCCTCGGTTGCGTTGCGGATGGGCTGGAGGCCGGCCACCCGCCGAAGGCTATTCGCTATGCGGGAACGCGCGAATAACGGCGCTTGCTGAGCTTCGTGCTATCGAAATGCTTGGGAACGGCGAAGCAGTCGCAACCTTCCGCCAGCCTTTAAGCCCAGGATCCGACCGTTGCCGCCGGTTCGGGAGGGCGCGAGGGCCGTTCGCGACAAGTGAGATTTGGCTGGGGGACCTGGATTCGAACCAAGATTAACGGAGTCAGAGTCCGTGTTTTCGCTGTTTTCGCGGCGTTGCACTCCGGCACATTATTGCCAGCTACTCCTTGATTTACATAGACTATATCGATACCATCGTTGCTCATAGATTTTCCTGGCAACACAGCGATTTTGAGAGCCTAGGGAGAGCCTAAAGAGATGAACGGTGCGATGCACGGTTCTGCCCTCACGGATGTGGTGGTGCGCAATCTGAAGCCTCCGGAGAGCGGTCAGGTCATGCATTGGGACGCCGCCATTCCTGGATTTGGCGTCCGCATCTCCCAAGGGGGGACGAAGACGTTTTACCTCATTCATGGCCGCGAGCGCCGACGTGTCTCAATCGGCCGATATCCGGCCATTTCGCTTTCCGACGCGCGGGCTGAGGCGAAGCGCCTTCTCGCCGAATTCACGCTCGGCAAGCGGCAGGCTCCCTCGATTTCCTTTAACGAGGCCGTCGAGCTTTATCTCTCCTTGAGCGAACACACCGCCAAACCGCGCACGGTCTCAGAGAACAAGCGGCTGCTCAAACGACATTTCAAGTTCCACAAGAAAGTCGCCGACATCGCGCCACAGGAAATATCACGAGTCATCGACCGGCTTCACAAGACGCCGACCGAAGCCAATCACGCCTTCACGGCCGTCCGAACATTTTTCAATTGGTGCGTGCGCCGGCATTATCTGACGCACAGCCCGATGCAGGGCATGCGGCTCCCTGCCAAGACCGTCTCGCGAAGGCGAGTCCTATCCCCTGCCGAATTGAGCGCCGTCTACAGGGCATGCGATGCCTTGGGAGCTTTCGGGTCGCTTGTGCGCCTTTGCATCCTGACCGGTCAGCGCCGCGGCGAGATCGGCGCGCTCAAATGGGACTATATCGACCGACGCAACAAGCTCGTCACCCTGCCCTCTTCGCTGACGAAGAACAACCGTGAGCACACGTTTCCGCTCGGCAATAAGGCGGTCGCGATTATCGACACCCTTCCACAGCGAGGCGATTATCTCTTCCCCGGCCGCAACCACGAGCAAGCATTTCAAGGCTGGGCAAGGTCGAAGGCGCGCCTGGATCAGATCGTGGAAGCGGAAGGCGGCGGCGTCTCACCTTGGACGCTTCACGATCTTCGCCGAACGTTCGCGACCAATCTCGCCGCCCTCAACACCCCCCCGCATATCGTCGAGCGCATCCTCAACCATGCCTCCGGAACGATCTCGGGCGTCGCGGCGATCTACAATCGCCACGCCTACATGGACGAAATGCGCGCGGCAATAGACCTGTGGGAGATACGCTTGGACCAAATCATTCCTCAGACTTGAGCCAAGTCTGCCACCGCAGTTGCCCTTGGTCTGATTTTGACCCTGCGCCATCCCGGCTATTCGTAATCGCTCACACTCGATGATAATTGGAGGAAGACGGTTTCAGTTAGCGGATTTGCTGTATTTCCAACATTTTTTGAGAGGCTTGACAAAACTCTTGCCGTCTTCCGCTGATTGAGGAGTTTCAACGCAAGACTCATCCGCCTGTGGTTGCAGCCCGCCTTCTTTCAAGCATCGTTCAACGTACCCTCCAATTGCAACGTGCTTCTTTTCGTCCGTTAGAGACGAATCCGCCATCGCATAATGAGCCGACATCTGGCAATCCGTAATCAAACGTCCGAGCGCTTCATCTTTTTCTCCACTGCCGCAGGCGGATAGTGATATTGCGCTCGACATGAAAACGAAGCGATATATTTGGGCTGGCCCAGGATACATGCCACCCTCCTAAATTTTCTGCTCCCTGATTTTTGGGAGCAACGGCCTAAGTTAGATTAGGGCGTTGAAACACTGGTGCAACTTTGCGCCGCTATCTGGGTCCCCGAAGCGTCCGTTGGTGGTGCTGACCGGAAGCCCTTCTCCTTCACTTCACTCGTGAAAGCTGGCGCGAAGCGTCAACATCCGCCTCCACGCCAGCACATGTTCTACTATGAACAACTATGTGCATCTCGCCGGGAACACGGCGACATGCTATGTTTACTCGCCCGCTAGCGAGCGATCTCTGGGCGTCGCGATGCCTCTTACTGGAGGACATCACGATGTTCGAAGAGCGAATGCTGGTGGATTGGAAAACATTGAAGAAGCTCGGCTGGCCCTATTCCAGGGCGCACACGTGGCGAATGATCAAAGCGGGTCGCTTCCCGGCTCCACAGAAGTTCGGCAAGCACCCCGGTTCACGCGTCGCGTGGCGCTGGAAAGAAATCAGCGGTTTCTTCGACGGCACCAGTCCCACCATCGCCACCTGACACGGGCAGTCCCCGAATAGGGGCAAGAGGCGCGGCGTCCAAACCGCGCCTCTTTTCATGCCCTACTCATAGGGGCTTTTGACGGGTAAATCATGGGGTATCCCGTTTCCCCCACCAGGGGACGATAATGCCCTGATTCCGCGCCAGTTCGCGTGCGTTATAACGCCCGACCCAATAGCCTTTCTGTCTCCTATCGGACGCCAGCAAGCCACACGCGCAACCCTATCGGGCACGCGCTTGGGAAAGCCTATTGGGTCGGCCGTTCACACGGCACGACGAACTGGCGCGGACGATTCACGGTATTTACAGTAGCCGGCACGTACAATAATCGACGGGCAGTTCTTTGCTCGCGCTACCGCGTACAAAGCCCGACCCCCGGCACCGACTGAAGCTCGTACCAGGCGCACGAACACTAAGCACGGCTCGGCGGCCGGCCTATGCACACGGACTTTCCGTATATCCTCGGCGAACTCGCCTCTGGCGAGGGCGTGCCACTTTCGCAGCCCGACCGCCGCCGACATGTCTACATTGTCGGCCAGACTGGCACCGGCAAGACCGGACTGCTCACCAATCTCATGCATGCCGACCTCAGGGGCGGCGGGGGCTTCTGCTTTCTCGATCCGCATGGCGATGCGAGTAAAATGATCGCCGCCGCGATCCCGCGGCAGCGGAGGAACGACGTGATCTATCTCGATCCGTCTGATCCGACCCACACCTTCGCTTACAATCCCCTATCAGATATCCCACCTGGCAAGCGTGCGACCGCTGCTGCGAATATTGTATCGGCATTTCAAAACATCTGGGCGCAAAGCTGGGGGCCGCGCCTCGAATATATTTTCACCAACGCGCTGCGGCTGTTGCTCGACAGCAAGGATCAGACCTTGCTCGGACTTCCCCGCTTACTCGTCGACGACGAGTATCGCGCTGCGCTGATCCGGAGCTGCGACGATCCGGTCATTCGCGCCTATTGGCGCACCCAATACGCCGCATACGACAATCGCCTGCGCAGCGAGGCCATCTCCCCGCTACAAAACAAAATCGGCATCATCCTTTCGAATCCCATTCTCCGATCGATCCTGTGTCAGAACTCATCCACGATCGACATACGTCGCGCCATGGACAGCGGGAAGGTGCTTATCGTCAATCTCTCGAAAGGAAGCCTCGGCACCGAACCCGCGCATCTTTTAGGCGCGTTGCTCATCGCCGCGTTCTCCCAGGCGGCGGAGGCGCGCCAAGACACAGCTGAAGATGCGCGTCGCGACTTCACCTTGTACGTCGACGAATTTCAACACTTCGCGACCGAGAGCTTCGTGTCGATCCTCTCGGAGGCACGCAAGTGGAGACTTTCATTGGTGGCGGCGAACCAGCACGTCGGCCAGTTACCTGAGAGCCTGCGGCAGGCCGTGTTTGGCAACGCCGGCACGCTCATCGCGTTTCGAGTGGGATCGCAGGATGCCGCGGTTCTCGCCGATGAACTCGGCATGGCGAATCGCACGGCGCTGGCGCAGACTGATAACTTCAAGGCCTGGATACGGCTGATGTATCACGGCGTTCCGAAGGAAGCGCGTCTTATGCAAACCTTGCCGCCACTTCAGGCCGGCGACCAGTTCGCCCGGATCGTGGCCAATTCCCGCGCCCGTTACATGGTGCCGCGCGAGATCGTCGAGAAGCAGATTGCGAGCTTTTTCCCGAAAAAGCCGGCAGCTCGCGCGCGACGACGGAAGAAGTATAGGGATCCGGACGCTTGACCAGCTACGCACGCGGGAGCACCTTCCGCAAATGCGCGTCGCTGTTTCCCATGATGAAGTCGTGGTGCGTAAGGGGTGGCTCGGCCGCGAGACCCGCTACCGCGTCACGGCTCAGATCGATTTTTCCGACGAGGAGAAGACGATCGTGCAACGGTTCGCGCTTGGTCAGCACGAAGCATACACGACCGAAGACGCAGTCGACTTTCCGAACTTCGCTTTCACGATCAACAACCTGATCTACCAGCGTCCGCACATTCGCGTCTTTCCGACGGCTCTTGCCGCGCGCCTCTTCGAAGAGGAGCTGGCCGAAGAAATATTGCCCAAGGTCAAGAACTACATTCTCGGCAATGCCGCCACGCGTCATCCATCGAGCTATGAAATATGATCTTCCGCGTCTTCCGCGATAACCACCGCAACGCACCGGCTACGGTGCGCCAGGAGGCGCACAAAAAGAACACGGCCCTATACGAGCAGGCATGCAATATGCTGGCGGCATCGAGCTTGCCGAGCGCCGAGGCCTTCGCTGAGCGCCTGGTCGCGGGTACTCCCAAACATATCCGGCGTATGCTCGCGGAGATCGCCACGCAGCTGTACCGGGCCGAAGGCTTTGACACCAGCTCGATACCCGCTCCCCCGCCGATCCCTGAGAGCATCGAAGCGGCACGATACCGCGACCGTCTCGCGGAGTACATCAACAAGCTCGCCGATCCGGATACCTTCACTCGCTTCGAACATGCGGTCGCGCGATCGTTCCAGATAATCGTCGACGATTTGCCAGGGATAGAGGAAGGCGCGTTTACCGTCTCGCTCCTCGACATGTTACCGGATGCGGGAAAGTTCATCGAACAGATCGCTGGAGCTCTCTACCCGGTATCCGCGACCTTCTGCGACCAATACGATCAGAACCGCTGCGCCGCGTCGCGACTCCCTTTCACGAAGGAGAGCCGTGTCTCGCCGAAGCTCATACAGCCGTCCGCATACAACGGCACTTCCCGCGAAATCGTCGACACCTTTTTAAAGGGCACACCCCTAGCGGCGCTCTCATCGGCGCGACTCCCCTTCGGCATTCCCGAGGCGCAGCGCGGCGAACATTGGCATCTATTGGGAGGCAGCGGTCACGGCAAGACGCAGACCCTCAGCCATATAATCATGAGCGACTTAAAAAAGCCTGACCCGCCGGCGCTCATCATCATCGACAGCCAGAACCAGCTTCTACGGCAGATTCAACGCCTCTCCCTTTTCGATCCGGATACGCCTGGTTCACTTGCTGATCGCCTCATCATCATAGACCCAGAAGATGACACGCCCCCGGCGCTCAATATGTTCGCGGTTAATAACACGCGGTCGAGCGGCTATTCGCGTGCGGAGCGCGAGATCGTCGAGGGTGATGTCCTCCAGCTCTTCAATTACGTTTTCGCGTCGCTTGCGGCCGAACTCTCGACTCAAATGGGCACCGCCTTCGCGTATGTATCGCGTCTCATGCTTTCCATGCAGCCCGCGGCGACGATCCATACGCTGCTGGATTTCTTGGAAGAAGACGTGAAGCGTGCCGAGCAGAGCAAGTTTTACAGCCACATCGCCGCGCTCGATCCGACAGCGCGCGGCTTCTTCGAGAAGCAGTTTTACAAAAACCCCTCGTTCGCGCAGACGCGTTCTTCGCTCGCCCGCCGCCTTTATGACGTGGTGCGCGTACAGGCCTTCGAGCGCATGTTCGCTTCGCGGCAGAACAAATTGTCAATGTTTGAGGCGATCCAGCGCAAGAGCATCATTTGCGTCAACACGAGTGACAGGATGTTAAAAGATGCGTCACCCCTCTTCGGACGCTACATGATCGCCTCGACCATGGCTGCGGTCTTCGAGCGCGTCGCCGTGCCCGAGCGTGAATGGAACCAAGCGTATCTCATCATCGACGAAGCCGCGTCCTATTTCGATGAAAGCCTCGAAAAATTGTTGCGACAGGCGAGAAAATACAAGCTCGGCGTCCTCTTCGCGCACCAGCTCATGGACGACCTGAAGGGTGCAATGAGGGCACATGTCGCTTCGAACACGAGCATCAAAATGTGTGGCGGCATCAGCCACGCGGATGCCCGGCAACTGGCGAATGATTTCCAGAGAAGCCCCGAATTCCTTTTTTCACAAAAGACGGACAAGAGCGGCCGCGAACCGCAATGGGCCAATTGGGCCTGCTACATTCGCAACATCACGCCCCATGCGGTGTCGATCACTGTCCCGTTCTTTGCCTTACGCGATGCACCCAAGATGAGCGAGGCAAGCTACCAGAAATTGCTTCAGCGCAACCGGGCGCGGTACGCGGCCGATCCGGAACCAGAACCAGAGAATCCCAACCCCTCACCCTCCACGGACGAAAAGAAACAAGAGCCACCTGCGCCGCCGAACGCCTCAACAAAAGACCCACCGCGTCAGTCCCAGCCAAAACGGCCGCGTCGCGATCCAGACGCATGAGCGTCCGTTGCGCATTTCCGAGGATTTGGTACACTTACCGCACATTCGGGATTTTCCCGCGGCCCCGCCAGAAATGGCGGGGAATATCATTTGTACAGCTTCCTGAACCCCATCTTCACACGCTCAAAATCCTCATCATCCATCGTTCCAAGTTTCGATGACAGGCGACGGTAGTCCATCGCCCGCGCTTGGTGCAAGCACGCAGCCATCGACTTTGCATGCTGGCGAAATCCAACAAACCACGTCCCCTTCCGATCCTGCGTCGTCGTCGGCACGACAAAGTAGAAGCCGTGCGCGAGCTTTCTGTAGATTATGACCGGTCGCGAGAAGAGACCGCTCTTGCCGTTGACTTCTGATCCGACATTCTCGCCGATGCTCGCCCACCAAATATCTCCCTCGGAGACCAAGGGAGGCTTGTGCGCTCGTTCATGCAGCGTCTGCTTCAATCCGATCCACAGCAGAAATCGCTTCATATGAAGACAAGTATACCGCAGTCTCGCCCCCGGATCACGACACCGCTCATACGTAGTGCAAGAGCTGTCTGTAATCTCAGTAGGCGCTCCCAACCGATGGGTCGTCTTTTTTGTTGAGGCAAGACGCCGCGAATGACGGGTTCATAGAAATTAACTGAGGCGCGTTATAAAATGTTTAGTGGAGCGCCGCGTTACATCGCTGTTCGTCGATGCGCGCCAGCTCACTTGCGTTACGTTTACTTCCGCTCAGCGTTGCGTCTTACCATCATGTATGAACCCCACATTCACAAGAAAAAATCGCTCACGCTGCATTCCGACGCCGAGCGGCCGACGCACGGAAATCACCAGCAATGACATCTACGGCATTTTCGAACCATTGAGCCGTCATGCGCAGCTCACGACCAAGCAGCTCGTCGCGTATGATCGCCGGTATGCGACGAAGACGCGTAACCGACTGACTACCCTCTTTCACGCGGAAGGCCAATGGCTCGGCCGCTTGGGACAAGACGTAAAGTTAGCAAACTATCTGGCGCACGACGAAATTCATCGGATAGAGGCCGACGCCGCGCAACTGCTCATCACAAAAGGCGTCATCCCTAATGCACAATGGGTATTCCACGTGCGTATCGGCGGCCACAGCACCACGCCGTCGCGGATCATCCGTCTCACGCATGATCACATGGCGTCCCATATCGTGCTCGACATTGAGATCGGCGCGCGTGATCACGAAGCGACGCGATTTATAAATCACATTGAGATCATTCAAGCTGCGCCGGAGGCGACACGTGCGCTCATAAATCCACTGCGCATTCCCGTTCCCGAGACCGCCGGTGTGACGAAATGGATCGAGCCCGACGCGCTGTTCGCACTCGGGAGCCGGTATTATGCGGTGGAGGCGGACATGGGCACCGAGAGTATTGATCCAATCATTCGAGCAAAGATACTCGCTTATCGCGAGGTCGTCGCCTCAGGCACCATTGACGATCATCTCGGCATCGACAATCTCACTGTGCTCTTCGTCACCACGAACGAGACGCGCACGCGCAACATCATGAAAGAGCTGCGCACCATCGCCCGCAATGGCAAGACGCCAATGTTCGCGTTTGCGTGCCGTCCCGACCTCGCCACGATTATGCACGCGCCTGCGCCGATCGGCGACATGTTCCGCACTTCATGGGAGCGCGTCGGGTATGAGCCCCTCTCGCTTGTACGACAGTATTAAAAAGCCACACGCATGCGTGTGGCTCAGGATTTATTCGTCCCGCTCTTTTGGCGGAACGAGAATGAACTGTCCGTCGAGCGGCAAGAAATTCAGCCGCACAACCAACCCGTCGCCGTCATTGAAGCGCCAGGCAGCTCCGATCGTCGTCATGAATTCGTTGTCCGGCGATTGCTTGGCCCGCGCGTGGTACACGGGGCGGGAGCCCTTCGGCTTGTCTTCGTTTCGCTTTTGTATCGGCATCTGCGCAACCTCCAACTTCATTGTACATCCACGTCTAATGTCTATACTAACAAGTAGAACATAAATATAGCGTGAAAGGAGTAAGCAATGGCCGCGACACAACTGTCCTTTTCAGAAATAAAAGAGCGTGTGAACATCGAGCAAGTATTGCCGCTCGTTGGCCTTACACTGAAGCGGTATCAGTCGCAGCTTCGTGGCGTCTGCCCCATTTGCAAGGAGGGTGGTGACAGAGCCTTCGTCGTCACTCCGGCTAAGGGTCTCTACTATTGCTTCGGCAAGTGCAGCACAGGCGGCGACATGCTTTCCCTGGTGGCGAACGTCAAGCAGTGCTCTGTGCGCGAGGCGGCGGAATTCATCGCCGCGCGCACGGGGATTACCGGCAAACGTTCGGGGGACAACAGTACGGCTCCTGGGGACGGTTCCCCCCAGCCCCTCTCCGGAAAGGAAGGGCTGAAGCCCCTGGAGTATCTGCAAGCTTCTCATGAGGCGGTGCAGGCTCTCGGAGTGAGGGCGGAGACCTGCGAGCATTTCGGTGCGGGCTTTGCGCCGAAGGGCATCATGCGCGGCAGACTGGCGATTCCGATCCACGATATGGCGGGGACGTTGGTCGCGTATTGCGGACGCGCGGTGAAGGAAGAGACCCCGTTGCTCATCCTCCCCAACGGCTTCCGGCCGGACACGGTGATCTTCAGTGCTCACCGCTTAGAGCAGGGCGACACGATCTGCGTCACGCGCGATCCGCTCCAGGTGCTGAAGGCTTACGAGAACGGCGTCACCAATGTCGTATCGTTTCTCGGGGACATCACCGCCGACACGCTCCACATACTCGCCCTCTTAATGGACGAGAAGGACGTGCCTTCGATCGATCTTTTCTGAGCGCCTTCGGGCGCTCTTTTATTAACTGATGAACGGCCGGTAGCACATCCCATGCCATTAACCCTGCTACGATGAGATTCGGGAAAAAATGCAGTTACGATATGAGCAACAATGACGCAGTTTCAAGTCATAACCGGATCGATCGACTATTGGCCGCCTATCATCTGGTGCCCTGACTTCCATGGACTCCCGCAGAGGAAGCCAGCCCTGGGGTAGAACCTTCATCTCCTCGCCCGTCAGCATCTCGAACTCGAGCACCCCATTCGCGAGCGTATCGAGCTGCCTGTGTTTTTCGGTCAAGATGCGCTT
>WSXZ01000054.1 GCA_009773555.1 Methylocystaceae bacterium | reverse complement strand
CATATTTTCGACTCCTTTGACGACCAACATGATGAGATCATTGCTAATTTTGAGGAAGAATGTCCCTCACGCCCCATCTTCGCCGGCTCGAAGCCGAAGCGGTTTTCATTTTGCGAGAAGCGGTGGCCGAGTTCCGGCGTCCGGTGATGCTCTATTCTATCGGCAAGGATTCGAGCGTGATGTTGCATCTCGCGCTCAAGGCCTTCTACCCAGCCAAGCCGCCCTTCCCGCTGTTGCATGTCGACACCACGTGGAAGTTTCGCGAAATGATCACGTTCCGCGACCAAACCGCGGCGCGCGTCGAAATGGATCTAATCGTCCATACGAATGAAGACGGGCGAAAGCGCGGCGTCTCGCCCTTCACGTGCTCCTCATCCGCATACACGCAAACAATGAAAACCGAGGCGCTCAGACAGGCGCTGAACGAAGGCGGATTCGACGCGGCCTTCGGCGGCGCGCGCCGCGACGAGGAGAAAAGTCGGGCGAAGGAGCGCATCTTCTCGCATCGAACCGCTTCCCACGGTTGGGATCCTAAGACTTTGGCGGATTTTCAACACTCGTCTGGGAGCCGGCGAGACCATGCGGATCTTTCCGCTGTCGAATTGGACCGAGACCGACGTCTGGGACTACATCGCCGCCGAAAACATCCCGGTCGTGCCTCTTTATCTCGCAAAGGAACGGCCAATCGTCCGCCGCAACGGCGCTTACATCATGGTCGATGATGAACGGTTTCCGCTGGCGCCGGATGAGGTCGTCGAATCGCGGCGCGTGCGCTTTCGAACGCTGGGCTGCTATCCGTTGAGCGATCGAATCCGAGGCGGATACGCTGGAGGCGATCATCGCGGAAATGCGACAGGCCTCGACCTCCGAACGTCAGGGCAGGCTGATCGATTTCGATGAGTCCGCGTCCATGGAGCGAAAGAAGCGCGAGGGCTATTTCTGATGACCGCCCCCTTTATCGCCGATGCGGAAATCCTCGCAAAAGCCCAGCCAAGCCTGCCGCGACCCACTTTGCGGGTCTTGACCTGCGGATCGGTCGACGACGGCAAGTCGACGCTCGTCGGGCGTCTGCTCTATGAACGTCAGCTGATCTTCGATGATCAACTTGCCGCTCTGCGCAGCGACTCGCTGCGGCACGGCACTTTGGGCGAGGAGATCGATTTCGCCTTGCTTGTCGACGGGCTCGAGGCCGAACGCGAGCAAGGCATCACGATCGATGTCGCTTACCGCTATTTCTCCACCCCCGCGCGGTCGTTCATCTTGGCCGACGCGCCCGGTCATGAGCAATATACGCGCAACATGGCGACGGGAGCGTCAAACGCCGATCTGGCCATACTGCTCGTCGACGCGCGCAAGGGTCTGCTGACTCAGACGCGGCGACATGCGACGATCGCCTCTCTCCTTGGCGTCCGGCACATCGTGCTGGCCGTCAACAAAATGGATCTTGTCGATTACGACGAAGCCGTGTTTGAAAGAATTGTCGGCGAATTTGAAAGCGTCGCCGCATCGCTCGCCTTTCGCTCCGTCGAGGCAATTCCCATCTCCGCCCGCCATGGGGACAATGTCGTCGCCGACTCGGCGAATATGCCGTGGCGTCGCGGCCCCAGTCTCCTGACCTATCTCGAAAACGCCGACGTCGAGACTGATGGCGGCGAGGCGCCGCTGCGGCTGCCGGTGCAATGGGTCAATCGCCGAAGTGACGCCTTCCGTGGCTTCGCCGGCGCCATCGCGTCCGGCCGCCTCCAGGTCGGCGATGAAATCGTGGCCGCCGCCTCCGGACGGAAAACCACAATCGCGCGTATCGTCGCCAGGGACGGGGACCTGTTCAGCGCCGCTGCGCCGGACTCGGTCATGGTGACCTTCGCCGACGAAATCGACGCGTCTCGCGGCGACGTTCTCTGCCACCCGACAACGCGCCCGAATGTCGCCGACCAATTCGCCGCGCATCTCATTTGGATGAGCGACGACAGCCTTATGCCCGGCCGTTCCTATCTGATGAAAATCAACGGCCGGTCTCTCGCCGCGAGCGTGACAGACATCAAACACAAGCTCGACGTCGACACTGGCGCAAAGAGCGCCGCCAAAACGCTGAGCCTCAATGAGATCGGCTTTTGCAATGTCGCGACCGCCGCGCCCGTCGCTTTTGATTCTTACGATGAAAACCGCACGACGGGCGCCTTTATCCTGATCGATCGCTTCAGCAATGCGACCGCCGCCGCAGGGATCATCGCCTTTCCGCTGCGACGCGCCACGAATATCCATCTTCAGGAGCAATCCGTCTCCAAGGCGACGCGCGCGCGTCTCAAACATCAGACGCCCGCGGTCCTATGGTTCACCGGGCTTTCCGGCGCGGGAAAATCGACGATCGCCAATCTCGTCGAATCCAAACTTGTCGAACGTCACGCCCATACGCTGATGCTCGACGGCGACAATGTGCGGCACGGCCTCAACAAGGACCTCGGCTTTACCGAAGCCGACCGCGTCGAAAACATCCGTCGTGTGGGAGAAGTCGCGAAACTGATGGTCGACGCGGGCTTGATCGTGCTTTGCGCCTTCATTTCCCCCTTCCGCGCTGAGCGGCGGATGGTGCGAACGCTGGTCGGCGAACAGGAATTCATCGAGATTTTCATCGACGCGCCGCTCGATGTATGCAAGGAGCGTGATCCCAAGGGATTGTATAAGCGCGCGCTCGCCGGCGAGATCAAGAATTTCACCGGCGTCGATCAGCCCTATGAAGCGCCGGAGTTTCCGGAGTTGAAGCTGAGTTCAGCCGAGCGCTCCGCCGAAGCCATCGCCGACCAGATCATCGCCTATCTTGAGGCGAACGGGATGCTGGGGGTCTAGCCCATGCGGCGCAGCTCAGCATCGGCTTCATCATTCCGCCTGGCTCCTCTGGGATTTCGTGCTTCGTGCGCACGTTGGAGTAAAAAGTTGAGCCTAGCCTTTGAATCGCTCGGACGGGGTTACTCTACGAGGCTCGGTGGGCAGCTCGCGGAGTTTCGCCGCATCATTGGCGCTGTTCTGATCCAGGACATGCGCTCACGCTATGGATACAGTCATATCGGCTATTTGATCGCAATCGCCTGGCCGCTTTCGCATATTGGCGTTATCATGTTTGCTCACCTGCTGAAGACCAGCATCGCCCCGGTTGGCGACAGCCCAGCGACGTTCGTTGGAACTGGCGTCGTGCCTTATATATTATGTCTTTATCCTGCCCGTCTGTTGGCGATGGCTATTCCGCAGAATCGCCAATTGTTGAACATCCCAGTCATCCAGCCGCTGCATCTCATTTTCAGTCGTTGCATCCTGGAAACGCTCAACGCTCTAATCGTGCTTGCGCTATTCGTATTTGTCGTCAGCTTGTTTGATATTGACATCTTGCCGGTAGACACCGCCGAAGCCGCCAAAGCGATTGGCGCCGCCGTGTTTCTCGGCATCGGTCTAGGATTTTTCAACGTCGTCATGTGCGCGCTCATTGGGAATTACTTTCTCCTTTTCTTCATCCTCGTCATGATTGGCCTTTACATGATCTCGGGGGTCTTTCTGCCGCCGACTGCGATGCCAGCAAGCGTTCGGGAATACATGGCGTATAACCCTCTACTGCATCTCGTCGAATGGCTGCGCTCGGCTTATTATACAAGCTACGATATCGAGCTCATCAACAAGTCCATGGTTCTGTGGGTCGGCGGCATTAGCCTCACGCTCGGTCTCATTGGCGAGCGGTTCTTGCGCGGCAAATTCTTCTCCTAACTCGCGCTTCGACGCGCTTTTCTCCGCAATGATCGGATTACAGAGCGATCTCTGCGCGGACATGCAACGAACCGAATGACCATGATCTAACCCGCTTGCCCGCGACACGCGCTTCGCCTAGACCGGCGCGGCACGCATGGAGGCGAGATGAGCAACATTAAAAGGATCGGCGCGGGGCCGCGTATGAGCCAAGCGGTCGTTCGCGGCAACGCCGTCTACACGGCCGGCCAGGTGGCCGACAAGACCAAGGGCGGATCGGTCGCCGATCAGACTCGCGAAATCCTCGCGCAGATCGACGCGCTTCTCGCCGAAGCCGGCAGCGCCAAGGCCAATATCCTGTCGGCGACGATCTACCTTGCCGACATCGCGACATTCGCAGAGATGAACGGCGTTTGGGACGAGTGGGTCGACAAGGCCAATCCGCCCGCGCGCGCGACCGTCGAAGCGAAGCTCGTGGCGCCGGCCTACAAGGTCGAGATCGCCGTCATCGCGGCGCTTTAGCGCATTTCCGCCGAAGTGGACGCCGGATCGGCACTGAAAATGCGCCACCAAAAAAGGCGCGCATTCATCATTGCGCGCCGGCGCCGCTCAGCGGATTTTCCGGGTCAAAGGCATAGCGGATGGTCTCGAACCGCATGCCGCGCGCGTCGATGAGCAGCAGACGGCCGACCAGCCCCTCGCCGAAGCCGACGATCTCGCGCACGACTTCGAGCGCCATCATCGCGCCGACGACGCCGGCAAGCGCGCCGAGAACGCCGGCTTCTTCGCAGGTCGGGATTTCCCCCGCCTGCGGCGGCGTCGGAAACAGGCAGCGATAGGTCGGCGTCGAAGCCGCCGAGCGCCGCGGTCACGAGCGGCTTTCTTTCGTAATAGCAGGCGTCCGAGACGAGATAGCGCGTCGCGAAATTGTCCGAACCGTCGGCCACGACATCGTAGCGCCCGATCAGCGCGCGGGCGTTCGTCTCATCGAGCCGCAGCGCATGCGGCTCCACGACGACATGCGGATTGAGGCGCGCGATGGCGTCTCGCGCGCTGTCGACCTTGGGGCGGCCGACGTCCTGCGTCGCGTGGATCACCTGGCGCTGCAAGTTGGACAGTGAAACCGCGTCGTCGTCGACGACGCCGAGCGCGCCGACGCCGGCCGCTGCGAGATATTGCAGCAGCGGCGCGCCGAGCCCGCCAGCGCCGACGACGAGTACACGAGCATCCTTGAGCTTGCTCTGGCCCGGCCCGCCGATGTCACGCAGCACGAGATGCCTCGCGTAGCGTTCGATTTCTTCAGGCGAAAGGCTCAAGAAGACGCTCCGGTGCGCGCGCGGGGAATGCGGCGGCACGACCATAGCGGCTTCGCTCTCTTGTCTCCAGCAGTGACAGTTGCAAGCGCTGAAATGACGATGAGTCAGGGTTGGACGGGCTGCCGCTTTTTCACCGATCGACGGTCCTCGGCAGACGCCTGACTCGTTTCGCGCAACGCCTCAAGGCCGACGCCGCCGAGCGCAGCCGCGCCGCGCGCATAAGCGATATTATCGAGGAACTGTCGCGCGCAATTCTCCCAGGTGAAGGTCAGCGCATGTGCGCGCGCCGCCTCCCTGCTGATGTCGAGCGCGGCCAGCGCGGCGCTCCGGAGATCCTCGTTCAGCGCGCCCGCGCCGCTCGCCCCGATGACGTCGAGCGGTCCCGTGACCGGATAGGCTGCGACCGGCAGGCCGCAGGCCATGGCTTCGAGCAGCACGATGCCGAACGTGTCGGTGCGGCTCGGAAAAACGAAGACGTCAGATGCGGCGTAGAGCGCCGCAAGTTCGGCGCTCGTTTTGACGCCGAGGAATTTCGCCTGCGGAAATTTGGCTTCGAGCCCCGCGCGCGCCGGTCCGTCGCCGGCGACAAGTTTCGTGCCCGGCAGATCGAGCGACAAAAACGCCTCGATGTTTTTCTCTACGGCAAGGCGCCCGGCGTAAAGGAAAATCGGCCGCTCATAGGGGAGCGGCGTCGCCGCATCGGGGGTAAACAACGCGTGGTCCACGCCGCGCGACCAGCGCAGGACCCGCCGAAATCCCCGCTCCGACAATTCGCGCGACAAACTCGGCGTCGACACCATCACGCCGGCGCCGGCGTTATGGAAGCGGCGCAACGCCGCATAGGCGACCCCGACGGGAAGCCCAAAACGCGCCTGGATATATTCGGGGAAGCGCGTGTGGAAGCTCGTGGTGAAGGAGCGGCGCGCCCGCAGCAGGACGGCGCGGGTCACAAGGCCGATGGGTCCTTCCGTCGCAATATGGACGTGATCATAACCATCTTCGAGCCGCCGGCGAACGGCGCGCGGCGAAGCGAGCGCCAGCGCGATCTCCGGATAGGTCGGCATGGGCAGCGAATTGAAGTCGCGCGGGGTCAAAAAGTCGATTTCGGCGCCCAGCGCGCGCGCCGACTGCGCCATGGTCTCGAGCGATCGGACGACGCCATTGACCTGCGGACGCCAGGCGTCCGTCGCCACCAATATTCGCATCAAGCCGCCGCCGCTCTCTGGTCCGGCAAGGCCCTGGCGCGCTCGGCCGCGTCAGCGGCGTCGCGTTCGGCCGCCGTCTTGTGCCACCGCAAGATCTCAAACGCGCCATCGTCATGTTCGGCGATCGCGGTGCAGCTTTCGACAAAGTCTCCGGTATTGACGTAGAGCTTGCCGCTGATCGTCTTGATCGTCGCGTGATGGATATGTCCGCAGATCACGCCGTCAACGTTGCGGCGGGCCGCCTCGGACGCGAGGGCGTTCTCGAAATCGCCGATGAAATTGACGGCGTTCTTGACCTTCAGCTTGGCCCAGGCGGAAAGCGACCAATAGCCGACGCCGAACATGCGGCGCGCACGGTTGAACCAGGTGTTGACGACGATCGCAAAATCATAGGCCCAGTCGCCGAAGAAGGCGAGCCAGCGGGCGTTGCGCACGACGATGTCGAACTGATCGCCGTGGATGACCAGCATGGTCTTGCCGTCGGCGGTTTTATGCAGCGCGTGGTCGACGACATCGACGCCGCCGAAGTTGAGACCGGTGTATTCGCGGGCGAATTCGTCGTGATTGCCCGGCACGTAGATGACATGCGCGCCCTTTCGAGCCTTGCGCAACAGCTTTTGAATGACGTCGTTATGCGCCTGCGGCCAATACCAGCCGTTTTTCAGCCGCCAGCCGTCGACGATGTCCCCGACAAGATAGAACGTGTCGGCGTCGTTATGTTTAAGGAAATCGACCAGCAGTTCAGCCTGGGCGCCGCGTGCGCCCAGATGCAGATCGGACAGAAACAGCGTCCGATAGCGCTTCACTGCATGTTCACTTGCCGGATCCGACATTTGCGCTGTGTTGGAGCGCACCGCTTGGGAGACCTTCACCCTGGCGTTTCTGTCGAGCATGAGCTGTTCGCCTCTCGCCTTCGCCGCTTGGCCTGATTGACCAGATTCGCATCACAGCCAGATGACATGGCCATCTCGGCTCGAGCAGACGCAAGCGCGGGGGCTCGCTGTTCGATATTTCGAACGCAGTCGGCTATCTTGCCGATCGATTCTGCAACGTAACGGGCGCAGCTGAAGCGCTGGGGATGATGGGCGTCGAAGGTCAGGACAAGCAGAAAATGCTGCAGGCGGGCGCGCTGGCGCTTTCTGGACAGCTCGGCGCGACCGTGCAGCGGCTGCGGAAAGCCTATAATTTGTCGCTTTCCGAACTCTCTTCGCAGTCTGGAGTCGCCAAGTCGATCATCAGTCAGATCGAGCGCAATGAAACCAATCCGACGCTCGCCACCATCTGGCGTCTCGCGCAGGCGCTCGACGTCTCGATCGAGCGGGTTTTGCAGACCACGGAAGATGGACCCTTCCTCGAGAAAACCAGCAAAGCGGACACGCCCATCCTGGTGTCCGACGACGGCAAATGCCGGCTCGAGATCATCGGCTGGATCAAGACGGTCGAGTGGCTGCAGTGCTATGAATTCGCCGCCGCGCCTGGAGGCGTTCTGGAATCCGAGGCGCATCAGCGTGGCTCGGTCGAGAGCCTGTCCGTGCGCGACGGCGAGCTTGAGGTCGAGGTCGCGGGAGCGAAGTCGAGCGTGAAAGCTGGGGAAACCCTGCGCTATCGCTGCGACCGGCCGCACATTATCCGCAACCTCGGCAAAACGCCGGCGCAGGCGACGATGGTGTGCATTCTGAAGGCGGCGGTGATGGAATGACCCGCCGCCGCCGCGGACGCGTGAGCATCCTGCGGCGGTCGATGGCGGCCCTCGGTCAGGAGGAGTGCAACTCGCCGACGTGCTTTTGCGAGTAAAGCTGGACGCCGAGCTGCTTGATCAACTCAAGCTGCGTCTCGAGGAAGTCGATGTGCTTTTCCTCGCTCTTCACCACGCCTTCGAAAAGCTGCTCGGAAACGCGATCGTTGATCGAGAGACAATAGGCCGCGGCTTCGAGATAGAGCTCACGGGCGGCGAACTCCGTCTCGAGGTCCGCCTTGACGATCTCCTCGACGGATTGGCCGATGCGCAGCGGATCGAGCACCTGCATATTCGGGAAGCCCTCAAGGAAGAGGATGCGCTCGGCGAAATGATCCGCGTGACGCATCTCCTCGATCGACTCTTCCCGCCACTTCTTGGCGAGTTCGAGAAAACCCCAATTGTGGAAAATGCGGTAATGCAGCCAGTACTGATTGACAGCCGTCAATTCTGCGCGCAACCCGCGATTGAGATAGTCGATGACCTTCGCGTCACCGCGCATGTCCGCATCCTTTCCATGAAAATAGACTTACGCCGCCAATTCGTCGGCGCGACAGCCTTCACAATCGCCGCTCCCCGAGCACTCATCCAATCCTCTCGCGGCGTGCTGGTCGACGATGGCGACGATGCTGCGCACGCAGCGCCCGCATTTCGCCTCGCAGCCCATATGCCGGAACACGGCTGAAACCGAAGGCCGGTCACCGCGTGGCCCAAGCGTATCGCGCACATCGCGGTCCGACAGGACGTTGCACGAACAGACGATCATTACTTAGCCTAGTTTGGAAAGGTTGCAAACTACTTTCTGGAAAGGTTGCAAATCTCCCTTCTTTGGAAAGATTGCAAACTACCTTTCGTATCAGTAGGTTACAACATCTCCTGTCGTTTGCCAACTCCCGCGTGTCGCCTTTCGGACAGACCCGCGCCCATGAATTCTAATTGGCAAGGACCATGCCGGTTTATCAAATACATTTTGGACGAATTGGTCTCCCGGCAAGTGTAAAAAAATGAGCCGCGAACGACGTCCGCGGCCCTTGATGCTTGGGGTTAATCCTTTCTTACCAGTGACGGTGTCCCCAGCCTCCGCCGCCCCAACCGTAGCCAGGCCCGCCCCAGCCCGGTCCGCCCCAGCCGGATCCGCCCCAGCCTTGGCGTCGCCAACCATAGCCGCCGCCCCAGCGGGGACCACCCCAGCCGTAGCCGCCGCCCCAGCCATAGCCAGGCTGCCACCAGCACCGGTAGGGACCGCACACCCAGCGCGCCTTCTCGACGCCCTGCCCCAGCTGAGCCGCTGGCGCGCGATCAATCCCCGGCAGCGCGGAAGCCTCTGGCGCGCATGCGCTCGAAGCGAGAATGAAAAGAAGCGCGGCGAAGGCCGGCTTGATTGGCGCCGATAGGGTTTTGACGGCTGCCGATCTCATGGAGCATCCTCCTCTTGAGAAATGATGGAACCGTTTTCAAGTTGCGGCGAACGCGCTGAACCGAGGCTGAAACTTCTGTTCATCAGAGGGTTATGAATGTCCAAACTCCTGGGCGCGCTCGATCAGGGCACGACGAGCACCCGCTTTATCGTCATGCGCAGTCATGGCGGGATCATCGCCCAGGCGCAGCGCGAGCACCGGCAAATCTATCCCCGCCCCGGCTGGGTCGAACATGACGCCGCCGAGATTTGGCGCAACGCGCAGACCGTGATCGAAGCGGCGCTGACCGAGGCCAAGCTCTCGGCCAGCGACCTCTCAGCCGTCGGCGTCACCAATCAGCGCGAGACGACCGTCTTGTGGGATGCGGCGACCGGCGCGCCGCTTCATCATGCGATCGTCTGGATGGATACCCGCACGCAAGCCGCCGTGGACCGGATCGCGGCGCAGGGGTTGGGCGATCTGGTCCGCGCAAAGACGGGACTACCGCTCGCGAGCTATTTTTCCGCGCTCAAACTCGCCTGGCTTCTCGACGAAATCCCCGGCGCGCGCGAGAAGGCGGCGCAGGGCGCGGCGCTGTTCGGCACGATCGACTCCTGGATGATTTGGAATTTGACCGGCGGCCCCGGCGGCGGCCGCCATCTCATCGACGCGACCAACGCCTCGCGCACGCAGCTGATGAATCTTGAAACCCTGCAATGGGACGATGAACTGCTGCGGATCTTCGACATTCCCCCAGCCTGCCTGCCGAAAATATGCTCGTCGAGCGAAGTCTATGGGGAATGCGTCGGCGCGCTCGCCGGCGTTCCGCTCGCCGGCGCGCTCGGCGACCAGCACGCCGCGCTGCTCGGGCAAGCCTGCGTCAATGTTGGCGACGCCAAGAACACTTATGGCACCGGCTGCTTTCTGCTGATGAACGTCGGCGAGACGCCGCGCATCTCGACCAAGGGCCTGCTGACGACGCTCGCCTATCAGCTTGGCGACGCCAAACCCTGCTACGCGCTGGAAGGCTCGATCGCGATCGCCGGCGCTCTGGTGCAGTGGCTGCGCGACAATCTCGGGATCATTAAAGAGAGCCGCGAGATCGAGGCGCTGGCGAGGAGCGTGCCGGACAATGGCGACGTCTATTTCGTGCCGGCCTTCTCTGGTCTTTTTGCGCCGCGATGGCGTGGCGACGCCCGCGGGATCATCGCCGGGCTGACGCGATTCTCCAACAAGGGCCATATCGCGCGCGCGGCGCTCGAAGCCGCGGCGTTTCAGACCCGTGAAGTCCTGGCGGCGATGATCGCCGACGCGGGCGTCGAGATCAGCGCGCTGAAGGTCGATGGCGGCATGGCGGGGAGCGATTTGTTGATGCAGTTTCAGGCCGACCTCATCGACGCCCCGGTCGTCCGGCCCAGTCAGCTGGAGTTGACGGCGGTCGGCGCCGCCTATGCGGCGGGCCTCGCCGTCGGCGTTTATACAAGCCTGGATGACATCGCCGCGCGCACGCGACAGTCACGCCGCTTTACGCCCCATATGCCGCCGCAGGAGCGGGCGCGCCTGATCGCATCCTGGGAAAAGGCCGTCGAGCGTTCGCTCGGCTGGGCGATCTGACAAGTTTGAGACTTGCGCGCGCTGGAGCGCGTCCCGATCAAATGGATTCATGTGATCGATAAGTAATAGCTCAAAATCAAATGTTGGAGCAGGTCTCGTCGAAAAAGTCTGTCAAGAAGCAGGGGTAACTTACGCTGAGTTGGCGAAGCGCCTGAAAAAGCACGGTTTGAGTGAAACCGAAGCGTCTATCACCATGAAGCTAAAGCGGGGGACGTTTTCAGCGATTTTTTTCCTCGCATGCATTGCCGTGCTCGGGCTCACCGGCATAGATTTGGAGGACATCTAGTGAGGATTTGAATTTGCCAATTAGGCGTTGGCCCCTCTTGGCGCTTTGGCTGCTACTTTTTGGCGTAATGCTATTTGCCTTATTTCAACATCCCAAACCAAATTATGGCCGAAAGCCCGCCATAGCCCCACACGAGCACGCTAATTCCGGCAAAGCTATTATTCGTCAGCGTCAGGAACAAAACGATCAAGGAGGAAACAAAGAAGGTTATTGGGTTAGCCAACTTTTTGAAAAGCCGACGGATTCCTTGTTGGTGCTTTTCAATGGATTTCTGGCCTTGTTCACCGCGCGCCTCTACATCGCTACGAAAGGTCTTTTTGACGAGACAAGGGGACTCAGGAAGGCTGCGGACCAGCAAGCTCATGACATGAAGAGGTCGCTCGTCATCGCCAAGGAGTCTGCCGATGCCGCTGTTGCTAGCGAGGCCGCTTGGGTTTTCGAAACGATTAGAATCTATAATTTCAGAGAGGGATGGTATGGAACTTCTGAAGGCAACGAACGACGAGTAGAAGTCAGATACGCGATCAAAAATTTTGGTAAGACGCCGGCCATTATTGGCAGTTATCACATAGACGTCATCATCGCTAACGATCCTCCGCTCCCCGATGCTGAATTTTTCAGCGAAATGATAGGGGATGAGCGTCCAATAGAAATCCTTGGCGCAGACGAAGAGTCTGGGGAACTGGAATGCTCCCGGAAAACAATCTCCCTTACAAAAGCACAAGAAACTGGTCTTCCGCGAGGGTATCTCCACTTGTGGATCGTCGGCCACGTCCATTTCGAGGACGTTTTTGGAAAAAGGCGCGCCAGACTGTTCTGTTACAAATATGACAGCAGCCATCGACGACTGATTCCATATTCAATAGCTAGCGAACAAAACGCATAACATCGTGCACCGGGCCGCGCCGCTCACTTAGCGGCCCTTGTGGAGTTTGCGCCGTAATACCGAACTTTTTCAACCTGCTCTATTCGAAATCCGCGCTCAAACCGTGCTTTTCGAGCTGTTTTTCGACCGCGTCGAGAATTTTCTGCAGCTCCTCGATGCCGATCGGCGTTTCATCGTCGGGCGCGTCCCAATGTTCGAGGTCGTCGAGACGCACGACGAAATCGGCGTCTTCTTCAGATTCGCCGTCCGGCGGCGCGGCGGGGATGGTGAGCGTTTTCCCGGCGCGGCGCACGCGAATCGCGCCCTCCGTCACTTCGACCTGATAGCCGCCTGCGCGTCGCGCCATCGCTCCCTCCAGCCTCGCAGTCTCATGCGTCGAGAAGTCCGGCGCGAGCGGCGGCCTTGCGCATGAGGGTGGGCAATCCTTCTTTACCGAGATTGGCGCGCGCCGCCCAGCGGCAATCCGAGGGCGCCGCTTTGGCGCGCGTTTGCGCCACGAACACGGTCGCCTCCAGCGCGAAATGCGTAAAAATATGCGTCACCGGTTCTTCGAGCGCGCGCCACCGCGCCGCGCAGGGCGCGAAACCCGAGAATTCCGCGGCGGCGATGTCCTGCGTGAAAGGCGTCGAGGGAAAGGCGTTCATGCCGCCAAAGAGCCCGCGCGGCGGCCGGCGCAGGAGCAACGCCTCGTCGCCGCGCCGCAGGATAAAGATCGCGCCGCGGCGTCTGGGTTTCGGCCGCTTGACCTCGCGCGCCGGATAGCCGCTCTGCGCGCCCAAACGCCGCGCGGCGCAATCGGGGGACAGCGGACAGGCGGGACAGTCCGGCGTTCGCGGCGCGCAAACAAGCGCGCCGAGCTCCATCAGCGCCTGAACGGAATCGCCGGGGCGCGCAGGGCTCATGAGCGCCGCGGCCTTTTCGCGAACGAGCGGCGCAACCTTGCGCGGCGGCGTCTCGATCGCGTGAAGACGCGCGATAACGCGTTCGACATTGCCGTCGACGGCGACGCAGGGCTGATCGAAAGCGATGGCGGCGATCGCCGCGGCCGTATAGGGACCAACGCCGGGAAGACGGCGCAGCGCCGCTTCCTCGCGCGGAAAGCGCCCCTCATACCCTTCAACGACCGCACGCGCGCAGGCGTGTAGATTACGGGCGCGGGCGTAGTAGCCGAGCCCCGCCCATTGCGCGAGAACGTCATCGAGCGGGGCGCGCGCCAGATCATCGATCGCGGGCCAGCGCGTCAGGAAGGCCGCATAGCGCTCCTTCACCGTCGCGACGGTCGTCTGCTGCAACATGATTTCGGAAAGCCAGATCCGATAGGGGTCCGGCGCTTCGCCCGCCCGCGCACGCCACGGCAGGTCGCGCCGATGGGCGTCGTACCAGGCGAGCAGCGCCGCGCCCGGTTTGGTCGATCTCGCGCGAGGCTTTATCATGAAAGCGATTGATAGAGGGCGAAGCCTCGCCCCGGCAAGGAGGGCGGCGTCGCCGCAAGTCCGATGAGCGTATCTTCGAGCGTCCCCATGCGCGCCAAAGGCTTCAAAGCGCGCTCGCTCGCGGATTACGTTGCGCGCGAACTCGACCCGCTCATCGCCGCGCGCGGCTTCGGCGAAGCCTCGCTGCTCTTGTGCTGGCGGGAGATCGTCGGGGCGCGAATCGCGCGAATCTGCGCGCCCGCCTCGCTGCAGTGGCCGCCGCAGCGGCGGGCGAAGCCGGCCGACCCCTCGCCGGTCAAGCGCCGCGAAAAGACGCCGCGAGAGCCGGCGACTCTCGTGCTGCGGGTGGACCCGGGCTTTGGACTTGAGGCGCAGCATCTCGCCCCGACCATCATCGATCGGGTCAATGCGCATCTTGGCTGGCGCTGCGTCGCGCGGATCGCGCTACGACAGGAAGCCATCCCCCTCGCAACGGCGTCTCGGCCCAGCCTTGGCCGGGCGCTAAAGCCCGACGCGGCGGCGCGCGCCCGCGCCATCGCGGCGGCCGAGGGCGTCGCCGAGGAAGGCCTACGCGACGCGCTTATCAGGCTCGGCGAACATGCGCTCGCCGGCCCGAGCGGCGCGCCCGGCGACGCTTGACGGCGCCCCGAGGCGCCCTTGCCAAGGCTTGCAATCGCGAACGCTTGCTTTTAGGTTCGCGCCGCTAAACGCCGCCATAGCTCAGTTGGTTAGAGCACCAGATTGTGGATCTGGGGGTCCCCCGTTCGAGCCGGGGTGGCGGTACCATGTATATCGATGTTTCGCATCGACCCCCGCCAACCAACAGAAGCTGGCTCACAGCCGTAAGCAGGACGCGGAATTCGCGAACGGGTGCTTGCGCTTTAGGCGGTCCGGGCAAACGCCAGAGCCTGCAGCTTGCGCGGGAGGCTCAGGACGCGTTTCTTAGCGGTAAGCGTGTTCGGCGGCAGGAAGCAGTTCATGAAACTTTTTCGAGCGACGGCGTTGGTCCTCTTTGCAACGCTGTTGCTTTCGGTCGCCGCCGTTGGCGCCGAGAGGAGCCGTTCCGTCATTCCGCTGACCTTGAACGAAGATCAATATTCCGGCGGGCGCATCTACCTGCCGGTCCGCATCGGCAATGTCATGGGAAACATGCGCCTTGACACGGGCGCCTCGAGCACCCGCGTCAGGCTGGCGCCCTGGAACAAGGACCTGCCGGTTCTCGGCGCAAGCCTCTCCACGGGAGCCTCAGGCGCGACAATGCGCTGTTACGATGTCGAAGCGCAGAATGTCGAACTCGTCGCCGATCAAGGAAACAACGTCGCGCGAGCGAAATATCAACTCACGCGATGTCCGCCTGGCGACGCTGACGATCTTTTGGGGTTGGATTTTTTCAAAGGCGCGCGATTCAGCCTCGATATCGATCGCCGCGAACTCACCTTTTTTGGTGACGCGACGGCGAGCGGCCGTCCGAAGCCGTTTCGGCGACTGGGACCCGACGGGCGTCTTGTCGGCGTCGACCTGCGCCTCGGCGCCACGGCTGCGGTCGGCCTGTTCGACTCTGGCGCGGAAGTCTCGGCCGTCGATCAGCAGTTCATACGCAAGCACAAGGGGCTGTTCACGGCCGTGAAGGCCAAAGCCCGCGCAAGCGGCGTCGGCGGAAAGCGCATTTCCTTACAGGTCTACAAAATCAAGTCGCTTGACCTTGGCGAAGGTCGCGTCCTGCGCGACCTCTATGCGATCTCCTATGACTTCGGGGCCTTGCGCGCCGCGCTTGGCCGCGATGTTTCTTTCCTGATCGGCTACAATCTCATCCGGAGATTTGCCTGGGACTTTGATTTTCGCGCGCCGGATTCGCCGACATGGGACGCGAAGCTGAAATAGACGATCGCGCGGCGCCGCGCGAGCGCAGCGCAGCCGACATTGTGGTGAGTCACAGCGGCAAGCGTTCAAAAGTTCACTTTCGACGCGAGGTAGAAGGTGCGGCCAGGAGAAGGATAGCCGTCGGCGAGCACATAATAGTCATCGAACGCGTTGCGCACGCCGGCGCTGAATTTGATGTTGTCGCCCGGCGTATAATCGGCGTTGAAGTTCGTCAGACAATACGCGCCGGTCCGATAATACCAATTGCCATTTGTAATGGTCGTCCAGCGAGCGTCCGCGACTTCCAGGCTTGGCGTCAATGTCAGTTGAGGAATGGGGCGGTAGCCGGCGTAGAGAAACATTTTAAAGTCGGGCACCCCCGTCGGCTGAAAATTGAGGATCGAAGGCGAATAGACCCGGCGCCGAATGAAGGTGACATTGCCGCCGAGCGAAAAATCCTCGCGTACGAAATAGTCGGCCGAGATCTCAGCGCCCCAGAACCTCCCGCCGCCGACATTCTGCGACTGCGTGACATTGGCGCCGAACTGCGGCGCAGGCACGCTTTGGATGAGTTTGTCGACAAGGCTGTAGAAAACGTCGACCGACACCCGCAATCCCGGCGCAAAAAGACTCGACCAGCCAAGATCGAAATTGGCAGCGCGTTCGGGCATGAGCGTGGGATTGGACGTCGCGCCGCCAAAGCGCGTGCTGAAACGCTCGAAAAGCGTCGGATAGCGGGTTCGGCTCGAGCCGTTGAAGTAAACGCGGTCCGTGTCGTTATAGCGCCAGATGGCCGCGCCTTGATAGTTCGGCGCCTGCACGTCGATGGGCTGATAGTTGATGACGCCCTGCGGAACGGCGAAGCCTTGCGCCTGGCGCAGATGCCGCCAATCATAGCTGAAGCCGGCAACGATATCGATGTCCTGCCTCGGATGGAATGTGTTCTCCACGGCCGCCGAATAGGTATCTTCGATGCTGGAGATCAGCGGCTGAGTGAAGCACGGCACGCTGGTCACGCAGCCCGAGCGCGTGCCGCGAAAATTCTGACCGAAATTCTCCTGCCACTCGGAATGATTGTCGAGGCGATAGAAGAACAGCGCTTTCAGCGTGTCGATGTCGCCGATCTGCGCGCCCGCCTCGACCTCTGCGCCGAGCGCATAATCGGCGTATGCGCTGTTGAAGGATCGAGGCAGCGACTGATTGATGAAGGAAGTATCGTCATAGGAGACGAGCGAATTGTCGAATTTGCTCCAATAGCCGCGCGTCTTCACATAGGCGGCGTCATTGAGCTGAGTTCTCGACAGGAAATAGAGGTTCTGGACCCGCCAATACGGCCATCGCCAGAAGCGCTGCGTGGCGATGGGATCAGTCGTATGAAGCGGCGCGCCCTTTTGTCCCTCTTGACGGCTGAAGCTTAGGGAATATTCGTCGGTCGCGTTGGGCGTCACGCCCACGCGCGCATTGATATTGTAGTCTTGCGTATAGGATTGACCGCGCATGCCCGGTCCCTGAGCGAGCGTCGAACGATAGCTCGCCGGCAGCATCCAGCCGTCGTAGTTCTGGAAAGTGCCGCTGAGCTGCGCATAATACATGTCCTTTTTCGTGCCGACGAAACCGTAAGTCATCGGCCCCAGGAATGTGCCGTCCCGACCAAAATCGAATCGCGTGCGCCATTCGGCTTCAATCTCTCGGGTGGGTCTGCGCGTCACCAGATTGATCTGGCCGCCCATGCCGCCCGGACCGTCGAGCACCGAGACATAGCCCTTGGCGATTTGCACTTCGGCGATGTCCGCGGTGAGAAAGCGCGCGAAATCGAGTCTATTGTCGACCGGCAGATAAACGCGAACGCCATCGACGGTGAGCGGCACCTGCCAGCGATCGAACCCGCGCACATAAATATTTTGCTCTGTCGAGCGTTGGCCGCGCAAAGGTCTCCATCTGTCTGTTGGTGATGGTGTAGCCGCCGAAGGCGTCGGTGTGCTGACTGGGCGTCGGACCATTGTCGATCTTTTCCGATGGAACCGCTTGCGCCGAGCGCGACTCGCCTGCGCCGTCGCCGGGCTGTGCAGCGCGTGTCGGGACTCCGAGCCGGCGTGCGCCGACTTTGATCTGGCCGAGTTCGAAGGCTTTGGGCGCGTTCACTTCAATCGGCGGCAGCGGCGTCTGCGCGCCCGCAGTCGACAACAGTGAGAGAAGAACGCCGCCTGAAATCGCCGTCGTCGTCAGCAGCCTGGTCATCATTTGCCCCCGTGAACTTCAGAGAGAGTTGAGGAAAGCGAGCAGCGCGTCGCGCTGACGTTCGGGAAGACTGCGGAAGGACTCGGCGGACGATTGCGCTTCACCGCCGTGCCAGAGGATCGCCTCTGCGAACGTGCGCGCCCTGCCGTCGTGCAGAAAATCGACGCCGTCGCCGCCTTTGCCGGCGAGGCCCAATCCCCAGAGCGGCGGCGTGCGCCAGTCCCTTGGACCAGCCTCGAAGTCTTCGCGGCCGTCGGCGAGCCCATCGCCCATGTCGTGCAACAGAAGGTCGGTGTAGGGATGGATCTCGACGCCGTTGAGCGCCGGCTGCAGCGAGAAGTCCGCAACATGCAGCGCATCGCGAGGGCAGTTCGAACAGCCGATCTCATGGAACAGAACTTCGCCGTCCTTGACGCGCGGGTCGTCGAGATTGCGCCTGGCCGACGGCGCAAGCGCGCGGATGTAATTGACGACCGCGTCGAGTTGGGCGTCGGTCAATTCCGGCGTCGAAGCGCCGCGACGGCATTCGCTGCGAGTCGGCGCGCAGCTCTCGGCAGGAAACAGCGACGAGGTGACGCCAATGTCTTCGACGAAGGCGTTGGCGATCTGCTGCTTGAGATTTGGCTGATTGGCTTTGAGTCCGAAGCGGCCGAGCGTTCTCCGGCCGCTCTCAACGCTGAAGACGAAATTCGGTCTGCCCTTGCCCGCGAGAATTTCGGCGTCGGCCACCGACTCCAGCAAACCCAGGCCGAAGACCGGCGGCGCATTGCGCAGCGACGTCTTCGTCTCTAGCCCGAGCGGACCGTAAGCGAGATTGCGGAAGGAAAGCGTCGGCCGACGAAGTCTTACTGTCGCGCCATCGGCGAGCGCCACATCGAATTCGGCGTATTCGACGACGGCCTGGCCTTCGCCAGCAACGCCGGGCACGCCTTCAGGATTGAGCTGAGCGCCGTAATCAGGATGAACGCGCGGTCCGCCATGCGCGTCCTTTCCCTCGACGCTCAGCCTCGCCGCCATCGTGCGCGCGACGCCGTTTTCGCTGTCTGGCGCGGCGCCGCGGCCATTTTTGACGTGGCAGGCGATGCAGGAAAGTCGATTATAGAGCGGACCGAGACCGGTAAAGTCGGGATGGTCCTGCGAAGGCCCGATGACCCAGGCTTGGCGGAAGATGCCGCCGCCCTTACGAAAGCTCGCGGCATGTTCGCCGTCCAGTCCCGCAATCGGCTGGGTGAAGGCTTCGCTCGCAGGGCCGTTCGTCTCGTAACGTGCGGCGCCCGCGAGCATCGCGGCGCATAGAAGGACGCCGAAGCGTTTCATGGCGCCGGCTCCAGGCTTGCAACGAGGTCACGCGCCTGTCGCCGCGCCGCGCCGATCTCCTCGCGCCATTGTGCGATTTGCTGCGGATCGATGGCGTCGCGCCGCGCGAAGCGCTCGAGGAAGGCGGTTGCGCGCGCGTCGCTTTCGGAAACCGGAATGAAGCCGGCAAGTCTCTTCGCTTCGCGAAGGGCCGCCATCGCTTTCGCATTGCCGGCAAACTTTTTCTCGGCGTCGTGAATCTTGCGCCACAGTTCGGCGCTCTCGGCATGGTCTTCGACGATCGCGAGATCGAAGAGCAGCGTGATCAGCGGCGGCCGGCGGCGGCCGATCTCAGAATCGTAGTCGAGGAGCGTCGACGCCGGCAGCGCAAAGGGGTTCGCAAAGCCCTGCGGCGCGCTCTGATAGGCGTCGGGTCGCGCCGGATGCCGGCGGCTGTCGCGCTCCATCATCAGTCGCTGGCCGTCCGTCGACAGCAGAAAGTCGATGAAGGCCTGCGCAGCGGCGACGTGCTCGGAGCCGGCGGTCATCGCGACATGTGCGGGCAGGAACGCCGTGCGCTCGGGATAGATCATCTCGACCGCCGCGCCATTGGCTTTGGCGATCTCGGCGAAGAAATCGATCGTCAGCGCGAGCGCCGCTTTGCCTTCGCGCACAGAGGCGGTCGGCGCGACTCCGGAATCGAGCAGCGTCGCCTCGCCGGCCATCTCGCTGATGAGACGCCAACCTGCGTCCCAACCTTCGCTCTGCAAAAGGATGTCATAGAGCGCAGGTGAAAAGCCGACCTTTGAGGCGATCGGCATGGCGAGCCGACGCGCATATTCGGGCGACGCGAGGTCGCGCCAGCGTCGCGGCGCGGAAAGGCCGGCCGCCGCCAGCGCGCTTGGATTCGCGACGATCCCATAGCCGGCGACGTCATAGGCTTCGTAGAGGCCGGCGGGATCGGACAATTGCTGCTGGCCGAGCCGGCCGGGAAGCGCGGCGCGGTCGGCCGTTACCTTGCGAAAGGCGCCCCGGTCGCGAAGCAGCGCGAAATTCGCCGGCGCAGGAGCCCAATAGACGTCCGCGCCGCCCTGTTCGGGCTTGGCGAGTTCGGCAAGCGCGTCGCGGGACTGCTTCCAGACGAATCGGACGTGGATTTGCGGGTGGCTGCGCTCGAACTCCCGCTCGTAACGGGTCGTCAATTCTTCAGGAAAGCTCGTGACGACGGTAATCGTCTCATTGGCCGACGCGCCGGGCTGCGCAGCGCAGAGAATGTTGAAAAAGCTAGCGAATGCAGCGACGGCGACAGCGCGGATCATGTGATCGATGATCGTTATGTAGTTAGCTTACATATTGCTTGACTACAAACGAGCGGAACAAAAGTCAATGTTAGAACTTTAAGCAGCGCATGATTAGTACATGTGCAAAACTGTACGGACAGTTCGATGTTGATATGTTTTCATATGACATAGCGCTCTTCAACAAAAATACTTATATATTTCCACATGATAACCGGAAAAATTTTAGCGTCGTCCGCTGTTTGTTCGCATTGTCGACTTCAATACAAGATGCACGAAACAGGATTCTCCTGTCGCCTGGCCGGCGCGACTTGGCGCGTCATTTGCTGAAAAGGCGCCGGAGGGCGCCCCATGCCTGGCTTTTCAGCAAAAGAATTCCTCTCCGACTGCAGTGAGCATTTCGTCATCATCCTCGGCACGAACGAGATCGCCTCCGCGGTCGCGGCGCGATTGACATGGGAGCGGCGCCGCGTGGTTCTCAGCCATGACGCTTACCCGCCGGTCATCCGACGAGGGATGGCCTTTCACGACGCGCTTTATGGAGATCGCGCCGAAGTCGACGGCGTAGTCGCCGATCTGACGCAAACGACGCTGGATGTGGTCGACGTCTTGTCCCGGCCGGGACACGTCGCCGTTTCGCCTCTGCCCTTGACGGATCTCATCCCCCTGCGCGCGCCCGACGTTCTCATCGACGCGCGCATGCAAAAGCACCGCGTCACGCCTGATCTGCGCGGGATCGCAGGTCTGGTGATCGGGCTGGGTCCAAACTTCACGGCGGGCTGGAACTGCGACGTGGCGATCGAGACTCATCCGGCGCATACGGGCGAATTGCTCGAAAACGGCGCGACGCTGCCTTCAGACGGCGTCGCTCGCATGCTCGGCGGCGTCGGCAAGGAGCGTTTTATCTATGCGGCGCGCGACGGCGTCTGGCGGACGCCGCTCGACATCGGCGTGCGGGTTTTCAAGGATTATCTGCTCGGCCGACTCGACGGCCTTCCCATCCAGGCGCCGATGGACGGCTTCCTGCGCGGGATCGCGCGCGACGGGGTCCATGCGGCGCGGGGCGTCAAGCTCGTGGAAATCGACCCTCGCGGACGCGCCTCGAACTGGACCGGAACGGACGAACGCGGCCGCGCCATTGCCGAGGCGGTGGTCAAGGCGATCGCAGAGTCGCCCGCGGGGGGACGGAGACCGTCGCGCACGAGAGTAACGTTCCACTAACCGAACATTCATCTTAGCCGCGGTTGCCTCCGGCCGTCTTGCCCTGTATCCGGGCGATGAGGCGGGACGCAGGACATGGCCGAAGGCAAGATCGATGCTTCACTGGCGCTGCGTAGCGAGGGCCGACTCCTCGTTGGGCGCGACCGCGTGAAGCTTCTCGAGGCCGTCGCCCTTCACGGCAGCATTACGAAGGCCGCCAAGGCCGTCGGCTTCAGCTACAAGGCCGCATGGGACGCGGTGAACGCGATCAACAATCTCTTGCCGACGCCCGCCTTCATCACCAAGGCTGGCGGCCGCACCGGCGGCGGCGCCGAGGTGACGGAGGAAGGGCGTCGGCTGATCGCCACCTTCCACCGCCTCGAAGAGAAACTTGCGCGCATCTCCGAGACGATCGCCGAAGAGGGTCTCGCGGGCGCCGAGGACTTTCTGCTGTGGACCACGGGCATGACAATTTCCGCGCGCAATGTTTTTCGCGCCGAAGTGACTCAGGTCAAGAAGTGGCCGGTCGACGTTGAAGTGACGTTACGCGTGTCGGAAAAGGATACGATCCTGGCGATCGTCACCAATGAATCGGCGGAGCGACTGGGCCTGTCGCGTGGGCGCAAGGCGCTGGCGCTGATCAAGGCGTCCTTCGTCAATCTGGCGCCTGCCGGCGACGCGACGCCGCTGCAGCGCAATTGCTTCCGGGGCGTGGTCACGCAGCGAATCGACGCCGAACGCAATAGCGAAATCCTGCTCGACGTCGGTTTCGGAAAGACGATGACTGCGGTGACGCCGCGCCATCTCGTTGAAGATATGGGACTGAAAGAAGGGGACGCGGCGCTGGCGACCTTCGACGCTGCGGACGTCATTTTGGCGGTGGAATAGCGGGTCTACGACGGCGCCAGCTCCAACTGGATGCCGGCGCAATTCCGCAATAGTCTCTCGGCGACGCTTTTCGCAGAAGGCGTGGACTCGAAGGAGCATCCTATGAAGCCAATTTATTTCATTGCCGCGGCCGCATTGTCTTTTTACGCGACGAACGGGCTCGCCGATACGAAGAAGCCGACGTCCAAGTGGACATGCGAGGATTTCCTGGCGGTCGACGACCAGTTTCAGCCCAAGGTGATCTATTGGTCTTCTGCGCAGAGCAAGAAAGGCAAGCCGCTCGCAACGGACGTCGATATCGAGGGCACGGAGAAGGTCATTCCTATAATTATCGACGATTGCAAGAAGGCGCCGCAAGAGTCTTTCTGGAGCAAGCTCAAAGGAGCTTGGAAAAAGGTCGAGACCGACGCAAAGTCGCTTGGCAAAAAATTGTGAACCCCCTTTCTGGCCAAATGGAAGGCTGAACAATGCTTGAAACGATCGCGGTCATCCTCGTCATCATGTGGCTGCTCGGGCTGGTCTCCTCATATACGCTCGGCGGCTTTATCCACATTCTGCTTGTCATCGCCATCATCGTGATTGTTCTGCGCGTCATTCAGGGCCGCAGCATCCTTTAGCGAACGCTCCGCGAGGAACGCTCTCGTTTGGCCGAAGACGAAGGCGGGGAAGCGAGCGCTACGCTGTTTGCTGGCTTTCCCCCGCCCCCGCGCCATGTCGACTCAAAGCGCGCGAAGCGCGTCTCGAGCTCCCATTGCAGTCTGGCTTTTTCGGAACCGGCCAAGAAACGACGACACTCGGCGGAAGGCGACGTCCCGCCAAACTGTGCGTTGAGGCAAGCCGAAACGGGTCGCGTGGCCGCAGGATCGCGCCACAGGCTCTCGCCCGGAAGAAAAGCATACGTCAGGCTGTTTCGAGACAGCTGTTTCAAGTCGCGGTAGGAAAGGTGGTAGACGCGCGCGGCGCGCTGATATTCGTGCGTGAGATCGATTCGCGATACACCCTCGTCGTCGGTCGATAACGCCGTCGGCACGCCCGCGTTGCGATAGAGCGGGAATGGATGGTCCGCGCCTTCGACGCCGAGAATTTGCGCATTGGACGTGAGATTGATCTCGACCATTATTCCATCGCGCGCCATTCGCGTCATCAGACCTTTGGCATCGTGCTCGAAGCCGATGTCGACGCCATGGCCGATGCGCCCCGCACCGGCGACCTCGACCGCCTCGCGAATATGGAAGGTCAGGTCCTTATGGAGACTGATCCGCGCTTTCGGGTGTCGGCGCCCGATGTCGCCGACGATCCGCATCTGATCGCTGTAATTTCCCAGCGTGATTTCATCGTCCTCCGCAGCGACGAGGTTCAATCCGACAACGGGCCCGTCGAGCGAGGCGAGGCGCGCCGCAAGCGCCGTCTGCGCAAACAATTTCGCGCGGTCGACGTTGCGATAGACCTGTGCGAGAAACCGTACCGCGACGTCGCATCCGGGCCGACGATGAACCGCGTCGCTGCAGGCGAGCCGCCGGTCCTTGTCGGCGACCACGGCGACGACGCTCTCCGCCGCGCGCTGGACGAGGTCTTGGAGGCCTTTGCCGTCGAGCGCCGCAAGCATTGCGTCAGGATCGTCTTTCCAGCCGATCTGCGCGCCTAGATCGCGCGCCTCTCCCATCAGCGGACTGATCATCAATTCGAGATACAAGACGTTCTGCGAAGCGGCGCGCTCGACAACCTCCGCGAGGGCGGCGCCGATATTGTTGCCCGTCACGTCTGAAAAGCGGAAGAAGCTGTTGAAGAACTGATCATGGCCGCTCACGCGCGCGGTGACGACGTCGCGCATCGACCAGGCGTTGACCGCGTCTCGGTAGGCCTGCGTCGAGCGCAGCGCTTCGGCGAGAGGCGGCTTGGATGCGGCGTCGCAAGGCGGCGGCAGCGCGGCCTTGCTCTTGACGTCGAAACACCACCCCTCCGCGCGCGCCCAAGCCAATGCGCTCTCCGCATAGACGGCGCCGGCAAGGTGATTGTGCAAATCGGCGCCTTTCGGCATTTCGACAAGGAAGCTGCGTAGAGCGGCGCCATTGCCACGCAGGCCTTCCAGCGCCGCAGACGTGTCTCTTACGGCGGCGGCGCGCGACATATCGCGCGCATGGACTGCGCAGCCGCCCCATGCGACGGCGAGGGCCGTGCAGAGCATCCGCAACGACGCAGAGCCCGGCAGAAATTCAGCAAGCGAACAACTGAGACGCGAGATCATGAGCAGCTCCGAGACGCGATGTACTGCGGCTTCTTAGCGCACCGCAAAGGCCGAGAGCATTCGGCGACGCAAAATGATTTTTTGTAAAGAAGCTTGCTCATTTCAGCCGATCTATGACAAGAGTGGCGCTCACAATCCTGGGGAAGCCAGATTTTGGCCAATGTCGATGTCGTGGTCGCGCAAAAACTCAACATACAAGCTGTTTCGCATTCTTTTCATCAACTTTGGCCTGCTCGTCAGTCTCGTCGTCGTTGCGGAGATTGTGCTTCATCTCGTCTACACGGGCGGCAATCCGTTTCTGGCGCCTGCGCGAAACGAGTTGAGGGTTCGCGATTCGCATTACACCCATGGGCTGAAGCCCAATTTTAACGGCTTCGACGCCTGGGGCTCCAGTAAGGTTCCCATTTTCACCAATTCACTGGGCTTTAGAGACGCCGCCGTGCGCAGCGTGCCGATGACGGCGGATCGCAAGCGCGTCGTCTTTATCGGCGATTCCTTCACCGAAAGCCTTGGTGTTCCTTACGAACAATCTTTCGTCGGCCTTTTTGCGCAGGCGTTTCCCGCGATCGACGTTCTGAACGCGGGCGTCTCGAGCTACGCGCCGTCGGTCTATTACGAGAAGCTCAAGTATTTTCTCGACTCCGGGCTCACCTTCGATGAGGCCGTCGTCTACATCGATATCTCCGACATACAGGACGAAGCCATTCTCTATTCGTATGATAAAAATGGCGCATTACAGATGGGCTTGTTTCAGACCGGCTCTGAGGAGTGTTCGCCGGTGCCGCGCCCGCCGCTACCGCGCCCCGAGAAGCGGTGGTGGGAGAAAGTCTCCTATGTCGGGGAATTCCTCGGTCAGATGCGCTATTCGGCGCAGTTGGGGAGAGCGATCGAACAGGCAAGCTTCGAGGACTTCGCGAAATCGCGCAGCGTTTATAGTCGTGACTACGCGCGTCCAAGTTGGACCTATAGCGACGATTCCAGCTGCTATGGCGCTCTGGGGATCGAAGCGTCAATCGACAAAGCCAAAAAGCAGATGGATCGCCTGCATGAACTTCTGTCGTCGCACGGCATCGCGCTTTCAGTTGGCGTCTATCCCTGGCCGCAACAGCTTCTCTACGACGGCGAGAACTCGCGGCAAGCACGGCTCTGGCGCGACTGGTGTGCGGGCAAATGCAGGAGATATTTCGATCACTTCCCCGACTTTTTTCAATACAAGGCGCAGAACGCTGATTTTCTAAGATCCTTGTATTTCTGGGGAGACTTTCACTTCAACGCCCAGGGCAACGAACTCCTGGCGCGCCAACTCATCAGAAATTACGAATGAGTGCGCGACCGGCCCGCGACGGCTCTGCAACCTACGAAAATGTGATGGGAATCACGCTGCGCCGGCCCGCCTGCTGCAGAACCGGCAGCTTGATACGCCCGGCGATATCCCTTAATTTGCGCCTTCAAATGAGGCGATGTGGAATTTGGTGAAGCATCGCGAAGGTTTGCTGTTCGCGAGCCGCGGAGATGGTGAGGCGACCTGGGGGGTCTCGTCTGAATGTCGCATGAGGACTATTCGAGAGACCGTTCCGCCGCCATGGGGTCCGATCGATCGTTCGGCCTGGTGATCGCCGCGGCGATCACGGTCATCAGCATGTTGCCGCTTCGGCACGGCGAGGCGCCTCACTTCTGGGGGCTCGCCGCAGCGCTTGGTTTCGCCGCAGCGGCGTTCCTCGCGCCAGCCAAACTGCGGCCGCTGAACCGGCTCTGGCACCAGCTGGGCTTGGCGCTGCACAAAATCACCAACCCGATCATCATGGGCGTCCTGTTCTTTGGGGTGATCCTCCCGATCGCGGTGATTTTCCGATTGCGCCGCGCCGATCCGCTCAAACTTTCATTCGACAAGAACGCGACTTCTTACTGGACCATGCGCAACACGCCCGAAGGGGCGAGCGACATGAGCAAGCAATTCTGAGGGAGAGATAAAATGAGTTTCCTGCTCGAACTTTGGGATTATCTCAAAACCAGTAAGAAATATTGGATGGCGCCGGTTCTGGTCATCATGCTGCTGATTGGCGCGCTGATCGTTTTGCAGGGCACCGCGGTCGCTCCGTTCATCTATACGCTGTTTTAAAGCGCGATGCGGATACTTGGCATTTCCGCCTTCTACCACGACAGCGCCGCCGCCGTGGTGGAGGATGGCGAAATCATCGCCGCCGCTCAGGAAGAGCGATTCTCGCGCAAAAAGCACGACTCGCGCTTTCCGCGTCACGCGATCGACTATTGTCTTGAGGCCGCTGGCGTCACGCCTCAGGACATAGATTTCGTCGCCTTCTACGACAAGCCGTTCATCAAATTCGAGCGGCTGCTGGAAACCTATATCGCCTTTGCGCCGCGTGGATTCCAGTCGTTCAAAATGTCGCTGCCTCTGTGGCTGCGCGAAAAGCTCTTTCAAAAGTCGCTGCTGTTGAAAGAGATGAAGGCCTATTCGGCGGATGTCGACTGGTCGAAAAGGCTGCTGTTCGCCGAGCATCACTTCAGCCACGCCGCCAGCGCCTTCTACCCCTCTCCGTTCAAGGACGCGATCGTTCTGACGATGGATGGGGTCGGCGAGTGGGCGACGACGTCGGTCGCTTTCGGCAGTGACAATCAACTGACCATGCAGCGCGAATTGCGCTTCCCGCATTCGCTCGGCCTGCTGTATTCGGCCTTCACATATTACACCGGGTTCAAGGTGAACTCCGGCGAATACAAGCTGATGGGCCTTGCCCCCTATGGCGCGCCGAAATACGCCGATTTGATCCTGGACAATTTGATCGACCTGAAGCCGGACGGCACCTTTCGGCTCGATCAGTCGTATTTCGACTATTGCACCGGATTGCGGATGACCAACGCCAAGTTCGACGAACTTTTCGGTGGCCCGGCGCGCAAGCCGGAGGAACTCCTGACGCAGCGGCACATGGATATCGCCGCCTCGATACAAGCGGTCACCGAGGAGATCGTCCTTCGGCTTACTCGCGCGCTCGCCAAAGAGACCGGCGCACGCAATCTTTGTCTCGCCGGCGGCGTGGCGCTGAATTGCGTCGCGAATGGAAAACTGCTGCGCGACGGCAGCTTTGACCAGATTTGGATTCAGCCGGCGGCCGGCGACGCTGGCGGCGCGCTCGGCGCGGCGCTCGCCGGCTACTATCACTACAAAAAAAATCCCCGAAGCCTCAACGGCGGCGGCGACGCCATGCGCGGCTCCTATCTCGGTCCTTCGTTCCCGCAAGCCGAGATCGAGCGCCGGCTGCATGCCATTGGCGCCAGATTCGAGCCGATGGCGGAAGGCGAACTTATCGAAGCGGCGGCGCGGGACCTTGCCGACGAGAAAGCGGTCGGTTGGTTTCAAGGCCGAATGGAATTCGGGCCTCGAGCTCTTGGCGGACGGTCGATTCTAGGCGATCCGCGTTCCGACGCCATGCAGAAAACGCTCAATCTCAAAATCAAATATCGCGAATCGTTTCGGCCCTTCGCGCCGTCGGTGTTGCGTGAGGATGTCGCCGACTGGTTCGAGCTCGAAGGCGACTCCCCTTACATGCTGCTCGTCGCCGACGTCGCCGCAAAACATCGTCACGCAATGACGGCCGAGCAGCAGGCGCTGTTTGGCATCGACAAGCTCAATGTTCCGCGCAGCGCCATTCCGGCCGTGACCCACGTCGACTATTCCGCGCGGATTCAGACCGTGCATCAGGAGACGAATCCGCGCTATCACGCGCTGCTTTCGGCGTTCAAGCGATTGACCGCCTGTCCCGTTCTCGTCAATACGAGCTTCAATGTGCGCGGCGAACCCATCGTCTGCACCCCAGAGGACGCCTTCGGCTGCTTCATGGGCACGGAGATGGACACGCTGGTGATCGGCGACTGCTATCTGCGCAAAGACGATCAGAACGCATCGCTCAAGCACGATTATAAAGAAAAGTTCGAACTGGACTGACCGTCTGGCGTTTTTTCATGAGCAGATCGGTCAGCATTCAATGGCTGACTCTGAGCGCGCGCGGGTTTTTGCTCTCCGTCAGGATCTCATCTCCAAATACCGCTAGCGATCGCTATTGACGTGATGTCGTTCGGCGCCGACGGCTTGGCGACGCCGTTCTATGCACAGGAAAGGAACGCCGCTCAGCTTGACGGATTATGCAAAGCCGCGTCTTCTTTTTGAAGACTGCCTAAATACCTGAGTTTGCATCGAATTTTTGTTTATTGATGGAGCGGCAAATGGATTCTGATCGCGTCAATCGGGAAAGTCTTATCCCCCCTCTTCGCGACGCCCTGCCCCTCTCCGCTCGCCCCCGGCCGGCGCTCCTCGCATTTCTGCGCGCGCGCGGCGCAATCGGGCGAAGCGCGCCGCGGCTCGTCGTCGTTGACATCTTCGATGCGGGCGAAACGCAGGGTTTGATGTGCCGCTTCGAGATCGCTGGCGAAATCGACGCCCTAAGTTTCGTCGCGCCATTGACGCAACTTGCGCTCGATCGGCGGCACCCACTGGCTCAGCGACTTGCCGAGCGTCGACGGCATACGCCGCGCACGGGACCGGCCTGAGACGACCGCGCCTAGAGCAGGTTCCGAAAAGGTTGACAGACTTTTTCGATGAGAACCTGCTCCAACGATTTTGCTTTTGGGCGATTCCTTATCGATCACATGACTCCATGTGATTGATAAGCGCTCTATGTTGTCTCTACCCGAACGACGCCCTCGACGAACGTCGCTGTCAGCATGCCCGGAGTCGAGTGCGCCCGTCCGCATCTCCCGTCGCGATCGACGAGAATGAGGCCGCCGCGGCCGCCCACTCTGTCGACGAGATAGCGTATCGCGGCGCGCGCCGCTTCTTCAGCCTGCATCGAGTGAAATTCGACGAAGCAGGCGGCCGTGCGCGCCAGCGCCGTGCGGATGAAATCCTCGCCGACGCCGGTGCAGGACACCGCGCAACTGACGTTATCAGCGAATGTCCCCGCGCCGATGAGCGGCGAATCGCCGACGCGGCCCGCACGCTGGTTCACGACGCCCCCGGTTGACGTCGCTGCTGCAAGATCGCCGTTGCGATCGCGCGCGACGGCGCCCACCGTTCCGAGCTTCGCATCGGTCGCGTCAGAATGATCGAGCGCGATCTCGTGCTTTCGCTTCGCCTTGGCGAGCTGCGCGACGCGTTCCTCCGTCCGGAAATAATCTTCGCTTTCGATCGCCAGATGCTGCTCTCGTGCAAAGCGCTCGGCTCCCGCGCCGACAAGCAGCACATGGCCGCTCTTCTCCATGACCTGATATGCGAGACGCACTGGATTCCTTACGCCACGTATCGCTGCGACGGCGCCGGCCTTAAGCTGGCGGCCGTCCATAATGGACGCATCGCATAATACGTCGCCTTCGGCGTTGAGCACGGAACCCCGACCGGCGTTGAATAGTGGATCGTCCTCGAGCAGTGCGACGCAGTGAACGACCGCCTCTAGCGCCGACGATCCCTTTGCAAGAAGACTGGCGCCCGATTCAACGATCGCGCGCAAGGAAGCGTCATAACGATGCGGATCGTGAATCGCGCCGGCGCCGCCATGGATCATTAGAGAAACGTCGCTCATCGCCCAACCAGCCGCTTGTCGATGCGTCTCGAGCCTGCGCTATAATCTCGCGCCTCAAACCTCTGGAGTGAACGCCATGCGTAACACATTGCTTCTTTCCTTGATCTTTGCAGCCCTTGTGTCGACGGCGGCGTCAGAGACGTCGATCATAGGCAACAAGGACGGGAAGGATATCGTGACGGTGCGCGTCGGCGAAGCCTCACAATCCAAACAGGCGCTCCCGATCTTCCCTGGAATTTCCACAAACACCGCCGGCGCAAAAGGGCTGTCTCTATTAAAGGTCGTCATTCCTCCCGGCGGCAAGGCACAGGCTCACACCCATAAGGGCCATGAGTCCGCAATTTATCTCCTGCAAGGCCGTGTCGAGACGCGGTACGGAGAAAACCTGGAAAAGAGCGTCGTGAACGTCGCTGGCGATTTTATCTTCATTCCTGCTGACGTGCCGCATCAGCCTGTAAACTTGAGCGACAGCGAAGCAGCGATCGCAATCGTCGCCCGCAATGACGGCGACGAACAAGAGCATGTTATTCTCCATCCGACGAAAAAATAGCAGACGCTAATCTACATCGCTCATCGCAAACTGCGCCTTGGCGTCTTGAACAGCCTCGAACGCAAATAGCTGTCGAGGCTTTCCCTCTAAACCATTCATTTGCAGGAGGACAAAGCTCGCGAAAGCGCGCTTATGAACCCTCATGTTGACTTCCGCCCCATACGCCTTCTGAGGCGTCATGACGGCTAAATGTCGATGCGGTTTAACAACGGCCATGACGCTGAAACCGAAAACTTGCAGGCGATGACGCCCGAGCGTTACGCCTTTCAAAACGCGCCGATGTATTAGGCGCCCACTCAGACATAGCGCTCAGGAGTAGTTCCATGCCTCGGTTTGCGGCCTTCCGAGACGATTCCGCCCTGGACACCGGTCTGTCAGCGCAGAGCGCGTTTGTTCCTACATCGGCAAATCCGCCGCGAAACGCGCGCATCTTGATCGTTAGCGACATGCGCCTGTTCAGCGAGGCGCTTGGCTTGCGTCTTGGGCAGCATCAGGGAATGTGCGTTGTCGGCGTCGTCGAGTGTGACGCCGCGCTGGCGGTAGCGGCTGATTTGGAGCCCGATATTGCTCTGCTCGACGTCGGCGAGTTGGAAGGCCTTGCGATCGCGCAAGGTCTCGCCGCGCAGCATCCCGATTTGCGAATCGTCGCCATCGGCGCTCCGGCATCGGCTAGCCCAGCACTGGCGGCCGCCTGTCCATCGATCGTCGGCGTCATTCCTCGCGAGGGGTCGATTGACGACGTTGTCGAACTGCTCGCGCGATTGACGGCGGCGCCCGCGATTCATCCCGTCGAGGAGCGTCGGCCTATCGGCAAGGAGTCGCTCTCGTCCAGCGCGGACGCAAAGGACGCGCTTACCGCGCGCGAGCGGGAAATACTTGAACTGATCGAACGCGGGCTGTCCAATAAGGAGATCGCCCGTCGGCTCCGCATCGAGCTCGGCACGGTGAAGAATCACGTGCACAATGTTCTGCAGAAGCTGCAAGTGCGCGGCCGTGGCGAAGCGGCGCACTCGATGCGAAAGCGCTCCCCCGCTCATGACGGAGAAGCGCTTCATTCGCCGATCGATCGGGGACCGCTCGTGCTTGCGACTAAATAAGTCCCGCTGCCCGCAGCTGCATCATGCGCTGAATGATCGCCGGATTGACCCTTTGCATCATCGCGGGATCGATGGCCCACGGCGCTGGCGCGCTCAGCGGAGCAAATCCGTCGATCATCGCTCCCGCGGGCGCCAGCCCCGCGTTCGCCGGCGCAGCCGCGCCCAAAGGCTGAGCCGCGGCGAGACCGGGCGTGCGCTCGAAATCCGGCGCGCCGACGCCTTCGCGCGTAGCGTCGCCGAAATAGCGGACGCCCGACGCGGCCAACAGCGAGAAGAGTTGCGCGACGCGTTGCTCGTTGCGCGCCGTCCGCGCCCCAGCGAGGAGCGGATGGTGCGCGAGAAGCAGCGCCGCCATGCCGGTGACGTGAGGCGTCGCCATCGAGGTGCCGTCCCACGCCGCATAACCCCCGCCAGGCACGGTGGAGACAATTGCGACGCCAGGCGCCGCGACGGTGATCTGCGGCCCAAAGCACGTGAATTTCGGCGAGAACATCGTCCCCGCGACAAGTTGCGGAACGACGGTCTGAGCATGGTAGCTGTCAGAAGGAAACTCGTCGAGTTTGCCCATCGCGGCGACCGTCAGCACCGTCGGCAGCATGCCGGGAAATTGCACGGGTCCGCTGGAATTTCCGGCGGCGACGATGCAGGCGACGCCGCTCTGGCGCGCTTCGGAGATTTTCTGGGCGACGAGTTCGGAAGGATCGCCGCTGCCAAGGCTCATATTGACGACGTCGAGCTGCCGTTCGATGCATTCGTCGAGCGCGTCGATGAGATCGCTGAACCGTCCGCCGGGAAATACTTTCAACGCGTGAACTTCCGCCCTTGGCGCAAAGCCGCGAATGCCGGCGACGCTTTCAGAGGCGGCGGTGATGATTCCGGCGCAATGCGTTCCATGGCCGATCTGATCGTTCGACCAACTCGTCTTGTCGCCGCCATTGGTGAGATCGGCGCCCCGCGTCACGTGGCGCAGCTGCGGGTGCGCGCTGTCGCAACCTGAATCGATGATGCCGATCTTGACGCCAGCGCCGGTGAAGGAAGGATCGAGCCGGTCGAGCTTCATGAGGCGCTGACCCCAGCCGACCATCCCGTTTTGGGGAAAGCCGTTGAAGCGTTCGGCCAGCGGACGCAATTGCACCGTGTTCATGGCGCCGGCCTGAAGCGCCGGCGCGCGCAGCATACGGTCCCAGTGATCGGCGGCCGGTTTGACGTAGATCGCCTGGATGGTCTCGATCGGACCGCCGAACACGGTCACGACGACTTCGCCGCGCTCATTGGTGACGCCTTGGCCCGGAAAGCCGAGGCCATAGACATAGACGGTGGCCTTGGGCAGCGGCTTGCCGCCAGCGCCGACGACGCGCAGCTGCACGTCGACTCCGACGCCCGCCGCAATCGGCATGGCTCCGTTGAAGTCGAAAGGACGGAAGTCGTCCGACGCGCGAAGAAAGGCGTCGCGCTCCACAATGACGTTGGGCGGCGCCGACGCCTGCAGCGCTGCGCCGCGCGCAGGGTCCATCTCGGCGACGAGAATTTCCGGCGACTGCGAAGAGGAGCCGCCCGCAGAAAAGGCGGTGAGCCCGCGCGGCTGAATCCGCCGCACAATCTTTACGTCGGGGAGCGCATTGGCGAGATCCATGGCCGAAGCAGGGGCGAATCCGGGCACGCGCCGCGAGGCGATCATGAAGCGCTCGGTGGGCGCTATCGCCATCGGCTCGACCCGCGCTTCGGCGCCGTTTGCTGACGGCGTGGGCGGCTCTGGGTTGTGGCCATTCGGCGCAGGAGTACTATTGTCGGGACCAGCCATGTCGACTCTCCTAATAAATTCGGGCCAGCCTGCGCATCGCCATGAAGGACGCGCGCCGGCGCTAAAATTGTTTCAGCGGAGCGTTTGGTTCGATGATCAGGGTCGCGCCAAATTGTTCGCGCAAGTGACTTGCGCTCGCCGCAGGCAAAGCGACGACCAGCCTTGGTTGACCGGCCTTGCCGGCGCGCTGAAGAATTGCGGCGCCGGGAACAGACTGCATCGCCTGTTCGAAAGCGGCCAAATCCCCTGTGCTCGCCGCGTTGCGGGGCGCCACCAGAAATTGATCGATGCCGTTCGTTGCGCTCATGATTTCGCGATCCTGATCTCTTGAGGGCTCCCGGGCCAAAGAATTGGCCCGGAAGCGGCAGCAGATCATCCTTCACGCGTCGCGTCGATTGCGTCGCTCAGACGTCAGCCGTACATCGGCGCCTGCATCTGCGGCACGTAGTAGACGGGCTGCGGCGCGGCGTCGAAGGGCAGGAAGCGCTGAGCGAGACCGCCCACCGTGCCGCCGATCGTCTGACCGAGTCCGGCGTTGCCGAAGCGCCCGCCAATGAAGCCGCCAAGCGGCGCGCCGATCGCGCCAAGCGCGTCGCCGACGATCCCCTGCGGCGCAAACACAGGCGCAGCCGCCTGGGGGACATAATACGTTCCAGCCTGTGGGCCAGCTTCGAACGGCAGGAAGCGCTGGGCAAGTCCGCCCACCACATTGCCAACCGTCTGGCCGGCGCCGGCGTTGCCGAAGCGTCCGCCGATCCAGTTGCCAACCCGGCCCCCGACCGCGCCGAGCGCATCGCCGATGAAGCCCTGCGGAACGAAAACCGGCTCCGCCTCGAACGGCAGGAAGCGCTGAGCGAGACCGCCCACCGTGCCGCCGATCGTCTGACCGAGTCCCGCATTGCCGAAGCGGCCGCCGATGAATCCGCCAAGCGGCGCGCCGATCGCGCCGAGCGCGTCGCCGACGATCCCCTGCGGCGCAAATCCGGGCGCGGCTTCGAACGGCAGGAAGCGCTGGGCAAGACCGCCCACCGTGCCGCCGATCGTCTGGCCAAGTCCGGCATTGCCGAAACGGCCGCCGATGAATCCGCCAAGCGGCGCGCCGATCGCGCCGAGCGCGTCGCCGACGATCCCCTGAGGCGCGAATCCGGGCGCAGCCGTTTGCGGGACGTAATAGGTCCCAGCGTAGGGCTGCGGGCCGGCATCGAACGGCAGGAAGCGCTGGGCGAGCCCGCCCACCACATTGCCAACCGTCTGACCAGCGCCGGCGTTGCCGAAGCGTCCGCCGATCCAGTTGCCAACCCGGCCCCCGACCGCGCCGAGCGCATCGCCGATGAAGCCCTGCGGCGCAAAGGACGGATCCGCCGACTGCGGCGCGTAATAATAGACAGGCTGCTGCTGCGGGCCGGCTTCGAACGGCAGGAAGCGCTGGGCGAGACCGCCCACAGTGCCGCCGATCGTCTGGCCAAGTCCGGCATTGCCGAAACGGCCGCCGATGAAGCCGCCGAGCGGCGCCCCGATGGCGCCGAGCGCGTCGCCGACGATCCCCTGAGGCGCAAAGCCGGGTGCAGCCGTTTGCGCGACGTAATAGGTCCCGGCGTAGGCCTGCGGGCCGGCCTCAAACGGCAGCAGTCCGCCGAGCACGCCGCCCGCGACGTTGCCGATCTGCCGACCGAGATTCTGGTTGCCGAAGGCGCGGCCAATCGCGCCGCCGCCTAATCCGCCCAGCGCGCTGCCGAGCGCGCCGCCGATAAAGCCCTGCGGCGCAAACATCTGATCCATGGTCACGCCCATCGGCGCGACCGATGGCGTTGCTCCGTTGTAAGCCATTTGCATATCTGATCCTCCCAAAGGGTAAATGCAATGTCGCGTTTGCTCATCGACGCAGAGCAAACGATAAGTCCTTTGGGAAACCCGATATATGGATCGTTGGGCACAGTTGAGGATACATGCGCCGCGAACGCCTTGCGCCAAACAACACAGCGCGGCGTCGTCGAACAAGCGCTACGCAGCTTGCGGCTTGCGCCCGCCACCGTTCGCAGGGCGTCATCGCGTCAAATGCGAGGCGATCTGAGGCGCCAATGGATGCAGGGAGAGGTTTACCGGAATGTCATCGGCGCAGATGGGCTAGGCCGCGCGAGACGCCTTGCGCTCGAAGAACAGCGCCTGGCTGATCGTCGCCTTGACCGTATCGACCTTGTACGGCTTGCTGATGAGAAACGCTG
>WSXZ01000053.1 GCA_009773555.1 Methylocystaceae bacterium | reverse complement strand
CGGCGTGGTGCAGCTAGCCGGGAACCCGCCGCGACCTTCGATCTCTACGAGACAGACGCGACAGCTGCCAAAGGGCTCGAGCATGTCGGTGGCGCAGAGCTTTGGGATTGCGCGGCCCGTTTTCGCGGCGGCAAGCATGACCGAACTGCCGGCGGGAACCGTGACGGTCACGTCGTCGATATCAAGCGTTACGGGCGATCCATCACGTGGCGGGGTGCCAAAATCGATCTCGTCTTTCAGTCCGCGCAGTTCAGACCACATTTGCTGCCTCGCCAATCTAAAGCTGCCTTTTCTTGTTCCTTCAAGAGGCCACAACTCACCTCAAGAGTGGGTTTTCCTTCCCTCGCACAGTTGCTCGATCTGCGACGACCTCAACGTCGCAACATGACGCAACCAGCTGGCATGGTCGCAGAGCTCAGCGCCTTTGGTGCTTCCGGCGGCGCCAGGAGCATGGCGTTCAGGGTTCCAAGCCCTTCGCTGTCACGATCGGGATCGGGTCGGCGAGGCAGGACCGCCATCGCCGAAAATATGCCAACGGCGCTATATTTAGTCGAACGCGAACATCTCTCAATTTCAATTTGTCGAATAGCTCGTTCTATTATGGCAAAATCGCTAGCGACCATGGGATTTCGCCGAAAAATTATGGACGTTCTGGCGACTCGGGCTGGACTAACGGGGGAGAAATGACGTTCGCCAGAAGCGAGCGAAGCGGCCAATGGCGCAGTATGGACAGAGCATCATAGCGGCGTAGCGTAGGCGTAGCCAGAGCCGCCTCAGATACGGAAATTTTACGGAAAACCCCTCCCGGAACGCCGGTGAATTTCGGTTAACGCAGCCGCCTATCCCTCCGACGCTCGCCGGTCTTCGCGCTGTGGGCGTCCGGGGTGCGCACATATGGTGCTTGGACCCCGGACCATTGCATTTTGTCATCGCAAACGGTGGCGCTTTCTCATTCCGGGCTCTGATCGGGATTGTCAGCTTGAGAGCTTAGCGCCGCGCGCGGATCGTCGTGCAAGACGACGTTTAGTAAGGAACTGTGGATGGTAAAGTGTCCATTATATTCGATGAACCCCAATCGCCGAAATTTATTCAAAAAGAAACTGACGCGCGATCGCGTTGTGCCAATCATGTCGGCGAGCGTTTCCTGAGTGATCGACGCCAATATCGGCTGCGGACTGCCTTCCTGGCCAAAATTAGCGAGGAGCAGAAGGAGACGCGCGAGTCGTTTCTCGCTTGAATTAAAGAGCTGGTCTATGAGGTCGGCTTCGATACGAATGTTGCGTGCGAGCAAATATGTCATGAAAAGCGCCGAGAAATCGGGATTGTCATGCAAAAGACGGATGACCGTCGCCTTTTCCACGCGCGATAATGTGCAGTCGGTGATCGCCGTCAGTGTCGAGATGCGCAGCTTCTGACCGGCGAGACATCCCTCCCCGAAGAAATCGCTTGCGCCAAGGATGGCCACTACAGCTTCCTTGCCTTGCGTGGAGAGAGTCGTGACTTTGACTTTGCCTTCCTGAATAAAGAATAGCGCATCCGCAGGATCGCCCTGAGAGAAAATGACTTGGCCCTTATTCCAGTTTGAGGTGCTTCTTCCGGCGCCGGCGATGGCGAGAAACGCCTTTGGGTCGAAGACCGATTTGGAAACATTCGACATTCAACAGCTCAGCTAGAGTTCTTCGAATAGCGCTATTTCTAATCTCTCTTTTCTATCATTGCAGAGCTGTTTTGCACAGACTCTGGCCCTGCGGCTGCTAACTTTGCCTTCGCCCGAGAAACGCTCGCGCTGGTTGAAGCGGACCTCCGGAAATTCCCGCTTCTTTTCGGACAACAGCTTCAACCAAAGCGTTTCCTTGCGGCCCGACGCCTGGTCCGAACTTCCTCCCCTCACGGGCCAGGCGTCGCAACCAAATTAACACTGGTCGTTGGCTATGGAGATTCGCGCTGCCGCCAAACATCACGGCAAAGGCGACCGCGCAAAAGGTTCGCAGCATTCTGAAATGGCGCATTCACACTCTGAGAAGGCACATGGCATATTCAAGGAAGCGAGAAGCAGAATGAAACGCTTCATTCTCGTTGATAGGAAAAGAAGTCGAGTCTGCTGTGATACGGCGGCAGTGGGTTGGCATGCGCCGATCTGGACAACGATTGCGGCCCATCTTGAAAATGTGCCGGTCCTATCTGCGTCAGCCGCACGTCTTGTAGACCAAAGTCTAGGCAAGGCCGCTGAGGATTACATCTTCACCCCTTTTGCGGCGGACCAAGATTCAGAGGGCTATCTGGTTTTTATTTGTAGCCGCGAAGAAGCTTTTTATCCGCCGATGGCGTCTGAATCGCTCAGCTCTAATGAGGCGGTTACATCAGCCACAACAAGCTGCAAATATGTCGGTTACGTGCGCCGCGCTTACTGAATTTGACGCGCGATGCGGGGCATCGGCGTTATGTCCAGAGCGCCAGCCGAGCGAGTCTGACGCCGTTCACATAGATGGGCCGGAGGCGTCGGCATAAAGCGTCGCGAGCTGCGTCACGTCATCGATGAGCAGCGCGCGGCCGTCGCAGTGCTCAATGCCCGCGGCATCAAAATGTCGCCGCAGCATTTTCGCTATTTCAGCTGGCGCCAAAACTTGCCGCAGACTCGGCCATCCGCCGATCGGTGAAATGTCGAGCCAGGATGAGAGCGCCGCCGGCAGTTCGCGGCGCCAGATCGCCAGATGATCTCTGAACGACGGATCATCCGTAACACGCTGGGTTGCTCTCCCTCGAATCGACGGCTTTGCTCATCTCAGGCCAGCCGCCTTCAAAATGGCGTCGGCATCCGTCAGCCATACAGCGTCGTCTTCCTTGAGGCGCAAAAGAACGCGCCGCAGCGCCAGGGCGCCGTCAGGCGTGCCGACGACAAAGGGATGTATGCCGATGACCACGGTCGCGGCGCCTCGCGCGGGGTTGGCGCGCGCCTCAATGGTCAGCTCCGAAACATAGTCCAACCAGAGCGTCTCGATCTCTCGGGTCGTCTTCATTCGCGCCAGATATTGCCCCATGTCGACTGTAACGGTCGGATAGGGCAGCAGGATGAGCGAACCTTCCGGCGTCTTCAAACGTGAGATGATATCGGAATCCATCTGGTCGAGCGTGTAGGCGACGCCTTCGGCGGCCAACGCACGCATCGTGTCGCGATTGGCGTAGACGCTCGGACTCGACCAGCCCGTCGGCTTGACGCCGGCAGATTCGGCGATGAGATCCAATGTGCGGCGAATGTAGGCCTTCTGCGCGGCGATACCGCTCCGGAGCGGCAACATGCGGCTTGTGTTGTTCATGCCGTGCGCGACGATCGGCGCGTTCGGCAGCATCGAACGGAACTCCTTCCAGACCGATGGATGCTTGCCGAAAAACTCCGCGTTCACCACGATGGTGAGCGGCACATTCAGTTCTTGAAATAGCCGGCCGACGCGGACAACGCCCCAGTCGATCGCATATTGACGGAACGCTTCGTTCACGAGGTCAGGCTTGCGCGATGCAAGATCTGGACGGAAGATCGGACCTTGGCCGAAGCCGAACTCCTCCACGAAGAACGCAAAGCTGACGGCGACCTTTTTGCCAGCCGGCCAGGCGGCGGTGTGAATGGATTCGCGCTCGAAACCCGCGACGCGATCAATGCGATCTTGGGCGCCGCTCTCGAGAGGAAGCAGAGCGGCAAAAAGGAGCGCAACTCCTGCGACAAAACGAACGCCAGGAGCCTTTCGCGCCGTGATCGCGGCTGCGAGGTTCAGGTTCACGGAAGGTCGCTCAAGCTCTTAGCGCCGGGCCCCGGCGTGATCAGCGTCGGCCATTGATGCGAGCCGAACGGCACTTGCGGCGGCAGGACCACATTCATCTTGCGCTTCGCGTCTTCGTCGATGATCGCTTGCCGTGCGTCACCGCCCATCAATTCAAAATCCATGAGATGGTAGTCGCCGAAGAATGCGGCGCCCACGGATCGATCGGCGATGATCCGCGTCAGCGACTCCAGCATATCGTCGGGCGTCGTGGTGAAGGATATCGTCTCGATCAGCATCAAGCGATCATTGATGGCCTCAGGGCCGAAGAACTGCGCCAGCACGCTAAACAGGACATTGTTCTGGCGGGCGACATAGATCGTATTGCTGGCCGCGTAGGTCTTGTCCCAGTCGGCGCCAAGCATCTCTTTCCAACCGCCGATGACATCCATCCAATGGGCGACCTGGGTTTGCGCCGCCCAAGCGATATTTTTCTTCAGCAGCGGCGACTGCGTCTTGGCGAATTTTTGCAACCCTTCCGTCGAGATCGCATTGCTTTTCAGGCACTCGTCCATGAACGCGATATTGTTTCGCAGAATGCTTCGATTGTTTGTTCGCCAGTCTTTTTGCATTCCGCTCGCATCAAGCGTGTCGAGCGCGGATTGCATGCGGCTCCGATACGCCGCCAACGCGCCGCGCCATGTCGTGTCCTTGGGACTGTTCAGATACGGAACGACGACTTCGGCCAGCGCCATGGTGCTGTGGCCAACCGATTTCAGCAACTGATAGACGATCGGCGCCTGCGGCGCCTCAATCGGCGCCATGCCGGGTCGATAAAGGATAAATCGCCCGCCGGCGCCGGAAAACAGTCCGAGAATAATCGGATGCTTCGCGAGGATGTTTTTCTTGAAGATCTGCGCGGCGTCGCCATACAGCTGGAACATCGACGTATTCAGCTGCAGCAGGTTTTTGTTGGCGATGTCGGCGGGGCTGGCGGTCTCGGCGCCGACAAGTCCTGTGAAGGAGCTTGGCGACTCCGTCGCGCACGCGGGCGAAACCGATAATCCAAAAACGACTACCGACGACAGCAGCTTGCGAAGACCGCTCGTCGTGAGCGTGGTGGGCATCATGAGACTCTCCAGTGAGATGAGAACAGCATAGGCGCGGCGTGGACAGGCGACTGTCTCGACGATAGATGCGAAGGCGTCGTGCGATCGCCGCCGGAAGCCGCGCGGGGTTCGCTTATCCTCCGCTATTTCGGGCATACTGCCCCGGTGTTGATCCAGGCTTCGACGAGCGCCCCCGCCTCCTTCTGCGTTCCCGGCGCGGGTTGCCGGCCAAATCCGGGCGACCAAGCCCAGCCGACGAGCGTGTCGCCGCCGATGTGGCGTGCAAGCGCGTCCAGCGAACGGCCGCCATTGCGCGACTGATCTTTGATCTGCGCGCAGATCTCACCGAGCGTTTTGCCCTCCCAGCCCATCTCTCGCGGCGCGAGACGCCATTCGTGGTGACCGGGAACGCGGCCGGGATCAAAATTGGCGTCCTGATGGCAGATCGGACAGCGCATCGCCGTGAGGCCTCGGCCATCCGGTCCCCGCTCGACCGGCGGCTGGTGACTCCGGCCCAGTTCACCCTGATGGGGGCGATCGCCGGCGGGATGGCAATTGACGCAGCGTGGGTTGGTCAGGACTTTGCCGAGTTCGGTAAACAAGGCCGCGGATCGCGCCGCGGCGTCGCTAATGGCGGCAAAACTTTCTGGAGTAGCGAGCGTCGCCGATCGACTGTCGGACATCACGCATGTCATCAGCCCCACGACCCCTGCGAGAACCGCAAATTTCATCTTCGGTCCCCCTCCTGCGCCGCACTCCTGCGAAACGCCGTTTTCTCTACGTCAGATATCGTCCCGGATCGGCGAGAATGACGTCGCGCATAGCCTCGTGATATTTGAAGTAGCCGGTGCAGCGGCACAGATGACCGTCAAACGCGTCAACGATCGTCTTCTCGAGATCGGCGCGCGCCACCGGCGTCTTCGCCAGACGCTCGAGCAGCACCTGTCCCTCGTTCAAGAAGCCGGCTGTGCAATAGCCGCATTGGAACGCGAAATGCTCGATGAACGATCTTTGCAGCGCGGTGAGTTCGCCGTTCGTCGCATGGCCTTCCACGGTCCGAATGGATTTGCCGTTGAAGCTCGCCGCTGGAACGATGCAGGTTGGACTGGTGTGGCTCGTCCCGTCCGGATCGTCGATGATCACTGCGCAACTGAGGCATTGGCCGGCGCCGCAGCCAAATTTGGTGCCGGTGAGTCCGAGGTGTTCGCGCAGAAAATCATTCATGGTCAGCTCGTCGCGCACCTTCACCGGGCCATATGCGCGGCCATTGATCCTCATGCGCACAGTCGTCACGTGAGCGCTCCCTTGAGCTCTTGTTGAGTCACCGGCAAGGTGTGGAAGCGACGCCCCGTCGCGTCGAAGATCGCGTTCAACAACGCCGGAACAATGGGAATCATAACGACCTCAGCCATACCCTTTGGCGGATCGTTCGGCAGTGGGGGCAACACGTCGATCTCGAGCCCCTGCCGAGGCAGGTCCGACCCGCGCGCGATCAAATATTGTCCGAGATTCCATTGGCCATTGCCGGGTCCGTCTTCATAAAGCGGAAGCGATTCGAGGAGCGCGTAGCCGACGCCCATCGCGAAACCGCCCTGCGCCTGGCCAAGCACGATTTCGGGCGTCAGCGCGCGACCACATTCGAGGACAGTATATGCCCTGTCGACGCGCAAGGCGCCGGTGTCTCGCTCGATCTCGACACGGACCAGCGCGCCGCATAGCGATGTGTAGGAGGTCCCGATCCGATTGAATACGGTGGGCGGATATTTGACATCGGCGCGATCCAACCGAACGAATTTTCCAGAACTCTTTCGCACGGCCAGCGCATCGATCTCCGCCGTCCACTCTTGTCCGCCGATCGCAAAGGTCGCTTTTGACCATGACCAACGAGAGAAGCTGTGCGCCATCGCCCCTGTCACGCCTTTGCGCGCATGGGCCCTTGCGGCGATCTCCGACAGCCGCAAAGGTCTCAACTCCGGCATCGTGAGCCGCCCCCGCTCCCAACGCGCCGCGTCCCATTTCGCGGCTCTCGGATCGGTTGGCGCGACTCCCCACAGTTCGAGCGCCGCGGGCCACAGCCCGAACCGGAAGATGACGCGGGCGGCTTCCGCCGCCGAATGAGTCCCGACGTGCGCGCCGATCGAGGAACTGGTTGGCGAACTGATCGCCGGAACCCAGCGCGGATCGCGTTGCGCGGCGTCCTGCGTCGCCTGATCCATCGTGTAAGGGTCGCCGGAGGTGACGAGTCCGAGCGCGGCGAAACGGTCGACTTCCGCGACGGCGACTTCGTCGGCCACGGCGCCAAGATGGGCCGCGACCCTGTTCGCAAGCGCCGTCCCTATGCCGTTTCCCATCTCGACGTGATCGCAATGGATGGAGATCCGACCCTCTGGGTCGATGGCCACCGACGACAATGAAGTGTCGGCTCCACTGCCGTAATCCTTGGTGACGCAAGGGGCGCCGTCCACGCGCTTTCTCTTCGGCGCGCTGTCGCCAGATCGCATGCTTTTCCAGTCTGTCGAGGATCTCGGGCGTGCGAACCACGACGTCATACGTGTTTCCCGCCATCGTCCGACCGCCGGTCTTCAGCGCGTTGCGTCGGCGGAATTCGATCGGATCGATCGCCAGCGCCGACGCCGCCTCGTCAATCAACACTTCCAGCGCCGTCATCGTCTGCAGCGTGCCATAGCCGCGCATCGACCCTGCCGTCACGCCGCGCGAATGCAGCGCGACCGTAGTGACGTCGACTTTTGGAACATCGTAGATGCCGATCGCGGCGTTGGCGGAAACCGCCGCCACGCTCGCCGAATAATTGGCGAGGCCGCCGCCATTCAGCACATGATCAGCGGCGAAGGCGGAGATTTTGCCTGTCGCTCGATCGACGCCGATGCGTGTGCGCATCTTGAACGCATGCCGCTTAATTCCCCCCTGGAACTGCTGATAACGGTCTTGGGCGAGCCGCACGGGGCGACCGGGAAGGAACATCGCCGCCAGCGCGACGTAAAGCGGGAATGGCGTGTGGTCGCGTCCCCCAAATCCGCCGCCCATATAAGCGAAATGCGCGTTGATATGCGCCGGCTTGAAGTTGGCGCGGGCGGCGCCCAGCAGAGTTGCGACTGAGGTTGCGGCGTCGTACGGCGACTGCACGCCGAGAACGAGTTCGAGGTTTTTGCGCTCAGCGTCATACCAGGCGAGACCGCATTCGGGCTCGAGAAACATTGGATCAACGGACTGGGTCTCGAATTCGCGGTCGAGAACGAGAAGATTTGGATTGTCGGCCTCAAGTTCGGCGCGGATCTGTTCGCCGTAGCTCGCCGCATTGGCGTAGGCGGCCCCTGTCGGCACGGGGAGCCGCGCCCATATTGGGCCGCCCCCTTCTTGAAAGAACCCTGGACTGACCCAGCCATCCTTGACCGGCGAGTACACGTCGGGCGCGTCAGGCGTCGCGCCGGCGACGCGCGTGAATCGAAACGCGCCGTAGTCGCGCTCGACGACGGGGCCAGTTTCCGCGCCGAATTCCAGGAGCGTTTCGTTGCGTAAGGCAAGCCGCGCCTGATCGAAATTGTCGAAGCTTTCATAGATCAACAGAGCGGCAGGCTGACCCAGATACAAGGGCGTCTTGCCAACGGGGCAGAACAGGTCGCCGGAATAAAATTTAGGAACGCGAGCGCCGATGCGTGCGAGATCAGCTGCGGTAACGATCACGGAGGGTTTCAAAGCGCCGCTCAAGCGCGCGAGATCGACGCCCTCGTAGATGTGCGTGGCGTTCGCCGTCCGAATGAGCATGGCGTGCGCGGTATGCGTCGGCCATCCCGGCAGATCCGCGGCGCGGAAATCGGACGCGTACAGCTTCGCCCCTGTGACTTTGGCCACCCCATCAATCCGGCCCGCGCCCGTGGCGGCCGGATTCCAGCCCTGTCTTCCGGGTAGCGTCTCGCGTGCGGCGAATTCAGGTTCATTCGCGAGGGCAAGACGCGACAGGCTGAGCGCAATGCCGCTCGCGGTGACCAGTTTGGCGAACTCGCGTCGAGAAGCATTCACGCTCCGACCTCATGGCTCCGCCCCGGCGACCGCCAACGGCGATGCTTTCATTGGCACGGGCATAGATCGCCAGCAAGCTCGGCTCTCCGCGCCCTGGTCTTTACAAGCGCCATTCTCCCGCAGATCATCCGACCAAATTGACGATGCAGTCGCCGTAAGCGCTTCGCGCGATGGGTTCGCACGATTGCGACGGCGCTATCGCCGTCGTCGATCACAGCGAAGGGATCGCGCCTGCGACGAAGTGCCGGCCGACGCGCCTCGCGCCCGCTACACCGCGGCGCGCAGTTGCGCGACTCGCACCGGCACCGGCGGATGCGAGAAATAGAAGGTGGCGTAGAGCGGGTCGGGCGTCAGCGTTGCGAGGTTGTCGCGCGTCAGCCGGGTCAAAGCCGAAATCATCGGCTCCTTGCCGACGATATCGCGGGCGAAGGCGTCGGCTTCGAACTCCGCGCGGCGCGACCGCCACGCGAGCAAGGGCGACAGCACATGCGAGATCGGCTCTCGCGCCAGCAGCAGCGCGACGAGCACCACGCCGGGGTCGTTCGGCAGGCCGAACCAGCCGGCGAAGACATCCGAGCCGAAGGCCCACCACAGCACCGCGAAACCGACGAAGGCGATCGCGGCCGCCAGCGCCAGCATCTGCCGCACATGGCCGAATTTGAAATGGCCGAGTTCATGCGCGAGAATCGATTCGATCTCGTCCGGCGAATGTTTCTCGAGCAGCGTGTCGAAAAAGACGATGCGCTTGGCCTTGCCGAAACCGCTGAAATAAGCGTTGCCATGCGTGGAGCGCGTCGAGGCGTCCATCACATAGAGGCCTTTCGACTCAAAGCCGCATCTGGCGAGCAGCGCCTCCATGCGCCGCTTCATGGCGCCGTCTTCAAGCGGCGAAAATTTATTGAAGAGCGGCGCGATGACGGTCGGATAGATCACTGTCATCGCAATCGCGATGGCGATGAAGACGACATAGGCGATGAGCCACCATGTGTCGGGCGCGGCGCCCAGAAGCCAGAACATGCCAAAGAGCAAGGGCGTCGAAATGGCGAGTTCCAGCGCGCCGGACTTTGCTTGGTCGACAAAAAACTTTTGCGGCGTCAGCCGATTGAATCCGAACCTGTCTTCGAGCCAGAAGGCGCGCGCCGCGGCGAAGGGCATGTCGATCAAACTGCCGATCACGCCGAAGACGAGAACGAACAGAACGCTGCGAACGAGGCCAGGTTCGACGAAGGCGGCGATCGCCGCATAAAGCGGCGCGAGTCCCAGCGCCAGCCATGCGATAGACAACGCGGCGTCGAAAATCGTTTCGGCGACGGAAAATTCGGTCTTCGCCACCGTATATTCGGCGGCGCGGCGATGCTCGTCGAGCGTGACTTCCTGCGCGAAATCCGCCGGCACCTGATCGCGATGGGCCTCGACCATCGCCGTCTGCCGCATGCGCAGATACACGCCAAGTCCGGCGGAGGCGGCTATCGCCAGACAAATCACGACGCCCATTGCGCTCATTCTTCTCTCCCGCAAACTTTCATGCGGCAATATAGGAAAGCGCGCCCGGCTTTGCGAGAGCGCCGCCTTATGTCGCCGCTGATCTCGACTTTGGTGCAGACGACGTCTTTCTCTAGGCCGTTGCAGTAAAACCAAAGCCTGGACACAGTTATCTCAATCGCCTGCGACACGACGGTTGCAGGAGGTCGATCCGCCATGAAGAACGCTGTCGATTCTGCTCGAAGTCTATAATTTGGCGACGCCTGCGACTCTCCTTAAGCTGCGACTCTCCTTAAGCTGAGAACGCCATCTAGCTGCGCGAAACGGAGTTTGCCATTGAGACTGTCGTTCGCCATCGCGACCATCGCCGCTCTTCAAGGAGCGGCCGGCGTGTCTCTCGCCGCCGCCGCGGCCCATGCCGACGCGAGTCCTTTTCTCGCCACGGCAAGCCAATTTCTAATGATCCACGCCGCCGCCGGCGTCGGCCTCGCGGCGCTTATCCGCACGACGCCGCGACCAAAGGCGAAATGGCTCGCCGCGATCGCGCTGGCGCTCCAGGCGGGGGTCACGCTGTTTGCGAGCGACCTTGCGGCGCGGGTCTTCTTATCGGGAAGACTGTTTCCTCTCGCCGCGCCGATCGGCGGCGGGCTGACGATCCTGAGTTGGTGCGCTCTCGCCGTCTGGGCGGCGTTCGCCATGTTCGCAGCAAATTCGCCGCAAAAGCCGCCCGAAAGCTAGACAACTGTGGCATTCCGCCCCACCATTTACTCATGTCGGTTTCAAGCTCCGGCCTTTCTTCCTCGGCCGCTCAGAGAGATGACTCCCAGCGCACGAGCGATCCTTTGCTCGGGCGGCGGCTGCTGATTGTCGAAGACGATCCCTATATCGCGCTGGCGCTGGAAGAGACGCTCGCGGAATTCGGCTTAGTTATCGCGGGGATGGCCCGCAGCGTCGACGAAGCGGTGCGGCTGTCCCGCGAGGATGGAGTGGATCTGGCCTTGCTCGACGTCAATATCGGCCACGAAAGGATTGATCCGGTCGCCGACGCGCTCGCCGCCCGCGGCTGCCCCTTCATTTTCACGACCGGATGCGGGCGCGCAGGGCTGCCCGAGGCGCATCTTGAGCACGCCATGGTCGAAAAACCATTTTACGTCGAGGAGATCCTGACCGCGCTCCGCAGCGAACTCTCGCGCGCCGAAGCGCGCTAGGCTCGGCCTTTCGCCACTATATCGCCGCCCTTGGCCGCGACAAGCGACGTCCGAAGACTCGCTTCAGGAGCACGGCTGCTGCCCTCCGCCATAACCGACAAGCCTTCCGCATCGTTGAAAGCGCGCCGCCCTTCGGGCGCGGCGCTTCGGCTGTTGGGGACGGCCTTGGCGGCGGGGGCAGCCCTGGCGGCGATCGCCGCCGTCGTCGCGCCGTGGCTGTTCTCGCCCGGCGCTCTCATGGACGCCGTCGCCGACCAGCTCCAAGGCTCTTCGGGGCTTTATGTCGCCGCGCGCGGCCGGACGAGCTTCTCGCTCTTTCCGCGTCCGAGCATCGCCGTCGAAGGCGTCGCCTTCGCCGACCGGAACGGCGCGCTGCTTATCGAGTCGAGCGAACTTCGCGGCGACGTCGACGTTCTGCCGCTGATCGCAGGGCGCCTCAAAGTCGCGTCGGTGAAGCTCGTCCGGGCGCGCGCCCGCATCGATCTTGACAAAAAGCCGGCCGGCGTGGCCGGCGCCGCCGCCCGAGCCGCCGCCGCAAAGCCGGCGACGCTGGAAGCTGCGGCGGCCGATAATGTGCGGTTTGGGGTGGTGTCGATCGTCGACGGCGACGCACGGATCACCTACCGCAGCCGCGTCTATGCGCTGGAGCGAATCAACGCGAATTTTGAATGGCGCCGCATCGGCGAGGCGGCGGCTCTGACAGGCGCGTTCGATTTGAACGGCGAACGGCTCGAGGCGATCTTCTGGGTCGCGCGTCCGGGAGCGCTGTTGCGTGGAGAACCGTCCGTCGTGACCGGCCGGCTTGACGGCGAGAGCCTTCGGGTTGAAGCGCAAGGCGTGGGACAACTTGGCGCCAACGCCCGCTTCGAGGGGCGCGCGGCGGCCAGCGCGCCTTCGGCGCAACAGGCGCTGCAGCTCTTCGGCGTCGCCGCGCCCCTGCCCGGCCCCTTCACTGACGCGCAATTCTCCGCGCAAGCGACGCTCGCGCCCGGAGAGGCGCATTTCAAGGGCGCACGTCTATTTGTCGACGGAAACGAATTTCGCGGCGATATCGACCTTCAGAAGGAGGATGGCCGCCCGACGCTGACGGCGGCCCTCCAAAGCGAGTTCCTCTCTCTGCGGCCGTTTCTCGCCGACGCGCCGCCGCTTGTCGCCGCGAACGGACAGTGGAGCAAGCAGCCGTTCGATCTCCCGGACCTTTCCGGCGCCGACGTCGATCTGCATCTCGCCGTCGGCCATGCCAGACTTGGCCGACTGAAAGTCGAAGACGCCGCCATCGAAGTCACGTTGCGCGACGGCGCCGCCGAGTTCGCGATAACGCAGGCGCACGCCTACCGCGGCGGAGTGAAGTTTCGGGCCTCGATAGCGCCTTCGCCCGAGGGGCTGGCGCTGCGCGCCAATGCGCAAATGATGGCGGTCGAAGCGGGCCCGCTGCTCTGGGACGCTTATGGAAAACCTGTTCTGGCGGGATCGCTTAATGCGACTCTCGCGGTCGACGGCGTCGGCGACCGGATGGCGACGCTGATGCAGAGCCTGAACGGGCGCGCCAACCTCGCCCTTATCGACGGAGAGATCTCCGGCGTCGATCTTGAGAAAGCGCTCCGCCGACTGGAGACGCGGCCTCTATCGAGCGCCGTCGACATCCGCTCGGGCCGTTCGACGCTCGACGCCGCGAGCGCCGCCGTAAAAATAGAGAACGGCGTCGCGGACATCTCCGAGGGCGTCGCGCGCGGACCCGGCTTTACGCTTGCCTTCGGCGGCTCGGCGCGCCTCCCGGAGCGCAGTCTCGCCGTCAGAGCCCTCGCGCACGAAGCCGACAGCGCCGGCCAGACCGCCGACTCAGCGCCAGGCATCGCGCTCGAACTCGCCGGCCCTTGGGACGAATTGGCGTTGGGGCTGGACGCGCAAGCCTTCATCCGTCGCTCCGGCGCGGCCGCGCCGCTGCTGCCGCGACCGGACCCGCCGCCCCCGAAGGAACCGGCCGGGCGATGACCCGAGAAGGTTAGACGTCCTCCAACTGCGTCTCGTGCAGCAGCCTTGTCAGTGCGTCAGGGATATCGAGATAGCGGAAGCGGCGAAGCTCAAAACCAACCTCGACGACGCCCCAGGGCGGCGCATAGGTCCGCCAGGGCGACACTTCCCCAAGAATGACGACGTGACCGCCATCGATGCCGCGGGCGATCCGCGCGACCGTGTAAATCCCGCCACGGGCCAAGCCCTCGCAACGGCCATAGGGGCCCGCAGTCGCGTCTACGCAAACTACCTCGGCGCCGGGAGGCGTTTCAGGACTAATCATTTGGCGACCTCGTTCTGCGGCGCGATGAACGCGCGCTCCTAAATTAATTATGGAGCGCGCGTCGGCGGGCAAAAGAGCCGACGCGCCGCAGAGCGGTCACCAGACTTTCAAAAACCCCAAAAAGCCTCTCTTCAGCTTCTTGCGGTCGAGCGCGCTGAGTTCGTCGTAGACGCGGCGCGCCGAGGCCCGCAATTCCAGAAGCCTGTCGTCTGAGACGTCGAAATCAAGCACGGCGGATTTCAACTCGCGGCGCGCCTGGTCCAGCCGCGCCTGCGCATCCGCAATCAACGCATTCAGCATCGTTACCCTCTTCGATGTGATGTCGCCCCAACTATACCGCAACTGCGAAGAAAACGAACCCAAATGCAGCGCGGATTAACCGCGCGGCCCGCTTCTTCTGCGCTATCGTTAAGTGCGCGCCTTCAAATTATGGGGCCAAATTCTCGCGTGAGAAAGGCGAGGCCTCGGAGGGAATCGAACCCCCGTACAAGGATTTGCAGTCCTCTGCGTAGCCACTCCGCCACGAGGCCTTAACACGGCGTGCGCCGCGTGCGACCGCTCATACAGGAGGGCGTCATGGCGGGCAAGCAGGTCGCGCGCGTACGCGCATCAATACGGCCGCCCATCCTTATGCGTCATGATCCAGCGGCCGTCCGGGCCGAGCGCCGCGGCGAGGTCGTCGTCGGGATAGGTCGCCGCGTCGCCTGCCGAGCGGTCGCCAATTTCCACATAGACGACGTCGCGATCGGTCCGATTGACGAGGCAGTGGGCTGCGCCCTGCGCGGGGAAACCCGCGCACATGCCGGCGCGCAGGAGGATCTCTTCATCGTCGCGCAGGAGCGTCGGCTCTCCCTCCAGGATAAAGACGAATTCGTCCTGTCGGCTGTGGCGATGCTTCAGCGCGGACTGCGCGCCGGGGGCGAGCGTCGTGAGATTGACGCCAAAATTGGTCAGGCCAAAAAAGTCGCCAAGCGACCGTTTCTCGCGGCCACGAACCCGCGCCGAGAACGGGTCGGGGTAGCTCGAGCGCTTGGCCCGAGGGGCGACTTCCGCCGCCTCGACTGCGGCCGACAGGGACCTCATCGGCTTTTCCATGGCGCAGCTTTCCGTCAGGCCCCCGGACTAGCCAATTTGACAGGGGGCGCCCATTTTGACCATCTTCCGCCGCTCGCCAAGCCGGCGCGCCTCCTGGAATTATCACGAAATGAATGTCGTCATCGTCGAATCAGCGGCCAAAGCGCAGACGATCAACAAATATTTAGGCAAGAATTTCAATGTGTTGGCCTGCTATGGCCATGTTCGCGACCTTCCCGCCAAGGACGGATCGGTCGACCCCGACCAGGATTTTCTCATGGTCTGGGAGATGGACGCCAAGGGCGCAAAGCGCGTCGCCGCCATCGCCGAGGCGGTGAAGGGCGCCGACAAAGTCATCCTCGCGACCGACCCGGACCGCGAGGGAGAGGCCATCTCCTGGCACTTGCTCGACATCTTGAATAAGAAGCGCGTGCTCAAGGATAAGAAGATCGAGCGCGTCGTCTTCAATGCGGTCACCAAGTCGGCGATCCAAGAGGCGATGGCGCATCCGCGCGAAATCGATCAGGCGCTGGTCGACGCCTATCTCGCGCGCCGCGCGCTCGACTATCTCGTGGGCTTCACCCTGTCGCCGGTGTTGTGGCGCAAGCTCCCCGGCGCCCGTTCGGCCGGTCGCGTCCAATCAGTCGCGCTTCGCCTCGTCTGCGACCGCGAGCTGGAAATCGAGAAATTCGTCGCACGCGAATATTGGTCGCTTGTCGCCCATCTGACGACCAAGGCGGGCGAACCCTTCACGGCGCGACTGGTCGGCGCCGACGGCAGGAAGATTTCGCGGCTCGACATCGGCGCGGGTCAGGAGGCCGAGGACTTCAAGAAGGCGCTGGAGACCGCCGCCTTCGTGGTGCGCTCGGTCGAAGCGAAACCAGTGAAGCGCCACCCTTACGCGCCCTTCACGACCTCCACCCTGCAGCAGGAGGCGTCGCGAAAGCTCGGGCTGGCGCCGGCGATCACCATGCGCATCGCCCAGCGGCTCTATGAAGGCGTCGACATTGGCGGCGAGACGGCGGGTCTCATTACTTATATGCGAACCGACGGCGTCGACATGGCGCCCGAGGCGGTCGCCAGCGTGCGCGGCGTGATTGGCAAGACATACGGCGATCGTTTCGTTCCCAAGGTTCCGCGCAAATATACGACGAAGGCCAAAAACGCGCAGGAAGCTCACGAGGCGATCCGCCCGACCGACCCGGCGCGACTGCCCAAGGAAGTGGCCAAATATCTCGAACCCGAACAGGCCAAGCTCTATGAGCTGATCTGGACGCGCACCATCGCCAGCCAGATGGAGTCGGCCGAGATGGAGCGAACCACCGTCGACATCGACGCCCGCGTCGGAGCGGAAGCGACCGACGCCAACAAAGCCGGCGCCCGCGCGCTGGAGCTGCGCGCGACGGGTCAGGTCATTCGCTTCCCGGGCTTCCTTGAGCTCTATCAGGAAGGCCGCGACGACGGAGAGGACGAGGACGGCGGCCGCCTGCCGGCGATGGCCCAGGGTGAGCCCTGCACGCGCGAAAAAATCGACGCCACCCAGCATTTTACAGAGCCACCGCCGCGCTTCACGGAAGCGACGCTGGTCAAGCGCATGGAGGAGCTCGGCATCGGGCGCCCTTCGACCTACGCCTCGACGCTCGCCGTGCTGCGCGACCGCGACTATGTGCGGATCGATAAGAAGCGCCTCGTGCCCGAGGACAAGGGACGCCTCGTCGTCGCCTTCCTCGAAAGCTTCTTCTCGCGCTACGTCGAATTCGACTTCACCGCGGACCTCGAAGAAAAGCTCGATCTCGTCTCCAATAATGAGATCGACTGGAAGCAGGTGCTGCGGGACTTCTGGAAAGATTTCTCGGCGGCCGTCGACGGCACCAAGGATCTGCGCGTCAGCGAGGTGCTCGACAGCCTCAACGAGCTGCTGGGTCCGCATGTCTTCCCCTCAAAGGAGGACGGCGGCGATCCGCGGCTCTGCCCCGCCTGCAACAGCGGTCAGCTCTCGCTCAAGATCGGCAAGTTCGGCGCCTTCGTCGGCTGCTCCAACTATCCCGAGTGCCGCTACACGCGAACGCTTTCGCCGCCGACGGGCGACGCCGCCGACGCGGCGAGACCGGGCGTGAAGGTCCTGGGCGTCAATCCCGAGACCGGCGCGGAAGTCACCCTGCGGGATGGCCGCTTCGGCGCCTATGTGCAGGAAGGCGAGCAGGAAGAAGGCGGCGAAAAGCCCAAACGCGCGTCGCTCCCCAAGAGCATCAGGCCTGACGATCTAACGCTGATGCAGGCCATCGCTCTGCTCGCGCTGCCGCGCGAAGTCGCGAAACATCCGACGAGCGGCGATCCGATCGTCGCCGGCATCGGGCGCTTCGGACCCTATGTCCAGCACGGCAAGACCTACGCCAATATCGGCCGCGACGACGACGTGCTGAGCATTGGCGCCAACCGCGCCATCGATCTCATCGTGCAGAAGGAGTCGGGCGGCGGGGGCTCCCGTTTCTCGCGCGGCCCGGCGGAGCCGGCGCGCGTGCTGGGCGATCACCCTCAGGGCGGATCGGTGACCGTCAAGGCTGGCCGATTCGGTCCTTATGTGAACTGGGGCAAGATCAATGCGACGATCCCGCGCGCCATCGATCAGGCGTCGCTGACGCTCGAACAGGCGCTCGAGCTTCTCGCCGAGAAGGCCGCCGGCGGCGGCGGCGCGACGGGCGGCGGGGGACGCTTGCTGGGCGAGCATCCCGAGGGCGGCAAGGTCACGGTGCGCCCCGGCCGCTTTGGCGCTTACGTCAACTGGGGCAAGATCAACGCAACGCTGTCCAAGGGCGCTTCGGCCGAGGATGTGACTCTCGAAGAGGCCCTCCAACTGATCGAAGCCAAGGGCGGCGCGCCGAAGAAATCGGCGAAAAAAGCGCCGGCCAAGAAAGCGCCCAGTAAGAAGGCGCCGACCAACGCCAAGAAGAAAATCGAAGACAGCGATGAGGCGCCTTTTGATGAATCGCAGCCCGTGAAGGTCGCCGGAACGGTCGCAAAGAAACCTGCAGCCAAGAAGGCGCCCGCCAAAAAGCTGGCGACGAAAAAAGCCGCGGCGAAGTAGAGGAACGCGCGCTCGAATTTCGCCGAGCTTGAAGACGCGTTTCAACTTTGCCGCCGGCGTCCTATATGTGTGATGCCGAGTCCGGTTGAAGTGCACGCCCGCCGCGTCGGAACGGCGATTTTCTTGCCTCTATTGAGCGAGCCCTTGGCGAAAGACGACACAGCAAAACACACGCCCTCTCGCGAAGACATCCTGGCCTTCATCACCCGCGAAACCGAGGCGGGCGGCCCGCGCAAGATCGGCGTGCGCGAAATCGCCCGCGCCTTTGGCGCTGCCGGCGACGACCGGATCGCCATCAAGCGCCTGCTCGCCGAGATGGCGGACGAAGGCCTCCTGGAAAAGCGCGGCAAGCGCGTGAACCGCAAGGGGACGCTGCCGGCGGTTGCGCTCGTCGACATCATCGCGCGCGACCGCGACGGCGAGATGGTCGCCGCGCCCGTCGAATGGGACGAGGACGAGCTGGGGCCGGCGCCGCGCATCCGCATCCACGCGCCGCGCCGCGCCCGACCGGGCGAGCCCCTGGCCGGCGTCGGCGACCGCGCGCTGGTTCGCGCCGAGCCCGACCGCGACGCCGGACCGAACGAGCCGCCCTATGTCGGACGCGTCGTCAAACTCCTGTCGCGCCAGCGGCAACGCGTGCTCGGCGTGCTGCATATCGAAGCGAATGGCGCCGGCCGCATCGAGCCGATCGACAAGAAGCAGGCTGGACGCGAACTCGCCGTCGCCGCGGCCGACATCGGCGCAGGCAAACACGGCGACCTCGTCTCGATCGATCTCGTCGGCAAGACGCGCTTTGGCGCGCCGCGCGCCCGCGTGCGCGAAACGCTCGGCTCGGTGACGGGCGAAAAGGCGGTGAGTCTCATCGCGCTGCGCGCGCATGACATTCCGGACGTCTTTCGCGCCGAGGCGACGACGGAGGCCGAGCGCGCGCGGCCTGCGTCTCTGCACGGCCGCGAAGACTGGCGCGATCTGCCGCTCGTCACCATCGATCCGCCGGACGCCAAGGACCACGACGACGCGGTGCACGCCGCGCCCGACAATGCGCCGGACAATGACGGCGGCTTCGTCCTGACGGTCGCGATCGCCGACGTCGCGCATTACGTGACGCCCCGCTCGGCGCTTGACCGCGACGCCTTGGAGCGCGGCAATTCGGTCTATTTTCCTGACCGCGTCGTGCCGATGCTGCCCGAGCGCATCTCCAACGACCTCTGCTCACTGCGCCCCAATGAAGATCGGCCGGCGCTCGCCGTGCGCATGCGCGTCACCAGCAAGGGCAGGAAGATCGACCATAGTTTCCATCGCGTGATGATGCGCTCGCACGCCAAGCTCGCCTATGCGCAGGCGCAGGATGCGATCGAGGGGCGCACGGATGAAACCACGAAGCCGCTGCTCGCCCCGGTGCTGCGGACGCTTTACGCCGCGCATGAGGCGCTGCAGCACGCCCGTAATTTGCGCGCGCCGCTCGATCTCGATCTGCCCGAGCGCAAGATCCTGTTGAAGAAAGACGGCTCCTTCGACCGCGTCATCATTCCGCCGCGGCTCGAAGCGCATCGGCTGATCGAAGAATTCATGATCCTGGCGAATGTCGCGGCGGCCGAAACCCTGGAGCAGCATCGCCAGCAGCTGATCTATCGCGCCCATGACGAACCTTCGCGCGAAAAGGTCTCGGCGCTTTCGGAATTTCTCGCGACGATCGGCGTCAAGCTCGCCAAGGGCCAAGCGCTGCGCCCCGCGCATTTCAATGTGATTCTGGGTCGCGTGAAGGGCCTGGAGCACGAGAACATCGTCAACGAGATCATTCTGCGCACGCAGGCGCAGGCCGAATACACGCACGAAAATTACGGGCACTTCGGCCTCAATCTGCGCCGCTACGCGCATTTCACCTCGCCGATTCGCCGCTACGCCGATCTCATCGTGCATCGCGCGCTCATTCGCGCGCTGAAATTCGGCGAAGGCGCCTTGCCGGAAATGCCGGTCGGCGAACTTGCCGAGATCGCCGCCCGCATCTCGGCCGCCGAGCGTCGCGCCATGGCGGCGGAGCGCGAGACGGTCGATCGGCTCATCGCGCATCATCTCGCCGACCAGATCGGCGCGCGTTTTCAGGCGCGCATTTCCTCGCCGAGACAGGCGCCGATGGATTCGTGCCGGCGGCGACGCTGGGCCGTGAATATTACGCCTATGACGAGGCGGCGCATGCGCTCACCTCGCGCTCCGGCGTCAGCTACCGACTCGCGGACGTCATCGAGGTGCGGCTCATCGAGGCGGCGCCGATCGCCGGCGCCTTGCGCTTCGAGGTGGTGAGCGGCGGCGAACGCCGCGCGCCGCCGCCGCGGTCAGGCGCCAAATCCAAGGATCGGCGGTCGTCTACGCGAGCGAAGAACCGATAGGCCGGGCGCTCACGCGCCCTTCGCGCAGATGAAGACCTGTCGGCGCCGGCCCCAGCACTCGCCGCTTCGATAGACCTTGCCGAGGCTACGGCCGCCGAGGCTCGCCGTCCACGTCCGTCCATGATCTTGCGTCAGAACAACGGCATCGTCTCCGGCGTTGAGCGTCAGCGTTGAGCGCCTGGGCTGGCGGAGCATGCAGCTGCGCTCGAAGAGAACCCGTCCATCGACCTTGACGAAGCATTTGGCGCGGCGACCCTCGTTCGCGGGCTCGTCCTCGCGCTGGCCTTCGCGCGCCGCGGTCCGCGCCGCTGGCGCCGCGTCGTCCGGCTCCGCCGTCGCGGCCGCATCAACCGGCGGCGCGTCGTCGAAGGCGGTTTTCGGCAGCGCCGCGCCGAGCGGCGGAACCGCCGCCGCGCCGAGCGTTGACGTGGCGGCGGGAACGTCGGCTTTTTGGGGCGGCGCCAGCGGCTCCGGCAAGGGCTCCGCTGCGGCCTGAGCCTCCAGAAGCCGCTGCTTTAGCTCCTTGGAGTCGGGCGTCGGCGGCAGGGGAGGCGCAATTGAGTCCGGCGGGGCGCTGAGCGCCGAGGAGGGCGCGACGTCGGCGGCTTGCGCGGCCTCGGTCACGGACGCCGGCGCCGGCTGCTCAATCCGCACTGGCGTCGTCGGCGTTTCGACCTGACGCAGCGTCGCGCCATTGGCGCGCGGCGCGGGAGCGCCTCTCAGCGCGAGATTCGCGGTGACGATGACGCCTGCGAGCAGGATGGCCCCGGCGATGACATAAAACCAGACCGGCGCTCTAATCGACGCGGCGCTCTGGACCGCGCGCCACGCGCCAGCGACGTCGCTCGAAAAATCCTTGATCCAGCCAATCGCGCGCGTGTTGCGGAAGGGCCTCTCCAAGCTTTCCAGCTCTCTTAAATATCCGCCGTTCAAAATTCTCCAACTCCGCGACTTTGCGCCGCTTTTCGAGTGTTACGCTCATACTACTCACTCCAAGCGCGTTCGCGTGAAGGCGAAGGAAGTACTTCTTCACGTCGATACATGCAGGCGCTGCGCTTGACGACGCGCGTGCGCATCGGCTGCTTACGAGATATTACTCCCGGCCCGAGTATTGCCGCGCAATTCACCGAAGTCGTCCCGGCCAAGGCCGCTGCTCTTTGGGATTTATCAACAAAATTATGGCTGTTCTTTGCCGTATCCTCTTGACGAGGCGCGAATCGCGCTGGACTCAGGCTGGCCCGGCGCGGCTTCTTGACATCGTTCGCGCCGCACGTATGTTGCCGGCCAATTCGCTCCCGGCGCGCTCAGCGACCGGGACGATTTCATTTCTCTGATAGACTGGGATGAGCAATGGCCAAGTCCGCC
>WSXZ01000142.1 GCA_009773555.1 Methylocystaceae bacterium | reverse complement strand
GTCCTCGACAAGCGCCTCGATCAGCACATCTCAGGCGTCATGCGCGAAAACGGGGTCGACTGGAGCTTTAGCCGAAAGCGCGGGCTTGGTCTCTGAACGCCTCGCGAGGAGCGCCCGAGCGGGCACCGGCGCGGCGCCAACATTTGCGCCGCGCCGCTTGGCTTTACCGCCGGGGCGACCCTGCCGAATGCAGGTCAATCTCAAGACTGTCTTTCACCCCATCCGTTCACCCGGGCGACCAGAGCCGGGGACGGATGAAGGGTCAGCACCTTCCGCGCGCTGATCACCGCCTCGACGCCGGTCTTGGGATTGCGCCCGATGCGCTGACGCTTTTCCCGGAGGCTAAACGTACCGAAGCCCCACAACTTGACAGACTCGCCACGCAAAAGCGCGGCGGCGAGCTCCTCGAACGTCGCATCGAAAATCTCGCGCGCCTTGGCACGCGAGAGCTGCGGGCAGCAGTCATAGATGGCCGCGCGCAGGTCTTGGCGCGTCAGGGTTCGGGTTTGTTCCACTATTTTCAGCATGCGGGCGCTCCACACAACAGANNTCGCTGCGCGCCCGCCGATCAAAACCTTCATGGCCGCCACTCCAAAAGACGATTTTGTTGGGGAATTCACGATTAGGCGCGCCTCGCACTTTTGGCAACCATGCCCGGCGCATGCGCGTGACCGCGCCCTGGTCGCCCATCGCCTGTCTTCGCGCGACGCGACGCGCCAGAACCGCCCTGCACGAATTCCGCCGTTCTGATCCACTCCGACTCATCCGATCTTTGCCGAATGCTCAAAGATCACTCGCCTCCACTTTCGCCAGTTCGCTCCCTGCAACGGCTTGACGGTCAGACCGATCCACTCCGCAACGAGGAGGAGCCACACAGCGACGCTTCAAAATTCCATCGCGCCAAATTCCTCTGGCTCGAGCAGGTGCGCGCCGATCCGGAACTGACGCCGCTCGCCTTCATGCTCGCCTATGTGCTGGCCGACCTCGTCAACGAGGGAACCGGCTATGCCTGGCCCAGCGTCGCTTTCCTCGCCGCCGAATGCCGCGCGACGGAGCGCGGCGTCCAGAAGATCGTTCGTCGGCTCATCGAACGCGGTCATCTATTCGTGGAATTCGGGCAAGGCCGGGGCGAAACCAACCGCTATCGCTGGATCGTCAAGGGACACGATGTTGTGCGCAACTCCGACGGCAATGGGCGAACTGCCGTTCACCCTATTCAATCGAAAAGGGTGAACCACGGTTCCGAAAAGGGTGAACAGCGGTTCCAAAAAGGGCGAACGCCTGTTCACCCAACCCAATCTAAAGAATCAATCTATGATCCAATCTATCGATCGTCGTCCGAGCAATGCGCGCAAAGTCCGCCAAGCCGCTTCGAGGAATTCTGGCGCGTCTATCCGAAAAAGGTCGCGCGTCGCGACGCTATGAGCGCGTTCGCCGAGGTCGTCCGACATGCGAACCTTGACGACCTCATTCGCGCTGCTGTCCGCTACGCCGCCGAGCGCGCGGGCCAGGACCCGCGCTACACAAAAAATCCGGCGACATGGCTGAACAAGGCTTGCTGGAGAGATCAAGCGCCATCTTCTAGCGGGCATCCAAGGGACGGCGCGTCGGCGCGCCGGCGATTTGATCGTTCCGCATTGGCGCAAATGCACGATGACGACGAATTCGACGAGGTCGTCGCTCGCATCCAGCAACGAATCAGCAAACGAGGTTGAAAATGGAAGAATTCACCTTGATCCTTTCCGACGAAAGAGGCCGTCGAACACTCACGAGCAGGCACCAGGCCAATCGGGCGCGGGCGCTGTTCGAGCCGCTGCTCACACATCAGCGCATCTTGCGCCAAATTATTGACGCCCAGCTCGGCGAATGGCTTTGCGCAAAGCTGCTCGATTTGCGCAACCCGAACGCCATGCGCGAGAGAGCGTTGATCCGCTTCCAGCAGTTGCCGGAGAGAGAAACGCTTCACACTTGGGACGACGAATTGCACCGCGCCCTTGACGGCAAAGCCGACGAACATACGCTCTCGGTCCTTCTTGCGACGATGCTCGACGGATTCCCGCGCGGCATGGTCCCGAACGTCCGAACCTATGTCGAAGGAGCGCTTCTCGTCATGGGGGATGATGCTCATTCGCCGGAAATTACCGCCGCTACTATCCTTCGAATCTGGCGAAAGGACAGATACCCTCCGACGATCGCCGAACTACGGGATGAATTCGATTATGCTCGTCAGGGTGCAGTCAACGCGCGACGAGTGGTCGCCAAAATGATCGCACTGTTGGACAATGCCGAGGAAATTCTCGTGGCGACGGGCGATTTCGACGAAGCCCGGAAAGGAATCCGATCGTGATCCCCATCCGGCCCCTGATCCCCACAACGCGGCGCTCATTTCTTTGCGAGCAGCTTCGCTTCTCCGCCGGTCGCCGAGATCAGCTCGACTGCTTCTTTGTCGAAGCTCGCAAAAACGCGACCTCCCGCGCCCCGGCCTTCGAAGGCGATCACGCCATCTGCGAAATCGCCTCCCTTCTCAAAAACGGCGAGACCGGCTTCCACGGCCGGACGATCGACCACGACGCTCGCGCTTTCGATCAATCTTCTCAGGGCGTCGGCCACTTCCGAAGGGTTCTTCTTGTAACCGCGCGTCAGGACCCAGACGAATTCGCAAAGCGAAGGCAGCGGCACCGCGACGAGTTCCGCGTCAAGCAGCGCCTTGACCGCAACCGCGCCTTGCACCGGATCGTCCATGACAGCGGCTCGGACAAGAACATTTGTGTCCGCCGTGATTTTCACCGCTCGCCCGCCCAACCACTGCGAGCAATCTCATTCATCTCTTCGATCGACAGCTTTCGCGCTCCCAGCATTTT
>WSXZ01000052.1 GCA_009773555.1 Methylocystaceae bacterium | reverse complement strand
AGACAGTGTCGCCGAAAGTCCAAGGGTTCCTGCGTAAAGTTAATCTTCGCAGGGTTAGCCGGCCCCTAAGGCGAGGCCGAAAGGCGTAGTCGATGGGAACCACGTTAATATTCGTGGGCCAGCAGGTGGTGACGCGTTGCGGAAGCTGTTCGAGATTACTGGATTTCTCGGGCGGCCTAGCGGCGCCAGGAAATAGCCCCTGCATGAGACCGTACCCGAAACCGACACAGGTGGACAGGTAGAGTATACCAAGGCGCTTGAGAGAATGACGTTGAAGGAACTCGGCAATCTACCTCCGTAACTTCGGGATAAGGAGGCCTTCCGTTCGCGCAAGCGGGCGGGAGGGGCACAGACCAGGGGGTGGCAACTGTTTAACAAAAACACAGGGCTCTGCGAAATCGCAAGATGACGTATAGGGTCTGACGCCTGCCCGGTGCCGGAAGGTTAAGAGGAGGAGTGCAAGCTCTGAATTGAAGCCCCGGTAAACGGCGGCCGTAAATATAACGGTCCTAAGGTAGCGAAATTCCTTGTCGGGTAAGTTCCGACCTGCACGAATGGCGTAATGACTTCCCCGCTGTCTCCAACGTCAGCTCAGTGAAATTGAATTCCCCGTGAAGATGCGGGGTTCCTGCGGTCAGACGGAAAGACCCCGTGCACCTTTACTGTAACTTTGCATTGGCATTCGTGTCGGCATGTGTAGGATAGGTGGTAGGCTTTGAAGCATGGGCGCCAGCTCGTGTGGAGCCACCCTTGAAATACCACCCTTATCGTCATGGATGTCTAACCGCGCGCCGTCATCCGGCGCCGGGACAATGCATGGTAGGCAGTTTGACTGGGGCGGTCGCCTCCCAAAGAGTAACGGAGGCGCGCGATGGTGGGCTCAGACCGGTCGGAAATCGGTCGTCGAGTGCAATGGCATAAGCCTGCCTGACTAGGTCCCAAGGGTTCGGCTGTTCGCCGATTAAAGTGGTACGTGAGCTGGGTTCAGAACGTCGTGAGACAGTTCGGTCCCTATCTGCCGTGGGTGTAGGAGAATTGAGAGGATTTGTCCCTAGTACGAGAGGACCGGGATGAACATACCTCTGGTGGACCTGTTGTGGCGCCAGCCGCAGTGCAGGGTAGCTATGTATGGACGGGATAACCGCTGAATGCATCTAAGCGGGAAACCCACCTCAAAACGAGTTCTCCCTTGAGAGCCGTGGAAGACGACCACGTTGATAGGCCGGGTGTGGAAGTGCGGCAACGCATGGAGCTTACCGGTACTAATAGCTCGATTGGCTTGATCGCTCTCATTTATCGACGCCCATACTCATGGCGCGACTAGAAAGACCTTTTTGCTTCGAAGATGTGTTTCGCCGGCCTGGTGGCCTTCGGCGGAGCGATCAGACCCGATCCCATCCCGAACTCGGCCGTCAAACGCTTCTGCGCCAATGGTACTATGTCTCAAGACCTGGGAGAGTAGGTCGTCGCCAGGCCTGCGAAGCACATCAAATCCTCTTTATCGATCACCTTCTCAGCAGTGCTGCTTTCGCCGCGCTGCTTTTTTGTCTTCGCGCTTTATCTTAGCGCGTATAGTCAGCGTGTTTCTCTTGGCGCGGGGTGGAGCAGCCCGGTAGCTCGTCAGGCTCATAACCTGAAGGTCGTCAGTTCAAATCTGGCCCCCGCAACCAATCCAATTCCAAAAACCCCGGCTCTTGCAGCCGGGGTTTTTCTTTGTTCGGTGATGAGCCTTTTTTTCCGCATCCGCGCGCGGATCCGTCGCCGCAGAACCCCCGAATCATGGAACGGATGCCCGTCCCAGCGGTTAGGCGGAGGGGCCTGCCGGGGTGAGATTCTCAATGTTCTTTCATAGCCTCTACGACCTCGAGCGCATCGCCGTGATCGGCGTCCTCGCTTATATTACGTTGATCGTCATGCTCCGGTTCACGGGCAAGCGCACGCTTTCGAAAATGAACGCATTCGATCTGATCGTCACGGTGGCGCTCGGTTCAACCCTGTCGGCCGCCATCCTCAATAATCAGGTGTCGCTTGTCGAATGCGCGCTCGCTTTGGCGCTGCTGTGCGCGCTGCAATATGTCGTGACTTTCACTTCGGTGCGCTCGCAAACATTCGCCAATCTGGTGAAATCCGAGCCGGCGGTGCTTTATTTCGAAGGCAGCTTCCTTCCGGAGGCCTTACGGCGCGAGCGCGTCACCGAAAAGGAAGCGCTTGCGGCGATGCGCAGCCAGGGCGTCGCCGATCTTGGCCGCGTGAAAGCGGTCGTGCTCGAAACCGACGGCAGTCTTAGCGTCGTGCAGGATGAGGGCGGGGCGCTCGATGCGCTGCGGGATGTGAGCGGAGTCGCCGAAAGCAAATAGCGTTTCCCTTTTGCGTTTCTCTCATGGCGTTTCCCTTGCGGCCTGCGCGTCCTAAACGATACAGCCAAGGCTTCCATCGCGGGCGCAGGCTTCACAACTGCTGATGAGGACGGCGGGCGCGCGTGTTGTATCTCGCGTCTTCTGCTGTGCATCCGCGAGACGCTCGCAATTCAAAGGGGGCGCCATGCCCGAGTGGCTCGACAATCTCATTCCCATCAAGGCGCCGGAATTGACGCACGAACAGCTCGCGGGCTGGCGGCCGACGCGCGCCGCAGCCGAGGGGCTCGGCTGTCGCCTTCTCGCCGACCAGCGCATAGAGGCGGCCGGCGGCGTCACCCTGTCGGCCGATGTGTATACGCCCCGCGCGCCGGGCCGCTATCCGGCGATCGTCCAGTTCGCCGCCTATACGCGCGAGTTGCACACCGCCGGCGCGCCTACGGGCAGCAATGAGATCGGTTCGCCGCCTGTCTTCACCGCCCGCGGCTATGTCCAGGTCGTGGTGGAACGGCGGGGCATGGGCCGCTCAGGCGGGACGCAAAATGTCTTCCTGTCTCCCGAGGATGTCGACGACCATGAACGGGCGATCGCCTGGGCCGCCGCCCAGCCCTGGTGCGACAGCCGTGTGGCGCTGTTCGGCACGTCCTATTACGGCATGACGCAGCCTCTCGTCGCCGTGCGCCGGCCGCCGGCGCTGAAGGCCTTTTTCTGCAACGAGATCTGCACGGATTATTTCCGGCATCTCGCGCAGTTCGGCGGCGTCTTCAACCTCTATTTCTGCAATCTCTGGATGGGCGCGAACTTCACCCCGGCGATGTATGGCCTGCGCGTGCCGCCGATCGCCCGGGCGCTCCTCAGCCATGTTTTCAACTCGCCGCTCCAGAGGTTGTGGCGACCTTTGCTGATGAAACGGATAGACGCCATCTACCGCGCCTTCATGTCCAAAACGCCGGTCAAGCCGGTGCGCGAATGGTACGCGAACTGGATGCTCGACGGAAAATCGCGAGAGACTTGCCTGCTTTAGTCCGGCCCTTCGGGAGATCTCGGCAAGATCGAAATCCCTTTCGTCGTGGTGCAGAATCTCGGCTTTTTCAACCTGCACCAGTTCGGGACCTATGATCTCTTCCAGAACGCCGCGACGCCGGCGGACCGCAAATGGATGATCCTCGCGCCGCCGCGCTACGAGCTTCCGGTCTATGCCTGGCAATTGGAAGCGCTCGCCTTCTTCGATCACATTTTCTACGGCGTGGACAATGGCTACGCCAGCCAGCCGGCCGTCCGCTATTGGCTAGAGGGCGAGGAGCGATACGTAGGCGCCGCCGACTTTCCGGCGCCGGGGACGGCTGTGCGACGCTTTTATCTCGCCTCGGGCGGCGCGGACGCGGCGCGTCACAAACTGTCGGAGACGCCGGGAGAGGGCGAGAACCGCTGGGCCGCCGTTCCGCTGGGCCTGCCGGTGCTCGGCGGGTTCGATGAAGTGGCGAACCAGACGCTCACATTCGAAATGACCGCGGAGCGCCCGATGACGCTCGCCGGCCCCGTATCGCTCAATCTCGTCTTCAGCTCGAATGAGATCGACTCCCATCTCGTGGCGCGGCTCGGCCGCGTCGCCAAGGACGGCGCCTATCGCCTTCTCTCGCTCGGAGCCATGAGTCCGGCGCGACGGCGGCGTGATCCGGCGCGCGATACGGCCTGTGAGATCGTGCACGACACATCTGTGCGCGAGCCCTTAGAGCCGGGTAAGCCGGTGACCCTCTCCTTCAGCCTTACGCCTGGACCGACCCGGCTCCAGCCCGGCGACCGGTTGCGACTCGACGTGGCGAGCCGCCTCGATCTACTGCGGAGCGACGTCAGTCACGGCTATGTGCATTTCGATATGCCGGGGCCGCCCTATTTCGCGCGCAACACATTGCATTACGGGCCGGATACTTATCTTGCCGTGTCCGAGGCGCCGGCGGCGTGAGAGCCGTGTTCACAAACGCGAATCTATGAGTTCGGCTTCCTCGACAGCAGCCATAGCGCCGAGATGAAAAATCCCTTCGTAAGCGGGAGCAAAAGCAACACGAGCGCGATCGTTAGCGGCACAACATGTAATCGTCACGGCGCCGACGGTCAGCCATGCTGGGCCATCATCCGCATCGAGGCCCGCAAAACTTTCGCGGCAATGCGCGCAAGATTCGCGCGGCTTAAGGTAGCTCGCGAACAGCTTGCCCTTGCCGCAGTTTGGGCATTTTCGCGTCAGTCCGCGAAACAAGGATTTGCCCGGCGATACATCGCTGTTCATTGACGCCAAACCGATTGACGGCGATCGCCGCGCCGCTGCGCGCTGATCGCATTGCAAGTCCATCTCAAGCGTGGATCTCGCTTCTGACTTAAGGGGATAGTTTCTTGTGGCGCCGCAGGCAACCGTGGAATGGGAGCGGCGGTTCAGGGACGCGAGGCGGCGCAAGACAAGGGACGCGGTCGGCGCTAGGCTCTCTCCCGTATTGTGCGGGGCCGGACATTCTTGAACGACATTTCAAGCACCGCTGAACGGGAGGAGCGCGGCCGCGATCTTTCATCGCGCGTCTTTCCGCTGCGTGTGCGAGGATTGGCCGAGGCCTTGCGTACGGCGCTGGAGCAGGAGCGGGCGCTACGCCGTCCGTTTCTCTGGCTGGTCGTCGCGTCAGGCGGCGGCGTCGTGCTCTATTTCTCGGCCGAGCGTGAACCTTCGCTGACACTTTGCCTTTGCGCGCTCGCCGCCTTTGCCGTCTTGGCCGCGCTTACGCGCCGCCATGAGCGGGCCCACGCGCTTTTTCTGACGCTCGCTTTCATCGCCCTCGGCTTTGCGTCGGGCGCCTGGCGGACGGCGCGCGTCGCAGCGCCGATCGTTCCACGCGTGGGCATCGGTGAGCTGACCGGCTTCGTCGAGGAAGTGGATCTGCGCCGGGCCGGGGCGCGTTTTATTCTGCGCGTCGCGAGCGCCGAAGGCTTTCCGGACGACATCGTTCCCTCCCGCGTGCGTCTGACGACGCGCGGCGAGCCGAGTTTTTCAGCCGGCGACTTCATCGCCTTCAAGGCGCGGCTGATGCCGCCGGCGCGGGCGGCGCTCCCGGGCGGTTATGATTTCGCGCGGGACGCTTTTTTTGCGCGCATCGGCGCGGTCGGCAACGCGCTTGGACGCATCGAGACGATGCCGCCGCCCGATCCGGCGCCATTCTCGCTGCGTTTTTTCGCGCACGTCGACCATATGCGCAACGCCTTGGCGATGCGGGTCTATCGAATCATCGAAGGCGACGCCGGCGCGATCGCCGCCGCCATGGTGACCGGCAAGCGCGATTTGCTGTCGGAAGACGCCAAGAATCTCATTCGCCGGGCGGGCATCTTTCACATCATCACCATTTCCGGCGTTCAGATGACGCTCGTCGCGGGCATCTTCTTCGTCGGTTTTCGGCGCCTGTTGGCGATGTCGCAAACCCTTGCGCTGAATTATCCGATCAAGAAATGGGCGGCGGCGCTCGCGATGCTCGGCGCCATTCTCTATGACATCGGCACGGGCTCTCGCGTCGGCACCGAGCGCGCGCTCGTGATGACTCTCATCATGCTCGCGGCGGTTCTTTTCGATCGGCCGTCGCTGTCGATGCGCAATCTAGCGCTTGCCGCGCTCTTCATCATCGCCTTCGAGCCGGAGGCGTTGCTCGGCGCGAGCTTTCAGCTCTCTTTCGCGGCGGTGGCGGCCTTGATCGCCGTGTACGAATGGCGCGGCGAATATCTCGCGAAGCGCCGCACCGACGATCGCGCGCCGCGAGGGCGATGGGGAGCGCTTCGTGAAAGCGTCGCCGAGCGCCTGCTGCACGGGCCGGGCGCGGCGATCTTCGCAACGCTATGCGCGACCTCGGCGACCGCTTCATTCATGGCGAATGATTTTCACGAGCTGAGCCCCTATGTGCTGATCGGCAATCCGCTGACGCTGGCGATCATCGAATTTTTCGCCGTTCCCTGCGCGCTCGTCGGCGCCGCGCTTTACCCCTTGGGTCTCGACGGCTTCATCTGGCGCTATCTCAAGCTGGGCATCGACCTCGTGACCTATCTCGCCGGGCTGATCGCCAGCGCCCCCGGCGCGAGTCTGCCGGTCAAAGCCTTTGCGCCCTGGGCGATCCTTTTCCTTTCGCTTGCGGTCTTATCTCTCGTGCTCTGGCGCACTTGGGCGTGGCGGGCGCTCGCCATTCCTCTCGCCTTGATCGGACTGGCGGGCGCGAGGAGCGGCGCGCCGTTTGATCTCGCCGTGCCGGCGACCGGAGAATCGGCGGCGTTGCGCCTGCCGTCCGGACAGCTCGCCGTCTTGGGGCAAAAGCCGAGCGCTTTCGCCGCGGAACAGTGGTTGCGGGCGGACGGAGACGCGCGCCAGTCCGCGGACGCCAGGAGTGGCGTCGCCTGCGACGACACGGGGTGCGTGGCGAAGGCCGCCAATGGCCGCTTTGTCGCGCTCGTCGCAGGGCGCGGCGGCTTCTTCGAGGATTGCGCGCGCGCCGCCGTCATCGTGACGCCGCTCTACGCGCCGTTAGGCTGTGCGGCGCCGATCGTGATCGATCGCCACAGACTGTCCGAAACAGGGGCAGTGGCTTTGCGGTTCAAGGCGGAGGACGTCGAATGGACGACCGCTCGCGCGATCGACGAGGATCGGCCCTGGTCGCCGGCGCCCCGCAATCGCCGAACGTCCGGAATTACCGCGCCGCTGAGCGATGAAGAGCGCAGCGCTGAAGATGCGCGCGCGATGGAGCCGCTGGAGTAGGGCGGAGCAATTCAGCGTCATTGCGAGGAGCGTCGCGACGAAGCAATCCAGGGAGCGCCCTCAAAGCGCTGGATTGCTTCGCTTCGCTCGCAATGACGGCGTCGCCAGAAGCTAATATTTCCGCAGGAGGCTGACGAGCCTGCCCTGAATGCGCACGCGATCGGGGCCGAAGATTCGCGTCTCATAGGCGGGGTTGGCGGCTTCCAACGCGATCGAGGCGCCGCGCTTGCGCAGACGTTTCAGCGTCGCTTCCTCATCGTCGATCAGCGCCACGACGATGTCGCCGGTGTCGGCGCTGTCCTGCTTGCGGATCACGACCGTATCGCCGTCGAGGATTCCCGCTTCGATCATCGAATCGCCGCGCACTTCGAGCGCGAAGTGCTCGCCGCTCGAGAGCAGGTCGGGCGGCAGGCTGATGGTGTGGCTGCGATTCTGGATGGCGGAGATCGGCGTGCCGGCGGCGATGCGCCCCATGACCGGAATGGCGACCTGACGTTCGCCTTCGTCCTCGAAACGTTCGCTGAGCGGCCGGACGCGCCCGAGATTCCCCTCGATGACGGACGGCGAGAACTTGCCGTTGCGCCCGCCGGCGGTGCGCGGCGTGGCCGATTCAGGCAGACGCAGAACTTCGAGCGCGCGGGCGCGATTGGGAAGGCGGCGGATGAATCCGCGTTCCTCGAGCGCGAGAATCAGCCGATGAATCCCCGACTTCGACCGCAGGTCGAGCGCGTCCTTCATCTCGTCGAAGGACGGCGGCACGCCCGACTCCTTCAGACGTTCATGGATGAAGCGCAATAGATCGTTTTGTTTTTTGGTCAGCATCGCCGCACCGCCCCGCAAGCCGAATCGTTGATTTTGGCTGAGCCGCAGCATCTGGCTCGATAACCTAAACAAATCATGAACAGAACGATATCGGTTCTTACTGCGTTCCGCAAGCCATATGTTCACGCTTTGGTTAAACCATCATCGTGACGAACTATGTTCGCCTCGCGTGTCCCGTGCTAGACGGGCCGACCAAAGCCAAGGAATTCACGTCGCTCATGTCTCAGGTCGTCACCCGCTTCGCTCCGTCGCCCACCGGCTTTCTGCACATCGGCGGGGCGCGCACGGCGCTGTTCAACTGGCTTTACGCCAAGAAGCACGGCGGCCGGATGATGCTGCGAATCGAAGACACCGACCGCGAGCGCTCCACGCAAGCGGCGATCGGCGCCATCATCGATGGCCTGCAGTGGCTCGGCCTCGAGTGGGATGGCGACATCGTCTACCAGTCCGCGCGGGCGGCGCGCCATGCCGAGGTCGCCGAAGAGCTGCTGGCGCAGGGACACGCCTATCGCTGCTACGCCACGGCGCAGGAGCTCGAGGAGATGCGCGAGAAGGCTAAGGCGGAAAAGCGCCCCTGGCGCTACGATGGCCGCTGGCGCGATCGCGATCCCTCGGAGGCGCCCGCCGGCGCGCCCTATGTCGTGCGCATCAAGGCGCCGCAGGACGGCGAGACGATCGTCGACGACGCCGTGCAGGGCCGCGTCGTCTTCCAGAACAAGGATCTTGACGATTTCATTCTGCTGCGCTCGGACGGCGCGCCAACCTACATGCTTGCGGTCGTCGTCGACGATCACGACATGGGCGTCACGCAGATCATTCGCGGCGACGATCATCTCACCAATGCTGGGCGACAGACGCATATCTATCAGGCGATGGGGTGGACGATTCCGGCCTTCGCGCATATTCCGCTGATTCACGGACCGGACGGCGCCAAGCTTTCGAAGCGCCATGGCGCGCTCGGCGTCGACGCCTACCGCGCGATGGGCTATCTGCCGGCCGCGCTGCGCAACTATCTCGTTCGCTTGGGGTGGTCGCAGGGCGACAAGGAGTTCTTCACGACGCCGGAGATGGTCGAGGCGTTTGATCTGGCGCAGGTGCATCGCTCGCCGGCGCGCTTCGATTTCGCCAAGCTTGAAAATATGAACGGCCATTATCTGCGCGATAGCGATGATGACGAGCTGTTGGACTTGCTCATCGCGACGCTTCCCTATCTCGAAGGCGGCGGCGCCATCGCACAGGCGCTCGACGACGGAACGCGGGGGCAGTTGCGCGCCGCCTTGCCGGGCCTAAAGGCGCGTGCGAAGACCTTGAACGAACTTCTTGACGGCGCGGGCTTTCTCTTCGCGCAGCGTCCGCTGTCGCTCGACGCAAAGGCGGCGCAGCTGCTTTCGGCGGAAGCGCGCGCGCGGCTTGCGAAGCTTGTCGAGAAACTTGCAGCGCTTCCGAACTGGACGGCCGCAACGACGGAAGCGGTCGTGCGCGATCTCGCGACAGCGCTTGGCGTCAAACTGGGCGATCTCGCACAGCCTTTGCGCGCGGCGCTCACCGGCCGCGCGACCTCGCCCGGCATTTTCGACGTGCTGGAAATTTTGGGGCGCGAGGAAAGTCTTGCGCGAATTTCCGATCAGGCGGCTATGGGGTAACCCGCATCGCCGCGGCGTTGGCGCGCGTAAAAATCGTTGACGCGATTTTCGGCGCCGCGCCGTTTTCCGCGCCACGGCGAAACACATCGCCCTTATTCGCGAGGCGTGCGCGAAACGCGTGACGCGCGCTTGACAGCCCTTGCGGTTGATATAGCTTTTTGCACCGCACAACAAACCGAATGCAACGCATCGGCGTGCGCGTGAAAGCGACGACATCGCGAATGTGACGCAATTCATGCATAGCGTTCGCGCGCGTCGCGCCGCGATCCGTCTCGTTGCGAGCGCGGGGGCGGTTGAGAGGGGAGCGGGTATGCCGGAGAAGAATGCTGTCTTCACAGTCGGCGACGGATCGGTCGATTTGCCGATCAAGGATGGCACGCTGGGGCCGTCCGTTGCGGACATCCGCAATCTCTACGCCGAAACCGGCATGTTCACCTTCGATCCAGGATTCACCGCGACTGCGTCATGCGAATCGAAGATCACCTTTATCGACGGCGAAGCCGGCGTTCTGCTCTATCGCGGCTATCCGATCGAACAGCTCGCCGAACATGGCGACTTTCTCGAAACCTGCTACCTGCTGCTTTATGGAGAATTGCCGTCCGCCGCCGAGAAGGCGAATTTCGACTATCGGATCACGCGCCACACAATGGTGCATGAGCAGATGGCGCGCTTCTTCCAGGGGTTCCGCCGCGACGCGCATCCGATGGCGGTGATGGTCGCCTCCGTGGGCGCGCTCTCGGCCTTCTATCACGACTCGACGAACATCGCCGATCCCACCCAGCGCATGGTGGCGTCGACGCGCATGATCGCGAAGATCCCGACGCTTGCGGCGATGGCCTATAAATATTCGGTCGGCCAGCCGTTCGTTTATCCAAAGAACGACCTCGACTACACGTCGAACTTCCTGCGCATGTGCTTCGCCGTCCCCTGCGAGGAATATAAAGTCAATCCGGTGCTGTCGCGCGCGCTCGACCGGATCTTCATCCTGCACGCCGATCACGAACAGAACGCGTCGACCTCGACCGTTCGACTGTCCGGCTCGTCTGGGGCGAATCCTTTCGCCTGCATTGCTGCGGGCATCGCCTCGCTTTGGGGGCCGGCGCATGGCGGCGCCAATGAAGCGGTGCTGAAGATGCTCGCGGAAATCGGCACGCCGGACCGCATTCCGCAGTTCATCACGCGCGCCAAGGACAAGAACGATCCGTTCCGCCTCATGGGCTTTGGCCATCGCGTCTATAAGAACTACGACCCGCGCGCCAAGATCATGCAGCGCACCACGCGCGAAGTGTTGAACGAACTCGGCGTCAAGGACGATCTGCTCGACGTCGCGCTGGAGCTCGAGCGCATCGCGCTGCACGATGATTATTTCATCGAGAAACAACTCTATCCCAACATCGACTTCTATTCTGGCATCACGCTCAAGGCGATGAATTTTCCGACGGCGATGTTCACCGTGTTGTTCGCGGTCGCGCGCACCGTCGGCTGGATCGCCCAGTGGAAGGAGATGATCGAGGATCAGGGTTCGCGCATCGGTCGTCCGCGCCAGCTCTATACGGGCGAGAAGCAGCGCGACTATGTGCCGATGTCGAAGCGGTGATGATGCGCGCCGTGCCGCGGTAGGAGCTCGTCTCCACTCCCATCCGGCGCGGAATCGCTCTGGCCAGTCTTCACCTTGGTTTGCAGCGCGACATGTTCTCACCAGCGTCTCTTGTAGGGACGCGACGTGATGCTATAGGTCGGCGGACCCGGAGCGCCCTTGTCGCAATTATCCGATCTGCTGTTCGAAACGCGCATCGCCACCGAGAGCGTCGCCGACTTTCTCGCTGGCGGCCGCCTGCGGCTTGGCGTCACCGGCCTGTCGCGCTCCGGCAAGACGGTCTTCATCACCGCGCTCGTGCACCATTTGACGCGGGCGATATCGGCGCGCCCGGAAAAAGGCGGCGAGAGCAAGACTCAGCTCCCGGTGTTTCGCGCGCTCGCCGAAGGCCGCATTATGTCGGCGCATCTCGATCCGCAGCCAGATTACAGCGTCCCGCGCTTCGCCTACGAGGAGCATCTCGCGGCGCTCACCGGGCTGGACCGGCATTGGCCGCAATCGACGCGGCGGATTTCCGAACTGCGGGTGACGCTGGAATATCGCTCGAAGGGCTGGTCGCTGCGCAAAGGCTTCGGCCAGGGTCCGACGCGTCTCGACATCGACATCGTCGATTATCCCGGCGAATGGCTGCTCGACCTGCCGCTCCTTGGCAAATCCTACGCGCAATGGTCTCACGAGACGCTCGACGCCGCGAGCGCCTCCGCGCGGGCGATGATCGCAAGCGAGTGGCGGGGCCTGACCGCGCAGACGGACGTCAAAGCGCGCTACGACGAAGAAACCGCGCAGAAGCTGGCGCAGACCTTCACCCAATATCTGCGCCTTGCGCGCTCGGAGCGTTTCGCGCTATCGAGCCTGCCGCCGGGTCGGTTTCTGATGCCGGGCGATCTCGAGGGGTCGCCGGCGCTGACCTTCGCGCCGCTTCCCGTGTCGGAGGGCGAGGAGTTGCCCTATCGCAGCCTCGGGCGCGAAATGGAGCGCCGATACGAGGCCTACAAGTCGCAAGTCGTGCGGCCGTTCTTTCGGGATCATTTCGCCCGGCTCGATCGTCAGATCGTGCTCGTCGACACGCTTGCGGCGCTCAATTCCGGTCCAGAGGCGGTGCGCGACCTGGAGACGGCGCTGACCGGCGTCCTCACGGCTTTTCGCACCGGCCGCGCCAATCTGTTCTCCACGATCTTTCGGCCGAAGATCGACCGCATTCTCTTCGCGGCCACAAAGGCCGACCATCTGCATCACACGAGCCACGACCGGCTCGAAGCGATCCTGCGTCACCTGACCGCCCGCGCCATAGAGCGCGCGGAAGGCGTGGGCGCCTCGATCGACGTGATCGCGCTCGCCGCCGTGCGCGCCACCCGCGAAGCGATGGTGCGGCATGAGGGCGAAAAGCTTTCGGCCATTGTCGGCACGCCTGTTGCTGGGGAGCGCATTGGCCACGAGACTTTCGACGGCGTGGCGGAAGGCGCGATTTTCCCCGGCGAGTTGCCGGCGGATCCGCGCGACGTGTTTAAAGGCGAGGCGCTGGCCGTTTCCGATGAAGAGGCTGACTTCCGCTTTCTCAAATTCAGGCCGCCGGCCGCGGCGCTGGGCCCCGACCAGAAGCCGCAGCCGTTGCCGCATATCAGGCTCGATCGCGCGATGGAGTTTCTTTTCGGCGATCGATTGAAGTAACGCCGCTGTCGGCGGCGCAGCCGCGCTACCTATCGAAGGCAAAGCGTTAGACAGCTGTATTGAGGGAGCTTCATATGGAAGGTCATGTCTATAAGGTCGTCGAACTCGTCGGGTCTTCGCCCGACAGCGTCGAGGACGCCGTGGCAGCGGCGCTCAAGCGCGCCGGCGAAACGCTGCGTAACTTGCGATGGTTCGAAGTCGCGCAGATTCGCGGCAACATCAATAAGGGCGCGGTCAGCGATTATCAGGTGGTGCTGAAGGTCGGCTTCACGCTCGACCGCGAAGACGAGAGCATGGGATAAGCGGAAGCCGCTAGGGCTTCCGCTTCACAACGTTAGGACATGAGCCGACCGGCGGCTTCCGGGCTTGGCGCTTGCGCGGCGTTCGACCAGAAGCGCGTGCTTGCACTGAGCATTTGCTGCGCGTCGGAGAACAGGCGGCGCGTGTCCTCCGTCGTCATCTCGATATGTTTGCTCGTCCAATTTTGAAGAACCGACGCGGTCTCCGTGAACGAGCGCGACGCTGTGAGCTTTGAGGCAAGTTCCGCCGTCAACGCCGCTTCCTGCTGCATGCGCTCCATTAAGACGCGGTTGGCGTCCTGGAGACAGTCCCAGATTTCGGTCCGCGCTTCGCTGAAATCTTCCAGCCGCCGCCGTCCCTCCGCAGCAACTTCCGCCGCCGCTTCGGCGGGTTGCGCGCTTTCGCTGCGCCGCTCTTCCTGCTGGGTCATGTTGCGTCTCTCCCTCATCTGAAACGCCAGCTCCCCGGGGCGACTATATAAGATCACTTCAGGGAATGTCTGTGACGATCGCTCCCCCGCGCATTGCCGAAGCTTGACGATTTCGAGCGACCCCAGGCGGCTCGACAAAGCGCCGCCTTTCGGTTATGGACCCGGACTCAACTAGAACAGCGTTCCGAAACGCTCGTCGGCCCTACGGCTAAGACGAAACGGCAGGAGTTTTCGTTATGAACATTATCGAGCAGCTCGAGGCGGAACATGCCGCCAAGCTCATCGAGGGCAAAAAAATCCCGGAGTTTCGGCCGGGAGATACGGTGATCGTCAACGTCAAGGTGAAGGAAGGCGAGCGCGCGCGCATTCAGGCCTATGAAGGCGTTGTGATCGCGCGCAACGGCGGCGGGCTGAACGAGAGCTTCACCGTCCGTAAGATTTCCTATGGCGAGGGCGTCGAGCGCGTCTTCCCGATCCATGGGCCGCTGATCGACTCGATCAAGCTCGTGCGCCGCGGCAAGGTGCGCCGCGCCAAGCTCTATTATCTGCGCGATCGCCGCGGCAAATCCGCCCGCATCGCCGAGCGCATCGACACCAAGCCGAAGGCCGTCGCAGGCAAATAACGACAGTTTTCGGAGAATGCCGCCGTCCGCAGCCGCCCGGTTTCGGGCGGCTTTTTTATTTCTCCAGCGGCGCGTTGAGGATCCAGCGGTGGCCGAACGGGTCGCGCAAGGAGGCGTAGCGCGTCCCCCAGAAAGAATTCGTCGGGGCCGTCTCGACCTTGCCGCCGAGCTTCGTGGCGCGCGCGCAGATGTCGTCGACCTCCTGCGCCTTGTCGTATTCGAGGCTGATGGAGACGGTCACGTGCTCGCCAGGCAGGGGCACGCGGGTCTGGCCAAATTCGGGGAAGATGTCGGCGAGCATCACCGAGCCGCCGTTGATCAGCAGTTCGCAGTGGGCGATGCGCAGTCCGTCGACCGACGGCATGAGGGCCCGCTGCTGGGCGCCGAAGGCGCCGGTGTAAAAAGCGATGGCTGCGGCGGCGGGGCTGACGGTCAGATAGGGCGCGACCCTCGGACGTGGCTGTTTCATCAAATTTCCTCCGCCGGGGCGCGCAGCGGATCGCCCCAGTCTTTTTTCCTGACCTTTTCGTAGCGCGCCTTGTCGCGCTTGGGAATGAATGTCTCTTCGAATGCTTTATCGGCGCAGAGCCTTAGGGAAATTCCCGCCTTGCTGACGCGGGGCGGGGCGACCACACGCGCCCATGGCGGCGTTCCGGCGGACCGCCCCGCGACGAGATAGGCGAACTTCTCGTCCTCAAAGGGCGCGTCGGCGCCTTTGACCAATTTGTGCGCGCGCCGCCGGGGCAGCCGGACCGAGAAATGGCACCAGTCGGTCGCCGGCAAGGGGCAGGGCGCCTGGTGCGGACAGGGCGCGAGAATGTGCGCGCCGAGCGCGATCAGCCGGCTGCGGACGATCATCAGCCGGGCATGGTCGCGAGGCGTGCCCGGCTCGACGATGACAAGCGCGCCGCTTGTGCGCGACCAAAGCTGATCGATGACGGCTGGGAGGTCGGCTTCGGCGCTCTCGGTGAGCGCATAGCCGACGACCACGAGGTCGAACGAGGCGGCGTCTTCGCCCGCCCGTGGCGTGGCCATATCGGCGTGCGTCGCCTCGATGGTCGCGCGAAGTCCGCTGTCCTGCACCAGCGCCGTCGCGAGATTCAGGAACAGCGCGCTGCGATCAAGCAGCGTGATCTCGGCGATGCTTGGCCATACGGTCGCAGCGGCCCAGGAGGCGGCGCCAAGGCCGCACCCGACGTCGAGCATGCGCTTCGGGGCGAATTCGGGACTCTGCTCGTCCAGCCGTCCGAGCGCCGTCACGATAGCGGCGTAGGTCGCGGGCATGCGCGTCGCCGCATAGGCCAGGGCGTCCGTCTCGTCACGAATGGTTTCGCTAGTGGGCCTATGGGCTCGATAGCGCTCCGACAGCTGTCGGGCTCTGTCGCGCAGCATCCCTTGTGCGCAGCCCTCAAGCCTCGCCTCGATGGCCGCCGAAAGCGGCGCAGGAAGCTCTGGGGAGGGCAGGCTCATCGCTGATGGGCTCGGGGAGGGCTGCGCTTTGAACTCTCTTCCATGCAGCTTGCGTTACGGGTAGAAGAGCCTCAATTCAAGGGAGACGTATAGAGGCGGCCAATTGCAGTCGGCCTCATGCTGAGGAAGAGCGGAGAGCCGTCTCCAAGCACGACCTCCAAGCACGAGGGCGCCGCCCGTGATGTCCTTGTCCTTGGAGACGCGGCCTGCGGCCGCTCTCAGGATGAGGAAATCAATCAGCGAGCCGGATCGCGAGAAGCCAGCAAGAGGAAGAGATAAATGTCCAAAGCCGCGCCCCGCACCGTTTACGACAAGATCTGGGACGACCATGTCGTCGACCACAAGGACGATGGCGCGTCCCTGCTCTATATCGATCGCCACCTCGTGCATGAAGTGACGAGTCCGCAGGCGTTCGAAGGTTTGCGCATGACGGGCCGGTCGGTGCGCGCCCCGCAACGGACGCTCGCCGTCGTCGATCATAATGTGCCGACGACCGATCGCTCTTTGCCGATTGAAGACTCCGAGAGCAGGGCGCAGGTGGAACAGCTTGCGCTCAACGCGCGCGAGTTCGGCGTCGAATATTACGACGAGCACGACCGTCGCCAGGGCGTCGTGCATATCGTTGGCCCGGAGCAAGGCTTCACGCTCCCCGGCATGACGATCGTCTGCGGCGACAGTCATACCTCGACTCACGGGGCCTTTGGCGCGCTCGCGCATGGCATCGGCACGTCGGAAGTCGAGCATGTGCTCGCAACGCAGACGCTGATCCAGAATAAGGCGGCCAATATGCTGGTGCAGGTTGACGGCAAGCTCGCCGACGGCGCCACCGCGAAAGACATCATCCTCGCGATCATTGGCAAGATCGGCACCGCCGGCGGCACCGGACACGTCATCGAATATGCAGGCGAGGCGATCCGCGATCTCTCGATGGAAGGCCGCATGACCGTTTGCAACATGTCGATCGAAGGCGGCGCCCGCGCCGGGCTCGTCGCGCCGGACGAGAAAACTTTCGCCTATCTGAAGGATCGCCCAAAAGGTCCAAAGGGCGAAGCCTTCGACATGGCCCGCAAATATTGGGAGACGCTGTACACCGATGAGGGCGCGCATTTCGATAAGATCGTCAGGCTCGACGCCAGCAATCTGCCGCCGATTGTGACCTGGGGCACCTCGCCTGAAGACATCGCGACCATCGATGGATTCGTGCCCACCCCCGACAGCGCGAAGACGCCGCAAAAGCGCGCCGCCATCGAACGCGCGCTCGACTATATGGGGCTGAGGGGCGGCGAACGCATCACCGACATCGAGATTGATCGCGTGTTCATCGGCTCCTGCACCAACGGCCGTATCGAAGATTTGCGTGCGGCGGCGAAGATGGTCGAGGGAAAGAGCGTCGCCGAACGCATCAACGCGATGGTTGTGCCGGGATCGGGTCTCGTAAAGGCGCAGGCGGAAGCGGAGGGTCTCGACAAGATCTTTACCGCCGCCGGCTTCGAATGGCGGGAGCCGGGCTGCTCCATGTGTCTGGCGATGAATCCCGACCGTTTAGCGCCGGGCGAGCGTTGCGCCTCGACGTCCAATCGCAATTTCGAGGGACGACAGGGCTTTAAGGGCCGAACCCACCTCGTTTCCCCGGCGATGGCGGCCGCAGCGGCAGTCGCCGGACGCTTGGTGGACGTGCGCAGCTGGCGCTAGAGCGGATTCGCCTTAAACCGGTTCATATCCCGCGGCGGCGAAGAAGTTTGCGCATTCTGTCGGCGAGAACTCCTTCAGCAGCGCGCCGATCCTG
>WSXZ01000051.1 GCA_009773555.1 Methylocystaceae bacterium | reverse complement strand
GGCGACGCGAGGCGCGCCGGGAGATTTTACGAGAGAATCGAGTTCAAGCGGGAGAAGGCTTTTGAGCTGTAGTCTCTAAAGGGAAGGCTTTCGAAAAAGTCCTCAACGGCTTTGGGGTTCTGGCCCCAGGCGATCAGGAAGCCCGCCACCGCCAAAAGCAGCAGGGACAGCAACCCCGACGAGAGGCCGGCGAGAACCCCAACCCCTAGAACGACACCAATCTTGGTCCTGTTGCTCATCGCCATCGCTACCTCTCCTGATTGCGCCTCGTCCGCACGCATCACTTAGATCAACATGGTTAATGAACAATGAGCGCGCAAGCTCGCCTGCGTCCGCGCTCGTCGCCGGCTTGGGCAGGAAGGGCGTGGAAAGGCGGTCTTCCGCCGCCAGTTGCAGCCGGGGCGAGCGGGCCCGTTGAGCTTGGAGCGACTTCGAGACAGGCCAGAGTCGATTCAGCAAGCGCGTCGCCGGGGCGACAAAACCGGTCCTGAATGCGACTTGCGGCGACCGAACGTCTTCAGCCGGAGTAATAGCTGACGATCGCAGCGCCGAGGAAGAAACCGATCGCCCCTAGAATCATCAGTCTCGTTAAACCTTCCGGCATGAACTCTCTCCAGGCGGCGCCGCTCGCCTCAAATTAGCGGTCTCACCTCCAAGATCAAGAAGCGTTGCGCCCAGAGCGTCGCGATCGCGTGGGCGGAGACGAAAAGAAAAACCGCAGGCAAGCGCCTGCGGTTTAAAAAAATTTAGCGCGCTCTTAGTAGTTATAGAAAGCGACGCAGACGCGGTTGCCGTAATAGTCCCAGCCCCACTTGGCGCAGCGTTGCGGCGGAGCGGTCGCCGCGCCGACGACGGCGCCGCTGGCCGCGCCGATCGCCGCGCCGGCGAGCGTGCCCCCGGCGCGTCCCCCGGATGCGAGCGCGCCAATGCCCGCGCCGCCAAGTCCGCCGATCACGGCGCCGCCTGCTGCGCGTTCACCGGGAGTGTTGCACGCCGCAAGCGGCGCGGCCGCCGCCAGGGCGGTCGTCAGCAGCAGAACTTTCTTCATGCGTTTCTCCTAGGGTGAGGCTGGATCGTCCGCATCCAGGCGAAGCGGCGCCGGACCAATCCGATGTATGCGCGCCGCGAGAGTCTGTACGACGCCGCGGCCGACGACCGCTTGGGGATGCCGCAAGCCGCATTGGCGTCGGGCGGAGTTTAATAAAAGCGGCCCGCGATGACTGTCGCAAAAATACAACATCGAGCGAGTTTCAGGCGTTCGCCGCTTAGGAAAAGCCCGAGACGCGACGAGTTTTCGCCATAAAGGAGCGCACACGGCGCCCTTGGGATTGGACCGTAAATTTGCTAGCAGCCATTGTCATTTGCTTTTAAAGGACATCGCTCTCATGGATGCAGCCGCATGCGCCGAGGAATTCCGACGCCGTCTCGACGCCGCCGCCGACGCCACCGAATCTGCGCTCGACGCGCTGCTCGCGCCTGCGCCGCTTCCCGGCGAGATCGCCCGTCCCGCGCGCCTTCTCGAAGCGATGCGCTATTCCTCGCTTGGCGGCGGCAAGCGGCTGCGGCCCTTTCTCGTCCTCGAATCCGCGCGACTCTTTGGCGTCGTCGGCGAAGCGGCGCTGCGCACCGCTTGCGCGCTTGAAATGATACATTGCTATTCGCTCGTCCATGACGACTTGCCGGCGATGGACGATGACGATCTGCGCCGCGGCCGCCCGACGACTCATAAGGCCTTCGACGAGGCGACAGCGATTCTGGCGGGCGACGGGCTCTTGACTTACGCGTTCGACGTCGTCGCCGATCCGAAGACGCACCCCGACGCTGGCGTGCGCGCGGCGCTGGTGCTCGCTCTGGCGCGCGCGGCGGGGCTTGGCGGCATGGTCGGCGGACAGGCGCTTGATCTTGCCGCTGAAACCGCGGCGACGCCGCTCACGCTCGAAGAAACCTTGCAGATGCAGGCGATGAAGACGGGCGCTCTGTTGCGCGTCGCGGTCGACGCCGGAGGCATTCTCGGTGCCGCGTCGGAGTCGCAAGCGCATGCGCTGACGCGCTACGGCGAAGCGCTCGGCGCGGCGTTTCAAATCGCCGACGACATTCTCGACGCGGAAGGCGACAGCGCCGCGCTCGGCAAGCGCGCGGGCAAAGACGCCGAACGCGGCAAGGCGACTCTCGTCGGTCTTCTCGGTCTCGACGCCGCTCGCGAGAGGCGCGACTCGCTGGTCGCCGAAGCGACGGCGGCGCTGCGCGCGACCGGGCTGGGCGAGGGGACAGACATTCTCACGGAGGCCGCACGTTTCGTCGCCGCGCGGCGCAACTGAGGAATAGCGCCGATGCCCCGACCAGGACTGTCCAAGACCCGTCGGCGCGCCTCGGCGATCCTGGCGCCATTTCGTATTGTTCGCGCGCGCCCGCAGCTCTTTCTCAGTCTCGCGCTCGGTCTCCTGTTCGGATTGCTTCTGCCGCAGGCGATGCAGCCGGTCGCACGCGCGCTCGTCGCATGGAACGTGGTCGCGCTGTGCTATTTTGCGCTCGTTTACCTGCTCATCGCCGGCGCCACGCACGACACCATTCGCGAGCGCGCCCAGATTCTCGACGAGGGCCGCTTCGTCATGCTGTTGCTCACGACCGCGATCGCCACAGCCTCTTTCGGAGCGGTGGTCGTCGAGCTTGGTTCGGTGAAGTCAATGGAAGGCTGGGAGAAGGGCGCGGCCATCGCGCTCACCATCATCACGGTGCTGAATTCCTGGCTGTTCCTGCACCTGACCTTCGCCTTTCATTATGCGCATGAATTTTACTTCGAGGAGGAGCATGATCCGGACGAACCGCCGACGGCGCGCGGCGGACTGCATTTTCCTAACACCAGATTGCCGCAATACATCGACTTCCTGTATTTTTCCTACGTCATCGGCGTCGCCTTTCAGACGGCCGACATTGAAACCTGCTCGTCGCAGATGAGACTGATGGTGGCGACGCATGGCATCGTCGCGTTTTTCTACAACACCACCATTCTCGCGCTCATGGTGAACGTCGCCAGCCAGCTGGTCTGAAGGACATATGAAAGAAGATGCGGCGGCGATAGACACCATCAAGACCGAAGCGGCGCGACTGCGCGCGATTTTGATCGGCTCGGTCGGCAATCTCGTCGAATGGTACGACTTTTACGTCTATTCGGCCTTTTCTCTTTATTTCGCCGATTCATTCTTTCCTGGCGAAGATCCCCTCGCGCAGATGATGTCGGCGTCCGGCGTTTTTGCGCTTGGTTTTTTGATGCGCCCGATCGGCGCCTATGTGTTCGGGCGCATCGGGGACGGGCGCGGCCGGCGCGCCGCGCTGATGCTCTCGGTGCTGCTGATGTGTCTGGGCTCGCTTCTCATCGCTCTGGCGCCGACCTATGCGAGCATCGGCGTCGGCGCGCCGGCGACGCTGCTCCTGGCGCGCCTTATTCAGGGCGTCAGTCTTGGCGGCGAATATGGATCGAGCGCGACCTATCTCGCCGAGATGGCGCATCCCGAGCGGCGCGGGTTCTATTCGAGCTTTCAATATGTGACGATGATCGCCGGCCAATTGCTGGCGCTGTGCGTGCTGCTCATCTTGCAGAATGTCGTGCTCGACGCTCAGGCGCTGCGCGACTGGGGCTGGCGCATCCCTTTCGCCTTCGGCGCGCTGCTGGCGATCGTGGCGCTCTATATGCGCCGCGACCTTGTCGAGACGTCCGCCTTCAAGGCGTCGCGCGCCGAGCGGCGGCGCGGATCGCTCAGCGCGCTGCTCGCGCATAAGCGCGAGACGGCGACGGTCGTCGGACTGACGATTCTTGAAGCTCTCCGTCGGATTGAGCGATGCGGAGACGACGTGGATTGCGGCCGGCTCGCTGCTCTTCGCGCTCTGTCTGCAACCGATCTACGGCGCGGTGTCGGACCGCGTCGGCCGCCGGCCGATGCTCATCGCCTTCGGCGTGCTGGGAACGATCTTCACGGTCCCGCTGCTGACCGCCATTCAGAATGCGCGCGACGCATGGATCGCCTTTGCGCTTATCTGCTGCGCCTGGCTGATCGTCGCGCTCTATACGTCGATCAACGCCGTGGTGAAGGCGGAGCTTTTTCCCGCCGCCATTCGCGTCACCGGCGTTGCTTTGCCTTATGCGGCGACGGTTTCCGTTTTTGGCGGCTCGGCGGAATATGTGGCGCTCTGGTTCAAGGCGCAGGGCCATGAGAGCTGGTTTTTTTATTATGCGAGCGCCGCGATCTTCGTCTCTCTCCTCGTCTATGCGACGATGCCGGATACGAAGAAAAATTCGCGGATCGAGCGAGAAGAAAGTTAGGCTTGCTCCGCCGCCGGCCCTATGCCGAGGTCCGACAGGCGCAGGGAAAGTTCTGGCGCGAGCACCGGCGTCGCAAGCTCGCTTGAGGAAAGTTCTGCGATCTCGGCGTAGCCGTTGGCGCCCAACCTTCGATGGACCCAGATCGTCGCGCGAAGAGCGTCAACGACCCACACTTCACGAACGCCATACGCCGCATAAATGCCGATCTTGCGGCCCTTGTCGTAATTGAGGCTCGAATCCGCGACTTCAACGGCAAGCAAGACGGCGGGGCCGTCGAGGGCCTTAAGATCGAGATCGCGACGAAAGACGCAGAAGTCAGGCTCGACGAACGTGCGTGCGTCAAGACGCAGCGTGGTTTCCGGCGCAATGCTTAAATGGATCGGCGCAACTCGTTGAAAAAAACGATTGAGTTCGATTTTTATCCATTCATGCCGTGCCCCTTTGGGCGACATGGGCACGACCTCCCCGCCGATCAGTTCGAACCGCTCGTCTTCGTCGATGATGCCGACGCGGACCATCTCCTCGATCTCCGCGACGGTCCAGCAGCGCCGAGGCATGCCTTCGGCGGCCTGGGTCGAGAGTGGGAGATCGCTCGAGCGGAGATGCGGGTTCATAGAGGCTACGATAGCACTCCCGTGGAATTCCGTGAAACCCGAACGATCGTGGCGGGCAAGCCCACCGATAGAACCCTAAGCAGCATCCTGAAGCAGGCAGGTTCGGCCTTGGTCTGCGCAATCGCTTCCGTATGAAATGAAGACCGACTCAACGTGATCGTTCAAAACGCTTTTTTTAGTCCCGCCTGACGCAAAATGGCATTAGCGGTGTGGCGGCTGGGAATTCCGATGGGAACGGCGAAATTGCGTCCAGTGACGGGACTATGCCAAATTTCGTGACTTCCTCTTCCCTGGCGCACCATGATGCAACCTGCGGCGCGCAATAATTCGCGCAACGGACGATCGAACTGCGGCGCCATCACGCGACCGCCTGTTCAACCTCGCGCAGCGCGGAAATCTGCAAATACACCGATGCCGGATCGACGCCCGGATGGTTGTCCGCCAGCAGGTCGAGCGTCATTGCCGATATTTTCGCGAAGAGTTCGTCGAGCGTTGGAGCGTCAGCAGCCGCTGGAATTTCATCGCAATGGCCGCTCCAGACCGAAGCCGCGTCATCCCATGCGGCGGAAATCGTGAAAATGACCGGTTTCTTTGTCATCCCTCGCTTCTCCGCCGCGCGTCGCGTTAGTTATCCAAGAAGCTCCGCAGCTTCCGGCTGCGGCTCGGATGCTTCAGCTTCCGCAGCGCCTTCGCCTCGATCTGGCGGATGCGCTCGCGCGTCACCGAGAACTGCTGGCCGACTTCTTCGAGCGTGTGGTCGGTGTTCATGATCGGCAGCACGGCGTTCTTGTCCTCGATGAAATCCCCAAGATGCGAATCCTCCTCGTCGCCGATCGGCGTTTCGAGCGAGATCGGCTCCTTGGCGATTTTCAAAACCTTGCGCACTTTCTCGAGCGGCATGGCGAGTTTTTCGGAAAGTTCCTCGGGCGTCGGCTCGCGTCCGATCTCATGCAGCATCTGGCGCGAGGTCCGCACGATCTTGTTGATCGTCTCGATCATATGCACGGGAATGCGGATGGTCCGCGCCTGGTCGGCGATCGAGCGGGTGATCGCCTGACGGATCCACCACGTCGCATAGGTCGAAAATTTATAGCCGCGGCGATACTCGAATTTATCGACCGCCTTCATCAGGCCGATGTTGCCTTCCTGGATGAGGTCGAGGAATTGCAGGCCGCGATTGGTGTATTTCTTGGCGATGGAGATCACGAGACGTAAGTTCGCCTCGACCATTTCCTTTTTCGCCTGCCGGGCTTCGCGCTCGCCCTTCTGCACCATATGCACGATCTTGCGGAACTCGGAGATCTCCAGTCCCGTCTCGGTCGCAAGCGCATGAATGTCGCCGCGCAGATCCTTGATGCGATCCTTGTCGGCGGCGACGAACTCCCTCCAGCCCTTGGAGCCGAGCTTGGCGACGCGCATGACCCATTTGGGGTCGAGCTCCGAGCCGTGGAACTTGTCGATGAAGTCTTCGCGCATCACGCCGTGGCTGTCGGCGAGCCGCAGGAGCTTCGTCTCATAGCCGATGAGTCGCTTATTGATGTCGTAGAGCTGCTCAACCAGCGCCTCGATGCGGTTCTGGTTCAGCGAAAGCGATTTGACGTCGGCGACGATTTCCTTCTTGAGCGTCTTATATTTGCGCTCCTGCGCGGGCGTAAGGGTCTCGTTCTTGAGCTTGTTCTCGACGTTCTGGTCCTGGAGTCGGCGCAGCTTCTTATAGGCGTCGGCGATGCGCGCGAAGGTTTCGAGGACTTTCGGCTTCAGCTCCAATTCCATCGCGGAGAGCGACACGGAATTTTCCATGTCGTCTTCTTCCTCGAAAGATTCTTCGGTGGGCGGGACGTCCTCCTGCAGCCCGGCGGGCGGGGTCCGCGGCGCGGTCGCCGGCGCCAGGTCGGCGGTCGGCGCCGGTTCAGCGGTCTTAGTCGCCTTGCCCTCGGGGCCGGCGTAGGTCGCCTCAAGATCGATGATGTCGCGCAGCAAGACCTTGCCCGCTTCCAATTCCTCGCGCCAAATGATGATGGCCTGGAAGGTCAGCGGGCTCTCGCAGAGCCCGGCGATCATCGCTTCGCGCCCGGCCTCGATGCGCTTGGCGATGGCGATTTCGCCTTCTCGCGACAGAAGTTCGACCGAGCCCATCTCGCGCAGATACATGCGCACGGGGTCATCGGTGCGATCGGCGGGCTCCGACGTGCGCGTCGCCACGGCGGTCGCGCGCGGGGTTTCGACGAGCTCGCCGCCTTCGGGTTCTTCTTCCTCGGGGCTTTGTTCTTCGGCCTCGACGTCGTCCGGATCGTCGCCCTCAGAGACGGTGATGCCCATTTCCGAGAGCATCGCGTAGACGTCCTCGATCTGATCCGACGACACTTCCTCGGACGGCAGCACCGCGTTCAGCTCGGCATAGGTGACAAAGCCGCGTTTTTTCGCGAGCTTGATCATCCGCTTGACGGCGGCGTCGTTGAGATCGAGAAGCGGTCCGTCGGAAGCCTCCGTCGCCGCTACGGTTTCGTTCTCGACCTTATTTTCGTCTTTCTTCGCCATCCACAAGCTCCAAACGCCTCGCCCCGGATCGGCTTTCCCCGAACCAGGCAAGGCGCAAGTTTTCTAAAATAAGCCAGAGAGGCCGGCCCTCTCTAAGCCAAGGCGCGGCAAGCGGACCAAAAAAGCCCGACCGACCGCGGAAAAATCATCGCCCCGCCCCCTAGCGGCGCGCTTTCCGTCCCCTCTTCGCCAAGAGTCTTCGCCACGGCGCCGACCCATGCGAATTCATAAGTTGCGCGACGGCCGGCCGGAAAGCGATCCGTAACCTTCCACCGCTGCTTCTGCGCCTTCTAGCGCAGACAACTGGGTCTGAATATCCTTCAGCCGCGCGTGATCCCGCTCGCTTGGGTTGTCGGCCAGCAGCGCTTGCACCGCGCGCAACTCTCTATTTAACGCCAATGATCTGCGATGCAAGGCGAAAGCCTGTCGCAGGCTCTCGCCGGCGTCAGCGGCCGCGGCCTCAGGGCGCACGCTCCACAGCGTCGAATGGGCGGCCATCGCCTCGAGCCGGGCGACCGTCCGTGCAAGTCCAAGCCCCGCCAAAAATGGGTGAAGCTCAAGTTTATCGCTGGCGTTGCTCTCCGCGAACCGCAGGAGCGCGTCGCGCAAGTCGCGCGCGTCGGCGGACTCAAGATCAAGCGTCGCCAGATCCTCCGCGCGGGAGTGGATGAGATCCGGATGGTTGATCAGGATCAACAGGATAAGCGCCTCGCGCGGCGCAATCGCGGACTTGACGCCGCGAAACAGCGGCGAATTCGCCAGGCCTGGACCAATGGTCAAAGGGCCCTCGTCGGAAGCGCGCCGGCGACCGCTCGCGCCGCGCCGCGCGCCGTCTGGGCGTCGAAACGGGGCGCGTCGGTCGCGACTGAAGAGGCGGTCCAGCCGCTGCGCCAGCTCCTGGAGGTAATGACGCCGCAGGTCGTCATCGCCGATCTGACCAACGATCTCGCGCAGCCGCCGCTCGAGGGCGGCGCGGCGCTCGGGCGTATCCAGCGTCGCCGATTCGGTCTCGCGCATCCACAGGAGATCGACGAGCGGCAGCGGGTGGTTCAAAGCTTCCGCGAGCGCCTCCGCCCCGCTTGAGCGCAGCAGTTCGTCAGGGTCCTGGCCGTCCGGCAGAAGGACGAATCGCAGCGAGCGCCCGGGACCAATCAGCGGCAGCGCCGTATCGACCGCCCTAAAGGCCGCTTTCAATCCCGCCTTGTCGCCGTCGAAGCAGAGGATCGGCTCCTCGGCCAGGCGCCAGAGCAGGGCGCATTGCTCCGGCGTCAGCGCCGTGCCCAGGGGGGCGACGGCATTGGGAAAGCCCGCGGCGGCCAGCGCAATGACGTCGACATAGCCCTCGACGGCGATCACCGCGCCGATCTCATGCGCCGTCTTGCGGGCGTTGTGCAGATTGTAGAGCGTCGCGCCCTTGTGAAAGAGCGGCGTCTCGGGGGAGTTCAGATATTTCGCCTGGGCGTCCGCCTCCAGCGCGCGTCCGCCAAAGGCGATGACCCGTCCGGCGCGGTCGCAGATCGGAAACATCACCCGATTGCGGAACCGATCGTAGGGAACGGCGATATCCTCGCCATGGACGAGGAGACCCGCCTCGATCATCGTTTCAACGCTCGCCCCCTTGGCGGCGAGATGATCGCGCAGCGCATGGCGTTCGGGCGGCGCAAAACCCAGGCGGAATTTTTCGCGCGCGGCCAAGGAAATCTGTCTGCGGTCGAGATAGGCGCGCGCCTCGCGTCCGGCCGGGCCGGCGAGCTGCTTTTCGAAAAAGACCGCCGCCGCCTCCAGCGCCTCGCCCAGCGTCGCGCGCCGTCGATCCTGTTCCTGCTGCTCTTTCGTCTCTACGGGCAGGGGCAGGCCGGCGAGCGCCGCCAGTCTCTCCACCGCCTCCGGGAACGAGAGCCCCTCCGTCTCCATGACAAAATCGAAGATGTTGCCGTTCTTCCCCGCAGAGAAGTCGAACCAGCGCATCTTCTGGTCGTTGACGTAAAAGGAGGGGGTCTTTTCGGCGTTGAAGGGCGAGAGGCCGCGCCACTCCCTGCCTTCCTTCCGAAGCTTCACCTTCTGGCGCACGACCTCGGAGACGGGCAGGCGCGCCCGTATCTCATCGAGGAAGGAAGGGGAAAAGCGCATCGGCTCTCCCTAGCACTCCTTTGCGGCAGGGAGCGAATTCACCTGCATCATGGTTCGCCCGCCCGACTCACGGCCAGATAGCGGAGCATAGCGTTAAGACAGAAAATGACCGACGCGGAAATCGAAGCCGCTGTCAGAAGCGATCCCGATTGGGCGGAAGTCGAGCCGATCGACTGGTGCAAGGCGGAGGTCGTCACGCCGCCAAAAAAGCAGGCCATCTCGATCCGCCTCGATCAGGACCTGATCGATTATTTCAAGGCGCAAGGCCCTGGCTATCAGCGGCGCATCAACGCCGTCCTGCGCAGCTATGTGAAGCAGCGCAAGGCGGGTTGAGCGCGGCTAGTCCGGCACGACCCGCAGGGGCGCCGTGAAGTCGGGTAGCGAGTCAAAACTGATCGGACCGCCGAACGTCAGGCGCACCGCCGGCGGCTCGACCGGCTTGAAGTGGCGGTCCATGACGCCGACCCCGCAAACGGCGCCGGGGGCGAGGCCGTTGACGCATTGCTGATAGAGGGCGTCGCTCGGCAGCAGCGAGCCATAGGCGTAGGTGATCTGGTCCGAGCGCGAATTGAAGATGTTGAAAGCGTCGAACTGGATGCGCCAGCCGTCCGCCCAGCGATAGCCGAGCCGCGCATTGAAGGTGCCAGTGGCGGGCGAGGTGAAATAGCCATCCGGCGTTAGCGGCCGCGCGCCGAAATAGCGGTATTTCATGCCGGCGAACCAACCGGTCGCCTCGCCGATTTCAAGCCCGCCCATTGCGACGATCGCGGGGGCGTTGAAGAGATAGTTGCCAGGGGCGTTGCCAAGGAAGGTTCCGTAAGGCAGCGTCTCCGCCGTCGTCAGTTCGGCGTAGCTGAGCCACGCATTTTGATCGACGCCGCGGAAGCGCGTATTCACGATGGCCACATTGCCGTCGAAGCTGATCCAGGACACCGGATGATAGTGATTGGCGATTTCGATGCCGTAGCGGCGGCTCGGGCGGCCGAATTCCGTCGTGCCGGCGTCGCCGACATATTGGTTTTCGGAATCGAGGTTGAGCCAGAACAGGCTCACGCTTGAGTCGAGTCCCTCGATGAATTTGGTGCGCCAGCCGATTTCCGCGCCGCGCGATTTCACGAGCAGCGGAATGCGTCCGACGACGGAGAAGCTATCGAGGTCGAGCCCCTCGATGCCGCCAATTTCCGCGCTCGCGAAGCTCTGCACCGTGCCGCGCGCGTCGGTGGAATGGAACCCTTCGCCGAAATTCAGGAACATCTCGGTCGCATACCAGGGACCGAGAATGATCGAGGCCTTAGGACTGAAGATAGACGCGTCCTTCTGGCCATTGTTGAAGGGACCGGTCCACAGGAAGATCGGCGTCCCTTCGCTGTTCAAGACTTTCGGCGCGTCCGCCAGCGTCTGAATCGAGTTGGTGGCGGCTGAATAAAGGTCGACGCGCGCGCCCGCCACGGTGCGCAGCCATGGCGTCCAACTCACCGTCGTATCGGTCCAGATGCCGATGCTGCCTTCTCCGACATAATCGTTTCGGATCGAATCGTAGATGTTGCGGCGGAAGCTTTCCTGCAGGCCCAGACGAATGTCGTCATAGCGACCCTGAAGCCCGAAGCGGGTCTGGACGGGAAGGCCGAAAGAGTTCCAGGCGATCCCATGCTGAGCGTTGACGCCGACGATCGTGCGCCGGTCGAACTGGCGGAACTGGTCGCCGACATCAGGATGCGCGAGGTAGTACGTGAAGTTGTTGTAGAGCTCCAGAGTCGAGCGGATCGCATAGGCCTCGACGCGCGAATAGTGATTGCCCTCTGTCTGGCTCCAGCGGCCAGAAAGGGAAAAGCGCGTGGTGTCGCCGCCGTCTGTTGGGTCCATCGTGCCCCATAGCGACAGCAGGCCGGAATTCACGGCGCGCATGGGAATCTGATCGGTTGAATACCAGCGGTTGGCGTAGGCCATCGCGGTCAGAGCCAATCCGTCGCTCTGCGTGCCGCGCGTCCAGCGCAACACGCCGTTGATCTTCTTTACTTCGTCGCCGCGCTCCCAGGGACCGTTGTAAACATTCATCTCGACGGCGCCATAGGCGTCGCCGCCATAGATATCTTTATAGGGCTGGATCGCGAAACCGCGGCCATAGCCGAAACTGCCGCCTGTTCCGGAGAAATAGCCTTTGTCAATTTTATCGATGTATTGGATGTAGATCGAGCCGGCCGAAGAGAAGTCTCCGTCTTCGGCCGCGTAGGGCCCTTTGTGCACCAGAATCGACGACAACAGCTCGGGCATGAGGAAATTCGTGTCGGCGTAGCCTTGCCCGTGGCCGTGCGTGCGCATGTTCAGCGGCATGCCGTCGAGATAGAGCGCGAGATCCGTTCCGTGATCGAGGTTGAAGCCGCGCAGGAAATATTGGTTGGCTTTGCCCTCGCCTGAGTGCTGCGAGACGATCAAGCCAGGCACGATTTCAAGCGACTCGCTTGGACGCGAATAGGGATACGCCGTCACTTCCGCGCCGGTGTAGAACTTGTCGCTCGACGCCGTGAGCGGCGGCGGCTTTTGCTCGACCGACACCGTTGGATCCTGAATGGCTGGCGTTGGACGAACCGGTCCGCGCGTCGCCTGCCCACTCGGTCGCGATGGCCTCGCAGCGGTGCTGGCCGCCGGGCGCTGCCCGCCGACATTGATCGTTGGGAGCGCAGTGAATTGCGCCTGCGCCTCCGCGCCAAGGAGCGAAATCGCGATGGCGACGGCGGATACGGAAGCGGCGTTTCTGCGGTTCATTCGGCGTCACCCAACATGCGCGTTATTGTGATTTTTATTGAAAATTGTCTTACGCGATGCGTTGGGTCAATTGGCTCAATGCAATTTGCCGAAAGCGTTGCCGATTTGCCACAGAGGGCGCGCTCTAGCTCGAATGGTGCGGGTGGCGGCCCGACGTGTGACGATCGACAGGTCGGGCTTCGCCCTGCTCAATATCCGCCGGCAAGACGACGAGCTGCCCGTATCGAACGCCGCGCTCGCCGATCACATGGCCGGCGAAGTGCTCGACATCCGTCTTCTGGCCCTTCAGCAGCGACACTTCGAGACAGGTCGCTTCATCGATATGCACGTGCAGCGTCGCGATCGACATGTCGGCGTGGGAGTGGTGGTCATGCATCAGTTTTTTAGACAGCTGTCGCGTCTCATGGTCGTAGACGTAAACGAGCGCGGCCATGCAGGGGCGGGCGCTGTCATCGGCTTCGGGCGTTTTCAGCAGCCCTGCGCGGACGAGATCGCGAACGGCCTCGGAGCGATTTCGATGGCCGCCTGCCTCCATATACTGATCGAGCGCGCTCATCAGCTCTTCGTCGATCGTTATCGTTACGCGCTGCATATGACGGCTCCGGCTGTTCGCGCCTCCGCCATGCGGTCCCACCCAACAAAAAGTCGGGCAAGCGCGACTACTATTTCATTACGCTAAGGCGCATGGGCCGCCAATAGCCGTCGCGGTTTGAAGTCGGCCGTTAGCTAAAGCGCCGACGCGTTGGGTGCGCGTTTCAAAGCAGCTGAACAGCAAGGTCGGACATTCGTTGGTCCGGACGCGCTTTTGGCTCATGGCAGTTTCCTAGCGATCGCGCGACGCGTTCCCGAAAAGTCGCTACGCCGATCGCTTGAGCCAAATATTTCGGAGAGCGGGTCCGTGACGTTAACCATGTGATCTGTTGACGCGCGCTGGAAGGCTTTGGCGGCGCATGCGTAGCTGGCTCGCCTTTTACCGGATGAGTATTGACCAGCGCGCGAGGAGCGCTATTGTCTGCACCCGTGCGGTTTTTGAGATTTTTTGGGAGGATTCTATGGCGCGCTCATCGGACAACCCACAGAACAAACGTCGAGGCAAGAAAGCTCTCGGCGTGATGGGTGTATCTTTGTCGCTCGCGGGCGCCGCCTGCGTCGACAGTTCTCCTGCTGACGCTTCGACGGCTCCCACGACGAGCCGGACGCGCACGATCGACCTCCGCGAACAGGAAGTGTTCGATGTGGGGCTCAATTCGTTCCGCCTTTTCGATCGCGAAGAAGTTCCGGCCGTGAAGACCGAGCAGGTCGCGTGGTGGGTCGGATGCCGCGGCTGCAGGGGCTGTGGCTGTCGGGGCTGCAGGGGCTGTGGCTGTCGCGGCTGTGGCTGCCGTGGTTGCTGGTAACGCACCGCTGCACATTTGACGGCTGAGCGGTCGCTACGCTCAGCCGCAAGCGCTTCGGGACGATGCCTTGGGGCGAGGTGAATCGCAGCCACGTCGTGCGGAACGCATTACTTTGCCCCGTGCGCGCCTGTGTTTGTCTCCCTGATTCCTGTAATCGAGCGATCTCGTCGCGCTGGGCGCGTCGAGATGGGGAGCGCGCGACAGCCAAATGACAATTGACGTATCCAAACCGCTTGCGCCGAAGCCGGTTTCACAAGAGCGGTTAGGCGACTCCCTTCGATTCGCGCCGAATTTTTCTGTCTATGTCCTGCCGCCTGACGCTGTCTGCCTTTATTCGGAGGACAGAAAGTTTTTCCTTCGTGGCGCGCTCTATTGCGCGCTGGCCGAGCGGATCGGCGCGGGAGAGGACGCCGACGCCATACGCCAGGCGCTCTCCGCACAGTTTCCCGTCGACTCAATAGACGAGGCGTTCAAGCGACTGCTCGATCGTCGCTTCGTTGTCCCGACGACGAGCGCATCCGATGGCGTTGCGGCCGCCTACTGGGCGAGTCTCGGCCTGCCGCCCGACGTCGCCGCGAAAAATCTGCAAAAAGTCTCCGTTCAGATCGAAACCCTCGGGATTGGCGGCGCGCGCGCGCTGGAGGAAGCGCTGGGCGTTTTCGGCGTCAGGGTCGTGAAGCGCGGAGGCGATCTGACCATCGCGCTGGTCAGTGATTATCTCGAAAGCCAGCTCGCGGAATTCAACCGCCGGCGGCTCGAGAAGAAGCAGGACTGGCTGCTGGTGCAGCCTTCCGGTGTTTTCCCGCTAGTCGGCCCCATCTTCAGCCCTGGCAAGAGCGCCTGTTGGAGATGCCTCGCCGATCGCATGAACTGGAATCGACAGGTCAAGGCGTTCCTGGGCCGCAAGGAGGCGCGCTGCGTCGCCGTCTCGCCGCTCGGCGAGCATCCGCTCGGGCTGAGCGGCGTTGGCCTCGCCGCCGCGGAGATCGCCAAGGCGATCGCCAGCGGCTTCCGCACCGATTTGCACCAGCATATCGTGAGCCTGGACATGATGGGCTCGACCGTCGCGCGGCATTATGTGCCGGCTCGGCCGCAATGCCCAAGCTGCGGCGACCCCGAGCTGCGCGATCCCGCGCGAACGCCCACGCCCATCCCGCTGCACGCCGGTAGCGCGAGCGTCGTGACGAGCGGGGGCTACAGATCAGTCGCGCCGAGCGACACCCTTGACCGCAATCGCAAGCATGTGAGCCCGCTGACCGGGGTCGTATCGCATCTCGATCGGATCAAGAGCCAGCAGCCGCTCGACGCGAGCTTCATCGCCAGACATAATTTTTCGCCGCGCCCCGAAACCGTCGACGCCCTTCAGGCCGGGCTGAGCGGAGACAGCTATGGCAAGGGCAGCGTCGCCGAACAAGGCGAAGCCAGCGCGCTGATGGAGGCGATCGAGCGCTATTGCGGGATTTTCCAGGGCGACGAGATCAGGACCGTCCGACGATTCGCGGATTTCCCGGCCGGCGAGGCGATCCTGCCCAACGACATCCTGCTTTATAGCGACGCGCAATATGAGCAAGGCGCGAAAAGCGGCGGCTGCGGCGAGGGCGCACAGCGCTTCGATCCCGCCGCGGAGGCGGAATGGTCGCCAGTGTGGTCGCTGCGCGACGAAGGCTTCAAATACGTTCCCACCGGCCTTCTGTATTTCTTCCACGAGTCGGGCTGCGCGAATCAGATCAGCGCTGATTCGAACGGTTGCGCGGCGGGCAATACGATCGAGGAAGCCATCATTCAGGGTTTCCTCGAACTCGTTGAACGGGACGCATATGCGATCTGGTGGTACAACCGTTTGCGTCGTCCGGAAATCGATCTCGACAAGCTCAACGACAGCTATGTGCGCGACCTGCGCGCGGTTTTCGCGAAGATGGGCCGCGACGTCTGGGCGCTGGACGTCACGAGCGATCTTGGCATTCCCGTCGTCGTCGCCGTCGCCCATTGGACCGAGAACGGACGGGAATATATCGAAGTCGCGGCGGGGGCGCATTTCGATCCAAGGATCGCGACGCTGCGCGCCATGACCGAGCTCAACCAGTTTCTCGCCATCGACAGCCTCGGCGGCCGTCCCGAACTCGGGCCCGACGACGATTACGGGGGCGACCCTCTGCCGCTGCGCAAGCACGCCTATATGCGGCCGGAGGGCAAGGCGTCCTTCGGGCGGTCGCGGTTCAAGACTTTCTCCCAACTCGACGGCCGCGACCAGGTGCTGGCCTGCGTCAAGCTCGCCGCGCGGGCTGGACATGATTTTCTCGTCCTCGATCAGACGCGTCCGGATATTGATGTGCCGGTGGTTCGGGTGATTGTTCCAGGACTGAGGCATTTCTATCGACGATTCGGCCCCGGACGTCTCTACGACGTGCCCATCGCGCTGGGTCTGCGCAAGCGGCCGGTGCGCGAAGCCGATGTCAACCCTTTGTTCCCCCGCACCTGATTTGCTGAGCGAAACGTTCCAACCGGCCCCGCGAGCACGGCTCTTCGCGCGACTCAATCCTGGCGTCACGCTCGAGCGCAGCGCCGCCGGCGGCGTCTCCGCCTTGTTCGACGGTCGGAGCGTGGCGTTCGGAACCTTTGGCGCTGATGTCACAGAGCGCGCCGCCGAGTTCGAGACGGGCGTGGCCTTCGATGGGGAGCGGGACGGGGACATCCGCGAACTCGTCCGGCGGCTGGCGCTTTACGGACTCGTTGAGTATCGCCTGGCCCGCGCGCCGAGCGGCCCCGACCTCATCGTCGTCGAGCCGCAGATGCGCGACTATGCGCCACGGATGATCGAGATCGACGAGGATTGCGCTCTGGCGTTGTCGCGCTTCGCCTATATTCGGCGGCGCGGCGCCGACATGGTGCTCGAGTCGCCGCGCGCCATGGCGCTCTTCCGACTGTGCGATCCCAGCGTTACAGCAATGATCGCGCATTTGTCGGCGGCGCGCACGGTGAGAGAGCTTTGCGCCTTGGCCGACTTTGCGGGAACCGAGCTGCTGGCGCTGCTCCTCGATAGCCAGATTCTGTTCACGCCCGGTCCGGGCGCCGACAAAGCGCTGCGCGCGGCCGAGGGCGACGACGAACTCGTCTTATGGAACTTCCACGATCTGCTGTTCCACACCCGCAGCACGAATGGGCGTCACGCTAATCCTTCCGGCGGGATCTATGCCCACGCGCATCTCGCAGCGCTGCCGCCCGCTGTACGGCCGAGCTGGCCGGGGCCGGCGATCGACCTGAAGACGCTTGAGACGGCGCCGCCTTCGGCCTTCGCGACACTGCTGCGGCGCAGACGCTCGATTCGCGTCTTCGATCAGCAGCGCCCGATCACGCTGGCGGAGGTGGCGCGGCTCCTCGACGGCGCCGCACGAATCATATCGCGAGAGCGAAAGACTGACGAAGACGAGGATGAGTCCGAGGTCGCCCCTCGCCCCTATCCGTCGGGCGGCGCAAGCTACGAATTGGAGCTCTATCTCGCCGTCGACAGATGTGAGGGTCTGGCGCGCGGCTTCTATCACTACGACGCCAACCAGCACGCTCTTGTTTTAATCGAGACCAACGCGCATTGGCTTACGGCCATGCTGGAGGACGCGCAATTCGCCATGGGCGCGCCGGCAGTCCCGCAAGTCCTCATTACAATGTCGGCGCGGTTCGGCCGCGTGTCCTGGAAGTACAGCGGCTTCGCCTATGCGCTCGTTCTGAAACACGTCGGCGTGCTGATGCAGACGCTCTATCTGATGGCCACGGAGATGGAGATCGGCGCCTGTGCGGTTGGCGTCGGAGATATCGACCTCTTTGCGAAGATGACGGGCCTCGCGTTTCACGTTGAAGGGTCGGTCGGCCAAGTCGCGATCGGACGCGGCGTTCAAAGCGATTCAACGCCGCTCGCCGATTGACCGCGCGTCGCCAGCGCGAATGACCGCGCAACGAGCGGCCTTCAGGTGGTCTCCATAACTCCAAGGACCGCGCTGATCTTCTGCGCCAACTGCTCGATCGAGAATGGCTTTGGCAGGAAATTTACGCCGCGATCGAGCACGCCGTTGTGAATCACCGCGTTCCGCGAGAAGCCCGTTGTAAACACAATGTTCAGGTCGGGGCGACGGCGCAGCGCCTCTTCCGCGAGTGCGCGACCGTTCATGTCCGGCATGACAATGTCGGTGAATAGAAGATTGATTTGAGGATTGGCGTTTATAAGCGCAAGCGCCTCGACGGCGCTCCCCGCAGCGAGCACGCTGTACCCCAGATCCTGGAACATCGCGACCGCGATGCTCCGCATCCGATCCTCGTCTTCGACGACGAGGATGAGCGTCTCGGGTGAACCTCGGAAAGCCATCCCGGCAGCGCCCGGCTCACGCCTTGGACCGGCGACTTCTCCTTCGCCAACGAAGCGTGGCAGATAAATCTTGACCGTCGTGCCCTGGCCAATCTCCGAATAGATTTTGATGTGTCCGCCCGATTGCTTGACGAAACCGAACACTTGACTGAGGCCGAGCCCCGTTCCCTTGCCAGGGCCTTTGGTGGTGAAGAACGGCTCAAAGGCTTTGGCGATAGTTTCCGGCGGCATGCCGGTTCCCGAATCGCTGACGGCGACCAATACGTATTGACCCTCCTTCACTTCGACGTGTTCCCGCGCGTAGTTGTCGTCGATGTAAGCGTTCGAGGTCTCAATCGTCACCTTGCCTTCGTCGTTCATCGCATCGCGGGCGTTGACAGCCAGATTCAATATCGCGCTCTCGAGTTGGTTGGGGTCGACGTGCGTGACAAGCATCTGGAGATGATCACAAGGCATGGCCGCATTGGCTGGCAGCAGCGTTCGGGATATTCTCGGCGCAGCCGGGTCGAAACGGCAATGTACTGAAGTAGTTGAGATTTAATCGGTAAGCCTCCGGCGAGAACCGTCTGGCGCTGAGCGCGGCGCGCTTGGATAGATTGCGCATGAATGGCGCGGTGATCGTGTCCATTTCTAGGGCGGGTTCGTTGTTTTCCGATTCTGTTCGGGATTCCCGAATCGGCGAGAGCATGATTCTTTCATCGCGATAGCGATGGAGGCGACGGATGGCGAGGGCCTACAGCCAGGATTTGCGTGATCGCGTGATTGACGCCGCGTTGGCGGGAGTGCCGGCTCGCCATGCGGCGGCAAGGTTTGGGGTCGGC
>WSXZ01000050.1 GCA_009773555.1 Methylocystaceae bacterium | reverse complement strand
CGTCGAAGAAACCCACACCTGCTATCTCGGCGAGAGGGGCCGCCGCTTCGACTGGGGCTATGGCTGCGGCGAATGCCCCGCCTGCAAGCTGCGCGCGCATGGCTGGGAGAACTATCGCGCCGGACAGACGCGCGCCGCGGCCGAGACCGTCTGATCTTTCGAGTGTGGCCTCGCGGCCACAGTCGGCGCTGACCTGTGCGTGAAAGGGCGACCATGCATTGACATGCCTCCGCTCGGTCGGGATATGTTATGTTATAACATTATCAGCGAGAGCGGGCGTCGATGAAGAAGAGTGTTTTGGTCGGCGTAGCGGCCGGCGGCGCAGTCGTCGGGATTTTCACCAGCGTCGCGAGCGCCTTGGCTCAGCAGGCCTTGCCGCCGATCGAAGTTGGCTCCGTGAGTCCGATCAAGCGCGCCAAGATCGTCTCCCCGCCACAGACTCCCCCAGCGCCCGGCGGGCGCAACCGCAGCGTCGCCAGCCCGAGCGGACCCGAGCCGCGCGAACCGGCCGTGGCGCCGCAAGGCGTCCTTCCCATCGTCGCCGATCAGTTCGCGACGGTCACGGTCGTCACCAATGAGGAGCTGCGGCGCTCGCCGGGCGCGACGCTTGGCGACGTGCTCTTTGCCAAGCCGGGCGTCACCGGATCGACCTTCGCGCCCGGCGCGGCGAGTCGTCCCATTGTGCGCGGTCTCGACAATTATCGCGTGCGAATCCAGGAAAACGGCGTCAGCAACAGCGGCGTCTCGGAACTTGGCGAGGACCACGCCGTACCGCTCGATCCCGTCGCTGCGAGCCAGGTCGAGGTGGTGCGCGGCCCGGCGACGCTTCGCTGGGGCTCGCAGGCGATCGGCGGCGTCGTCAACGTCGAGAACAACCGCATTCCCACGGCCTTGCCCTGCCGTCTCGCGCTCATCCCAACGGCCGAGACGGAGGGCTGCTCCGTCGTCGAGACTCGCGGCGCGGTGATGACCGTCGACAACGGGCTGGAGAACGCGACTCTGCTTGACGTCGGCCGCGGCAACGTCGCCTTCCACATGGATGTCCACGGCCGTCGCAGCAGCGACTACCTTATTCCCGGCTATCCCTATCTTTATCCGCCCGACCCGCCGCCGCCGGTGTTCGGACGCCAGCCCAATTCGTCGATGCGCTCGGCCGGCGGTTCGGTCGGCGGCTCCTATTTCTTCGACGGCGGCTTTGTCGGCGTCGCGGTGACGCAGTTCAACTCGCGCTATCGCATCCCCGGCATTGAGCCGACGGAGACCAATACGCGCATCGAGCTTCGTCAGACGCGCGTGACGACCAAGGGCGAGTTCCGTCCGCAGTCGGCCTATATCGAAGCGGTCCGTTTCTGGGCGGGTCTGACCGACTATAAGCACCACGAACTCGCTAATGAGGGGGGCTTTGACGGCGTTCAGCAAACCTTCACCAACAAGGATCTCGAGGCGCGGGTCGAAACGCAGCTTCGCCCGGTCGACTTGTCCTTCGCGACTCTGACAAGCGCCTTCGGCGTGCAGGGCATGCATCAGATCCTGACCTCGCCAGGACGCGAGGGCGGGCTCTTCGACCCCAATCGGACGCGAAGCGTCGCCGGCTATTGGTTCAATGAATTCAGACTGAGCGACACATCGAGAATGCAGCTTGCCGGACGCATCGAACATGCGACCGTCTCCGGCGCATTTCCCGAACTCCTCCTCTCCAGCGCTTTTCCCGAACCCCTCGCTGATCCAGCGCTGCAAATCGCCCGCGTGCGCAATTTCACGCCAAAAAGCGGGGCCTTTGGCATTCTGCAGGATCTGCCGCAAGGCGTCGTCGCCAGCCTGACCGCCCAATATGTCGAACGCGCGCCGCGTGCGCCCGAGCTCTTTTCGCGCGGAATCCATGAAGCGACGGGCACCTTCGACATCGGCAATCCGAATCTTCGAATTGAAGGGGCGAAGACCATCGAAATCGGCCTGCGCCGCCCAGTCGGTCCATTCCGCTTCGAGGCGACAGCCTACCTCACGCGCTTCGACGGCTTTATCTTCCGAAATCTCACCGGCGCGGTCTGCGAGGAAGATATTGCGAGCTGCGCCTTGGAAGGCGAGGGCGATCTGCGCGAGGCGATCTATTCGCAGCGCAATGCGCTCTTCCGGGGCGGCGAGTTTCAAAGCCAACTCGACATCGCGCCGCTGGCAGGCGGCGTTTTTGGGGCGGAGCACCAGTTCGACGTGGTGCGGGCGACATTCGTGGGCGGCGGCAACGTCCCCCGCATCCCGCCCGTTCGGCTCGGCGGCGGATTGTTCTGGCGAGATTCGAATTGGCTGCTGCGGGTCAATTTTTTGCACGCTTTCGCGCAGCGCAACATCGACCTGACCAATGAAACGCCAACGAAGGGCTATAATCTGCTGAAAGCCGAAATCAGCTACCGCCTGCTGCTCGATCCGGGCGATCCGCTGAGCCGCGAATTGAGACTGGGACTCGTCGGCGACAATCTCCTCAACGAGGACATCCGCAACAGCGTCTCCTTCCGCAAGGATGAGGTGCTGCTCCCGGGCGCGAATCTGCGGTTTTTCGCGAATGCGCGGTTTTAAACGCCGGAGGCGTTTCGGCTTGATCGCCGGGGCGAAATAGGGCATAGGCGGGGCCAACGAAGCGCTGGGCGTATCCCGGCCAGTTCACTATTGCCGGGGATAGACCGATGAAAGTCCGCAACTCATTGAAATCTCTGCGTTCGCGCCATCGCGCCAACCAGATCGTGCGCCGCAAAGGCCGCGTCTACATCATCAACAAGGTGCAGAAGCGCTATAAGGCCCGCCAGGGCTGAGTTCGTCACGCCTGTTGATCCAGACGCATGAAGAAGGGCCGGAGCGTCAGCTCGCGGCCCTTTTGCATTACCGCCCAGGGTTGCGCACAGGGCTACCGGCCGCCCGCTAGGCGTTCGTGTCCTCCGCAACGCCCATGAGCGCGAGCACATGCGCGTTGACGCTGCGGCTGAGAGCGTCGACGTCATAGCCGCCTTCGAGCATTGAGACGATGCGGCCGCCGCAGCGCCGGTCGGCGATGTCCATCAGCCGTTTGGTCGCGTCGCCGAAATCCGTCTCGCGGAGCCGCAGGCCGCCGAGCGGATCCCGCTCATGGGCGTCGAAGCCCGCCGAAATCAGGATCAGATCGGGCGCGAAATCGCGCACCCGCGGCAGAATTCGGTCGGCGAGCGCTTCTCGAAAAGCGTCGCCGCTCGAGCCGGCGAGCAGCGGCGCATTGACGATGTTGTCATGATCGCCCGTCTCGTTGCGCCCGCCCGTGCCTGGATAAAAGGGCGCCTGATGCGTGGAGCAGAACAGCACTTTGTCGTCGGCCCAGAAAATCTCTTGCGTGCCATTGCCATGATGGACGTCGAAATCGACGATCGCCACCCGTTCCGCCCCATGCGCCGCCAAAGCGTGGCGCGCCGCGACGGCGATATTGTTGACGAAGCAAAAACCCATCGGATTGTGCGCGCCGGCATGATGTCCCGGCGGGCGGACGGCGACGAAGGCGTTGTCGGCGCGTCCCGACATGACTTCGTCCACGGCCGCGACGGCGCCGCCGGCGGCGCGCCGAACCGCTTCGATCGTCTGCGGACACATCAGCGTGTCGCTGTCGAGCGCCGAATAGCCTTCGCGCGGCGCGGCGCGCTCGAGGGCTGCAAGATAGGATGACGGATGGACGCGTTGCAGCGCCTCCGCTTGCGCTTGGGGCGCATTCATCCGGTTCAGGGACGCGAATCGCGCTTGCTCCAGGCCGCGCTGGATCGCCCGCAACCGTTCGGGGGCTTCGGGATGGCCGGGACCCATCTCATGAAGGAGCCCGCTTTCATGTGTGAGGAGGAGGGTTTTCAATGCTGCGACGCAATCCAAGCGGGCGACGCTACGCCAGTCAACGCAAGGATTTTCGGCCTTCCGCGGCCTCCTGTCCATGAAAAAGAAACAGTAAAGCTCAAGCGCGGGGCCGCGCCGGTTAGCGTGGCGCCGGCGCAACAGTAAGGGAATAATTCGGAAGACGTGATCCCAGCGCCAAAGTTCATGATAAGAAAATCGTAACAACTGTTTTGCGGCGGAAAGGAGTGCCTGAAATGAGTTTCAGATATGTGACAGCGGCGTCTGCGCTTCTCGCTGTTTTTTTGGCAGGTTGCAACGGCGGAACGCCTCTTCCCGATCCGAGGCTTAACGGCCGAGACGCCGAATTCATGGCGCTTGCTCCCAAGGCTGGGGTGAGTTCGCAATACGAACGCTACCTCGTCGATTATAAGACGAACGAGCCCATCGGTTCGATCATCGTCGATAACCGCTCGAAATTCCTCTACTATACGATGCCGGGCGGCAAGGCTGTGCGCTACGGCGTCGCCACCGGTCAGGACGCGATGGCCTTCACCGGCCGGGCCTATGTCGGCGGCATGCAGGAATGGCCGCGGTGGATCCCGCCAAAGGACATGCTCGAGCGTTGGCCGCATCTGCAGCCCACGGCGGACGCCGGCGGTCTGCCGGGCGGTCCCGACAATCCGCTCGGCTCGCGCGCGCTCTACCTCTATCAGAACGGCAAGGATACGCTCTATCGTATCCATGGCACCAATGAGCCGGACAAGATCGGACAGGCCGTATCCTCGGGCTGCATCCGCATGCGCGACATCGATGCGATTGATCTTTACAACCGCGTGAAGGTCGGCACCAAGGTCGTCGTCCTCTAAGGCTTCGCCCTTTTATCAAGCTTCGCAACGACGCCCTCCGCCCAGCGCGCGAGGGCGTCGTCTTTTTTGCCATACGCTCGGGCGCAGTCGCTCCGCGCGCCCGAGTAGACCGAGGATTTTCGCGCCCCGCCCCCGGCATTCGCCAGTGTGCGCTCTCGCACGGCGTCTTGGTAAAGCGGACCTTAATGTCGCGAATGTTCGCAGGGTGCGGGCGATCGAAGAGGGGGATTGGTTATGCGTCCGACGACAAGCATGGGCTGCTTAGTCCTGGTGGTCAGCATTCTCTTGCTGGAATTCGCCGGCGCGGGCGCTTACCTCGCCTCGTCCGCGCAAGCGAAACCCTCGGACCCTTGCTACGGCTATGCGATTTGCCAGTAAAAATTTTCATTCGGTCGCGCAATTCGTGGAACGTGCGCGCGACATTTGCGTTTCTGTTTTGAAAGGCCGGCGCGCCCAAAATCAATGCTTGAAAGAGCGGAGACTCGGAGCGCTGCGCCTTTCAAGTTTTTATATCCGTTGCAGCGAGAGGCGGAGGGCCGGGCCTGTCATGCGCAATTTGGTTTTGTACGTTTTGATGTTGTTCCTGTTCGCGGCGGGTGTTGCAAGCGCCGCGACAATTCTCTCCCGACCGTCGCCCAACGGCGACGATTTTTGCTTTGGATATGCAATCTGCGAATAATCAGGCGGACCGTTTCTGACGCGCGAGTTCGCGCAAGCGCGCGACGCTGCGCGTCAGCGAGCCTGCTTCAACGCCGATAAACGCTTCTATTCGCCCGCACATCGCGTCGGCGGCGTGGTAGACGCGCTGTTTGAACGGCGCGACCAGTCGCGCCGCCCAGGCGCGAATCTCGAGGACAACCGAATAGACCTGACAAAATCGGTCGATCTGCATCAGCTTGTCCCGGCAGATGTCGAAAAGAAACGACATGACGCCGAGCGCCAGCGTTTTGGCGAGAAGGATCGCCAACAGCCCCGTGAACACATGTCCATGCGCGATTAACTCAAAACCAACCAGTTTGGCCGGGATAATCGCGAATGCTGGCGCAATAAATATCACCAATGTTTTTAAGGGCGTAAGCGTCGCAACGAAGTCCTTGAACTGCTGTTCGTAACGTTCAAGCCCCAGCGCGCGTCCAAGATCGTGCAGCCAATCTCGGAAATGATCCCACAGCCAGGTTTCGACCAGAAAGAGGACGGCGAGCGTGAACCAGAACGCATCCCTCACGCGCTGTTTCCAATTTTCCATACGTCTTCCTCTCATATGCGGCGGGCGCGTAGCGCCAGCGCTCGGCGGGAATCACGACGGCGACATGGACCCCAGCTCAAATGTGAATGGCGCGTTTGGCGACTGCGAACGCCGCCTCGCGCATCGCCTCCGAGAGCGTCGGATGGGCGTGGGAGGTGCGTGCGAGATCTTCCGACGAGCCGGAAAATTCCATCAACACGGCAGCTTCAGCGATCAATTCGCCGGCCGCCGCGCCAACAATATGGACGCCGAGCACACGGTCGGTCGCCGCGTCGGCGATGATCTTCACGAAACCGTCGGTCGCGCGCATCGCGCGCGCGCGGCCATTGGCGGTGAAGGGGAATTTGCCGATCGCGACTTCGATCCCTCCGGATTTGGCCTCTTCCTCGGTGATGCCGACCGCTGCGACTTCCGGCATCGTGTAGACGACGCTGGGAATGACGACGTAATTCACATGCCCCGCCTGTCCGGCGAGGATTTCGGCGACGGCGATGCCTTCGTCCTCAGCCTTATGGGCGAGCATCGGCCCGCGCACCACGTCGCCGATGGCGTAGACTCCCGGAACATTGGTCGCGAAGCCTTCATCGATGACGATGCGTCCGCGCTCCAGGGCGACGCCGGCGTCCTCGAGTCCGAGGCCCTGCGTGAACGGGATGCGGCCCGTCGCGATGAGCACGGCGTCGGCCTCGATCGTGTCGGAGGTCGCGCCATCGACCGACGAATAGGAGACGACGGCGCGCTCGGCCTTGCCGGTTCCCTCGCGCCGCACGCCTGTCACCTTGGAGGCGAGGCGGAATTCGAAACCCTGTTTTTCGAGGATCTTCTGGAAGCGCGCGGCGATCTCGAGATCGAAGCCCGGCAGAATGCGATCAAGATATTCGATCGCATTCACTTCCGTTCCCAGCCGCTGCCAGACCGATCCGAGCTCCAGTCCAATGACGCCCGCGCCGACGACGACCAGCCGCTTCGGCGTCTTCGCCAGGGCCAAAGCGCCGGTGGATGAAAGGATCAGCTTCTCGTCGATCGCGATCTCCGCGCCGGAGGCGTCGCGCAGCGGCGCGACGGCCGAGCCGGTGGCGAGGACGATGTTTTTCGTCTCGATCGTCTGAACCGCGCCGTCCGCCCCGACGACCTCGACTCTCCCGGCGCCTTTCAGCCGGCCAACGCCGCGAAACGACTCGATCTTGTGTTTTCTAAACAGGAAGGCGACGCCATTGACGTTCGCGCCGACAGTGTCGTCCTTGTGCTTCATCATCGCCGAAAGATCGAGGCGCGGCGGATCGACGATGACGCCGAGCGGCGCCAATCCATGCGCGGCTTCTTCGAACATGTGCGAAGCGTGGAGCAGCGCCTTCGACGGAATGCAGCCGACGTTGAGGCAGGTGCCGCCGAACGTCGAATCCTTCTCGACGACGGCCGTCTTCAATCCAAGTTGCGCCGCGCGGATCGCGCATACGTAACCGCCTGGACCGGATCCGATCACGGTAAGATCGTAGGTCATGTCATCCGCACTTCAAAAATGGCGCCGCTTCCAAGATGCGTTGCTCAGTTAAACGCATCCGCGATGAACCTTGACTAAACGCCGCTCTCGGGAATCAGCCGGCGGCCCAGACGTAGATGAGCGTTGCGACGAGGCCGAGCGCGGTTTGACCCATCTCCAGGCGACCCCAAAGATTGATCACCTTGCGCGCTTCATGCGCCGCGTCGGCCTGGATCAGCGCCAGGATGCGATTGTTGAGCGGCACGATGGCAAGATAGGTGTAGGGCCAGGTCGCAATCGCGATGAGCGCGCCGAAAAGCCATCTGACGTCATCGAGCTCGCGATAGGCGATGAAGCCGAAGAGCGCGGCAAGCGCGGCAAAACTTGCGAGCACAATGAAGCCGCGATGATCGGAGGGCTCCCACTCCTTGATCAGCGCGTCGTCAGTAAGCGCAAGCCGCGCCGGCTGTTCGACGTAATTGACATAGAGCGAGGCGCCGGTGAAAGCGCCAGCCGTCGCGAGCGCAAGCGAACCAATAATCATTCAAGCGTCCTTTGGCGGTCGGCGCATGACTCGGCGTTCTGGCGAATCGACCCCGACCGCCGAGCCGCCGCCGTTGTTCTCTATGCTGACTCGATCGCTTCCTCGTCACAGACGACGCGGGAGTTGCTCTCGGCTTCAGCGGCGACGTCGATCTTCACCGCCTTCACCGCATCCTGCTCTTTTCGGCGATCGGTGAAATGGTCGAAGAACACCCTCATGGCGCGATCGACGCCATAGGGATTGATGCGTCTCGTATCCTCCCGATAGAACATCGGCACGTTCGGAGAAACCGTGGCGAGATCATAGGAAGGGAGATAGGCGATGTTCGGCCTGGCCCGGACAACCTCGTCGGCGGCGGCGCGCAAAATCGCCTTGACGGCGCAGTTCGATTCAATGACGTGCCGGTCTTCATAGGTCGCGATAATGCCGACCGGCGACACGCTCAGTATGATGCGAACCGTGGGATTGACGTCGCGAATGCGGTCGACGGCGGCCATGAAGTCGCGCACGACTTCGCTGACGGTCATATTGTAGAATTCGTAGACGCTCGGATCCCAGGCGCCGCCGGCGACGCCCGGCGCAAGCTGCAGGATCGCGCCATCCGGCTTATGGCGCCAGGTCTCGGTGTGGCCGAATGTGAAAACGAAGACGTCCATCGTCTCGAGCATGTGGCGGACCGCGGCGAGATGCCGCTCGCGATCGGCGCGCATCTCGTCAACAGTGGCGTATCCGTCGGGCTCGATGCGCGGACGGAACGGATCGACGACGCGGCCGTCCTCCGGCCTGTTCCAGTGATCGAGCTGCGGCGTGAAGCGTCCATAGGCGCGTTCGATCAACTGCAGCAGCTGCGCGGTCGTGTAGAGATTGCCGTAGCGGCAGGAATACATTGAGTAGTTGCGGCGCAGCGCCTCATCCGCGGACATGCCGTCCGGCGGCTGCTCGGCGAGATAATAATGGAATCCGCTCGCCTGCAAGCGCATGGCGATTTCCTGCGCGAAGCAGCTGCCGCCTGTGGCGACCTTGTCCTGCGGCGAAATCTTGAAAGGCGTGCGAATGATCGGATCGAGCGCGAAGGGTGGCAGCGACGTCACCGCCTTGCGCCAAAAGCGATGGTCGGGTAGGGAGCTATAGGGGTTCTCCGCCATGGTCGCACTCCTTTCTGATCCGGCCGATGGTCGCGGATCGAGCTTTTCCCGCGTCGTTCGCGAGCCGCCTTCTGGCGTCGCAACATAGACGGCGCCCGCCCGCTTGTCACCCGGCGGCGCCGCTGAGAACGCCCGCGTCGTCGCCCATCCATGAAAGACCGCATGTTAACGCAGGTTGACAGACAAATTCTCAAATCCTGGCGGCAATACGCCGTCGAGCCGCGGCTCGCGAAGATCACCGGCCGCGTCATGCGCAACACCGGGCCGCGGATCGCCATCATCGGCAACTGCCAGAGTTTCGGCGTCGCCTATGCGATGAAAGTGCTTGATCCGAGCGCGACGGTCGACCATTTTTCGATGATCGCCCGCGCACGCTCGACGATGGGCCTCTTCGCCAAGACGCTGGAGACCTACGACTACGTCTTCTCGCATGACTTTCTCGACGGCCACGTGCGCGGCGGCGGATCGGAGGAATTATGCAGGCGCCTGCCGAAGACGATGATCTTTCCTGCGATCACCTTCGCGGCCTTTCATCCCGATCTCGTCTATATTCACGATCTGTCGCGCATGCACGGTTTCGTTTGCGGGCCGATCGGTCCCTACCATTCGGCGATCGCGCTTTTCGCCTATCGCAAGGGCTTGTCGGTCGAGATGGCGAACGCGCTCTTCAACGAGAACGTCTTTGACGCGCTCGGCTATTTCGACATGTGGAACGACGCGTCGCGCGAACTGCTCGACGGTACGCGCGACAGATATGGCCTCGATCTTTCGGCCGAGCTGATGAACTGGTCGCGCCGGGGCGTATTCATGTACAGCACCGTGCATCCGATGAGCTTTGTGCTGTTCGATCTCTCCAAGAAGCTGTTCGAGACGGTCGGACTGACGCCGCGAACAGTGAATTTCAACTATTACGCCATTCATGATCTCGCGCGCAGCGAGATCTTCCCGATCTATCCGCCGATCGCGAAGCGATATGGGGCGCAGGGCGGCTATATGTTCAAACTGCAGAACCACCATATATCGACGGCGGTGGGCGACTTCCTGACGCTGCCGCAGTACATCGCGTCCTGCTACAAAATCTATAGCGGCCACGATCCCTCGCAGCTCAGCAATCCGCGCGTCGACGCATGGCTCGCCGACGAGGCGACGAGCGGATTGCTGATGAAACTCGCGCGGGAGAATTTCGTCGCGGGCCACTCGCCGACGCTGTAAGCTGCTTGCGTCATTCCCAACGCGCGCAAAGCGCGCGACCGGGAATCCAGAGCAAGACCAGCGCGCTTGGATCGGCCCTGAATTCCCGGTCAGGCCTTTGGCCTGCCGGGAGTTCAGGACCCAAATGCACGGATATCCGTACTATTTCCAGCGCGTGTCGAATTTCGCGAGATTGAAGGGCGGCTTATAGGGATGCAGCGGATTTTCGCCGCTGAACGGCTTCACCACGGTGAGAATGCGCTCGCGATGTTTCAGGGGTGGGAAGCCGGAAGGATCCAGCGCCCCCGTGAAACCGAAAAGATGCGCCGGATCGACATTGACCTTGAATGCCGGCGGCGGACGCATCCAGCTCTGCGCGACGACATCCATATAGGTTGTCTTCAGCATGTGGTTGAGGCCCCACTGCGTCGGCACGAAGCAGGACTTCGCCGAATCCGACATGTCCCAATAAAAAGTGTCGGGTCGCAATTCGAGCGTCGCGTCGCCTTCGAAAATCGCGATTGATCCTTCGTGCATGAGATGCCGCACTTCGGCGAATCCCGCGAAGGGGTCGACAAGGTGGTAGTAGACGCCGAGACAGATGATGATGTCGAAGGTCTCATTGAGCTTCGAGGCTTCGTAGATCGAAACGTTCTGATTGATCTCGACGTTGGAATTCAAAAGCTTCTTGGCGAGACGCAGCCCGGCGCCGCTCGCCCAGTTCTGGCTCACGTCGTCGGTGGCGACAACGCGCTTGGCGCCCCGCCGCTCGGCGTAAAAGCTCCAGAAACCGTCCCAGCAGCCGATTTCGAGCACGCTCTTGCCGGCGAAATCGATCTTGTCGAGCTCGTTCTCGATAAAGCGCCAGATGCGGCGGTGATCGTCGGCTTGCGACACGCTGAGGGCGCGCAGCCCGTTTCCGAAATCGAACTCATGATACCAATGAATGGCGTCAATTTCTTTTTGCAGCGCTTCGCGCGAGGCTGCGTCCTGCACGTCCATCGAATGTTCCTTGGATGATTGGGTCGGGCGCGCGAAAGCGCCCACTCTAATCGCGGCGAGGGCGCGGAGTTTGCCTTTATTCCGCGCTCCATGCAAGGCGAGGACGCGTCGCCCCTAAGGCGTCGACACTCTCCATGTCGGCCGCGAATGCGCGAATGCGCGGCGCAATCTCGTCGCGAAAGCGCGAGCCGTTGAAGACGCCGTAATGGCCGACGCCTTTCTGCACATAATGGCGTTTCCGGGCGGCAGGAATATTAGCGCAGAGATCCAGCGCGGCTTCGGTCTGGCCGACGCCCGAAATGTCGTCTTTTTCACCCTCGACGGCAAACAGCGCCGTGCGGCGGATCGCTTTGAGGTCGATGAGATTGCCCCGGTGGCGCAACAGGCCGAGCGGCACCTCATGGCGGACGAAGATGCGATCCACGGTTTGCAGATAGAATTCTGCGGTCAAATCCATAACCGCAAGATATTCGTCGTAAAAATCGCGATGTCTTTCGGCGGAGTCGCCGTCCCCCTCGACGAGATGGTCGAACATTTCGAGATGGGCCGAGATATGGCGCTCGAAATTCATCGACATGAAGCCGGAGAGTTGCAGAAAGCCCGGATAGACTTGGCGTCCCATGCCCGCGTGCGGAAACGGCACGGTGTGAATGCAATGGCTGCGGAACCAATCCATGCCGCGCTGCTGCGCCAGCTTGTTGACCGCCGTCGGATTCACTCTTGTGTCGATGGGGCCGCCGATCAGCACCATGGATTCGGGAACGTCAGGATCGTTGTCCGCCTCCATCGCGGCGATCGCGCAGATGAGCGGCACTGAGGCCTGACAGACGCCAAGCGTATGCAAGGGCGTTTCAGTTCCGTTCAGTGCGAGGAATCGCATGATTTCGCTGAGATAATCGATGTAATCATCGAGGTCGAACGCGCCGTCGACGAGCGGCACCGAGCGCGCGTCGCTCCAATCCGTGATGTAGACGTCGTGGGTCGGCAGGAAGGCCTCGACCGTGCCGCGCAGCAGCGTGGCGTAGTGGCCGGACATTGGCGCGACAATCAGCAATTTCGACTGTCGGGGCGCCGGACCGGTAAACAGCCGCTTCAAATGCAGCAGGCCGCAAAACGGACGGCTCCAGACAACCTCCTCGAAGATCTCGACCTCAGCGCCGTCGACAACCGTCGTGTCCAAGCCGAACAGCGGTTTCCCGTAGCGGCGGGTCATGCGCTCGAACAGTTCCGCCGAGGCGGCGACGTTGCGGCCAAATGACGTATGATGCAGCGGATTGAGCGGATTCTTCATCGCGTGCAGCATCGCGTCCGTCGCCGCCCGCGCCGGCGCGAAAGCCAAGTGCAACATTTCGTATAGCTGGTACGACATACGGTCCATCTTTACGCTTCTCCCCGCCACCCCCGTCGCAGCCGCCGCGCTGCGTTTCATGCTGCACCGCACAATCTAACTAATAACACATTCAAGATGGGCAAGGTTAGAAATCTGGCGAGCAGAGCTGTGGCGCCATGGACCTGAAAATTTGCAGTTCTGTCATATTCTCGCAGCCAAGGCGCAGACTGCAAGCGAAAACCAGAGCGTGGCGGTTGAAATTTCATAGAGCGACAAAGCGCGGCGAATATCCGCCGCATCGGCCTCGCGCCTGCCGTCGCCAAGACTCGCCCCGTCCACCGCCTCCACCCCGTCGTAGGATCGGGGACCGCCGAGCTTGAGACCAAGAGCGCCCGCCGCCGCCGCTTCGGGCCAGCCGGCGTTGGGAGAGGCGTGCTTTGGCGCATCACGCCAGGCCGCCGCCAGCGCCTTGGCCGGAGAGGCGCCGCTCACCGCCAAGGCGCCGACCGTCAGCAGGCCCGCAGCCGTGCGCGCGGGGAGAACATTCATCAGATCGTCGCAGCGGGCCGCGGCCCAGCCGAAGGCGAGATAGCGCGCCGACTTATGGCCGATCATGCTGTCGGCGGTGTTGACGGCCTTGTAGGCGATCGCGCCGGGTAAGCGACGACGCCGTCGGAGAAATTCTCGGCAAGGCTCTCGATGGCGGCGCGGGCGACGCCCGATTCGTCGAGCGCCGATACGTCGCGTCCGACGATTTTCGCGACCGCCGCCCGACCGTCCTCCACTGAGATCGCCAGAGCCTCCGCGACCGCGGCGACATGCGCATGCAGGCTGCGCTGCGCCAGAAGGCTGGACGCCACGACAGCGAGCGCAATCCAGCCGAGCGGAAGCGCGCGCGCCGCGGCTTCGATCAGCGCGCCGCTCCCAACAGCGAAGACAAGAAGCGCGGCGAGGGCGACGGCGCCTTTCGCCCGTCGAAGCGCAAAGGAGTCGCCCTCAAGGTTCAGCCCTCGGTCGAGCGCGGCGATCAGCGCGCCCATCCATGTCACCGGATGGCCGATCCTGCGAAAAATCGCGTCCGGATAGCCGGCGCCCGCCTCGATGGCGAGCGCCAGAAGCGCAACGCCGAAACTCACCGTCCAAAAAGCGCGGTGATCGAGGCTTTGGCCAGCGCATTCTGATTGATGGTGAACCCGGCGATGGCGGTGCGGCCATGAGCGGCGTCGCCGAGCTTTTCTGTCTTGAGCGCATAGACGGTGAAAACGTAACGGTGCGGCTTGCCGGGCGGCGGGCAGGGGCCGCCATAGGCCTTCTCGCCAAAGTCCGTCTCCAAATGATGTGCGCCGGGCGGCAAATTTTTACCGGACGCATCGCCTGCGCCACGCTTCAAGCCGCGAACGTCAGCGGGAATGTCGACCGCGAGCCAGTGCCAAAACCCGGCGCCGCCCGTCGGCGCATCGGGGTCATGCACAAAGACGGCGAAGCTCTTGGCGCCAGGAGGCGGGTCGCTCCAATGGAGCTCCGGCGAGAGATTCTCACCGGTGCAGCTCATGGAATCATAGACATGCCTCATGTCGATCGTCTGGCCTTCGGCGATGTCGGGGCTTGTGAGCTCGAACGCTTGGGCGCCGCTCGAGTCGGCGGCCAGCGCGATAAGACCGAGAAAGGATGAAACGCTGCGCAACATGTAAGCGTGCTCCTCAAATCTGGAAATCGCCGCATCTTTAGCGGATCGGCGCGCCGGTGTCGCGCGCTCGCGCTTCGCGGTAAAGAGGGCGCATGAGCGATGCGGGAAGTGGGCGTCCTTTGCGCCGCGGCTGGACGACGGGGGCCTGCGCGACCGCCGCGACGCGCGCCGCCTTCGAGGCGCTGATGACGGACGCGCCGCCTCCCGATCCGGTCGAGATCGGGTTGCCGTCGGGAAAGCGCGTCGCCTTCGCGCTCGCGACCTTTGAACGCGGCGAGGATTTCGCCCGCGCCGGCGTGGTCAAGGACGCCGGCGACGATCCGGACGTCACCCACGGCGCCCTTATATGCGTGCAAGTGCGCCGCGGCGCTCAGGGCGCGGGCGTGCGGTTTTTCGCAGGAGAGGGCGTCGGCGTCGTGACGCGCCCGGGCCTTCCGCTGGCGCCCGGCGAGCCGGCGATCAATCCCACGCCCCGAAAGATGATGGTTGAGACGATCATCGAGGCGAGCGCGCAGATCGGCGTCAGCGCGGACGCCGACATCGAAATTTCTGTCCCCGGCGGCGAGGAATTGGCCAAGCACACGCTCAACGGCCGACTGGGGATCGTCGGCGGACTTTCCATACTCGGCACCACCGGCATCGTGACGCCGTTTTCCTGCGCCGCGTGGATCGACAGCATCCATCGCGGCGTCGACGTTGCGCGCGCCAGCGGCCTGACCCATGTCGCTGGCACGACAGGCTCGACCTCCGAGGCGGCGGTGAAGCGGCTTTATGATTTGCCGGAGACGGCGCTCATCGAAATGGGCGATTTTGTCGGCGGACTGTTGAAATATCTTCGCACGCATCCGGTCGCGCGCGTCACGATCGGCGGCGGCTTCGCCAAGATGACCAAGCTCGCGCAAGGACGGCTCGACCTTCATTCGGGGCGCTCGAGCATCGATTTTGCGCGGCTCGCTAACACCGCGCGCGAGGTCGGCGCGGGCGAAGAGATTGCCGCGCTCATCGAGAGCGCCAATAGCGCGCTCGAAGCTTTGCAGATCGGGCAAAGCGCGGGAATCGATCTTTCGGCGCCGATCGCGCGCGATGCATGGAAAACTGCTGCGCGCGCTCTCGATACGGCGGAGAGCGAATTGGAGATCATCATATTCGATCGCGACGGGGCTCTGCTCGCCCGCACGCCGATTCAAAGAGCCAGACATGAGTGAAAATCGGCATCTTACACTTGTGCTCGGCGGCGCGCGTTCAGGCAAAAGCGCATATGCGGAGAGTCTCATCGTCACGCATCCGTCGCCCTGGACCTATATTGCGACGGCAGACGTCCTGGATGACGAAATGCGTGCACGCGTCGAAGCGCATCGCGCAAGGCGCGGCGAGGATTGGCGCACCGTCGAAGCGGCGCAGGCGCTCGTCGAAGCGATTGCCGAAGCGCAAGCGGATCGCCCGCTGCTGATCGACTGTCTCACCTTGTGGCTGAGCAATCGGCTGCTTGGCGGCGCCGATCTTTCGCGCGATCGCGCCGCGCTCATTGATACGTTGTCGACCCGCTCAGCGCCGACCGTCGCCGTCTCGTCCGAGGTTGGATTGTCGATCGTGCCTGACAACGCATTGGCGCGGTCTTTTCGGGATGCGGCAGGCGAATTGCATCAGGCTATTTCCCGGAGTGCGGGAAGAGTGGCGCTCGTCGTCGCGGGCAATCCGCTGATCGTGAAGGGGCCGTCGATCATGTGATCATTTCCCCCCGCCGCTAAAGCTTCGCCACACCATTTAAAGGAGAAGTTCATGTTTATTCCTTTGCGCAGATTACACATCGCCGTCGCCGTGACGTGCTGTCTTGCAGCCGAAGCCGCGTCGGGCGCCGAGCGCCTGCCGGCTTACGGCGCGAATTTGTCCGAGACCTCCGTGTCGGGGCTTTCATCGGGCGCGGCGATGGCGTTGCAATTCCATGTGGCGCATTCCGGCGTTGTCAAAGGCGCGGGGATCGTCGCCGGCGTGCCTTACGACTGCGCGGAGCAGAGTTCGAACCAAGCGACCAGCAATTGCATGAAGCCGGACGCCGCCCATCCTGTCCCGGATCCGGCGCATCTTAAGGACATCACCGATTCGCTCGCACGCTCCGGCGCCATAGACGACGTCGCCAATTTGAACGATGCGCGGGTCTGGCTGTTTTCCGGCCGCAAGGATGAGGTGGTGCATCCCGTCGTGATGGATGCGGCGCGCGATTATTACGCGTTTTATGTGCCGCCGGATCGCATCGTCTATCGAAACGATATCGGCGCGGGTCACGCCATGGTGACCGAAGACTATGGCGACAAGGAATGCGGCGTGAACAAGGCTCCGTTCATCGTCGATTGCGACTTCGACGCCGCGAAAGCCATGCTCGAACAGATTTACGGGCCGCTCAACCCGCCGAGCGCGCAGCCCGCCGGAAAATATGTCGAGTTCGATCAGAAGGAATTTCTGCCTGACGGCAATCCCTACAATCACAGTTTAAGCGATGTCGGCTACGCCTATGTGCCGCATGTCTGCGCCCTGGAGACGTGCCGCGTGCATGTCGCCCTGCATGGCTGCAAACAGCAGGCGGCCCAAGTTGGCGACGCGTTCTACAAAAACGCCGGCTACAATCGCTGGGCGGATACGAACCACATCATCGTCGCTTACCCGCAAACGATCAGCCGCTGGGGATGGGGCTGGCCGTTCTATACGTTGAACTTCGTTTTGAACCCCAACGCCTGCTGGGACTGGTGGGGCTATGACAGCGCCGAGCACCACACCAAGAAGGGGCCGCAGATCGCCGCCATTCGCGCGATCGTCGACCGGCTCGCGACGAAGCCTTGAGTCAGGCGCTTCAGTCCCTCGTCCTTCGAGACGCGGCCTTCGATCTCGGGCCTGCCCAAGATCGACATTAAATCCGCAAGTCGGGTAAGCCGCGACTTGCGGGCCGCTCCTCAGGATGAGGGACCTCACACAGTCCTCATGCTGAGGAGCCGCGAAGCGGCGTCTCGAAGCACGAGGACTGCGGAGCCTGAGCAGGAGCCAAAATCAGCCGCCCGCCGCTTTCAACCCCGTCTCTAGATCGGCGATGATGTCGTCGATATGTTCAATGCCGATCGAGAGGCGCACATAGCCGGGCGTCACGCCCGATGCGAGCTGCGCCTCCTCGGCAAGCTGCGAATGCGTCGTCGTCGCCGGATGGATGGCGAGGCTGCGCGCGTCGCCGATATTGGCGACGTGATAGAACATCTGCAGCGCGTCGATAAATCTGCGGCCGGCGTCGAGGCCGCCCTTTAATTCGAAGCCGAGCAGCGCGCCATAGCCGCCGTTCAGATAGGCGTCGGCGCGCCGGCGCATCTCGCCCGTCTGCTGCGAAGGATGAATGACCCGCGTCACTTCGCTGCGCTTGCTCAAGAAGTCGACGACCTTCTGCGTGTTCTGCACATGACGCTCCATGCGCAGCGTCACCGTCTCGACGCCTTGCAACGTTAGAAACGCGTTGAACGGCGAGGGCGCGGGACCAAGATCGCGCAACAGCGTCGCGCGCGCCTTGATGATATAGGCGACCGGACCGATCGGCTTGACCGCCTCAACCCAGATTGCGCCGTGATAGCTCGGATCTGGCGTATTCAGCGCCGGCTGACGCTGCGGAAATTTCTCCCAGTCGAAATTCCCGGAATCGATGATCGCGCCGCCGATCGACGTGCCGTGGCCGCCAAGATATTTCGTCGTAGAGTAAACGACGATCGCCGCGCCATGATCAATCGGCCGGCAGAGAATCGGCGCCGCGGTGTTGTCCATGATCAGCGGAACGCCGAGCTCCCGGCCGATCGCCGCCACTTCGGCGATCGGAAACACCGTGAGTTTCGGATTAGGCAGAGTCTCGGCGTAATAGGCGCGGGTGCGATCATCGGTGGCGCGGCGGAAATTTTCCGGATCGGCCGGATCGACGAAGCGCACGTCGAGGCCCTGATCCTTCAGCGTATTGGCGAAGAGGTTCCAGGTGCCGCCGTAAAGATCGGTTGACGAGACGACATTGTCGCCGACGCGCGCGAGATTTTGAATCGAGAGCGCCGACGCCGCCTGTCCCGAGGCGAGCGCCAGGGCCGCCACGCCGCCCTCCAGCGCCGCGAGCCGCGCCTCCAACACGCCGGTCGTCGGGTTGCCGATGCGCGTATAGATGTGGCCGAGTTCTTTCAGTGCAAAAAGATTGGCGGCGTGCTCGGTGTCGTGAAACTGATAGGAGGTCGTCTGGTAAATCGGAACGGCGACGGCGCCGTTGGTTTCATCAGCGCGCCAGCCGGCGTGGAGCGCAATCGTTTCGGCGTGCTTGCTGTCGACGGCCATCATGTTTCTCCTAGCGTAAGCGCAAGCTGAATACGGCAAAGCGTACGCGAGCGCTACAGGGCGAGCGCTACATGGCGGGTGTCACGCCATTGCTAGTTTTGTTCCCTCCTCCATTTACCCGCAGGGCGAATGTCGCGCATTGGCGCCCCTCCAAGGAGTTCGACATGAAGACAAGATTAGCCGTCGTCGGAAGCCTCGCCCTCGCCCTTCTGGCGCCTGCGGCGTTGGCCGAGGAACAGCAGCAGGAGCAACAGCAACTGCCGCAGCAAACGCAGCAACAGCCGCCGGATCAGCAGTCTCAGCAACCGCAGGAGCAGGGGTCGAGCCATCGGGCGCCGTGCAGAAGGACAATCCGAAAGCGGCTGATGTCAACGAAAGCGGTTTGGCGGGGTCGAGCGGAACCTCCGCCGGCTCGCCGGGCGTCGAGGGAAAGAAAGGAACACAGAGCGGCCAGGAATGGGCTCCGCCCGAAGAGATCAGGCGGAAGAAGGGGCCAAGCTCTTAACGTCAGTCCGAGCTGCGAGCAGGACTCGCTGCGTATGATCAATCGGCGGCTTCGACGACGTATGGGCGACTGGGCTCAGCCTCGTGAGAGTCGCCGATAGCTTTTCGACATGAATGCGAATCGAACATGCAGCGTGGCGTTATTCCTTGAGTCGAAGCAGTCGCCGACTATAATCCGCCGCGGCCATAAATGAGCGCAACCCCGCGACTCGCGGCTTACTCAAAAGGGGAAATCGGCATATGAAAAAAATACTGCTGTTGACGGCCGCAATCGCTGCGGGCGTAATGTTCGGCGCGCCCGTGCGCGCCGAAGATCAAAGCGAAGCGCCCGCTGCGGTGAGCGAAGCGCCCGCCGAAACGGCGGCGCCCAGCGCTCCCGCCGAAACCAGCCCGCCGGCCGCCGAGAGCAAGCCCGTTATTCCCCCCGATTCGGAGTGGGTGCATCCCACCAAATGACTTTCTTCGCTGCATTTCCCGACTTCGGGAAATGCAGCGGCTTTACTCAATATTGTTATACGAAATCCTTCGCGTCATTGAAGGCGCGCGCGGCGCAGGCGAGCGCGAAGGCATATTCCAGCGCCGTGTCTTCAAGCGCCTCGAAACGGCCCGAAGCGCCGGCGTGGCCGGCGCCCATATGGGTGAACAGCAGCACAGGTCCGCCGCCGCTCATCGTTGCGCGAAGCTTCGCGACCCATTTGAGCGGCTCCCAATAGGTGACCCGAGGATCGGTCACGCCCGCGACGGCGAGAATCGGCGGATAGCGTTGCGCGCGCACATTGTCGTAAGGCGAATAGGACGCGAGGCGATCAAAGGCTTCGGCGCTGGCGATCGGGTTCCCCCATTCCAGCCATTCGGGCGGCGTCAGCGGAAGATCGTCGCGCAGCATTGTATTCAGCGTGTCGACGAAAGGCACGCTGGCGATGATCCCCGCGAACAGCTCCGGCGCCTCATTGGCGACGGCGCCCATCAGCAGACCGCCCGCCGATCCTCCCTGCGCGACGACGCCGCCTTCGCGCGTGTAGCCGGCGGAGATTAGATGCCGCGCGCAATCGATGAAATCGGTGAAGCTGTTTTGCTTCTTCTCGAGCTTGCCGTCTTCATACCAGCGCCAGCCCTTGTCCGTTCCGCCGCGAATATGGGCGCGCGCATAGACAAAGCCGCGATCGACGAGCGATAGCGCGTCTTCGTTAAAGCCCGCCGACAGCGCATAGCCATAGGCGCCATAGCCGTAGAGCAGCAGCGGCGCGCCGTCTCCGCCGGGCGTGAAGTCTGCGCGATGCAGGAGCGTGATCGGCACGCTTTCGCCGTCGCGCGCGCTCGCGAGAAGGCGCCGCGTTACATACTTCTTGGGATCATGTCCGCAGGGAATTTCCTGGCGCTTGCGCAGGACGCGCGTGCGCGCAGCCATGTCGTAGTCATAAGTCTCATCAGGCGTCGTCATCGACGAATAGACGAAGCGCAATATGTCGGTGTCGAACTCAAGTCCCGGATCGATCGACAGCGCATAGGCTTCCTCCTCGAAGTGAATCGCATGTTCCTCTCCGCTGGAGAGCGCGCGGATGACGATCGTCGGCAAGGAGGTTTCCCGACGCAGCCAGACAAGATAACGCGCATAAACGGTGAAGGAGTCGATCAAGACGCCGTGGCGATGGTGAACGACGTCCTTCCAATTTTCGCGGCCCGGCTCTGCGAGCGGCGCGACGGAAATGCGGAAATCATCGGCGCCGTCGGCGTTGTTGCGAATGTAGAGAAGGTCGCCATGCGGCTCGACGTCGTAGCGCAGGCGCGGTTCGCGCGGCGCGACGATGCGCGGCGTCGGATTGTCTTCGCAAAGGTCGATCAGCCAGCATTCCGTCGCGTCATGGCCGTGGATGGACACAATGGCGAAACGCCTGCAGCGGCTTTCATGCAGGCTGACGAACCAGGCGCTGTCGGTTTCCTCGATGATCAGCGCGTCGTCGGCGGGATCGGCGCCCACTTCGTGTCGAAAGACCTGCGCGGTGCGATGGTTCTCGTCGATCAGCACATAGTAGTAGGCTTTCGAATTGGCCTGCCAGACAACGGCGCCGTCGCTGTCGCTCACGACGTCGGCGCGGTCGAGGCCATCGCTCAACGCCCTGGTGCGGATGTCGTAAAGCTCCGAGCCCGCGTCGTCGACGCTCCAGGCAAGCTGCGCATGATCGGGCGCATGCGCCGCGTCGCCGATGTCGAAGAAGTCGTGGCCTTTGGCGAGCGCGTCGCCATCGAGCAGCACGGTTTCCGTCCCGCCTTCTCGCGGCGTCCGGCAGTAGAGCGGATGTTCCGCGCCCTCGTGGAAGCGTTCGTAATAGGCGTAAGGCCCGTCCGGCTCGGGAACCTCGCTGTCGTCCTCCTTGATGCGGCCGCGCATTTCGGCCACCAGCGCCCTGCGTAAATTCTTGAGAGGCGCCATGACGCCATCGCAGTAAGCGTTTTCCGCCTCGATCAGCTCGGCGATGTCGTCGGGAAGCGCATCCGGGTCGCGCAGCACCTCGCGCCAGTTTTTCGCAGCGAGCCAGTCGTAGGGATCATCGAGCACGCGGCCATGGATGACTCTGCGCGTGGGGCGCTGCGTGGCGAGAGGCGCTGCGGCGCCTGTAAGATCAAACCGCCAATCCGATGTCTTCGCCGTCGTATCGCGGGCCATGTCGTCCTCCGCCGATTGCTTTCCGAGGCTTTTATCACTGCTTACGGCGCCGCGCAGAGATCTCTCTGGAAGCGATCTCTCGGGCGGATTGAGAGCGAAGCAATTTGTAAATCAATCGCGCCTTAGCCTTGCCGCTAATGACCTGTCCGCTTTTGGATGAGGAGCGATTCATGCGTTACTCCCACGCTGCGCTCAGTCCGGTTTCCGTCGGCGAGCGAAGGACTTCCCGCCCCAACGACATTCCTGTGCGCCGCGCGTCCGCGCTGCGCCGGCTCGCATGGAAGATCCTCTATTCGAGCGTCATCGCCGGCGTCGCGATCTATGTGTGGTGGCGACGCTAGTCATTTTTGGCGCTGCTGCGCTGCGTCAAAGACAAACTGTCATAAATCGCCTAAGCTTCAGGTGTGGCCGATGGCGCACGCGCGCTTGCGCGTGATGGAGTCGCGCCGCAACCCATCAACACGGCGCTGCGGCGCGCCTCGAAACGCAGAAGAAACTTCAAATGTTCACGAGCATGAAAAACATTGCCGCTGGCGTCATTTGCGCCAGTCTTTCCTTCGGCGCCGCCGCGCTCGCCGAGCCGAAGGCGTCTGTGGCGACGACCGCGCCGACCGCTTGGGCGCCGCCCGCCGAGATCGCGCCGAAGAGCGCCGCGCCTTCAGATGCGCCTGCGGCAGGCGCCGAAGCGCCTGCGCCCGCTGCGCAGCCAACGAGCGCTGCTCCGGCCAGGACGCATGCGGAGAGAGAAAAGGACTGCCGCACGCAAGCCGACGCCAAGGGGCTTCACGGCAAAGAGCGCAAACACTTCAAGACCGACTGTCTGAAGGGATGACAAGTTCGCCGGTCGCTTTCCGGCGGCCGGCGGCGCTAGAGCGCTGATCGATCACATTGTGATGGATAGGAATCGCTCAAAATACTTGGAGCAGGTTCTCACCGAAAAAGTCTGTCAACTTTTTCGGAACCTGCTTCAGTAGACGCGGTCGATGCAGAAGTCGACGACTTCAAGCAGCGCGCTCTTCCAGGGCGATGCGGGAAAAATCTCCATCGCGTCGCGTGCGATGGCGCCGTAATGCGCCGCGCGCTCGATCGTATCGTCGAGCGCCTTGTGCTTTTTCATCAGACCGCAGGCGGTCTCGACGTCGCCGTCCTTGATCTCGGCCTTTTCCAGCGTGCGCCGCCAGAATTCGCGTTCTTTCTCATTGCCGCGGCGGAAGGCGAGCACCACGGGAAGCGTGATCTTGCCCTCGCGGAAGTCGTCGCCGACGTTCTTGCCGAGCTTGGAGGACGAGCCGCCATAATCGAGCGCGTCGTCGATGAGCTGGAAAGCGACGCCGAGATTCATGCCATAGCTGCGCGCGGCGGCTTCGTCGGCCTTCGGCTTGCCGCCGAGCATCACCCCGACTTCGGCCGCCGCGGCGAAAAGCTCCGCCGTTTTGCGGCGGATGACCCCCATATAGGCGTCCTCGGTCGTGGTCGTGTCCTTCGCGGCGTTGAGCTGCATGATCTCGCCTTCCGCGATCACCGCCGCTGCCTGCGAAACCACGGAGAGCGGCGCGATGACGCCCGGCTCGACCATCATTTTGAAGGCGTGGCCGAGCAGGAAGTCGCCGACGAGCACGCAGGTCTGATTGCCCCACAGCATGCGGGCGGCGATCTTGCCGCGGCGCATGTCGCTTTCGTCGACGACGTCGTCGTGGAGCAGCGTCGCCGTATGCATGAATTCAATGCCGGCGGCGAATTTCAAATGCCCGTCGCCCCTGTAGCCGCACATGCCGGCGGTGGCGAGAACGAGCATTGGCCGCAGACGCTTGCCGCCGGCGGAGATGAGATGATTGGCGACTTCGGGAATCGTCGTGACGTCGGAGCCCATGCGCTGAATGATCAGCTGATTGGTGCGCTCCAGGTCGGGCTTGATGAGTTCGAGGAGACTGTCGAGGCCGGCGTCCTTTTTCTCATCGAGCGGAATGACGATACCCACGGACCCCCCTTAAGCCTTACGTTTTCTGGCGCGAACTTACGGCTTTGGGATGGAGGCGGCAAGTCGGCGGCGGAGGCTATCGCAATCACCCTCCCCTTGAGGGGGAGGGTTGCATTGCGATAGCAATGCGGGGTGGGGTGACAGGCGGCAAAGACCTTGGGTTCACCCCACCC
>WSXZ01000049.1 GCA_009773555.1 Methylocystaceae bacterium | reverse complement strand
GCCGATCGCCATCAAGGGCTTCGTGCGCTACGCGCTTGGCGAAGGCATCGAGAAGCAGACGAGCGACTTCGCCGCCGAGGTCGCGGCCGCCGCGAAGGGGTAAGTCCTTCCCTCGCTTGTGGTGAAAAGATTAGTGCGGCCGGGGCATTTACCCCGGCCTTTTTTGTTTCCGCGAACCTCTCCGCGTCACCCGGCATTGTGCCGGCGACTCAGCGGCGCCGCGTGGATGGCCGGGACAAGCCCGGCCATGACGGCTGAAAGTCCGCGCCGTCACTCGCCACGCATCGCCGCCGCGACCTTCGCCTTCGCCTCATCCTCCTTGGGCCGCGTGCGCGAAGAAGGATGCGACAGCTGTTGGCGATGCTCTGGTTGTCGCGCCCGCGCGAACAATCGCGGGCGGGCGGCGTTTAGCTCCTGACATTGATCTTCGCACATGGCGAAGATCGAGCAGAAGGAGCAGCGCATGCGCGCCAAGAAGACCGCCGCAGACGACATGATTCGCGGACCGCGCGTTGAGCGCGCGATCGATGCCGCCACTTCCGTGCTCGGCTTCGATGATTCGCCGTCCACGCGGGAACTGCGCGATCCGCGCGAACTTTATCCGAAGCCGCCCTTCGAGAAGCAGACGCAGCCCTGGCCGGGTCTCGCCGGCCTCATGACGCCGCGTCCCGATCATGGTGAAGAGAGTTACCGGGGCTCGGGGCGTCTCCTTGGCCGCAAGGCGCTCATCACCGGCGGCGACAGCGGCATCGGCCGCGCCGCGGCGATCGCCTTCGCCCGCGAAGGCGCCGATGTCGCGATCAATTATCTGCCGGAGGAGGAGGCGGACGCGCGGGAGGTGATGACTCTCCTGGGCGAGGCCGAGGTCAATGCGACGGCGCTACCCGGCGACATTCGCGACGAAAGCTTTTGCCGCAAGCTCGTGGACGATGCGGCGCGCGATCTTGGCGGCCTGGACATTCTCGTCAACAACGCATTCTCGTCAACAACGCCGCGCGTCAGCATGCGCGCAAATCGATCCTCGACATTACGACCGAGGATCTCGACTGGACGTTCCAAACCAATCTCTACGCGCTGTTCTGGATCACGAAAGCCGCGATTCCGCATCTCCAGCCGGGATCGTCGATCATCAATACGAGTTCGATCGTCGCCTTCGACCCTTCGCCGCAGCTTCTGGATTATTCGGCGACCAAGGCCGCCATTCTCAATTTTACCAGATGTCTGGCGAAGCAGCTCGCCGACAAAGGCATCAGGGTCAACGCCGTGGCGCCCGGCCCGTTCTGGACGGCGCTCCAGCCGAGCGGCGGACAATTTCCCGATCACCTCGCCGAATTTGGCGCCGATACGCCTCTCGGCCGCCCCGGACAGCCGGCGGAAATCGCCCCGCTTTATGTTCTGCTCGCGTCAAACGAGGCGAGTTTCACGACGGGCCAGGTGTTTGGCGCGACGGGCGGCGAGGTGGGGCCGTAATCGCTTGCCCCAAGTCTGTACGCTTCAATTCCTGCGTCGCGGCTCCCGTTGGCTCGTGACAGTGGCTTCATTTAGAACTCGTGCGACTGCCTCACTTGCAGGCGCCGCTCGGCGTCCGTAGAAAGAACGCGCCTCGCTTCAGCCACTGAGAGACGCCTCATGTCCGACCTCACGTCGACGCGACGATTCAAGCGTGTGGTCGTCAAGCTGTCCGGCGAAGCCCTGCAGGGGTCGGCGCCGCACGGGCTTGACGCCGTCACGCTCGCCCGCATCGCCGCCGATCTCGCGGCCGCCGCGGACGCGGGACATGAGATCGCCGTCGTCGTCGGCGGCGGCAATTTCTTTCGCGGCATCAAGGGCGCCGAAACCGGCATCGAGCGTGCGCGCGCCGATTCGATCGGCATGCTGGCGACGGTGATGAACGGCCTGGCGCTGGAGCAGGCGGTCGAAGGGCAGGGGCGGCAGGCGCGCTGCCTCTCCGCCGTCACGATGCCGTCCGTTTGTGAATCCTTTTCGCGCCGCGCCGCCCTGCATCATCTGGCCAAGGGACGCGTCGTCATCGCGGCCGGCGGCACCGGCAATCCCTTCTTCACGACGGACACCGGCGCGGTGTTGCGCGCCGCGGAGCTCTCCGCCGACGCCGTGCTCAAAGCCACTCAGGTCGACGGCGTCTACACCGCCGATCCCAAGCGCGATCCAACGCCAGAAACCTGGCGGTGATGGATACGGCGGCCTTCGCGCTCGCCCGCGAGAACAAGATCCCGATTCTCGTCTTTTCGATCGCCGAGGCCGGCGCCATTGACGGGGCGCTCTCCGGTCGGGCGCGCGCCACCCTCGTCGCGCCCTAAGCCCCTTTCGCGCACGACGGGAAATCGTGCCATAAATCCTGCGCCGCGGAGCCGCAGCGCCGGCGAGGGCGGCGGCGTGCGCCTTTTCGCCACGCCAAGTTGGAAAATATAAGAAGCCGAGCCGCGCGAGTGTTCGTGAGAGCGGCGACAGATCAAAGACAGGTTGTGAACATGGCGGAAACTTTTGACCTTGCGGATATGAAGCGCCGCATGCAGGGCGCGGTCGCGACGCTCAAGCACGAATTCGGCGGGCTTCGCACGGGACGCGCCTCGACGAGTTTGCTCGATCCGATTCATGTGGAAGCTTATGGGCAGGTTTCGCCGCTCAATCAGGTCGCCACTGTCAGCGTGCCCGAGCCGCGGCTTCTTTCGGTGCAGGTGTGGGACAAGGCGCTGGTCATCGCCGTGGACAAGGCGATCCGCGAGGCCAATCTCGGTCTTCAGCCGACGGTTGAAGGTCAGAACCTGCGCATACGCATGCCGGAGCTGAACGAGCAGCGCCGCAAGGAACTCGTCAAAGTCGCGCATAAATACGCCGAGGAGGCGCGAGTCTCCGTGCGCCACGTGCGCCGCGACGGCCTCGACATTCTCAAGAAGTTGCTAAAGGATCACGCGATTCCCGAGGACGACGAGAAGCGCCACGAACAAGAGGTGCAGAAGGCGACGGACGAGACGGTGAAGGAGATCGACGCCGCGCTCGCCGCCAAGGAAAAGGAAATCATGCAGGTCTAGGACGCTGCGACGTCGCCTGGCGCAGGTCCCATGGCCATTCGGAACCCGAATATGACGGAAAGCGACATTTTGGAGGCGCAAACGAACGCGCAGCGCGCGCGCGCGGCGCCGCGTCATGTCGCGCTGATCATGGACGGCAACGGCCGCTGGGCGGCGAAGCGGGGCTTGCCGCGATTCGAAGGGCATCGGCGCGGCGTCGAGGCGCTGCGCCGCACGGTGCGGGCGGCGATCAAGCTCAACATCGGCTATCTGACGGTCTATTCCTTCTCGGCGGAAAACTGGTCGCGCCCGCGCGAGGAGGTGGAAAGCCTCCTCTCGCTGCTGCACCGCTTCATCCGCAACGATCTGGCGGAGTTGCACGCGAGCAATGTGCGCGTGCGGGTCATCGGCGCGCGCGCCGAGCTCGCGCCAGACATCTCGGACCTGCTGCGCGAGGCCGAGCAGATGACGCAGGCGAACTCCGGTCTCACCCTCGTCGTCGCGTTCAACTATGGCGCGCGGCAGGAGATCGCGGCGGCGGCCCGCGCGCTCGCCGAAATGGTGGCGCAGGGCCGACTGGCGCCCGAGGAGATCGACGCCGACGCCATCGCGCAGCGGCTCGACACGGCGGACATTCCCGATCCCGACCTGATTATCCGCACGTCGGGCGAGCAGCGGCTGTCGAATTTCCTGCTGTGGCAGGCGGCCTACGCCGAATTCATCTTCTTGCCGATTCTCTGGCCCGACTTCGACGAGGGGGCGCTGGCGGCCGCGATCGCCGAATACGCCCATCGCGATCGGCGCTTTGGCGGGCTTGAAGCCGCGGCGCGCAGCGCCAAGACCGCGTCATGACGGCGGATCGAGGGGAGCCAACCATAAGCGCCGCCGGCCGGTCGAAGCCGTCTGCCGGAGGCTTCGCCGATCTTGGCCCGCGCGTCGCCTCCGCCGCAGCGATGGTCATCGGCGCGCTCGGCGCGCTCTATCTTGGCGGCGACGTCTTTGCGCTCTTCTGGCTGGCGGCCGCCTTCGCGGTGAGTTGGGAGTGGCAGAACCTGATCGGCGGCGAAGGTCGCGCCGCCAGAATCGCCGTCGGCGGCGCGGCGGTCGCCGCCGCAATGGCGTTCGGACGCGTCTCCATGCCGGGCGCCGCCGCGCTCGCGATTGCCGTTTTTGCCATTGTGGGCGCAGCGCTGGCGGGGGCCGATCGTCGGCTCTGGGCCGCGACGGGCGTCGTCTACGCCGGCGCGCTCGCCTTCTCCGTATGTCTCCTGCGCGAATCGGCTGAAGTCGGCGCGCTCGCGATCGCCTTCCTGTTCGCCGTGGTCTGGGGCACCGATATTTTTGCCTATTTTGGCGGCAGGCTGATCGGCGGACCCAAGCTTTGGCCGCGCGTCTCGGCCGGTAAGACATGGTCCGGCACCATCACCGGCGTCCTCTGCGGCGCATTCCTTGGCCTTGTCGCCGTTTACCTCGGCGCCGGCCCGCAACTTGCGAACTGGCGTGTGTTCTTGGTCGGATTGGCCGCCGCCGCCTTTTCGCAAGTCGGCGATCTTTTCGAATCTTCGGTCAAGCGCCGCTTTGGGGTGAAGGACTCGAGCCAGCTGATTCCCGGCCATGGCGGCGCCATGGATCGGCTCGACGGCTTCATCTTCGCCAGCGCCTTCGCGGCGGCGGTGGGCCTGCTGCGCGGCGCGCCGTCGGTGGCGGCCGGTCTTTTCTTCTGGTAGGGCGGAGCCGATGACATTAGCAAACGGACAGTTTCACGCGCACGCCCCGGCCCAGCCGCGGTCGCCGATCCCGCGCCGCATTGTGCTGCTTGGCGCGACGGGCTCGATCGGCCGTTCGACGGTCGACATTCTCGAACGCGATCCGGAAGGGTTTTCGGTGTCGGCGGTGGCGGGCGGCCGCGATGTCGAGGCGCTCGCGCGCGTCGCCCGCGCGGTTAAGGCTGAATTCGCCGCGATCCGCGACGAGAGCGCCTATGGCGCGCTCAAGGAAGCGCTCGCCGGGACCAACACTCAGGTCGCCGCGGGTCGCGAGGCGGTCATCGAGGCCGCGCTGCGCGACGCCGATCTCGTGGTCTCGGCCATCGTCGGCGCCGCCGGCGTGGAGCCGACCTACGCCGCGCTCGCCGCCGGCCGCGACGTGGCGCTCGCCAATAAGGAATGTCTCGTCTGCGCCGGCGTGCCCTTCATGCGGATGGCGGCGGAAATGGGCGTGCGGCTGCTGCCGATGGACAGCGAGCACAACGCCATTTTCCAGGCGCTCGGCGGCGAGGACCCCTCCCGCATCGAACGCATGATCGTCACGGCCTCCGGCGGCCCCTTCCGCACCTGGAGCAAGGAGCGCATCTCCGAGGCGACGGTCGATGAAGCGCTCAACCACCCCAATTGGGCGATGGGCCCGAAAATAACCGTCGACTCGGCCGGCATGATGAACAAGGGGCTCGAACTGATCGAGGCTCATCATCTTTTCCACATTCCAGCCGAAAAACTCGAAGTCGTGGTCCATCCGCAGTCGATCATCCACGGCCTCGTCGCCTTTTCCGACGGCTCGGTGACTGCGGGAATCGCCGTGCCGGACATGCGCACGCCGATCGCCCATTGTCTGGGCTATCCTGATCGGCTGACCACCCCGACGCCGCGCCTCGATCTGGCGAAAATCGCCACCCTGACATTCGAGGCCCCTGATTTTGATCGGTTTCCGGCGCTCAGACTGGCGCTCGACGTCCTGCGCGCCGGCGGCGGCCTGCCGACCGTGCTCAACGCCGCCAATGAAATCGCCGTCGAAGCCTTCCTCGATCGCCGCATTTCCTTCGACGGAATCGCTCGGCATGTCGCCGAGGCCTGCGAGGCCGCTTTGCGCGATGGAACCGCAAATGCGCCCGCAACAGTTGAGGATGCCCTCGCGGTGGACCATATTGTCAGAGAAAGATCACGATCGGCCTTGGCCGGGCGCGCCGCATCAGGCATGCTGCTTCAGTGATCATGGCGCGCGCCGCCGACAGGCTTGGCGCAAGCGAGACCTGCGAGACAGCGCTTTGCTAGACCTCCTGACGACCTTCGCCTTTTATCTCATCCCCTTCGTGCTCGTTCTCACGCTGGTCGTGTTTGTGCACGAATTTGGGCACTTCATCGTCGGCCGCTGGTGCGGCGTGAAGGTGGACGCCTTTTCCATCGGATTCGGACCGGAGCTGTGGTCTCGGGTGGATCGTCTCGGCACGCGCTGGCGCATCGCCAGCATTCCGCTCGGCGGCTACGTCAGCTTCCATGGCGACGCCAACGCCGCAAGCGCACCGGACCCCGAAGCCGTGCGCGCGATGCCGGAGAGCGAGCGCGCGGTGACATTCGCGGCGCAGTCCGTATGGAAGCGCGCCGCCATCGTGTTCGCCGGTCCTTTTGCGAATTTGATTCTGGCGATCGCGATTTTCGCCATTCTCTTCGGGGTTTACGGACGCACCACCTATGCGCCGCGAGTTGGCTCGCTGACGCCTGACGGGGCTGGCGCCGCTGCGGGCTTCATGGCCGGCGACCTGGTGCTGACCGTCGACGGCGCGCCGGTCGACTCCTTTTCGAATCTGCAGGAAATCGTTTCGAGCTCGGCCGACAAGAAACTCGTTTTCGTGATTCAACGCGGCGATGAGCAGCTGACGCTTCCGGTCGTTCCCGCCCTGCGCGAGGTCGAGAGCGCGATCGGCAAAATCCGAATCGGCATGCTGGGCATTCAGGCGTCAAAGGCCGCAGCCGACATCCGCCGAGAACGCTACGGACCTGCCGACGCGGTGGCGATGGGCGTGCAGGAAACATGGACGGTCGTTCGCCGCACGGGAAATTACATCGGCGGACTCGTCACTGGACGGGAGAGCGCCGATCAGCTTTCCGGACCGATTGGCATCGCGCAAGTCTCGGGGCAAATGGCGCAGGCGGTCTCCAAGGTCGGCATCGCGCCGCTGTTGAGCCTCATCGCGATTCTCTCGGTCTCCATCGGTCTGCTGAATCTTATGCCGGTGCCGCTGCTTGACGGCGGACATTTGCTGTTCTTCGCGATTGAGGCGGCGCGCGGCCGCGCGCTCAACGAGCGCGCGCAGGAAGTCGCCTTCCGAGTGGGTCTCGCGATGGTCGGCGCGCTGATGATTTTCTCGACCTATAACGACATCGCGCGGCTCATTCACAAGCTCACCGGCTCAGGCTCCTAGAGCGCTTCCCGATCACATGGAATCATGTGATCGATAGGAATCGCTCTAAATAAAAACGCCGGAGCAGGTTCTCATCGAAAAGTCCGTCAACTTTTTCGGACCTGCTTTAGCGCACGCAGCCGTTGCAACGACGTGGCGTGCAGGACGCCGCGTAAGCGCGCGATTCCCGTCGCAATTTGGACATGATCGCATTTTCTGCGCCACGTCTTAACCATGCGCTGACTATGAATCGTGGCTTTAACGTCACGCCTTCGACAAATTGCGGAAGCAACATTTATTCTGCATTTGCAGGGTCGGTTTACATGAGTTTCGTGCCGCGGCCCGGGCGGCGACGTTGCGACGAGGACCTGCACTATATGCGCTCTATCAGCGGCATTTGGAAATCATCGTTCCTATTCGCGGTTGTGGCCGCTCTGCTGGCGTTTAGCGCTCCGGCGTTCGCCGCGCCCGACATCAATCGCATCGCATTCGAGGGCAACAGCAAGGTCAAGACTGACATCTTGCAGGAGCAAGTGCGTTCGCGCGCCCGCACAGAATTCAACCCGCAGATGGCCGAGGCCGACGTCGCGCGATTGACGGAAGTCTATCGCCGGTCGGGACGCGCTGCGGCGAAAGTGAGCTTTCGGACGGTTGATCTGCCGAACGGACGGGTCGACCTGGTCTTCAGCGTCGTTGAAGGCGACAAGACCGGCGTTAAGGAGATCCGTTTCATCGGCAATGAGGTCTACTCCACACGCCGTCTCGTCGGCATGATGGAGACGACGGAAATGAACTTCCTGTCGTTCCTCAAGACAAGCGACGTTTATGATCCCGACCGCATCGCCGCGGACCTCGAACTCATTCGTCGATTCTATCTCAAAAACGGCTACGCCGATTTCCGCGTAATCAGCTCGGACGTGCAGTTCGATCCGACAGCCGGCGGTTACATCATCAGCATCGTCGTGAACGAGGGCCCGCAGTATCGCGTGTCCACCGTGAGCGTCGAATCCCATCTTCCCGACGTGGACGGCGCCGCGTTGAATGATTTGCTGCGGCTTGCGCCGGGCGACGTCTACAATGGCGACGCGGTTGAGAAGACCGTCGAAGCGCTGACCCGCGAAATCGCCCGGAAGGGCTATGCCTTCACCCAAGCGCGCCCGCGCGGCGAACGCAATCCGGCCGATCAGACGGTCGCGATCCAGTTCCTGCTTGAGGAGGGACCCCGGGTCTACATTGAACGCATCAACATTCGCGGCAACACGCGCACGCGCGACTACGTCATCCGCCGCGAGTTCGATATCGGCGAGGGCGATGCCTATAACCGCGTCCTGATCGACCGCGCCGAACGCCGGCTGAATGGCCTCGGCTATTTCAAAAAGGTGAAAATCACCAATGAGCCGGGCTCAGCGCCGGACCGCGTGATCCTGAACGTCGACGTCGAGGACCAGCCCACCGGCAACTTCGGCGTCTCTGGCGGTTATTCGACCAACCAGGGCTTTATCGCCGAAGTGTCAGTGTCGGAAAGCAACTTCATGGGTCGCGGCCAGGCGGTTCGCCTTTCGGTGCAGGGCGGCCAGATCGCCCGCGGCGTGACGTTCAGCTTCACCGAGCCTTATTTCCTCGACCAGCGCATCGCCGCCGGCTTCGACGTCTTCGTGCGTCAACAGGACGCTTATAATTACTCGATCTACAGCTCGACGTCGTACGGCGGCACATTGCGCTTCGGCATACCGATCACCGAAGAGCTCAGCTTCTCGCCGCACTACTCGATCTATCAGACGACCATCTCGATCCCGAACGACAGCAACCGGCCTTACAACGACTGTTTGGTGCCGATACTTGGCTACACGCCGGGGTTCAGTCCCTTCATGCCGACGACGAGCCTCTTCGTGAACTGTCAGTCGAACGGCGAGGCGTCGCTCGCGATCAAGGAGTCGCAGGGTGGGCTGCTGACGTCGCTCGTCGGCTATTCGCTGAACTACAGCACCATCGACAACTTCAAGAACCCGCATAATGGTTGGCTCGCCTCGCTCAATCAGGATGTGGCGGGTCTGGGCGGCGGCACGCGCTATCTGCGCACGACCGGCGACATTCGCTACTTCCGTGAGATTCCCTATGTCGACGATGTGGTCGGCATCGCCCGACTGCAGGGCGGCGATCTGTCGACCTTCGGCGGCTACAAGCCGCGCATTCAGGACAACTTCAACCTCGGCCCCAGCCTGGTGCGCGGCTTCGCGCCGGGCGGCATCGGCCCACGCGACTCGAACATTCTGACGAGCTTCAACAACAATCGCGGCAACTCACTCGGCGGCTCGAACTATGTTGGCGCATCGCTCGAAGTTCAGTTCCCCTTCTGGTACCTGCCGAAGGATTTGGGCTTGAGAGGCGCGCTCTTCGCCGACGCCGGTTCGCTATGGAATTTCAGCGGTAAGACGAACTACGCCAACAATCTGCCCACGATTCCCGGCGTGACCTGCATTGGCGCCTATACGCCGCAAGCGGGCTTCGGCCAGGGCAATTGCGTTGTGCCGAATGCCAACGCCTTCAGCGTTCGGTCGTCCGTGGGCGCCTCGGTGCTTTGGAATTCGCCGATGGGGCCGATCCGCTTCGACTATGCGGTTGTGACCTCGAAGGCGAAAGAGGATATCACTCAGAACTTCCGCTTCAGCGGCGGCACCAACTTCTGATGATCGGAGACGATCGCCGGGCGAACCGCGCCCGGCGGACGGCTCAGCGCTTGGCTTGGGCTTCCGCGCTGGATTTTGCAGCGTGAGCGCAGCGGCTTTCTTTCCCTTGGCGCGACCCGCCCCTTTGAGCGAAATCGCGCAGATCGCCGGGGCAAAAATTCGCGGCGGCCCTGACGGCGGGCCAGCGTCCGGCGAGTGTGCGCCGCCGCCCCTTATTCTCGGCGTGGCCCCGCTCGATTGGAGCAGGCCGGGCGACCTCTGCTTTTACGACAACCCACGCTATCGCAAGGCGCTCTCGGAATGCCGAGCGACCGCCTGCTTCCTGCGCGCGCGCCATCTAGACCTGCTGCCGAACGCCGTCGTCGCGCTCGTCGTCGACGATCCGCAGCGCGCGATGACGCTTGCGGCCGCGCATCTCTTTCCAGACGCGCTGCGGCCCGGCTCCTTATTCCAATCCAGTGGCGTTTCTCCGGGAGCGGCGGTGCATCCGCAGGCGCGACTCGAACCAGGCGTGGTCGTTGATCCCGGAGCTGTGATCGGGCCGGGCGCCGAGATCGGCGCCGGAACGATTATCGGGCCGCAGGCGGTGATCGGTCCGAATGTGCGCATCGGCCGCGACTGTTCAATCGGCGCGCATGCGAGCCTCACCCATGCGCTGATCGGCGACCGCGTCGTCATTCACCCGGGGGCGCGGCTTGGGCAGGATGGCTTCGGCTTCGCGCCGACGCGCCAAGGTTATCTCAAGACGCCGCAGGTCGGTCGCGTGATCGTGCAGGACGATGTCGAGATCGGCGCCAATACGACGATTGATCGAGGCGCGTCGCGCGACACGATCATCGGCGAGGGAACCAAAATCGATAATCTCGTGCAGATCGGCCACAATGTGGTGATCGGCCGTTTTTGCGCCATTGTCGCCCAATCGGGCGTCGCCGGCTCCTGTGAGATCGGCGATTTCGTCGCGCTTGGCGGACAATCCGCCGTCGCCGGCCACCTCACGATCGGCGAAGGCTCAGCGGTTGCGGCCAAGTCCGGGGTGATGCGCGACCTGCCGGCCGGGGCGCGGGTCGGCGGCGCGCCAGCGCGTCCGTTGCGGCGGTTCTTGCGCAGCGCGGCGCTGCTCGACCGACTCGCGCGCAGGGACAAGCCGACGTAAGACAAGCCGACGAAAACAAGCAAAAACTGGGATGGCGCTCGCCATGCCCTCGAGAGGGAGGAAGAAATGCCCGAGGCCGCGGCCGGCGCGACTCTGGAGAGCGCCGACATTATGCAGATCATGAGCCAACTGCCGCATCGGTATCCGTTCCTGCTGATCGATCGCATCTTCGACATCCGCGGCGACGAATCATGCGTCGGCGTGAAGAACGTCACGGTTAACGAGCCGCAGTTTCAGGGGCACTTTCCCGAGCGTCCGATCATGCCGGGCGTCCTGCTCATCGAGGCGATGGCGCAGACCGCCGGAGTCATCGCCATCCGCGCGCTGAAAGGCGCGGATCGGTCGCGTCTCGTTTATTTTGTCACGATCGACAATGCGAAATTCCGCAAGCCGGTGACGCCCGGCGACCGCGTCGAATTCCACATGACCAAAACCGCGCAGAAGCGAAACATCTGGTGGTATTCTGGGCGCGCGATGGTCGACGGCGCGCTGGTCTGCGAGGCGCAGATCAGCGTCATGATGGGCGCCTAGATCACGCTGCATTTGGGCGGAATCGCCCAAATGCAGATAACGTGATCGATTCCCAAAGTTTAGAGCGCGCTCTATGCGAAAAACCGGTTCCCACTTTTTCGCAACGCGCTCTAGCGTCGGCGCGGCGAGTGCGACATTGAACCCTTCGGTTCATCCGTCCAGTGTCGTCGAAGACGGCGCGCGGCTCGGCGCCGGCGTCGCCATCGGCCCCTTTTGCCATATCGGCGCCGGCGTCGAGATCGGCGACGGCGCGACTCTCCACTCCCATGTCGTCGTCGGCGGCTGTACGCGCATCGGCGCGCGCGCGAGGATTTTCCCCTTCGCCGCCGTGGGACTGGCTTCGCAGGATATCAAGGCTGCGCTTGCGGAGGGCGCGCTGACGATCGGCGAGGGATGCGTCATTCGCGAAGGCGTGACCATCAATGCGGGCGTGGGCGAGGGCACGCGTGTCGGGGCGCGCTGTGTCTTTCTTGCCGCTTCGCACGTCGCTCACGACTGTCGGCTGGGCGACGACGTGATACTGTCCAATCAGGTTCTGCTGGGCGGCCACGTCGAGATTGGGGACCATGCCATGATCGGCGGCGCCACGGCGGTGCATCAGAATGTGCGGATCGGCGCGCACGCCTTCGTCGGCGGCCTTTCGGGCGTTGAAGGCGACGTCATTCCCTTTACGCTCGCGTCGGGCAACCGCGCCCATCTTTTCGGCCTCAACCGGGTCGGCCTGCAGCGGCGCGGTTTTGCGCCGGAGCGCATCGAGCGGCTACGCCGGGCGTATCGCCTGCTCTTCGCGCAAGAGGCGCGCGCGCTGAGCGAACGCATCGACTGTCTGTCGCGAGATTTCGCGGACGACTCGGACATTGCGGCGATCGTCGAATTCCTGCGCGCGCCCTCGACGCGGCCGCTTTGCGCGCCTCGCGCGCGCTGAACCATGAGCGCGCCGCGCATCTTCCTTGTCGCTGGCGAAGCCTCTGGCGATCAGCTCGGCGCAGCGCTGATGCGGGCTTTGCGCGCCGCGCGTCCCGATGCCGTTTTCGCCGGCGTCGGGGGCGAGGCGATGGCGCGCGAAGGCCTCGTTTCGCTGTTTCCGCTCGAAGACATCGCGGTGATGGGCCTCATTCCGGTCTTGGCGCGGCTGCCGCGCCTTGTTTGGCGCATCGCACAGACGGCGCGGGCGGTCGTCGATCAGGCGCCGGACTGTCTCGTCATCATCGACGCGCCGGATTTTACCCATCGCGTCGCGCGTCGCGTGCGGGCCGCTCGACCGGACCTGCCGATCGTTGATTACGTCAGCCCGACCGTATGGGCGTGGCGGCCCGGCCGCGCGCGCGCGATGCGCGACTATGTCGATTGCCTGCTGGCGCTGCTGCCCTTCGAGCCGCAGGCGCATGCTCGCCTTGGCGGGCCGCGATGCGTCTATGTCGGCCATCCGCTCGTCGAGCGGCTCGACGAGCTGACGCGGCCTTCTCACGATCGCGGCGCGGCGCGGTCGCTGCTCGTTCTGCCTGGGTCGCGTCTTGCGGAAGTGCGGCGCATGACGCCGATCTACGGCGAGGCGCTCGAACTTCTTTTGCGCGAACGCGCTGACTTCGAGGTCGTCATTCCTGTCGCGCCGAATGTTGAGAAGACCTTGCGACGTGAACTGCGGGGATGGCCGGTGACGCCGCGTCTGATTGGCCAGGCGGAGAAATTCGCCGCGTTCCGAAATGCGCGCGCCGCACTTGTGACGTCCGGCGTCGCGACGCTGGAGCTAGCGCTCGCCGGAGTTCCCATGGCGGTCGCCTATAAGGTCTCGCGCCCCGAATCACTGCTGCGCTTTCTCGTCAAAGTCGAATCGATCGTGCTGCCCAATCTCGTCATCGGCGAGAATATCGTGCCGGAATTCCTGCAGGAGGCGGCGACGCCGCGCGCGCTCGCCGAGGCGTTGAGGCCGCTCTTGCGCGAGAGCGCGGCGCGCGAAGCGCAGCTCGCGGCCTTCAAGCGCGTTCGCACGCGCCTGCTCGAGGCAGGCCGAACGCCGAGCGCCCGGGCGGCTGACATCATCCTCGAATATGCGTCGCGCGGTCGGGGGTAGCCGCGCCGTACTGGGATCAGAAGGGAATGTCGTCGTCGAGCTGGTCGGAGAGCTTGCCGGCCGGGGCGGGGCGCCGCTCGGTGGGACCGCGCTCCATCGGCGAGGAGCGGCCGAAGGATCCGCCGCCGCTCTGGCTATAGCCGCTGTCGTAGTCGCCCTCGCTGCGTCCGCCCTTGCTGTCGAGCAGAGTCAGCTCGCCGCGAAAACGCTGCAGCACGACATCGGTCGCCTTGCGCTGATTGCCGTCCTTGTCGGTATATTCGCGGGTCTGCAACTGGCCTTCGAGATAGATCTTGGAGCCCTTGCGGCAGTATTGCTCGGCGATCTTCCCGAGATTCTCGTTGAAGATCGACACATTGTGCCACTCGGTGCGATCCTTGCGCTCGCCAGTGTTCTTATCGCGCCAGGACTCGGTGGTCGCCACCGAGAAGGAGACGACGCGATCGCCGGACGGCAGCGTCCGCACCTCCGGATCGCGGCCGAGATTGCCGATCAGGATCACCTTGTTGACGCTGCCCGCCATGTCGCTCTCCGCTTGCTTGACGCGTGGCACTCTAGTGCAAAGGCCGGTCCTGGGGCGCGCCGGCTCGGCTTGTCCACAGATGATGTCGTTGCGCCTCTCGACCCCGGAACGTTCGATTTTTGTTCTAGCAGCGGTCGTAACATCGCGCAAGCACAGCGGAATTTTGTTATCTTTTTCCGAAGCTTAGCGGTTGCGGGCCCCCGGCCTTACTCCGTCGTGACGCCGATCGCGACATCGGAAGGATCAATTTTGCGTGCGAGCCCTGCGGTCAGCCGGGCGCGGTCCAGCTCGCCCTCCCAGGCGGCGACCACGATGGTGGCGACGCCATTGCCGATAAAGTTTGTCAAGGCGCGGCACTCGCTCATGAATTTATCGACGCCGAGCACGAGCGACATGCCCGGCGCCAGCTGCGGATCGACCGCCATCAAGGTTGCCGCCAAAGTGATGAAGCCCGCGCCGGAAACGCCGCTCGCGCCCTTCGACGTTAGCATGGCGACGATGAGGATGGTCGCCTGATGGGTCAGATCAAGCTCGACGCCCATGGCGCGCGCGATGAACAGCGTCGTCAGCGTCATATAGATGTTGGTGCCGTCGAGATTGAAGGAATAGCCGGTCGGCACGACGAGTCCGACGACCGACTTCGAGCAGCCGAGCCATTGCAGCTTCTCCATCAGCGCGGGCAGGGCGCTTTCCGATGAGGAGGTGCCGAGCACGATGAGCAGCTCGTCGCGCAGATAGGCGATAAGGCTGAAGATGTTGAAACCGGCCGCGCGCGCGATGGCGCCCAGCACGAAGACGACGAAGAGCCCGGCCGTGAGATAGAACAGACCGACGAGTCCGGCGAGCGACAGAAGTGCGGCCGAGCCGTATTTCGCCACCGTATAGGCCATGGCGCCGAAGGCGCCGATCGGCGCCGCCTTCATAATGATGGCGATGACCCCGAACATGGCGTGGCCGACGTCGTCGATGATCACCCGCAGCGCGCGGCCGCGTTCGCCGAGGGCCAAAAGCGCGAAGCCGAAAAGCAGCGAGAACAGCAGAACCTGTAGAATATCGCCCTTGGCGAAGGCGCCGATCGCGCTGTCGGGAATGATGTCGAGAAGAAAATCGACGCCGCCGCGCTTTTCCGCGAGCGCCGTATATTTGGCGATGGCGGAGGGGTCGGGTTTTCCGGCGAAGCCAGCGCCGACCTGCGAAAAATTGCCCACGAGCAGGCCAAGCGCGAGGGCGAATGTGGAGACGATCTCGAAATAGAGGAGCGCCTTGAGCCCGACGCGGCCGACTTTGCGCGCGTCCTCGATATGGGCGACGCCGGAGACGACCGTGCAAAAGATGATCGGCGCGATCGCCATTTTGATGAGCTTGACGAAGCCGTCGCCGAGCGCCTTCACCCAGTCCTGCGCGGCGGCGTGCGGCGCCAGCCAGCCGAACAGCGCGCCAAGCGCAATGGCCGCGAGCACCTGGACATAGAGGTGCCGGTAAAGGGGTTTTTTGGTTCGGCTCGGCGCCGAGGACACGGCGGGCGTCGCCCTTTTGCCAGCGGGGATAGAAATCGACCTCAGCATAAGAATCGATCCATACGCGCCTGCGCGTCGCCGATCGGCTTCGTTCTTTCCTACTTAAAGGGAGCGGCGCCCCTAATCAATTACCCTAGACTCCTGATCCTTTCGACGATAGGTCGTCCAAAACCGATTTCCCCAACTGCTTAAGAAGTCTGATTTTACGGCTTTAGATAGGGTCAGCAGAAATTCAGCAGCTTTTTTGAGCAGTGGAGTGGGAGTATGTTTGACAATGAATGGCGGGATCTCCGATTGCAATGATCCTGTACTTAAATCGACTATTAGGCGCTTCCTTGAGGGCGGCGAACTCTCGACAAACTCCTTTGGCCATTTGGCAACCGGGCCCACGGGGCGAGCCCAAGTGGGCCGGTAGGCGCAGAATAAAATATGTTGCGTGCGACCAGATACGTTCGATCCGCCTGCATGAATGGTATTGTGTAAGAAAACGACAGCGTCACCGGCTTTGATCATCACAGTAACAGCTTCGTCTTTCAAACTTTCCATGTCTGACTCTGGTGCCAGATGGTAGTAGTTATGGCTACCTGGAATAATAGCGAGAGGCGCATGCCGTAAAGACATGCCTGTTAAATAGCATATGACGTTCACCCACAATGCGCTTGAGGCCCGATAATCGCCTTCACGTTCAAGAATACCGTAATCAACATGCAGTGCGGTACGATGCGGCATTAAATTTTCTTCTTTTGATTTCTTAGCCACATAGCATCCCTTGATACAGGCAATTTTTGAGCCTATAAGGTTGGTAACAACGGATGTGATCTTGGGACTGTCGACCATATCTGCGAACGAAGGGGCCAAACAAAACGCTTCACACATGTCAATTTTCTTGTTTTCTAAATCAAGCTGCTCGATATCATCAAGCATTGTTATGACTTGTTCAGGAGAAAAAACATCGGGAATAACTAAAAATCCATTTTTAGAAAAAAAAGCTCTTTGCTCGGCGGCGTTCATATCAGTCCAGTTTCGCTCAAACACAGTTTTGGGCACTTCCATAAGCGCAGCGGTCATAGGTTTGGTCCTTGCTTTCGTCCGTCGTCTAAGCGGGCGAGACGTGAAATCTGGAGCGATAAACTATCGCTGGACTGCATGTCACGGCTCCACGCGTCGGAAGATCAGGACCTGCGCTTCTGTGAAATTGCGTGGCTCCGTCGACCCCCGGCGGAATCGGTCAACCTCGTTCCAGAACGTTTCGACAGTTCCGTTGGGCTTGAGAAGGTTAGCGTCAACCCATCGATCGCCTGCCTCGTCTTCCGGCAGGGCTGTGCCGGCGAAGAATGCGGCCTTCTTGTAGCGGAGCGGAATGACGCCAACGAGAAGTAGGCCGGCCGTCTGCACAAGATCGACATAAACGGACGCGGGATAGGCCCATTCATAGGTGTTGTATCGCGTCGACGTCGGATGATTGTTCAGCAGATCGAGCAGTTGGCGCGACGTATTGGCAAAAAACTCAGAGATCATTAGCCAATAGCCGCCCGGCCGGAGCACGCGGCGGGTGTCGATCGCAACCTGGGGTATATGTTGCCAGTGATGCACGGTGCCAGAGGAGACGACCGCGCCATATTCGCCCCCCGTTCCTCGCCAAGCGGCAAGGTCATTGACGATGCGAATGTTATGATCATCTCGGGACGCTAGATATCCGGTGCCCGTATGCCATTCGCTGTTGGGGTCCATGGCCGTGACGCGCTCATAGCCGAGCTTGTGCAGCGCGTAGGCTGCGTGGGCGCGCCCGCAGCCTACGTCGGCGACCGGGTCTTGCTTGGTGACGCCGAGGCGGCCAAGCAGGGCATCGACTGCGTCGGGAACGGTCGACTGGCGGAAGAATTCGAATGACGCGCCGACGTCCTCCTCGAGCAGGTGAAGTCGGAAGAGCTCCGCCAGTTCGGGTTCGCGCTTGGCGTCCTCATAGGCCCCGACGAGCGCAGCCTCCCATTGCTTCGGATCTTCAAAACCGTCCATCCAGCGGAAAAGGTCCATATCATCCGGGAAAGCTCCGGCGGCGCGATCAACAACAATTGGAGGCTTTTTTCGGAATCCAAGGTTGAGCATTTGCCTCTTTCCTATAGAGAAATTGGTGTGGTTCAGATTGGCTTAGTTTGTTGTTTTCGACAAGACGCAAGGCCCTTGGCGCGTTTGCCCGTCGGGGGGAGCCCGTCTTCCCCTCGATTTGTAAATTTTTGTTGCGGCGCGTGGCATTTGCCTTGCTCAGCGCCTAAATGACGCTTCCACTCTCCTTCCGGCCTTTGTGAATGGCGATCATCAAGAAAAAGGACGCGCGAGCAGGCGCATCAATTAAGCCTAGCGACTCCAAATCCATCTCCATCCGCGGCGCGCGCGAACATAATCTCAAGAACGTCGATCTGACGATTCCGCGCGACAAGCTCGTGGTGTTCACGGGACTATCCGGCTCGGGCAAGTCGTCGCTCGCCTTCGACACGATCTATGCCGAAGGCCAGCGCCGCTATGTCGAGTCGCTGTCGGCCTATGCGCGGCAATTTTTGGAGATCATGCAGAAGCCCGACGTCGATCAGATCGACGGGCTGTCGCCAGCGATCTCCATCGAACAGAAGACGACATCCAAAAATCCGCGCTCGACCGTCGGCACGGTCACCGAGATTCACGACTATATGCGTCTGCTCTGGGCCCGCGTCGGCGTGCCCTATTCGCCGGCGACAGGACTGCCGATCGAGAGCCAGACCGTCTCGCAAATGGTCGATCGCGTGCTGGCGCTTCCAGACGGCTCGCGGCTCTATCTGCTCGCGCCGGTCGTGCGCGGCCGCAAAGGCGAATACCGAAAGGAGATCGCCGAATATACGAAAAAGGGCTTTCAGCGCCTCAAGATCGACGGCGCCTATCATGAGATCGCCGACGCGCCGGCGCTCGACAAGAAATTGAAGCACGACATCGATGTCGTGGTCGATCGCATCGTCGTGCGTCCCGACATGAGCGCGAGACTGGCCGACAGTTTTGAGACCGCGATCGATTTGTCGGGCGGCCTCGCCGTCGTCGAATTCGCTGATCGGCCGTCGGCAGTCGGCAGTGGGCGGTCGAGGGATGACGACCGACTGCCGATTGCCGACCTGCCGACCGCCGTCGCCAATGTCTCAACCCATTACGCGCCCGGCCACATCGTCTTCTCGTCGAAATTCGCCTGTCCGGTGTCGGGCTTCACCATCCCGGAGATCGAGCCGCGGCTGTTTTCCTTCAACAATCCCTTCGGCGCCTGTCCGGTCTGCGGCGGCATCGGCCATGAGCAGAAGGTCGACGCCGACCTCGTCGCCCCGAATCCAAAGCTGACGCTGCGCGAAGGCGCGATCGCGCCCTGGGCGAAATCGACTTCGCCCTATTATCAGCAGACGCTCGAAGCGCTCGGCAAGCATTACAAGTTTCGACTCGACGTCTCGTGGGAGTCGCTTTCCGACAAGGCGCGGAACGTCATTCTCTACGGTTCGGGCGAGGAGGAGATCCGCTTTTCCTATGACGACGGTTTTCGCGCCTATGACGTCAAGAAGCCCTTCGAAGGCGTCGTCATCAATCTCGAGCGGCGCTATCTCGAAACCGACAGCGAATGGGCGCGCGACGAGATCGGCCGCTATATGTCGGCGACGCCGTGCCTGGCGTGCGAAGGCTTTCGGTTGAAGCCCGAAGCGCTCGCCGTCAAAGTCGCGCGCAAACATATCGGCGAAGTTTCGGAGCTTTCCGTGCGCGCCGCGCTCGACTGGTTTCGCGCGCTGCCCGACGCGCTCGACAAGAAGCGCAATGAGATCGCCTTCCGCATCTTGAAGGAGATTCGCGACCGGCTAAATTTTCTCGTCGACGTCGGCCTCGACTATCTGACGCTGTCGCGCAATTCAGGTTCGCTGTCGGGCGGCGAAAGCCAGCGGATTCGTCTGGCGTCGCAGATCGGCTCGGGACTGACCGGCGTGCTCTATGTGCTGGACGAACCGTCGATCGGGCTGCATCAGCGCGACAATGATCGTCTGCTCGACACGCTGCGGCGGCTGCGCAATCTCGGCAACAGCGTCATCGTCGTCGAGCATGATGAGGACGCGATACTCGCCGCGGACTATGTCGTCGATGTCGGACCCGGCGCCGGCATTCACGGCGGCAAAATCGTTGCGCAAGGGACTCCGCAGGAGATCATGGATGATCCCGCGTCGCTCACCGGGCAATATCTGACCGGCGAGAAGCAGGTGATCCTTCGTCACAAGCTGCGCAAACCGACGGCCGGCCGTTGGCTCAAGCTCGTTGGCGCGCGCGGCAACAATCTCAAGGACGTCACCGCGGAAGTGCCGCTTGGCCTCTTCACTTGCATCACCGGCGTCTCGGGCGGCGGCAAGTCGACGCTGATCATCGAAACGCTCTACAAGGCCGTCGCCCGGCGGCTCTCCGGCGCGCATGAGCACCCGGCGCCCTTCGATCGCCTCGAAGGACTCGAGCAGATCGACAAGATCATCGACATCGACCAGTCGCCGATCGGGCGTACGCCGCGCTCCAATCCGGCGACCTATACTGGCGCCTTCACGCCTATTCGCGAATGGTTCGCGGGTCTCCCGGAGGCGAAGGCGCGCGGCTATGCGCCGGGACGCTTCTCCTTCAACGTCAAGGGCGGCCGCTGCGAAGCCTGCCAGGGCGACGGCGTCATCAAGATCGAGATGCACTTTCTCCCGGACGTTTACGTCACCTGCGACGTGTGCAAGGGCAAGCGTTACGATCGCGAGACGCTTGAAGTGAAATATCGCGAAAAATCCATCGCCGACGTGCTCGACATGACGGTCGAGGAGGCGGCGACTCTGTTCAAGGCGGTGCCGTCGATTCGCGACAAGATGGAGACGTTGAAACGCGTCGGCCTCGACTACATCCATGTCGGCCAGCAGGCGACGACGCTGTCGGGGGGCGAAGCCCAGCGCGTCAAGCTCTCCAAGGAACTGTCGCGCCGCTCGACAGGCCGCACGCTCTATATTCTCGACGAGCCGACGACGGGTCTGCATTTTCACGACGTCGCCAAGCTGCTCGAAGTGCTGCATGAGCTTGTCGAACAGGGCAATACGGTGGTCGTGATCGAGCACAATCTCGAAGTCATCAAGACGGCGGACTGGATCATCGACATGGGGCCGGAGGGCGGAGACGGCGGCGGCGAAATCGTCGCGACCGGACCGCCGTCTCAGATCATCAAGGAAACGCGCAGCCACACAGGGCGCTATCTCGCCGAAGCGATGGCGCGCAAACCATCCGTGGC
>WSXZ01000141.1 GCA_009773555.1 Methylocystaceae bacterium | reverse complement strand
CGCGAATATTGCGACGTGCTGCAGAAGATGGGCGTTGAGGTCATTTACTCGGCCGCCTATTTGGATCGGTTTGATGAATTTATGGCTGCGAACGGCAAACATTTCGAATACGCGCTTCTCAGCAGGCCCCACATCGCAATAAAATATTACCAGGACATACGGGCGAACTCCTCGTGCCGCATCCTGTACTATGGCCACGATATCCATTACAAGCGGATGGAGTTGGAGCTAAAAACGAACCAGAACTCCGACCTGCTCGCCGCGATTAGTAATGTTCGCCTTCAAGAAATCGATAACTGGCGTAAGTCGGACGTGGTCCTTTATCCAAGCGCCGATGAGCGTGAAGAGGTAAAGCAGACTTTGCGCGGGTGCGTCGCAGGCGATGTGCCGATGCTCGGTTATTTACACGAAGAGCTATCAATTGCCCGTTCCAATCTTGCGCGATTCGAAGAGCGAAACTTCGACGAACTGTTATTTGTTGGCGGGTCACACCCGCCGAACGTCGATGCGCTGGTCTGGTTCGCGACTGAAGTTTTGCCGCTTGTCCGAGCCGCCCGGCCGCAAGCCCGACTCAATGTCGTTGGATCTACAAGCAGTCCGGAAATCGCGCGGCTGGGTTCGGAGTCGATCATTCTCAAGGGACGGCTCAGCGACGAGGATTTGGCCAGACTGTACGCGACGGTAGGTGTCGCCGTCATCCCGCTGCGATTTGGCGGAGGCGTGAAGGGCAAGACCATTGAGGCGCTGTTTCACGCGACGCCCTTCGTGGCGACGGGGGTGGGAATGCAGGGATTGTTCCCGAAAGAGCCTATCGGTTACGTCGCCGACGAACCGAAGGCCTTTGCGGACGCGGTCGTCCAAGCGCAAACTGACCGCGAGAGGACAAGGGGTAACGTCGCTCGCGGCGTCGGCTTCATTGAGCAACACTATTCAATTGACGCGCTCAAACGCGCCTTCATGCCATTCATTGCGGAACTCGAAACACCGAACGATGGAGCACGCAACGAGTCTGACGCGTTGTTGGCTGAGGCGGGCGTGGGAGCGGATGAGAGCACGCGCCTCCCGACAGTAAGCGCACGGGATGGGGCGCGTTGATGATCGACTTGCAAGCCGCCTTACTTCGCCAGAACGGCGACGCGCGCATCACGCGCGCCCGCGCGCATTTGCGGCTTGGCCTGGCTGGTGGCGGAACGGATTTATCAGCCTATTGCCAGCGTTTCGGTGGGGCGATTCTCAACGTGACAATCGATCGGCATGCATATGCATTCATTTCAGATCGCTCAGACGGAAAGACGAGTTTCACAGCTCTCGACATCGGAAAAGAGGAAACGCTCGATCCAGAGTTCGCCATGACGGGCGATGCGGCGCTGCTGTTGCATCAGGGCGTGTACCGAAGAATGGTGCGGGATTTTCTGGGCGGGGGCGCCGCCGCTTTCGATCCAGACAACAGTGGACGCGCCAGCGGGATCGGGCCTCGGTTCATCGTCGGCGCTCGTCGTCGCGTTGGTTGAGGCTTTTCGGGCGCGCTACGCCCTGCCCCTCGGACGCTACGAAATTGCGCATCTTGCTTGGGAAATAGAGCGGGTCGATCTTGCTTTGGCTGGAGGCCGACAGGATCAATACGCTGCAGCGTTCGGCGGCGTGAATTTTATCGAATTCCTGCCCGACGACAGAGTGATCGTGAATCCGCTGCGTCTCGTTCCGGGAGCCATCGAGGAAGTCGAGTCCTCGATTGTCGTCTGTTTCACAGGCCAATCGCGGAGTTCTCATGACATCATCGTGCAGCAAGCGAGCGGTGTTTCGGCGGAAGACGACCAAGCGATTGAAGCGATGCATCAGCTCAAGAGCGATGCACATGAAATGAAGCTCGCTTTCGTTCACGGCGACATTCGCGCTATGGCGGAAGTTCTAAGCCGGTCTTGGCTTGCCAAGCGACGAACGGCGAGCGGCATATCCAACGAAACGATCGACAGATTGCAGGTGATCGCGGCCGACAACGGCGCGCTCGCTGCGTACGGCCTGAGGATCGCCGACGACTTATCGTGGCGCTTCGGGCGGCTGGCGGAGATGCTGAGGCTGTCGCCTTTACTCATCTAGGGAGCGTCACGTGGACCGCGACAACATAGGCTATGTCGACAGCTATTTCGATCATTCGGTCGCGGTGCTTCGGGCTGCGTCCGAGGATGAGGCTTTCAAGCAGGCGATTGTCGACATCGGAGCGCGCATCGCCGATAGCCTGCGGGCTGGCGGCAAGGCGCTCTTTGCTGGCAATGGCGGAAGCGCAGGCGACGCTCAGCACATCGCCGGTGAATTTGTGTCGCGTCTGAATTTCGATCGGGCTCCTCTCGCAGGCCTTGCGCTCACGACGGACACTTCCGTGCTGACCGCTATCGGCAATGATTACGGATATGCGGATGTGTTCTCGCGACAGATAGCCGGTCTGGGACGACCTGGAGACGTTTTTGTCGCCATCACGACTTCCGGCAATTCAGAGAATATTTTGAAAGCGGTCCACGTCGCGCGCGCGAATGGGATCGCCGTGATTGGCCTCACCGGACGGCACGGAGGCAAACTTGCTTCAGCTTGCGATATCTGTCTCCACGTGCCTTCCGATTCGACGCCTCTCATCCAGCAGGTGCATATCGTCGCGGCACATCTGATTTGCGGTCTCGTCGAGAATGCGATGTTCGCGGAAGAAGCCTCGCGTTATCAGGATTCTTACAGTTGATCCGACAGGCCGCCATTTTATGCGGTGGGATGGGAACGCGTTTGGGGGAACTGACCGCGCGCACGCCCAAGCCGCTGCTGCCCGTCGCGGGGGTGCCATTTCTTGATGTGCTCGTCGAGGAAGCTGGGCGGCAGGGCTTCGACGACATTGTTCTGCTTGCAGGACATCTTTCGCCGCAGATGGAAGCTTTTGTCCGCGATTCCGCGGCAGCGAAGCGCCGAGGGGTGAAGCTTCGAGTGTCGATCGAGCCACAGCCTTCGGGAACCGGCGGCGCCGTCCGCTGTGCAAAAGAATTCCTAGCGGACCGCTTCGTTCTTATGAACGGCGACTCCTGGTTTGACATCAATCTTCGCGCCCTCGCGACAAAAGCGGCAGGCGGTTCAAATGCGGTCATGACGCTTGCGTTGCGCCGTATGCCGGACGTGTCGCGATACGGCTCGGTTAGTCTCGTTGGCGGCAAGATCAGCGGCTTTCAGGAGAAGGCGTCGCGCGCCGGCCCGGGGCTCATGAATGGCGGGATCTATGTTTGCGACAAGGAGAAATTGCTCGCAACAATGAAGCGCATAGCGCCGGATGAGACGGAAAGCCTGTCGCTCGAGACGCAAGTGATGCCCGCTCTCGTCGCCGATGGGCGGCTTAACGGCGAAGTCTACGATGGCTATTTCATCGACATCGGCTTGTCGGAAACCTATTCGGCGGCCCAGCAAGAAATACCCGCGCATCAGCGACGTCCCGCTGTTTTCTTTGATCGGGATGGCGTTCTCAACGTCGATAGCTGTCACGTTGGAACGATCGAGCGCTTTCATTGGATTGAGGGCGCCATCGCCGCAATTCGGGCCTGCAACGATCTCGGCTACTTCACATTCGTTGTCACTAATCAGGCTGGTGTGGCGAAGGGCCTATACCAGGAGGCGGATGTGCGTAGCGTGCATCAGTATATGCAGGAAACGCTCGCGGCGGCGGGCGCCCATATCGACGACTTCCGATATTGCCCCTA
>WSXZ01000048.1:5893-46442 GCA_009773555.1 Methylocystaceae bacterium | reverse complement strand
CGACCGGTTCGACAAATATTGCGATCATCTCATCGTCATCGATCACGCGGCGCAGACACGGCGCGGCAAGATCAGGCCGAAGATCGTCGGCGCCTATCGATTGATGCGCGACGATATGGCGAGGAAGGCCGGCGGCTTTTATTCCGAAAGCGAATATGACGTCGGGCCGCTTCTCGTGCGCCACGCCGGCAAGCGCGCGCTGGAGCTCGGGCGCTCCTGCGTTCTCGCGCCCTATCGCAGCAAGCGGACGATCGAACTCTTATGGCGCGGGCTTCTCGCCTATGTGCGAGCGCACGACATCGACGTGATGTTCGGCTGCGCAAGCCTGCACGGCGCCAATCCGCTCGCCCACGCGCAGGCGTTGAGCTATCTGGCGCATTACGCGCCGGCGGAAGAGATGTGGCGCGTCAGCGCGCGAGACGAGCTGCACACGCCGATGCGGATGCTGGCGCGCGACGCGTTCGATGCGCGCAAGGCGCGCGACGCGCTCTCGCCGCTGATCAAAGGCTATCTGCGGCTCGGCGCGCGTTTTGGCGACGGCGCCGTCGTCGACCGCAAATTCAACACGACGGATGTTTTCGTGGTGATGCCGGTCGCCGAGATCGACGCGCGCTATCTGGAATTTTTCGGCGGCGCGCCGCACCGCCGCGCCGCTTAGCCACTCTGTCATTCCCAACGCGCGCGCCGCCACGGCGCGCTGCGTAGCCAAGGCCCCCAACCGTGCGTGCGTCGGCAGGGCCGCCCCGCTCTGGCCGCCCCGCTCTCTCCGGAGCCCCTCCCCCATGATTTTTCCCTGCCCGGCGCCTCTTGAAGACCGGCCGCGCCGCTCTGTTTAATCAAGAGCGCGGCCGCGCGCGAAATCGCCGCGCAGGAGCAAAAACATGGACGCGAAGAGAGCCACCACCCCCGAAGAACGCCATGAGCTGCGCGAGGTCGTCGGCCTGTTCGACACCGTCGACACGCTGCAGTCGGCGATCGACGATCTTCTCACGGGCGGTTTCGACCGCTCGGAGATCAGCCTACTCGCCGAAGAGGACACAGTGCGCCAAAAGCTCGGCGACACGGACGTGAGCGCCGACGCGCTTGAAGACAGTCCCAGAGCGCCGCGCACGCCATACATCGATCGGGAGTCTCTCAATATCGGCAAGGCCTCGATCGTCGGCGTGCTGTTCTACGTCGGCGTCTTCATTGGCGCTGGAGTCGCCCTTGCCTGGGGCCTGTCGCTGACGAGCGCCATCGCGCTTGGACTGTTGACCGGCGGCGCAGCCGGGGTTTTGGGCCTACTGGTTTCCAAGCTCGTCGGCGACCGACAGACCAAATGGGCGCAGTCGCAATTGAAGCATGGCGGACTGCTGCTTTGGGCCCGCGTCTGGAACGACGAGCGCGAACGCGCGGCGATGGACATCATGCAGCGCCATGGCGGACGCGACGTTCATGCGCATGTGGGGGCATAAGCGCAACCGTCGGTTGTCAACAGCTCGGATCGCTTCTAGCATCGCCTTGTAAGGCCCGCGGCGGATCGGCGGCGGGCGGGTTCCTGTGCGTGACGCGATGCGTGTCGCCATGCGTCTCTTGGCGGTTTTTATTGTTTTTTGCTTCTGGGTCGGTGCGGCGCAGTCGGCCTTCGCGCGATCGTCACCACGACCTTCGCCGACGCGCGCAAAGCCTATGACGCCAGCGGCCGACTGATCCAAACGCCCTCCTATCGCAAGTTCGAGACGCGCCTATACGTCGAGCATGGCCTTTTTGACTGGCTGACGATCGTCGCCGAAGGCGGCTATATGAATTTCTCCGGCGCTGCCGGGCCATACGACCACCTCAACCTGCTCGTCGAGGAAGCCAAGGCGGGCCTGCCGTTGTCGCTCCAAGGCCCGCCGGGCGCGCGCTATGAAGGCCTCGGGTTAGGCGCGCTGGGCGCGCGGACGCTGCTCTTCACCTGGGGCGATTACATCGTCTCGCTGCAGGCGGGCGTGCGGGCGGCCTCGCCCGCGGCGCGGCGGTTCCTCGACATGCGCGATCCCGTGCAGGCCGACCTGCGGCTGCTCGTCGGCCGGCCCTTCGAGCTTTTCGGCTTTCCCGCCTTCGTCGACGCGCAGCTGGGTTATCGGTCGCGCGGACAGAATGGCGACGAGATCCGCGCCGACTTCACCGCTGGCCTGCGTCCCCTGCCCGCGATCCTGCTTCTCGCCCAAAGCTTCTCCGGCTTTGCGCCGAGAGGCGGCCCGGCGGGCGTCGTCGCCGCACAGAAATTTCAGCTGAGCGCGGTCTACGACGTGAGCGCATCGCTTTCGTTGCAGATCGGCGCGATCGCCGCGCTTGGCGGCGTCAACTCGCCCGCCGAGCGCGGTCTGATCAGCGCAGTCTGGTGGCGATATTAGTTGGCGACCTGCTCTACCCTGACATGCGCCACGCCCGCCGATCTGAAGCCGAGGCTGTCGGCGGCCGTGACGGAAACGTCGATCACCCGCCCGCGCGTGAAAGGTCCGCGATCGTTCACCGTGACGACGACCGAACGATTGTTATGCAAATTGGTCACCCGCACCTTCGATCCGAAGGGCAACGTCCGATGGGCGGCCGTAAGGGCCCCGACATGCGCGCCGCTCGCCGTGCGCCCCCTGTGCGCGTAATAGGACGCCTGGCCGACCCACTCGCCCGCTTGCGCCGCAGTCGACGCGAATAGGCTCGCGAGCCCGAGGGCCAGAACTCCCGACATATGTTTTTTCACAACATTCTCCTTTGCAAGGGCCGCAGGGCGACTCCGCGATCTCTGGCCAATAGAAACCGCTCGTGACCAAACAATGGCGAGATCAGATGGCGAGATCAGAAGCGTCACGGCGCCATCCGCTGAGACTTAAGACAATGATGAAACCACGCTTAAACCTACATTGTTCCATTACTGCTTATTCTTGTCTTTGATCGTCATGACCGCTTTGCGTAAAAGCGTCTTTTAGGTTTGCGACATAAGCGCAACACTCCAGAACTATTTTTAGCAGGACGCTCCTTTCCCTGCTCGAACGTAGAGCGCAGCACTTCTTGAAGTGCGTGCGCCGCGCGCGATTTAGTGACGTTGGCGGGGTTGGCGGCGAATGTTCAGCGCGCCAGGACCGCGCATGGATTTTTCGCCCGCCAGCGCAAACGCGTTGAGACCACGATCAGGAGCTGGAAATGTCTCAATCGATCAAAACGGCGGTCGCGACGGCCGCGTTGGTTTTCGGGTTGCTGGCGCATACGGACATCGCTGAGGCGCAAAGGGGCGGCTTTGGCGGCCGAGGCGGCGGGTTCGGCGGCGGCGGTTTCGGCGGTGGCGGGTTCGGCGGGTTCAGGGGCGGCGGCTTCGGCGGCGGCGGCTTCAGGGGCGGCGGACTTGGCGGGCGGCTGGGGCGGCGGCGGCTGGCGCGGCGCGGGCTGGGGCGGCGGCTGGCGCGGCGCGGGCTGGGGCGGCGGCTGGCGCGGCGCGGGTTGGGGCGGCGGCTGGCGCGGCGGCGGCTGGGGCAGGCCTGTGGTCGGCGGTTGGGGCGGCGGCTGGGGCTGGCGACGCCCGTGGGCGCGTTCTTATTGGCCGTGGTATGGCGCGGGCCTCATCGGAGCGGGTTACGGCTTGGGTTGGGGTTCGTCCTATTATTCCAACATCGGCTACGGCGGCTGCTATCAGCTTCGCAACGTATGGACCAATTGGGGCTGGCGGCCCCAGTGGGTGAACGTCTGCTACAGCGGCTGGGGCGGCGGTTGGGGCGGCTGGAACACCGGCTGGGGCTGGTGAGCCGATCGCTTCGCGTCGGCATTTGAGACACGCGCCCTTCCGGTTTCGGGAGGGCGTTTTTGCATCGGGGAGGAGCTGGAGCGATGTCTAAAGTAATCAAAGCGGCGGCCGCGACCGGCGCTCTGCTCATTGGCCTGATAGCCCATTCCGGCGCCTCGCAGGCGCAGCGATGGGACGGATGGCATGGCTTCGGCTGGGGCGGCGGCGGCTTCCGCGGCGCGGTTCTGCCCGGAGTCGGCTGGGCCGGCCGTTGGGGCGGTCGGGGCGGCCCGGGCCGGCCCGTGGGCTGGGGCCAGCCTTGGGGCTGGAGCTATTACCGCACAGACCTCCCCGCCTATTCGCCGGGATACGGCGCGGGAAATGGCTGGGGCTGGCCAGGCTACGCCAACGCCGGCTATGGCGACTGCTATCAGATCCGCAGGGTTTCGACTCATTGGGGCTGGCGACGCCAATGGGTGAACGTTTGCCCGGGCTGGGGCGGCGACGGCGGTTGGGGCTGGTAAGCGGGACTTTCACGCGGCGGTAAGCGCCCCCAGGTTTCGGGAGGGCGTTGCGCATTGGCGCAGCCAGAGCGGTTGCGGCGACGCTGATAATGGCTAGATTGCGGGCTCCGTCACTCGCGAGGCCACCTCATGCCGCAGCATGCGCGCGTCATCATCATCGGCTCCGGCCCGGCCGGCTATACGGCGGCGATCTACGCCGCCCGTGCGCTGCTCGAGCCGGTGCTCATCGCCGGCTTCGAGCAGGGCGGTCAGCTCATGATCACGACCGAGGTCGAAAACTATCCCGGATTCGCCGAGCCGATTCAGGGACCCTGGCTCATGGAGCAGATGCGCCTGCAGGCCGAACATGTCGGCACGAGGCTCGTCTCCGATCATATCGTCGAGGCCCATCTCGACGAGCGGCCCTTCAGGCTCACCGGAGATTCGGGCAAGTCTTACACCTGCGACTCGCTCATTATCGCCACTGGCGCCAAGGCGAAATGGCTGGGACTGCCGAGCGAGGAAAGGTTCAAGGGCTTCGGCGTCTCCGCCTGCGCGACCTGCGACGGATTTTTCTTTCGCGGCAAGAAAGTGCTCGTCGTCGGCGGCGGCAACAGCGCCGTCGAAGAAGCGCTGTATCTTTCAAATCTCGCGTCGCATGTGACGATCATCCACCGCCGCGACGAATTCCGCAGCGAGCGCGTATTGGTGAAGCGTCTGCTGGCGCAGGAAAACGTCTCGATTCTCTTCAATCATGTGATCGATGAGATCGTCGGCGACGAAAACCCGCTGAGCGTCACCGGCGCGCGCGTCAAGAATGTCGCGACCGGCGCGATTCACACGCTTGCGGCGGACGGCGTCTTCGTCGCCATCGGCCATTCTCCGGCTTCCGAACTGTTCCGCGGCCAATTGACGATCAAACCGTCGGGCTACATCGCCGTCGAGCCTGGATCGACGCGCACCAGCATGCCGGGCGTCTATGCCGCCGGCGACGTCGCCGACGAAGTCTATCGCCAGGCTGTCACAGCGGCGGGGCTCGGCTGCATGGCGGCGCTCGAAGTCGAGAAATTTCTCCTCGATGCGCCGAAGGCGGCGGTCAAGGAAATCGCCTGAGATATTGTCGCACAGGGCGTTTGCATTCCCCTCCCCCCGCTTGCGGCGGGGAGGGGCTAGGGGTGGGGGGCCGCGCAATGAACGACAAAGCAGATCGTTCAGACCCTCGAACGGCCCGCGCCCGAGAATTGCGGCGCGAAGCGACGCCGGCCGAACGGCGGCTTTGGACGCAGCTCCGACAACTTGAAATCGAAAATGTTCATTTCCGCCGACAGGCGCCGATCGGCCCGTATTTCGCGGATTTCGCATGTCATCGCACGCGCATCGTCGTCGAGCTAGACGGCGAGCAGCATGGCTTCGACGCTGAAGCGCTGCGCGATGAAATGCGCACGCGCTTTCTGGAGACAAGCGGCTACCGCGTGCTGCGATTTTGGAATTATGAGATTTTGCGCAATCTTGAAAGCGTTGTGGACACGATCTGCGCCGCGCTCTACCAAACGCAAGAGCCCCCCACCCCTAGCCCCTCCCCGCCGCAAGCGGGGGGAGGGGAACGAAGCGCAAGCTGATCCAACGTAATGTCTGATCTCCTTCTCGAACTCTTCTCCGAAGAAATTCCGGCGCGCATGCAGCGGCAGGCGGCTGACGATCTGAAGCGGCTCGTCACCAATGCGCTCGTCGATCGCGGACTGACCTATGAAGGCGCCGTCGCCTATGCGACTCCGCGCCGTCTCGCGCTGCAAGTGGTCGGCCTGCCGTCGCGCCAGCCCGATCTGCGCGAAGAGCGCAAAGGTCCGCGCGTCGGCGCGCCGGAGGCGGCGGTCGCCGGCTTCCTGAAGAGCGCCGGACTCGCCTCGCTCGATCAGGCGACGGTCGCGAAGGACAAGAAGGGCGCCGAGTTTTATCTCGCGGTCATCGAGCGCGCCGGCGCCGAGACGATCGAGGTGCTTGCTGAAATTCTGCCGGCGATCGTCAAGAGCTTTCCCTGGCCGAAATCGATGCGCTGGGGCGCGGCGTCCGAGCGCGGGGATTCGCTGCGCTGGGTGCGCCCGCTCCACTCGATCGTCGCGACTTTCGGACCGGAGACTGAGACGCCCGACGTCGTGGTTTTCGAGGTCGACGGAATCGCGTCGGGCAATGTGACCCACGGCCATCGCTTCCTGGCGCCGCAGCCCATTCGCGTGAAGCGCTTCGAGGATTATGCGCTCTCGCTCGAGCGCGCCAAGGTCGTCATCGATCCGGCGCGCCGGCGCGACATCATCCTGCACGACGCGAAGGATCTCGCCTTCGCGCAAGGACTGGAGCTTGTCGAAGACGCTGGCCTTCTGGAAGAAGTCGCCGGACTCGTCGAATGGCCGGTGACGCTCATGGGCGCGTTTGACGAGAGTTTTCTTTCCATTCCGCCGGAGGTCATTCGCGCGACGATCCGCGTGAACCAGAAATGTTTCGTGCTGCGCGAGGACAACGCGCTCACCAATCGCTTCATTCTCGTCTCGAATATCGAGGCCTCGGACGGCGGCGCGACGGTCGTCGCCGGCAATCAGCGCGTCATCGCCGCACGTCTCTCGGACGCGAAATTCTTCTACGAGACCGATCTCAAGACGAGGCTCGAAGCGCGTCTGCCGAAGCTCGACGCCATCGTCTTTCACGAAAGGCTCGGGACGCAGGGCGAGCGCGTCAAGCGCATCGCGGCGCTGGCGAAAGAGCTTGCGCCGATCGTCGGCGCCGACGCCTTCCTCGCCGAGCGCGCCGCGACGCTCTGCAAGGCCGATCTCGTTTCCGAAATGGTCGGCGAGTTTCCCGAACTGCAGGGGCTGATGGGCCGCTATTACGCCAGCGCGCAAGGCGAAGACGCCAGCGTCGCGGCGGCGATCGAGGAACACTATAAGCCGCAGGGGCCGGGCGACCGCATTCCGACCGATCCCGTATCGATCGCCGTGGCGCTCGCCGATAAGCTCGACACGCTCGTCGGCTTCTGGGCGATCGACGAAAAGCCGACCGGCAGCAAGGATCCTTACGCGCTGCGCAGAGCGGCGCTGGGGGTGATTAGGATCGTATTGGAGAACGAGCTGCGCTTGCCGCTGCACGGCGTCATGGCCGGGCTTGTCCCGGCCATCCACGCGCGACGTGAAGGCGTGGATGCCCGGAACAAGTCCGGGCATGACGTTGTGGCGGACCTCCTCGAATTTTTTATCGATCGCCTCAAGGTCTACTTGCGCGACAAGGGGGCGCGACACGATCTGATAGATGCGGCGCTCGGGGCTGTTGCGGAAACAGAGACCCCCACCCCTAGCCCCTCCCCGCAAGGGGGAGGGGAACAGGCGCCGCTACAGGACGACCTGCTCATGATCACGCGCAAAGTCGAGGCGCTCGACACATTCCTCTCAACCGACGACGGCAGGAACCTGCTCGCCGGCTACAAGCGCGCCAGCAACATTCTGAAGGCCGAGGAGAAGAAGGACGGGCCGGACGCCTATGCGCATCGCCATGCGCCGAATCTGCGCATTGAGCCGCAGGAGCATAAGCTTGCCGCCGCCATCGCCCGCGCGCGCGAAGAGACCGCCGAACATCTTTCGAAGGAAGATTTCGCCGGCGCCATGCGCGCGCTGTCAAAACTTCGCGAGCCGGTCGACGTCTTCTTCGACGATGTGACGGTCAACGCCGACAACGCCGATTTGCGGCTGAACCGGTTGCGGCTTCTTGCCGAATTGCGCTGCGTGATGATGGGCGTCGCCGATTTCGGCAAGATCGCCGGCGAAAGCGCGACCGCTTAGAGCGCTTCCCGATCACATGGAATCATGTGATCGATAAGGAATCGCTCCAATCCAGAATGCTGGAGCAGGTTCTCATCGAAAGTCTGTCAACTTTTTCGGAACCTGCTCTAAGCGCTTGTCAGGGACAAGCGCTGCAATTCAGCATGCAGGTGATCTGCGCGAACGGATCGTCCGGCGGAAGAACGATCAGCGTGCACGCATGTATGCAGTCGTGGCAGGCGTCGCGCAGGCCCGCCTCTCCCGCCGCTTGCAAGATGGGCGTCACCTTGCGCATCACGGCGAAGAGCGCGGTCTCCATTCCCTTGAAGAAGGCGGCGAAGGCCTGACCTTCGGGCGAACTCGGATCCTTCATGCGCAGGCGGACATGCGGATAGCTGTCCGCGCCGCACTTCGCATCTCCCAAAACTTCGACGTTTTCGACAAGCGCGATTGGCACGTTAATCCAGACATCCCGCGCGACATCCAGAGCGAACAGAATGGAGTTCTTGTCCGCGCCAGGCTTTGAAACGCCGACGACTGTCAGCGGGAGCAGACAGGCGTCACCGCTCTGGCGTTCCAGGAATTCCGAGGGCGAATAGACGTTTGTGCGGTTGGTCGCCATGATATCCTCCACTAGAAATCAATGAATGCTGACTGAGCCCACTCTACTTAGAGCGCCACAATGGCGCGTCGCGAAGGATGAGCGAAACGACCGCTACGCGCCGTTGCCGGTGAAATTGCGCGGCGCGGGCGAGATGATCTTCGCCGAACCGCCGCCGATCTCGAGCACCGACAATCCGCGTTCATTGCCGCCGTCCGGCTTGAAGCGGAAGACGCCGTCGGCGCCGTTGAAGCCGGAAGGATTGGTCAGCACGCTTTCCGAATAGCGTTGCGACCCTTGCGAGCGCGACAGCGCGATGGCGAGCGACACCGCGTCATAGGCGAGCGTCGCGACGCGCGCCGGGTCGGAGCCGTATTTGGCCTTGTAGCGCTGCGCGAAAGCGTTGAAGCCAGCGTTCTCCGGCGCCGTGAACCAGGCGCCCTGCAGCGCCGGCAGGCTCAGCGTGCGCGCATCGTTCCACAGGCCGGTGCCGAAAATCTGCACCTTCTTGGAATCGATGCCATTCGCCACGAGCTCCTTGGACACCGCCTGCATCTGCTCGGCCTGCTCGGGAATGAACAGCGCGTCGAACTGATCGCGCGCGGCGGCCAAACGCTTCACAGACTCGCCGGGCGCTCCCGGCTTGTAGCGCTCGATGACCGGCACGCGGATGCCGTACGTCGCGGCGCTCTGCTGGAACTGCGCCATCGCCAGCGTGCCGTAGTCATTTTCGGGCACCAGCGCCGCGATCGACTTCTTGCCGTGCTGGGAGGCGAAACTGACGCCGCGATCGACATAACCTTCGACCGGGAAGGACAGCAGATAGCTGCCGCGGCCGGCGGCCGAGGAGTCCGTCGAAAAGGCGATCATCGGCTTGTTGGCGGAGCGCGCGACGCGGCTGGCCTCCTTGACGCCGGCGCCGAACACCGGTCCCAGAACGACTTCGGCGCCCTCGTTGATGGCGGCCTGAGTCGCCGCGGCGGCGCCCGACGGCGTCGAGCGATCATCCTTGACGAGGATCGTCACGTCATTGGCGCCGCTGTCGGCATAGGCGAGCTTTGCGGCGTTGAGCAGCGACGCGCCGACGGAGGACGGACCCGAGGGGCCGGTCAGCGGCACGATCAGCGCGATTTTCACCGCGCCTGTTCCGATCGTCTCGCTTTCGGCCGGGGCGGTCTGGGTCGCGCCGCTGAGCTTTAGATCGCGCGCGCCAGGCGCCCAGGGCCCGCTCGTGGGACTGCAGGCGGCGAGCGTGGCCGCAAGGCCGACGAGCGCAGCGCGCATCGTCACGGCCCCGCGCGTGAACGCGCCGGCGCGCGAGCGAGAAGACAATGTCGACATGAAAACCCCCTGCGGCGCCGAGGGCTCTCGCCATGGCGCGGCTATTCCGCGCTAAGGGTCCGAGTCCCTAGCCGAAAGTCAATAGACGGTCCATTTGGAGGAATTGCGGCTGGCGCGCAGTTGGTGCTTGTCCTCTTAAACGAACATCTAATATCTTAAAACGAACAAAGATCGGCGACGCGCATGACCATCGAGGCCATTTCTCCGCCTGCTGCGAGCTACACCGCCTTTGGCCTGCGCGCCGAAGCCGAGAGAATCGAGCCGGGACTGCACCTCGTCGCGACTCCGATCGGCAATCTCAAGGATGTTTCATTTCGCGCGCTCTCGACTCTCGCCGCGGCGGACGCGGTGGTCGCCGAGGACACGAGGGTCACCAAGACCCTGCTCGCCCATTACGGAATTTCGACGCCGCTCGTCGCCTATCACGAGCACAACGCCAGGGTGATCCGCCCTCACCTTCTGGCGCGCCTCGAGGCGGGAGCGAAGCTCGCGCTCGTGTCCGACGCCGGCACCCCGCTCGTCTCCGATCCGGGCTTTCGCCTCGTCCAGGAGGCGCTGGAGAAAGGCGTGCATGTGACGTCTGTGCCCGGCCCCTCCGCCGTGCTGGCGGCGCTGGTCGTCGCCGGGCTGCCGACCGACCGCTTCTTTTTCGAGGGCTTTCTGCCGCACAAAAGCGGACCGCGGCGCGCAAGGCTCGCCGAACTCGCGCCGATTCCCGGCACGCTGGTGTTTTTCGAAAGCCCGCGCCGGCTGGCCGAAACGCTCGCCGATTGTGCGGCGATTCTCGGCAAGCGCAATGCGGCGATCGCCCGCGAACTGACCAAGATGTTCGAATCGGTCCGTCGCGGGACGCTCGATGAACTCGCGGCGACGCTCGCCGAAGAGGAGCCGCCACGGGGCGAAATCGTGCTGCTCGTCGCCCCGCCCGGCGCCGACGCGGCGCAGACCGCGGCCGCCGATCTCGACGCCAAAATCGAAGAGGCGCTGACTGCGCATTCGGTGAAGGACGCGGCAAGCGTGGTGTCCGCCGCGACTGGCCAGCCGCGCCGACAGGTCTATGCGCGGGCGCTGGAGCTGGCGGCTGGGCGGGGGAAGTGAGATGAACTTGCGCCCCCTCCCCAACCCTCCCCCGCTTCGCGGGAGAGGGAGTCCGACTCGGGTCCCTGCAATGAAACCGCACGATCTGCGTCGTTAGAGTCCCCTCTCCCGCGCAGCGGGGGAGGGACAGGGAGGGGGCATAGTGATCGCGCCCGTTTCATTGTGAGCGAGACAAAACACGACGCCCGCCGCGCCGCCTATGTCTATGGCCTTCGCGCCGAGACGGCGGCGACGCTGTGGCTGCGGGCGCGGCTCTATCAAATCTTAGCGCGGAATTTTCGTGCGCATGGCGGCGAGATCGACATTATCGCGAAGCGCGGCCGCACGATCGTTTTCGTCGAAGTAAAAGCGCGCGGCCTTATCGATGACGCCGTCATCGCCATCACGCCGCAAAAACACCGCCGCTTCTCGCAGGCTGTGGGCCGCTGGCTCGCGGCGAACCCTTGGGCGATGAATTATACGCTGCGCGCCGACGCGATTTTTTTGGCGCCGGGCCGGCTGCCGCGCCATCTCGAAAACGCCTTCGAGCTGCGCGTCGGGTGACGCCTCACGCGGTCTGAATAAACCGCCGCTCGGCGCCGTCCAGCGCCACCGCCGTCAACACGCCGGTCTTGAACGCATGCGTGTCGAGATTGATCCGGTTCGGCAAATCCTCGACGTTGTTATGCGGCGTATGCCCATGCACGATCACCTTCCCGAAAGACTCGCCGCAGTCGAGAAACCCCTCACGGATATTCATCAAATCGTGGGGAGTCTGCAAATGCAGCGGCGCGCTGCGCCGTATGCCGGCGTGGCAGAAGAAATAGCCGCCATATTCCGCCCAAAGCCGCGTTTCTTCGATGAAGCGACGATGTTCATCCGGGAAATGCGCAAGAAATTTCACGCGAACCTGTGAGGCTCCGCCTTTCGCCACCTCCTCGCCGGCGTCGACGCCATAGGAATGCAGCGTCATCAGCGCGCCGCTGCTGACCCAATCGTCGAGCGCCGCCGCGTCGTTGATGAAGCGCAGCATCGTTTCTTCGTGATTGCCCCGCAGGGTCACGACGGGCGTCGGAAAATCCGCGGTAGACAAACGTTTCAAAACGCCATTCGAGCCAAGTCCGTGGTCGACGTAATCCCCGACGAACACGGTGACCGCCTGTTCGCAGCGGCGCGCCGCGAGATCTTCGGCGATCGCTTCGGCGAGAACGTGCAGAAGATCGGCGCGGCCGTGCACGTCGCCGATCGCATAGATGCGCATGCCGGGCGGCGCCTCGGCGGTCGTCAAAGCTGAGGGGAACCAACGCGTCGTCATGGCTTCTCCAGAAAACCATCATTTATCGTCAGGAAGCGTTTTGACGACCCATAGGGCCGACCCGGGGGGTGGCCTCATTGGCGGGAACGCCTGTGGTCCTTTCCTGTGGCCGCCTCGGCCCCGACAATGCAGCCAGACGCAGAAGGGGCGAGGGAGCATGCTGAGTTCAATAAGGATTTCTCATTACGCGGCTCGCCTCGCGCTGATCTTCGCCTTCGCCGTGACGTTTGTCCTCTGCGCGCCAGCTCTTGCGGACACGCCTGATGAAACCTTCAAGGCGCTGGGTCTTGCGAAGACCGCCTCGCCCAAGGAGCTCTATGACGCTCTGACCAAGCGCTACTATGACGAATCGCAAGGCGCCGGCAAAGGCTCGTTCTCGAAATATTGGGAGCCGATCCCGATCTCGAAATATCTCAATCCGCACGACTTCTATAAGCCGCCGCAAACGATCGACGTCGACGCGCAGCGCGCGCAATGCGTCGAATGCCACAGCCAAGTGACGCCGGGCTGGACGCACAGCTGGAAGGGCAGCGTGCATGGCAATCTCGACGCGATCCGCAATCTGCCGGATTCGGATGCGCGCGCCTATAAGAAGGCGATGATCACGGAGGTCGAGAACAATCTCCGTTCGATGGGAACGCTCAAGGACGGCGAACCGCTGAAGGAGGTCGGCTGCATCGACTGCCATATGGGAGTCGGCAAGGATCACGGCCAGCACAAGGCCGAATTGCGCATGCCCGACGCGGCCGCCTGCGGACAATGCCATGTGCAGCAGTTCGCCGAACGCGAATCAGAACGCGACACCTTCACCTGGCCGCAGGATCAATGGAAGCCCGGCCATCCCTCACACGCGCTCTCGATGAAAGCCAATGTCGAGAACGCGGTGTGGGCGGCGATGGAGCAACGCGAAGTCGCGGAGGGCTGCACCTTTTGCCACACGCCGCAGACGACCTGTAACTCCTGCCACACGCGGCACGAATTCTCGGCCGTGCAGGCGCGTAAGCCGCAGGCCTGCGCGATCTGCCAACGCGCGGCGACACATGGGACTGGAACGTCCGCCTCGCCGACGCGATGGAAAAGGGCAATATGAACGCCCCGACCTGCGCCTTCTGCCACATGGAATATCAGGGCAAGTTCACGCACAACATGGTGCGCAAGTCGCGCTGGGCCTTCGTGCCGATGCCGAAGATCGCGGAGAACCTCAACCACCCCTGGTTCACGCAGCGCAAGGAGTCGTGGGTTTCGACCTGCTCCAATTGTCACTCCGACAGCTTCGCGCGCGCCTATCTCGACGGCATGGATAAGGGCATCGTCTCCGGCCTCGACATCACCGAGAAAGCGCGCAGCGTCCTGGTGAAGCTCTACAACGACAGGCTGCTGCCGGGTCAGACCACGAACCGACCGGCGCCGCCGGCGCCCGAGAAGGACGACGCGGGCGGCTTCTTCCAGCTGTTCTGGCAGAAGGGCAATAATCCGAGCGCCATCGAATATGTCTTCGCCGACATGTGGGAGCACCATCAGATCAAGCACTACAAGGGGCTCGCGCATATGAACCCCGGCGGCTACACCTATACCGAAGGCTGAAGCTGCGCGAAGCCGCGGAAATCCGCGCCGAGCTGAAGCGCATCGCCGGCCAGAAGCGCGGCGACCTCGATCTCGACTCGCCGGCGCGCCGCGCCTTTGCGGGCGGCCTCGGACTGCTGGCCATGCTTGCCGGCGCCGGTCTGCTCATGCGCCGCAAGAGCAAGGCGGGTTGAGGGTCCCGCATGTCATTCCCGGCGCGCGAAAGCGCGACCGGGAATCCAGGGGCGTTCTGCGATAGAATCGGCTGTTGCTCTGGATTCCCGCTTTCGCGGGAATGACAATCGGGTGCGGCAATGACCTCTGACAGTGGACGCACATGACTCCCCGCATTCGGTTCATCGCCGGCGTCGCCCTCATCGTCTTCGGCTTCGCCCTGCTCGGCTGGGCGATCTACGCCGGACTCAATCCCACCGCGCCGTTTGAAACGCGGCTCGCGCCAATCTCGGCGGACGCGGCGAAGGATGTCGAAGGCCTGGGACTTACGCCCGAGCGCCTCCAGCAGATCGAGGTCTCGGCGAAGGACGAGCGCCGCCCTATCGCCGCCGGCGTCGTCGCCCGCGATGACGCAGGTCGGCTGACGCCGCTCACGTGGCGCAATCAGGTGACGGAGCCGATCTTCTTCGCAGAGGTTTCGGCAGCCGATGCGGCGAAGGTTCTCGCCGCAATCCGCGAACATACGCCGCAGGACGCCGTCGTGCTGGCGTGGTGGGACTTCTCGCGCACGATTCGGCTCGTCGCCGGACGCGCCGCGCCGCTCGACGACGCAGAGGCGCGCGGACTGCTGTTGCCCGCCGCCTGGTCGGCCGCGGGGGCGGCGGAGCGCGCGCGATGGGGCGCGGGAGTCCCGACTTCTTCAGCGAACAGCTTCACGCGTTTCATGGACGCGCTGCTCGATTCCGATGAGACGCGCGCGAGCGAGGCGTTGAAGAAGCTTGCGGACGGCAAGCCCGCCTATGTCGCCGTGCGCATTTCGGACGCGTGGATGCTCGCCGCCGCACGGCCGCAACAGCTCTCCATCGCCTATAAGGATTTCGCCGCGACCGGCGTTTCGCACGGTCTCATCAAATCCGCGCAACAATGGATGCGCGATCAAAAGATCGAAAGCGGCTTCGCCGTCGAACCGATGGGCGGCGCGACGCGGCTGCATTATTTCCAGCGCAAGAGCGACGGCGACAGGCTGATTGCGCGGCTATTGCCGTTCTCCACTTCCCTGCCCTCGCCGCTGACGCGATTTTCCCTTGTCTATCAGCACAAGGGATGGTGGATTTACCGGCTCAATGACTGAGGCGCCGCCAGAACCCATCCGCTTGGCTAAGCTTTGCTTAACCCTCACACCTTGTTAACCCGTCCTCCCTATGGTTTGTTGTGCGGCGCATCGCAGCCCCACAAATGGCGAAATTGCGGGCGATAGACCGGGCGTCGCAGCCAAAGCCGCCGCAGAGCGCCTGACGACTCAAGGACAAATCATGAATCCAGCCGAGATCGCCGCGAGCCCTCTCGCCGCCCCAGCCGCCGACATTACGATCTGGAGCATGTTCTGGGGCGCCCATATCGTCGTCAAGATCGTCATGGTCGGACTGCTCGCCGCCTCGGTCTGGTGCTGGGCGATCATCATCGACAAGACGCTGCTCTTTGCGCGCATGCGCCGCGCGATGGACCGCTTCGAGGAAAACTTCTGGTCGGGCAATTCGCTCGAGGAGCTTTACGGCAAGCTCTCGGAGCGGCCGCAGACCGGCACGGCGACGCTGTTCGTCGCGGCCATGCGGGAATGGAAGCGCTCCTTCCAGGCGGGCGCCAGCGCCTCCTTCATGGGCCTGCAGGCGCGTATCGAGAAGGTGCTCGACGTCTCCATCGCCCGCGAGGTGGAGAAGCTTGAATCCAATCTGCTCGTGCTCGCGACCGTGGCGTCCGCCGGCCCCTTCGTCGGCCTGTTCGGCACGGTCTGGGGCATCATGACGTCGTTCCGCTCGATCGCGGCCTCGAAAAACACCTCGCTCGCCGTCGTCGCGCCCGGCATCGCCGAGGCGCTGCTCGCCACCGCGATCGGTCTGTTCGCCGCCATTCCCGCGCTGATCGCCTACAACAAGATGCAGGGCGACGTCGCCAAGGCGCAGGCGCGCATGGAAAGCTTCGCCGACGAGTTCTCCGCGATCCTGTCGCGGCAGATCGACCAGCACACGGCGTCCTCGAACCGCGACCGCGCGGCGTAAGGAGCACGCATGGGCGCTTCCCTCTCGACTCCGGGACGCAAGGGCGGCAGGCGTCGGCGCGGCGTGCCGCGCTACGGCGCCATGGCCGAAATCAACATGACGCCGTTCATCGACGTCATGCTGGTGCTGCTCATCATCTTCATGGTGGCGGCGCCGCTGCTCGCCACCGGCGTCGCCGTCGATCTTCCGCAGACCAAGGCCGGCGCGCTCAATATCGATCAGAAACCGGTCTCGATCGCCATCGACGAGAAGGGACAGGTGTTCCTGATGGATCAGCCGGTCGAGACGACACAGCTGCTCGACAGGCTGAAGGAAGCCGTGAAGCAAGGATTCGACGAACGCATCTATGTGCGCGGCTCCAAGGCGGTCAACTACGGCCGCGTCGCCGAAGTGATGTCGCTTGTCATCAGCGCCGGCTACAAGAAGGTCGCGCTGGTGACGGAGCAGGAGAAGAAGTGAGCTGAGCGGAAGTGAAAATTTCGCGCTCCGAACCGGGTTTTCCTCTCTCCTCGGCGATCCACGCGGGATTGCTTCTGGCGGCGTTCGTCCTGTTTTCCGACGCCCGCAAATTCGATGATGCGGTGGAGACGGTTCCGGTCGACCTCGTCACCGACAGCGAACTCACCCAGATCATGAAGGGCGAGAAAACCGCGCGCGAGATCAAGCCCACGCCGCGCGTGGACAAGGTCGCGCCGGAAGCCGAGACGAAGCCTGAGCCGCCGCTTGCACAGGCGAAGAAGGACATAGCGACGCCGCCGCCGCCCGTACGTCCGCTGCCGCAGCCGACCGCCGACGATGCGCCGCCGACGCCGCCCAAGCGAGTCGCCGCGCTGCCGCCAAAGCCGGAGCCGCCGCCAAAGCCCGTCGAAAAACAGCCCGAGCCCAAGCCGGTTGCGAAGCCTAAGGCCGCGCCGCCGGAACCCGACAAAAAAGAGCCCGAGAAGAAAGAACCCGAAGAAGCCGAAGTCGTGAAGCCAAAGCCGCCCGCACGCACGAAGCCGGACCACACGGCAAAGGATGCGGCGGCGACGGAGAAGCCGAAAGAGCGGCTCAAGATCGACGAGGTAGCGAAGCTGCTCGACAGCAAAAAGCCGCAAGACAAGCCTGAGCCTGAGACATCGATCGGCGAACTGGCGCCGAAGTCGGGCGAGGAGAACGCGCCGAAGTCGAAATTCGACGCCGCCAGCATCTCGAAATTGCTGAGCCACGAAGCGCCGCAACGCAAGGCCGCGACGGGCAGAGCGACGCAGGCCGCGGCGCTCGGCGCGCCAACGGGAGCGGCCGCAACGATGTCGGCTTCGATGGAGGCGCGCATCGCCGCCTACATTCACGACCACTACTATCCCTGCTGGGCGTCTGGATTGTCGCTCGGCGGGCAGAGCTATACGCCGATCGTCGAGTTCCATCTTTCCCGCGACGGCGAACTCGAAGGGCGTCCGAAACTGCTGAACGCCTCGGCGAGCCCGACCGAGCATGCCCGCGGCGAACAGGCGATGCAGGCGGTGCGACGCTGCAGCCCGATGCGGATACCGCCCGAGTTCCTGCCCTATTATGAAGAGGCGCTACACGACGTCACGATCCGCTTCCAGGATGCGAATTAGTGAGCGGCGTTGTTCAAGGTGAACGGATTCGCCCCCACCCTGTCCCTCCCCCGCTTCGCGGGAGAGGGGACGCTAACGATCAGCGCTTGCGCGATGCGTATGAAGCGCAAAATCTGCTCCCTCTCCCGCGTAGCGGGGGAGGGTTGGGGAGGGGGTCGATGAGGCTCTCGCCGACAACCTCGTCCATCGCGGCAAAGCGCTACGCTTTCTTCACGCCGATGCTTGAAAGATATCGCCTATGACACGCTGCATCACCCGCCGCGCCGCCGCCGGCCTCCTCGCCGGCGCGACGTTCGCCCCTTTCCTTCCCGCATCTCTGGCGCGCGCCGGACGCATCATCGATCTCAAGGGCGGCGGCTTTCAGCCGGTCAATATCGCCGTCGCGCCTTTTGTCGGCGACGACGCCGCGCGCACCGTGACCTCCGTGACGCTCAACAACTTCAAGCGCTCGGTGTTCTTGAATCCGATCGACCCCGGCGCCCTGCCCGCAAACGCCGCGCCGCCGGACGCCGCGCCCTATCTCGCCGCCTTCAAGGCGGTGAACGCGCAATTTGTCCTCACGGGTCGCTCACAACGCGCCGGCGACGGCAGGCTGAAGACGGAGTTCCGACTCTTCGACGTGACGACGGGCGAACAAGTCGCGGGCCAGCAATATGTCACCGAGGCCGCCAATATGCGGCGCGTCGCGCATCTCCTCTCTGACGCGGTTTTTTCCCGCATCACTGGCGAGAAAGGATTCTTCGACACGCGCGTCGTCTTCGTCGATGAAACCGGCTCAAAGGAAAGGCGCCGCAAGCGCCTCGCCATGATGGATCAGGACGGCGCGAATGTGCGCTATTTGACGCGCGGCGACGAACTCGTCGTCACGCCGCGGTTTTCGCCCAATTCGCTCGACGTCACCTACATGTCGTTTGGCGCCGACGGCGACCCGAAAGTCCTGTTGATGAATATCGAGAACAGTCAGCGCGAAGTGGTCGGCAATTTTCCGGGCATGACCTTCTCGCCGCGGTTCTCGCCCGACGGACAGAAGATCATCATGTCGCTGGCGCAGGGCTCGACGACCAATCTTTATACGATGGATCTGCGCTCGCGCACGACGATGCGTCTGACCGACACCGGCGCCATCGACACCGCGCCCTCCTACTCGCCCGACGGCGCACGGATCGTCTTCGAGAGCGATCGCGGCGGTTCGCAGCAGATCTACGTCATGGGCGCGCATGGCGGCGAGGCGAAGCGCATTTCATTCGGCGGCGGCCGCTATTCGACGCCTGTCTGGTCCCCGAAGGGCGACTACATCGCCTTCACCAAGCAGAACGGCGGCAACTTCTCGATCGGCGTCATGAAGATTGACGGCTCCGGCGAGCGCATTCTCACCGAGGGCTTTCACAATGAAGGGCCGACCTGGGCGCCCAACGGTCTCTTCCTGATGTTCTTCCGCGATTCTTCGGGCGGCGGCGGACCGAAAATCCACATGGTCGACGTCTTCGGCCGGTCGGAGACTCAGGTCCCGACGCCAGGCTTTGCGAGCGATCCCGCCTGGGGCCCGCTGCAGGATTGAGCAGACGCGCGCTTTTCGATTAGACTGCCTTTATGAAACGTGTCGAAGCCATCACGCGACTGCAGGAATACGCGCCGGCCATCAAGGCTCGCGGCGCGACATCGTTGTTCCTCTTTGGCTCCGCCGCACGCGATGAAGCGACTGCGGACAGCGATCTCGATCTTTTCATCGACTATGATCCCGCCAGCCGATTCAACGCATTTGATCTTGTCGGCATTAAACTTTTTCTCGAGGATGAATTGAAGACTGCGGTGGATTTGACCACTCGGGACGGCCTGCATCCTCGCCTGCGCCATGCGATCGAGAAATCGGCGGTCCGCGTTTTTTAATGGCTCGCGAATTCCTCCACGCCGTCGACGATATTTTGGACGCGAAATAAATTCGATACGATCGGCCCTTCAAAATGACCAAACCCGTCCGCATCGAAGAAAGCTGGCGCAAACATCTCGCTGCGGAATTCGACCAGCCCTATTTCCGCGCGCTGCGGGAATTTGTCCGCGGCGAATATGTCGCGGGCCGGATCTACCCGCCGGCGTCGCAGATTTTTCGCGCCTTCGACGAATGTCCGTTCGACACGGTGAAAGTCGTCATTCTCGGGCAAGACCCCTATCACGGCGCCGGCCAAGCCTGCGGCCTTTGCTTCGCCGTCGGCGCGACGACGCCGCCGCCGCCCTCGCTGCAAAACATCTTCAAGGAAATCGAAGCCGATCTCGGCCGTCCGGTCTCGCGCGATCCCGATCTTTCGCGCTGGGCGCGACAAGGCGTGCTGCTGCTTAACGCCACGCTCACCGTGCGCGAGAACGCCGCCGGTTCGCATCAGAACAAGGGCTGGGAGCAATTCACCGACGCCGCCATTCACGCGCTATCGCGCGAACGCGAAGGCGTTGCGTTCATGCTGTGGGGCGCTTATGCCCGGCGCAAGGGCGCCGGGCATCCATCGCCGCTTTCGGCGAACAATGGCTTTTTCGGCTGCAAGCATTTCTCGAAGGCGAATGATTACCTGATCGCGCACGCGGAAACGCCGATCGACTGGTGACGTTCGAGCGCGCGAAAGTCGTGCGCGAATCTCTCTCCCATCGGGAGAGAGAAGACGCCTCATTTGCCCGCCGCCGCCGCTTCTTGAATCTTGAGCAACTCTTCGTCGGTCTGCGCAACGCGCGCAAAGCTTGGACGCGACGTCACGCGCTCGACATAGGCGCGGATTTGCGCGCTTTCGGGAACAAGGCCAAAACCGACTGTCCACCGCAGCGCGCCGCCCCAAAGAATGTCGGCGGCGGTGAAGCGCTCGCCGAAGAGATAAGGGCCTTGCGTCAATTGCGCGTTGATCAGCGCCATGACGCCATCAAAATCGCCGTAGGAACTTCTGCTTGCAGGCGCCGGCTCGCGCTTCATCGAACGATCGACGATCGCAGGCTCGAACGCCGACCCGTAGAACACGAGCCAGCGCAGATAAGGCCCGCGTAAGGCGTCGCCAATCGCCGGCGCGAGTCCTTTCCGCGGAAAAGCGTCGGCAAGATAGATGAAAATCGCGCCAAGCTCGGTCACGAGCGCGCCATTATGAACAATGGCTGGCACTTTGCCGAGTGGATTGACGGCGAGGTATTCGGGCTTGCGCTGTTCGCCGAGCTGGAAATTCAACAGGCGCAGCTCGTAGGGAACGTCGAGTTCCTCAAGCAGAGTCAGCACGCTAGAGGCCCGCGTGCGCGGCGCGTAAAACAAGATCGGATTGTCGTCGTTCATTGGCGCTCCACGCGTGACAATCAGGGCACGAACAAAAGAAAAATATATGTCGCGAAAACGACGAGATGCACCAGCCCGGTCATGAGATTCGTTCGGCCGGCGCCGAAGCTCACAACGCTCAGCAGCAATGTCAGCAGCAGCAAGACGGTGTCGCGTTTTTCGAGACCGAAGACGATCTCCCGGTTCGTCGCGACGCTCAACAGCGCCACGGCGGGAACCGTGAGCCCGATCGTCGCGACGACGGAGCCGAGCGCACCGTTGAGGCTTGTCTGAAGCGCGTTGCGCGTCGCGGCGCGGATGGAGTTCATCGATTCGGGCAGTAGGACCAACATCGCCACGGCCGCGCCGGTCACCCGGTTCACGTCGTCGACGCCCCCCCAGCGAAGCGCCTCTTCCAGACCGGGAATGACACGCTCCGCGAGAAGCGAGACGCCAAGCAGGCTGGCGCCCAGTCCCGCAACTGCGAATATCGCCACCGCACGCGAAGGCTTCGCCTCGCCGTGGCCCACCGCGGCGACATGCACGTCGATAAAGTAGGATCGATGCCGCACGGTCTGAATGAAGAGAAATGCGCCGTAGAGCAGCACCGACAGAACGCTGACGAAAATGAGCTGAGTTGTAGACAGAGTAGGTCCGTAGCTCGACGTCGTATAATCCGGCAGAATGAGCGTGAGAACGGAAAGAGCGATCAGGATGGCCAGATAGGCGCTCGTCGCCATCGGCTGAATTTCCTGCTCGTGGTGACGGAAGCCGCCGAGCAGAAGGCAGAGCCCGACAAGGCCGTTGCAAACGATGATGATTGCGGAGAACACCGCCTCGCGCGCTTCGGTCGGATCCTCGTCTCCATGTTCGATCATCGAGGCCATGATCGCGACCTCGATAACGGTCACGGCGATGGTGAGCACAAGCGTGCCATAGGGTTCGCCCGTCTTGGCGCCGAGAATTTCGGCGTGCTGCAAGGCGGCGAAGACGGCCCCGATCAACAATACCGCTGCGAGAGTCGGCGGAACGAAATCGATGGACGCTGGAACCTGGGAGATCCAGCGCTCGCCGAACAGAAAAACGCCGGCCAGCCCCAGCGCCAGCGCCGGAAACAGGACCGCGCCAACGGTGATCCTCGCCGCCTGCATGCCGTCCCCTGATCGTCGCAGCCCAAGCTTTGCAGGACTGTGGCCAGACGGACAGGCGGGCGCAAGGCGGCGCTCAGGGAAATGCGCGGCGGATCGAGGTTCTACACAGCTCTTTGGTCCGGCGGGGCGCCTCCAGCGACTCTTTCCATCGCGGCCGGCGGCGAATAGATCTAGGTGAATGACTGCTCACGCAAATCCGCGCGATCTTCCCCCCGAAGAAGACGACGTCTTTGACGCGCCCGACGCCGCGGCGGAGGCGGAGGCGGAGCCGTCCGATCCGGGAGCCGAGACGCCCGAGACGCCGGAAAGCGTCAAGCGCGGCGTCGACGTCATCAAGAAGCATTGGCGGCACGCGCCGAACGGGCCCGGCGTCTATCGCATGATCGCTGAAAGTGGCGAGGTGCTCTACGTCGGCAAGGCGAAAAACGTGCGCAAGCGCGTCGCGAGCTACACGCGTCTTGCGGGTCATGTGAATCGCATCGCGCGGATGATCTCGGCGACGACGACGATGGTGTTCATCTCGGTCGAGACTGAAACCGACGCGCTGCTTTTGGAAGCAAATCTCATCAAGCAGTTGAAGCCGCGCTTCAACGTGCTGATGCGCGACGATAAATCCTTCCCTTACATTCTGATCGCCAAGGATCATGACGCGCCGCAGATTCTCAAGCACCGGGGCGCCCGCGCGCGCAAGGGAGACTATTTCGGCCCCTTCGCCAGCGTCTGGGCGGTCAATCGGGCGCTGAATGCGCTGGAGCGCGCATTTCTTTTGCGATCCTGCTCGCAAAGCTTCTTCGACAATCGCACGCGTCCGTGCCTGCTCTATCAGATCAAACGCTGTTCGGGCCCGTGCACCGGCGAAATCTCCATGGAGGATTACGCCGAGCTCGTGCGAGAGGCGCGGGATTTTCTCTCTGGCAAAAGTCGCAACGTCCGCGAACAGCTGGCGCGCGAAATGACCGAAGCCTCCGAGCGACTGGAGTTTGAGCGCGCGGCGCGGCTGCGCGACCGAATCTCGGCGCTCTCGGCGGTTCAGGGCGCGCAGGGAATCAATCCACGCAGCGTCGAAGAAGCCGACGTCTTCGCCATCGCCAAGGACGCCGGACGTTTCTGCGTCGAAGCGTTCTTCTTTCGCGCCTACCAGAACTGGGGCAATCGCTCCTACTTTCCCCGCGCCGACGCGTCGCTGTCCGAGTCCGAAGTTCTCGACGCCTTTCTCGCGCAGTTTTATCAGGAGCACCCTTCGGCCCCCTGCGTCTTTCTCTCCCATCCGATCGAGGACAGCGCGCTGCTTGAAGAAGTGTTGACCGCGCGGCTTGGCCGCCGCGTCGAAGTGCTCGCGCCGCAGCGCGGCGAGAAGCGCGAACTTGTGGACCACGCGCTTCAGAACGCGCGGCAAGCGCTCGGGCGCAAGCTCGCCGAAGACGCAAGCCAGCAGCGCCTGCTCGGGGCGCTCGGCCAGGCCTTTGGTCTCGTCTCGGCGCCGCGGCGCATTGAGGTCTACGACAATTCCCACATCGGCGGCGCGCAGGCGATCGGCGCGATGATCGTCGCGGGGCCTGCAGGATTTATGAAAGCCCACTACCGCACCTTCAACATCAGAAGCGCGGAGATCACGCCGGGGGACGATTTCGGCATGATGCGCGAGGTGCTCACCCGCCGGTTCGCGCGGCTCGCCAAGGATGGAGAAACGGAGCAGGATCGCGAGGCGTTTCCGGCAAAGCCAGATCTCATTCTGATCGACGGCGGACGCGGCCAATTCGACGTGGCGCGCGACGTCTTGCGCGAACTCGGAGTCGAAGGGGTGGCGATCGCGTCGATCGCCAAGGGCGCCGACCGCAACGCCGGACGCGAAACATTCTTCGTCGAAGGCCGCGAGCCGTTTCGCCTGCCGCCGCACGATCCGGCGCTCTACTTTGTGCAGCGCCTGCGCGACGAAGCGCATCGCTTTGCGATCGGCACGCATCGCGCGCGGCGCAAAAAGGAATTCACCAAGAATCCGCTGGATGAGATCGCCGGCGTCGGGCCATCGCGCAAACGCGCGCTGCTCCTGGCGTTTGGGTCGGCGAAGGCGGTGTCAAGGGCGGCGCTTTCGGATCTGGAGAAGGTGCCTGGCGTCAACAAGGCCACGGCGCGGCTGGTTTATGAGCATTTTCAGCGCGAGTAGCGCCAGCGCGCTACTGACCGCCGCAGGAGACGTCGCCTTCTTCGCAGGTGAGTTGATGCTCCAACCGTTTCGTCTGCTGCTCGGTCACATCCGTGAGACATTGCGCCACGACCATGCTGTGAATGCTGCCGTCGATCGTCCCCAGAGTTTCAAAGGCGCATTGCGCATCCCGGTAGGCGATCCAGGATTTTTGCGCCTCCCGTAATTTTGGCTGGCCCGCCGCGCTGATCTTTTTTTGCAATTTGGCGTAGATGGCGTTGAGTTTCGCGTCGGCCTGTTTGAAATTCTCTCCCGCGCACAAATTGAGGTCAGTCTGAGAGCCGCGACCGTCGCAGTCCTTGGCGAACGCCCAGTTCATTGAATGCGCCAGAACGACAAAAGCCGCGCTGATGGCGGCGGCGCGCCGTAAAGAAAAGCTTCTCATCGACGAATTCACTCCCTTCCGCCATCGCCATTCCCGGTCGCCACGCTATCATGAGTCCGCCATGCGAAAGTTCTTTCAAATCTTTTATGACGCCTATCTCAAGTTCGACCGCGACGATGGTTGGGCGGTCACAAGCTATATCGCCCTCGCAATCCTGACGTCGTTGTTTCCGTTCCTGATTTTTTTGACGGCGCTCGCCGGCTTCTTCGGCTTGGGACGAGAAGCGGACGCGGCGACAAAACTGCTTTTCGAAACATGGCCGGAGAGCGTCGCCGGGCCGATTTCCGGGGAAATCCGTAATGTGCTGACGCAACCGCGTGGCGGGCTGCTGACGCTGGGCGCGATCTTCGCCATATATTTCTCCTCTACCGGAGTGGAAGCGCTGCGCGTCGCGCTGAACCGCGCCTATGACCTCAAGGACAAGCGCCCCTGGTGGCTGACGCGCCTCGAATCAATTCTTTACGTCTTTCTCGGCGCGGCCGCGCTCCTCGCCGTCGCTATTCTGCTCGTGCTGGGGCCTCTCGCGCGCGCGATCGCCGAACGATACATACCCGCCCTCGTGCAGGAGCTTCAGCCCCTTTACGCGCCGGTGCGCTATGGCGTCACCACCGCCCTGTTGGCCATTGCCCTGTATGCGGCTCATAAATTTTTGCCCGCGGAGCGGCGCAATCTGACCTTCATCGGGCCAGGCATCGCGCTGACGCTGATCGCGTCGCTCGCGCTCGGCGCCGGCTTCGGCGCCTATCTCGCGAGATTCGCTGGCAGCTATGTTTCGACTTACGCCGGCCTCGCCTCGATCGTGATCGCCATCGTCTTTCTTCAGATGCTGGCGGCGATCTTCATTTACGGCGCCGAGATCAATCAGATCGTCGCGGCGGGCGGCAAGAAACCGCACAACCAGGCTTAAGCGCACCTTAACCGAGATTTTTTACGCTGCCCGCATACGCGCGCCGTTGGCGGCGCTGCGATCAAGCGAGGCTTCTCTTCATATGCGCAGCCATGCAAGGGGCCATTTTACCGAGCAGCTTCGCGAGTTTGCGGCGCGGAGGCTGGCGGAAATACTGGGCGCCGCCTTGCTCGTGAGCGCCGCCGCGCTGACGCTGGCGCTCGTCAGCTGGTCCGCCCGCGATCCTTCGCTCAACCACGCGACCTCGGGCCACGTCCGCAATCTGCTCGGCGGACCGGGCGCGATCGTCTCTGATCTGTTGATGCAGCTCGTCGGCTTCGGCGCCATCGCCGCCATCGTGCCGATCGCCGCCCAGGGATTGCGTCTCATGCGACGGCGCCGAATCGGCCGCGTGATGCTGCGCGTCGGCCTTTGTGTCCTCGGCGTTTTCGCAACCGCCGCGACCGCGTCGCTTTTGCCCGCGACCAACCGCTGGCCGCTGCCCACCGGCCTCGGCGGCGTCGCCGGCGACGCCATCCTGACCGTTCCACGGCTGATCTTTGCCGGCTCCGGCGTCCTGACCGCGGTCTTTGGCGTCGGCGCCGCGCTCGTCGCGATTCTCGCCGTGACCGGCGCAGCGGGGCTGGGCTTTGAATCCGAAGCGGATATGCGCAGCCGTTCCTGACGCCGGCGGCGAGCCTGGCGTCGCGTTGATCTCGCTCGGCGCGCTGATTCATCTTGGACTGGCGCTGAAAGCCTGGATGCTGCGCGCCGCCGCAAGACTCAGACGTCGCGCCGCGACGACGGACCGGCCGCCGCCCCCGCGCTATCCGCGCGTGGAGCCGACCTTCGAGGATCTGGACCTTTATCCCGGCTTTGCGTCGCCGCCCCAAGATCTCGACGAGCCGCCCTTTGAACCTGCGGTCGCCCCGTCCGCGCCCGCGCCCCGCAGGACGCGTGCGCCTACCCGCGCCCCGCAGCCCCGCGTCAATACGCGCTATGAGACGCCGCCCCTGGCCCTTCTCGCCGAGCCGAAGAAGCAGCCGAGCGGCGTCAAGCTCCCGCAGGAGGCGCTCGAGCACAACGCGCGTCTGCTTGAGGGCGTGCTCGAGGATTTTTCCGTCAGTGGTCACGCTCTATGAGCTGGAGCCGGCGCCCGGCATCAAGAGTTCGCGGGTCATCGGCCTTGCCGACGACATCGCCCGCTCGATGTCCGCCGTCTCCGCCCGCGTCGCCGTCGTATCGGGGCGCAACGCCATCGGCATCGAACTGCCGAACCAGCGTCGCGAGATGGTCTATTTGCGCGAACTCATCGCCTGCGAAGATTTCGTCCGCTCCAACCACAAGCTCGCCATCGCGCTTGGCAAGACGATCGGCGGCGAGCCGGTGATCGTCGACCTGGCCCGCATGCCGCATCTTCTGGTCGCCGGCACCACCGGCTCCGGCAAGTCGGTCGCGATCAACACCATGATCCTATCGCTGCTTTATCGGCTGAAGCCCGAAGAGTGCCGGCTCATCATGGTCGATCCGAAGATGCTGGAGCTCTCCGTCTACGACAACATCCCCCATCTGCTGACGCCCGTCGTCACCGACCCGAAAAAGGCGGTCGTGGCGCTCAAATGGGCGGTGCGAGAGATGGAGGATCGCTACAAGAAAATGTCGAAGCTCGGCGTGCGCAACATCGACGGCTACAATGTCCGCGTCGCCGACGCGCAGGCCAAGGGCGAGACGATCACCCGCACGGTGCAGACGGGCTTCGATCGCGAAACCGGCGAGGCGATCTTCGAGCATGAGGAGATGACGCTCTCCACGCTGCCTTATATCGTCGTCATCGTCGACGAGATGGCGGATCTCATGCTCGTCGCCGGCAAGGACATCGAAGGCGCGATCCAGAGACTGGCGCAGATGGCGCGCGCCGCGGGCATCCATCTGATCATGGCGACGCAGCGCCCCTCCGTCGACGTCATCACCGGCACGATCAAAGCGAATTTCCCAACGCGCATCTCCTTCCAGGTGACCTCCAAGATCGACAGCCGCACGATTTTGGGCGAACAGGGCGCCGAGCAGCTGCTCGGCCAGGGCGACATGCTCTACATGGCGGGCGGCGGCCGCATTTCGCGCGTGCATGGGCCTTTCGTGTCCGACCACGAAGTCGAGGACATCGTCGCCCATGTGAAGACGCAAGGCGCGCCGCAATATCTCGACGCCATCACTGTCGAGGATGATGCTGGCGAAGACGGCGAAGCGCCCCTGCCCGGCTCGATGGACGCGGAGGAAGGCGGCGACCTTTATGACCGCGCCGTCAATATCGTGCTGCGCGACAAGAAGTGCTCGACGAGCTACATCCAGCGCCGCCTCTCGGTCGGCTACAACAAGGCCGCTTCGCTCGTCGAACGCATGGAGCAGGAAGGCGTCGTCTCCGCGCCTAACCACGCCGGAAAGCGCGAAATTCTCGTCGGCGGCGGCATCGACCGGGGCGCCTTCGATATCGAGGCGGCGGAGTAGCCGTAAATGCAATGGTGGGTAGAGCTAACAGAGATCGTTCGTAACATAGGACTGTTCACTGGCGGCGCCTTTGGCCTGTATCTCGGTTGGAAGCGCGTCACAGTCGCCAATCGACAGGCTGAAGCCCAAACCCGTCTCACCGAGCTTACGCGCAGGGGACACGTGGCCGAACTTGTGAACAGATCGGTTGGGCAATTGGGGGATGAGAAGCTTGAAGTCAGGCTGGGATCCATTTTTGCATTGAAATAGATCTGCCGGGACTTTCCTGATTGGTCGGAGCCCGTCGTGCAATTGCTGACTATATATTTGAAGGAAAATCGGGTAGATTATGGAGACGCCGAGCCGCCCGCCGATGTCCGCGAAATTATTCGGCTGGTGCAGAGCCAGGCAGGAACTTGAGAATGGCCGCGGCAATCAGAACCGAACAGCGCGAAGCGTTCAAGATTGATCTGAGCGGCGCCTTCATTCGCCGAACCGATCTGAGCAACGCCAATCTGAAGGGCGCGAACCTTAGCGACGCCGATTGCACGAACGTCAATTTTCGTGGCGCAAATTTGCAAAATGCTATCCTCGATGGAACCATCCTTAGAGGCGCCGACCTCACTGGCGTGCGCAATCTTACACGCTCTCAGATCGCACGAGCGATCATCGACGATCGAACCATCCTTCCGTCCGAGCTGCCGGAATAGCCAGCCGCGCTCGAATGCGCTTTCGCGCGCTCGGGCAGCGCGCCATAACTCTCGATATCGAGGCGGCGGAGTAGGCTTCGCCCCCAATTCCGCCAACTTATGCTAGGAAGACGGCGACAGCTTCCCAGAATCGGAACCCGCCGTGACATACGTTCACTTTGCCGCCCTGCTCGCCGCGCTTTCACTCGCCGTTCCGGCCGCCGCTGCGACGATCGCGCGCGCTGCGCCGCCGTCGCAAGGAAGCGTTCCGGCGGTCGCCGCGAATAAAGCAGCGGAGGCGAAGCCAGCCGAAGCCAGACCCGCGGAAACAGGGTCGAAATCGGCAGAAGTCAAATCTGCTGACGAGAAGGGCGTCGACGGTAAGCCCGTGACGGTCAAGCCCGTGACGGCCAAGCCCGGAGAGGCGAAACCTGCAGACCCGATGGGGAAGAAGACCGGCAAACCGACCGCTCAGGGGCCCGCCGCTGCCGCCGCCACGATCGCGCCGCCGCCCGCGCCCGAGCCGGAGAAGCCGCTCACCCGCGACGAAGCGCTCAAGCGCGCCAACGCTTTTTTCAACGCATCGCCGGTGATGACCGCCGATTTCGTGCAGATCGGCGGCGACGGCAAGCGTTCGGAAGGCAAGCTTCACGTTCAGCGCGCCGGCCGTGTGCGTTTCGAATACGCCCAGCCGGCGACGATGGAAGTCGTCGCCGATGGCGCGCAGGTCGCCGTGCGCGACCGTAAGCTCAACACGCAGGATCTCTACTTTATCACTCAGACGCCGCTCAAATTCCTGATGAAGGACAAGATCGATCTCGAAAAGGATGTCATCGTCGAGGACGTGAAGATCGATGATTCCGGCGTCACCATCGCTATTGAGGACAAGGCGACCTTCGGCGGCACGTCGCACGTGCGTCTGATCTTCGACCCCAAGACCTTCAAATTGAAGCAGTGGCAGGTGAAGGACCCGCAAGGCTATGAGACCTTGATCTCGATCTTCAACATCGACCAGGCGAAAGTGCCAGATCCGACGCTGTTCAAGATCAACAAATAAGCCGTCGCCGTCGGCGATTCGCTTTCGGCCGCGATCGCCCTCTTCGCGCTGACGCTCGGCCTATTTGGCGATGATGATCGCCTTCGGGCCTTACGCCGCCCTTTTCTTAGGCGCGAGCAGCTTGCGGTTCATCAGGACTTCCGCGATCTGAATGGCGTTGAGCGCCGCGCCCTTGCGCAGATTGTCGGAAACGCACCATAGAACCAGCCCATTATCGACGGTCGGGTCGGTACGGATGCGCGAGACATAGGTGGCGTCTTCGCCCGCCGCTTCATGCGGCGTGATGTAGCCGCCGTCCTCGTGCTTGTCGATCACCAGCACGCCCGGCGCCGCGCGCAGAATGTTACGCGCCTCGTCCGCCGAAATCGGCTTTTCGAATTCGATGTTCACCGCTTCCGAATGGCCGATGAAGACCGGCACGCGCACGCAGGTGGCGACAAGCTTGATCTTGGGATCTAGAATCTTCTTTGTCTCCGCGACCATCTTCCACTCTTCCTTGGTGAAGCCGTCCTCCATGAAGACGTCGATCTGCGGAATGAGATTGAAGGCGATGCGCTTGGGAAATTTCTTCGCTTCGACAGGGTTGGCGACGAACACCGAACGGGTCTGCGCGAAGAGTTCGTCCATGCCCTCCTTGCCCGCGCCAGAGACCGATTGATAGGTCGAGACGACGACGCGCTTGATCGTCGCCGCAACGTGCAAGGGCTTCAGCGCAACGACGAGCTGCGCCGTCGAGCAGTTCGGATTGGCGATGATGTTCTTTTTGGAAAATCCCGCCGCGGCGGCGGCGTTGACCTCCGGCACGACCAACGGCACGTCAGGGTCCATGCGCCAGGCCGAAGAATTGTCGATGACGACGCAGCCCTGCGCGCCGATCCTGGGCGCCCATTCCTTCGCGACGGAGCCGCCCGCCGACATGAGACAAATGTCGACGTCGGAGAAATCGTAGGAGTCGAGCACTTTGCACTTCAGCGTCCTATCGCCGAAGGACACCTCCGTGCCGATCGAACTCGGCGACGCCAGCGCAACGACTTCCGAAACAGGGAAGCGGCGCTCGGCGAGAATATCGAGCATCTCGCGGCCTACGTTGCCCGTAGCGCCGACGACCGCAACCTTATACGCCATGATCAACTCCAGCCGGCGACCCGGCGCTGTGACTTTTAGAAGGGAAGCCCGACCGACATATTCCCCGAGGGCGAAACGCCGATGGGCATTTTGCCGTTGGGCGAAGCCGGCTTTTCGGCTTCCGCCGGCTTTCCTCCAGGCGGCGCCTTGCCCGGCGACCAACCCTCAAGCTCGCCAAACTGGCGGTTGCCGCCGCTCCCCTGCTGCTGCTGCTGGCCGGCGCCGGCCCGCGGGGATTGCTGCGCCTTGGCCTTTTTGGCCTTCGGCTGCGTCGTGACAGAACCAGAGGCGTCCAGCGCTCCGGGATCGACCTGAAGCTGCTGCGCCGAGGCGGCCTGAAGGCCGCCGGCGATCAGATAGGCGGCGATGAGAAGCGAAGCGCAATTGCGACGAGCGCTGGTCGACATGGCGCAGATCTCCGAAGACGTTTGTTCCGTCCTAAACCGGCGGCGCGGCGGGATCAAGGCGGCCCCGCGCTCAGCGCGACTCCGCTTCGTCCTGGGCGATGGCCATGTTTTTGAGTTCCGCGATCGCCTTGGCCGGCGACAGACCCTTCGGGCAGACCTGGGTGCAATTCATGATCGTGTGGCAGCGGTAGAGGCGGAAGATGTCGTCGACATAGGAGACGCGATCCTCCGTCGCTTCATCGCGCGAGTCCTGCACCCAGCGGAACGCCTGCAGCAGCGCCGCGGGACCCAGGAAACGATCGGCGTTCCACCAATAGCTCGGACAGGCCGTCGAGCAGCAGGCGCACAGGATGCATTCGTAGAGACCGTCGAGCTTGGCCCGCTGCTCCGGCGACTGCAGCCGCTCCTTCTCGGGGTCTGGTCCGGCGCGCAGCCAGGGCTGGATCGCCGCGTATTGTTCATAGAAGATCGTCAGATCGGGCACCAAATCCTTGACCACCGCCATATGCGGCAGCGGATAGATTTTGATCGCGCCGTCGATTTCATCCATGCCCTTGGTGCAGGCGAGCGTGTTCAGCCCGCCGATATTCATCGAACACGAGCCGCAGATGCCCTCGCGGCAGGAGCGACGGAAGGCCAGCGTCGGATCGATTCGGTTCTTGATCCAGATCAGCGCGTCGAGAACCATCGGCCCGCAGTCGTCGGCGTCGATGAAATAGGTGTCGATGCGCGGATTGGCGCCGTCGTCGGGGTCCCATCGATAGATGCGCAATTCGCGCAGGCGCTCGGCCCCTTCGGGCTTCGGCCACGTCTTGCCCTCGGCGACGACGGAGTTCTTGGGGAGGGTGAATTCGACCATTTAGCTCCCCCTATTGAAAAGGGAAACGATGCCAGCAGCTTCGTCGCGATCTCTTACTATGGTCATTAGGGCGTCTACGTGTTCAAGCGTATGTTTCTTGCTCATGGCCTTAGATGGTGATCCGACATGAGAGCGCGCGTCCGGTCGCAACGATTCCAACACAGCATCGATTACATCGACCACCAATAGGACCAAAAGCAACGATTGCGCTTTGCTATCTGAATTTGCCTTCAACACGGTCCACTTGCCGCCATCCGAGAAAATCGACTTCGTGTGCTCGGGATAACTCCAGTGCGCATGGTTGCTTAGGTACCCATATATTCGACCAGCGGTGGGATAGATTTTCCTAAGCGAGGATAGTGAACCCTGTGCTCGCTTCGTTACGACGGACTGCTCCTCGGCAATACCGTCCACAGAAATACCCCAGCTCAATTGCTCCAAAATCATCCGAGCAAGCACACAGGTTTCAAAGAGAGCGCCCACGTTAGCGGTAAAGAGGGCAACCTTCAGGCTGTAGCAAATTCTTACAAGCGTCATCTCACACAATATCGAGCCAAGACTATCTGCCTTGTCAGCAATATTTGAAACGATATCCTCGAAAACCGCGGCTGACATTTCAACGTACTTATTCACTTCGACATCCGCCCGCTCCTCCATGTCTTCGTCAGCTTCATCTCTGAAATAGTTTTTGAGGACGTAATCTACGGATTTATTACCTAATTTGTAAGTAATAGCCGCAGCCTTTACTTTTTTTTCCAGTCGTGGCGGTATTCCAGCTCCGAAGCCAATATTAATGCCTTGATCGGCCAATGAGTACTCGAACAGATCCGTTGTGAAGATCGGTAGAGGGCTACGCAAAGCCCTCGGCAAATTCTCCTTTCTGTTCATTCCCACGCCCTCAGGTTCCTCAATACACCCGCGCCTTCGGCTCGATGTAAGCCACCTCATTCGTCATCGTGTAGCTGTGCACCGGGCGATAATCGATCGAGGTGGTCTTCCTCTCGCGATCGATCGTCGCGAGCGTATGCTTCATCCAGTTCTTGTCGTCGCGATTCGGAAAATCCTCGCGCGCATGCGCGCCGCGCGATTCGGTGCGGTTGGCGGCGCTTTCCATCGTCGTGACGGCCTGCACGATAAGGTTGTCGTATTCCAGCGTCTCGACGAGATCGGAGTTCCAGATCAGCGAGCGATCGGTGATCTTGACGTCGGCGCCGTCGCGCCAGACGGCGTTGATCTGTTCGACGCCTTCGGCGAGGACCTCGCCGGTGCGATAGACGGCGCAATGCGACTGCATCGTGCGCTGCATCCTGTCGCGCAATGTGGCTGTCGATGTCCCGCCGTTGGCGTTGCGGAAAAAATCGAGACGCGACAGCGCGAGATCGGCCGAATCCGCGGGGAGCTCCGGCTGCGTATCGTTCGGCTTGATGAGTTCGGCGGCGCGCTGCGCCGCGGCGCGGCCGAAGACGACGAGATCAATGAGCGAATTCGAGCCGAGGCGATTGGCGCCGTGCACGGAAACGCAGGCGGCTTCGCCGAGCGCCATCAGGCCCGGCACCACCTCGTCGGGATTGCCGTCGCGCTTGCGCAACGCCTCGCCGTGATAATTCGTCGGTATGCCGCCCATATTGTAATGCACGGTCGGAATGATCGGGATCGGCTGGCGCGTCACGTCGACGCCGGCGAAAATTTTCGCGCTTTCTGAGATGCCCGGCAGCCGCTCATGCAGAATCTGCGGATCGAGATGCTCGAGATGCAGATAGGCGTGATCCTGATTCTTGCCGACGCCGCGGCCCTCGCGAACCTCGACGGTGATGGCGCGCGAAACCATGTCGCGCGGCGCAAGATCCTTCACTGAAGGCGCGTAGCGCTCCATGAAGCGCTCGCCTTCGCTGTTTGTCAGATAACCGCCTTCGCCGCGCGCGCCCTCGGTGATCAGGCAGCCCGCGCCATAGATTCCCGTCGGATGAAACTGCACGAACTCCATGTCCTGCAGCGGCAGCCCCGCGCGCAGCACCATGGCGTTGCCATCGCCGGTGCAGGTGTGCGCCGACGTCGCGGAAAGGTAGGCGCGGCCATAGCCGCCGGTCGCGAGCACGGTGAGCGCGGCGCGAAAACGATGGATCGTTCCGTCATCGATCTTCAGGCACACGACGCCCCGACAGGCGCCGTCCTGATCCATGATGAGGTCGAGCGCGAAAAATTCGACGAAGAACTTCGTGTCAAGCTTCAGCGCCTGGCCATACATCGTATGGAGCATCGCGTGGCCGGTGCGATCGGCGGCCGCGCATGTGCGCTGCGCCGGCGGGCCGTTGCCGAAGTCCGTCGTCATCCCGCCGAACGGACGCTGGTAGATCGTCCCTTCCGTGGTGCGTGAGAAGGGGACGCCCCAATGCTCCAGCTCATAAACGGCGGGCGGGGCGTTGCGGCACATATATTCGATGGCGTCCTGGTCGCCGAGCCAGTCGGAGCCCTTGACGGTGTCGTACATGTGCCATTTCCAATTGTCCGGCCCCATGTTGCCGAGCGCGGCGGCGATGCCGCCCTGCGCCGCCACGGTGTGCGAGCGGGTTGGAAAGACCTTGGTGACGCAGGCGACGTTCAGTCCCGCCTCGGCGCAGCCGACGACGGCGCGAAGGCCCGATCCGCCCGCCCCGACGACGACGACGTCAAAGGTGTGATCGACGATCGCATAGGCGCGACCGCCCACCGACACATTTGATGCAGGACCCTTTGCAACCATCGATCAAGCCTTCTCGAATCTCATTCGCGCCGCGCGCAGCGTCGCCGCGTCGTTACAAGACGGGATCATTGAGATCAGAGCAGCGCCGTGGCGCTGCTTTCTGCTCTCGCCTGTCACGTCGACGTCCGTGGGTTGCATCGTCCGACTACTTCGGCGCAGCGATGAGGAGGATCGCGAGGACCCAGATCGCTGCGATGGCGCGCGACGCCCATGTGTTGGCGACGATCGCCTGCGCCTTCAACACTTTATCGTGCACATAATCTTCGATGATGTCGTCCATGCCTTGTCGCGCATGGATCATGCCGATGACGCCGAACGCAAGAAGCACGAGTGCGGGAATTGGTCTGCCGATCTCGGCGCGCACGCCTTCGAGCGGCTTGCCGGCAAGTCCAAGAATCCACCAGGCGCTCAACACGCCAAGCGGGACCAGCGCATAAGACGTCAACCGCATGAAGCGTGCGTGAGGCGAACCGCTATGGTCGGAGACATAGGCGTCGCCGGGTCCGGTTCGACCGCTCTTGAACCTCGTCGCAACCGTCATGAGTTCGCTCCGCTCAGCTCGCCAGCGTCTTGAAGATGAAGACGAGCAGCGTCAACAGGATGCCGCCGACGAGCGTCCCTTGCGCCAGCAGTTCCCGCCCCTTCGCGTCCATGTAAAGCCCGCGGTCCCAGAGCGCGTGACGCACGCCGCCGAGCAGATGGTGGAAAATCGCCCAAACGATCATCAGCACCAGCAGATTGCCGATGAAGCCCGACCCGATCCAGGACACGGCGGAGAAGGCGACGCCGCCAACTGCGGCGCCGAGCAGGAACAGCGCCAGAAGCGCCATGCCGACGTAAAGCCCCGCGCCGGTGATTCGATGCGCGATCGACATCATCATCGTCAGGATGGGCCTAAAGACCGTCAGATGCGGCGACAGCGGCCGCCGCGCGGCGAGCCCGTCAGTGTCGGCGTCTGCCATGTAGAACCCTCTCGCGTGCGGCCGATTTCTTCTCGGAACGCTTCCAAAGCAGATAGTTCAAATGTTGCGGCGCCGCAACTACGCGGGCGGCGCCTTCGACGGCCACATATGCAAAAGCCCCGTCGCCGGGGCTTTTGTCGCTCATCCTCGTAGCATTCGCGTTCAGTAGGCCGCCATTGGCGGGCCGGGAGGCGCAAGCAGCCAGTTGAAGCGATAATTGACGCCGGCGCGCACGGTATTGAGATGCGCGCGCTGCTGGGATTCGACGATGAACGGCGCAACGTAGATAGAGTCGTAATTCGCGCCGATGTTTGTGTAGAGATATTCGACCTTCGCCGACCAGTTCGGGAGGAAGGCGTATTCAAGCCCTCCGCCCGCCGTCCACCCGGTTCCGGTGCGGGCCTGAGAGCCAAGCCATCCGTAGTTGAGACGCAGGTCGCCATAGGCGAAGCCGCCGGTACCGTAAAGGAGCAGCTGCGCGTTCAGCATCGACACGCCCGCGCGGCCGCGCACCGTGCCGAACCAGTCGACGCTGCGCGTTGCGCCCCAACCCTGATTGCCGCCGCCGCCGACGCCCGATCCTTGAAAATCGGTTTCGAGACCGACGACGAAGAGCGGGGTGAGCTGATAATTATAGCCGATCTGGCCGCCGCCGACGACGCCGCCACTGTTCGACGCGCTCGAGGGCGCCAGCCAATGTCCATAATCGTATCGATCAAGCCACCCGCCGCCAAGATTGAGACCGGCGTAGACCCCGGTCCAGGTGAAGATTGGCGGCGGCGGATAATAGACCGGCGGCGGCTCCTTGCGCGAAGGCAGGTCTGCGGCCGACGCCGACAGGACGGAGAGGCAAGCCGCGACGGCGACGCCGAAAGCTCGTTTTTTCATTGGTCCCTCAATGGTGCGTTCTTGAAACGCCAGCGCCCCCGCCAGTTCTGAAATGAATGATCAACAATGGCGCAATTGCGATAATTTATCGTTCATTTTCAATGTTTAATTGACATGCTTAGCCAGCGGTTAACGCGCCTGATTTTCGACGCGAAGTTCTTAACGCGCCGGCTCAAACCGGCCCGTGGGGCTGGCCGATCCGACCGCCGCCGACCGCGAGCCCGACGAGCGCCAGCGACGCCAAAAGCGCGCCCGCCCAGAAGGCGGAAGCGGACCCGAAGGCGTCCCACAGCGCCCCCGCGCCGGCGCTGGCGGCGAGCAGCGCGACCCCGCTTGCAAGGTTGAACACGCCGAAGGCCGAGCCGCGCAACGCCGCCGGCGCGACGTCGGCGATGAGCGTCGCGAGCAGGCCCTGGGTGAGGCCCATGTGCAGGCCCCAAAGCGCCACGCCGAGCCACACGAGCGGCATATGATCGGCGACCGCCAGGACGGCGTCGGCGGCGATCAGCGCGACAAGACCCGCCATGAGAGGCGTTTTTCTGTCGCCGCGATCCGAGAAGGCGCCAACCGGATAGGAGGCGCCGGCGTAGACGACATTCATCGCGACGAGCACCAGCGGCGCGAGCGCCACCGGCAGTCCGACGTCGCGCGCCTTAAGAATGAGGAAAGCCTCGGAAAAGCGCGCCAGACTGAAGACGACGCCGATCGCCACAACGATCCAGAAGGGGCCGCCGAGCCGGCGGACTTCCTCGATGTGCAGCGGAAAACGCGCCGGCCGCGGCGGGCGGGAGGCTTCGGGCTCGCGCACGCCGAACGCCAGGACCGCAACGGCGAGCGCGGCCGGAATCGTCGCGATCCAGAAGACGAAAGGGATGCTGTTGGCCGAGACCCACATCGCGGCGACCGCGACCGCCGGCCCGAGAAAGGCGCCGATCGTGTCGAGCGACTGGCGAAGCCCGAAGGCCGCGCCGCGAATGGAGGCCGGCGCGATATCGGCGACAAGCGCGTCGCGCGGGGCGCCGCGTATGCCCTTGCCGACGCGATCGATGAAGCGGGCGGCCATGACCCAGGCCACATTCGGCGCCAGCGGAAACATCGGCTTCGTGAGCGCGGCAAGCCCATAGCCGATGATCGCCAGCTGTTTGCGGCGTCCGAACCAGTCCGACAGCGCGCCCGAAAATATTTTCACGATCGAGGCGGTCGCTTCGGCGACGCCTTCGATGATTCCGACTTCGGCCATCGAGGCGCCCATCGCGCCGACGAGATAGATCGGCAGCAGCGCATGGATCATCTCGGATGAGAAATCCATGAGCAGCGAGACGAGTCCGAGCGCCCAGACGCCGGACGGTATGGCGCGCAGACGCGAGACGCCGCTGAAGTCGTTCATGAACGTAGGGCTCGCGCGAAACCCTCTCCCATGGGGAGAGGGTCGGTCCAAAGGACCGGGGTGAGGGTTATGGCCACCTCGCAATACGCAAACTCGCGCGAAGCGGAAACCCCTCACCCGGTTGCTTCGCAACCACCCTCTCCCTGTGGGAGAGGCGCGCGGACACCTTCTCCCTGTGGGAGAGGGTCGGTACGAAGGACCGGGGTGAGGGGTTACGATTTCGCCAATACAGGCGCGACGAATCCGCCGCAACGCCGCCAAAACTCGCGAGGAAAAACCCCTCACCCGGTTGCTTCGCAACCACCCTCTCCCGATGGGAGAGGGTTGGCGCAGCGCTACGCTTTCAGCGCCTGCGCCAACCGGGCGATTCCGGTCTCGATTTCTTTTTCGGTGAGCGCGACGAAGCCGAGCATCAGCAGCCGATCGCCGCCATTGATGTCGTCAAAGCGCAGCGCCGAGCCCGTCGCCAGCGAACAGACGCCAACGCCGGCGGCTAGGCCCCTCTTCTCCACCTCGGCGGCGTCCGGAAAACCGTCCGGCAGCTTCCACACGAGATGCATGCCGGCCTGGTCGCCGTAGATCTCACAGGCGCCGAAGTGATTCCGCAGCGCGCCCAGCAGCGCGTCGCGCCGATCGCGATAGAGCTGGCGAATACGCCGCAAATGGCGCCCGAACTCGCCGCTCGACATGAAATCCGCCATCGCCGCCTGTTCCAGCCAGCTTTGACCGTTGTTCATCAGCATCTTCATGCGCCGCCCGGCTTCGGCGAGACGGCGGGGCAGCACCACATAGCCGAGGCGCAGTCCGGGTCCCATGCATTTCGAGAAAGTGCCGAGATAGATGACGCGCTCGTTGCGATCGAGCCCCTTCAGCGCCGTCAGCGGCGAACCGACAAAACGGAAGTCGCTGTCATAGTCGTCTTCCATAATATACGCGTCGTACTGCGTCGCCCAGGCCAGAAGCTCAAGCCGCCGCTGCAGGCTCATGGTCACGCCGATCGGATATTGATGCGACGGCGTCACATAGGCGACGGCGCCCCGGGTTTTCGGCAGTCGCGACACGTCGAGCCCGTCCTGATCGACAGGCACGGGATAAAGCGTCGCCCCAAGGCTTTCGAGCACGAAGGCCGCGCCCTGATAGCAGGGCGACTCGACGACGGCGGTGGAGCCGGGCGTGACGAGCAGGCGGCCGACCAGATTGAAGCCGTCCTGGCAGCCGCCGACGATGACGATCTGCTCCGGATCGGCGACGACGCCGCGCGCCGGCGCAAGATGTTTGGCGACGGCGCGCCGCAGCTCCATCAGTCCTGCGGCGTCACTATAGCTCGTGAGATTGGAGCCGACCGCCTTCAGCCGATTCTTGATGTGATGCGACCATGCCTTGAGCGGAAAGGATCGTGCGTCCGGCCGGCCCACCCAGAAATCGGCGGCGAGGCGACGGCGCTCCGGGTCGGCGAGGCGATGAGTGCGCAACGCCCCGCAGGGCGGCGGAACTTCAATCGCGGCGCCCTGCTCTTCCGCTTGCGGCGTGCGGTGATTGGCCGACAGAAACGCCGTGTCCGGCAGATCCGGCGAAACGAAGGTGCCGACGTATGGCTTCGTGCGAATATAGCCTTCTGCGATCAGCCGCTCATAGGCCAACACCGCCGTGTTGCGCGAGACGCCAAGCTGGCTGCTCAGCTCGCGGGTGGTCGGCATCGGATCGTCGCATTTGAGCTGACCGTTGAGAATCATTGAGCGGATCTGGTCGAAGATCTGATTCTGCAGAGTGTTCTTGTCTGACTCAGCCAGAATGATCGACAGTTGCACATGCCCGCTTTTGACGATGGGCGCTGGACGATCCGTGGTTGTTAAGGTCATCGCTGTCTCCCCTGGGCGCAAGCTAATGCGCTTCTGACCCGCGCGCATAGGTCCACAGGGAACGTAAGCATTGGCGCCAACTTTCGCGCCCATTGCTAATTAGCACGCCAGCCAGAGAGGAGAACTGTTTCGAGCTGGCGCCATCAGGTTGCTTGCTCCTGGCGCTTTTACTTGGACGCACATTGGGGAAAGCTGCGTTCGATCGTAGAGCGCCTGAGCAAAGGGAGACCAAAATGCCGTTTTCGAAGTCGCGCTTCGTGCCCGTGGCGTTTTGGGTTGGATTTCTCGCCCTTGGCCTCGCCACCAACGTCAACCACGAGCAAAAGACCCGCGGGGCCGCCCATAGCAGGCAGGAGATGAGCGTCGCCAGCGCCTCGGCCAAGCGCCTGCCCCTGCTGATCCAGGATCGCAATCAG